>NZ_QKYN01000197.1 GCF_003258295.1 Streptacidiphilus pinicola | reverse complement strand
CGGGCGGTGGAGGGACGGGCCTGAGGCTCCATCAGGACTGCGAGCGTGCCCTGGGCGGTCACCTGGTCGGCCTCGACCCGGACCAGCCCTCGCTGCGGCGGGCACGCCGGCGCGCCGACAGCGAGTGGGTCGAGGGCGTCGCCGCCGACGCCGTGCGCTGGCAGGGCGAGTTCGCGCTGGCCACCATGGCCAGCAACGCCTTCCAGTGCCTGGGCCTCGTCGAGGAAGCGGAGGGTCGCCTCGCCGACGTGGAGGACCTCACCGTCCGGGGTGGCGGTGGTCTCGGTCATGGTGACCAGGTCCCCGGTCACGGAGTGCACCTCGTGCCACTGCCGCAGGTCCCAGCCGTTGCCGGCGACGGTGCTGACGGCGTCCGGGGTCCAGCTCTCCCAGGCGCGCGCGGCGGGGTTGCGGGTCTCGAACGCGAAGCGGCCGCCCGGCCGCAGCGCGCCGTGCANNGAGCTGCGCAGCTCCTCGTCGGTGACCAGGCACTGGAAGGCGTTGCTGGCCATGGTGGCCAGCGCGAACTCGCCCTGCCAGCGCACGGCGTCGGCGGCGACGCCCTCGACCCACTCGATGTCGGCGCGCCGGCGTGCCCGCCGCAGCGAGGGCTGGTCCGGGTCGAGGCCGACCAGGTGACCGCCGTGGCCACGCTCGCGGGCCTGATGGAGCATCATGCCCGTGCCGCAACCGACGTCGAGGACGGCGTCGGCTTCGTCCACCAGTTCGTCGTAGAAGCGGTCCGACGCGTACTGTGCGCCGTCCCAGCGGTACATCTCGTCGTAGAGGGCTACCGAGTCGTCCTGGGTGAATTCCACCCGGGAACGTTAGAGCCCGATCGACCGTGAGACAACGGGATTTTCGCCGACCCCACCGTCCTGGTCGTCCCGGTCGTCGCCTTCGAGATCCACCAGGCGGCGGTTGCGCAGGACGGACCCGAGCAGCGCCAGCGCGATGAAGGCGACGCCGATCAGGCCGGTCACCACCTCGGGGACCGTGTACTTGATCGAGGCCATCAGGATCACGGCCAGCGCGCCGATCGCGTAGTGGGCGCCGTGCTCGAGGTAGACGTACTCGTCCAGGGTGCCCTGGCGGACCAGGTGCACGGTGAGCGAGCGGATGTAGAGCGCGCCGATGCCGAGGCCGAGGGCGATCTGGAAGATGTCCTGGCTCACCGCGAACGCGCCCACCACGCCGTCGAAGGAGAAGGACGCGTCCAGGATCTCCAGGTAGACGAAGAGCACGAACGCCGCCTTGCCGGCCACGTGCAACGGCGCCCGCCGGCCACGGGCGGGCGCCGGCTCGGCGGCGTCCTCCTCGTCGGGGACGCCGACGGCCTCGAAGCGGTCCGACAGCCCCGTCGCCAGCAGATAGGTGATCAGCCCGGCCACGCCCGCGAGCAGGACGGTCTCGGCCCGGTCCCCGGCGAAGAAGCGGGCGGCCAGCAGCAGCGCGCCGAGCGTGAGGATCACCGGCAGCCGGTCCATCCGGCCGACGCGCTCCATGGTCCGCTCCAGCGGGCCGAGCCAGCGCAGTTCCTTCTCCCCGCAGAGGAACTCCAGGAAGATCATCAAAAGAAAGGCCGCCCCGAAGGCGGCGATGGCCGGGTGAGCGGCGTCCAGGTGTTCGGCGTAGCTGAGGCCGTGATAGGTGCGCGAGGAGTCGAGTGCCAGCCGCAGCACCGTGAGCGGCGCGATGTGCGCGGTCAGCCCGACGACGATCAGCGGGAAGACCAGCCGCATCCCGAAGACGGCGACGAGGACGCCGACGGTCAGGAAGACGCGCTGCCAGAACGGGCTCATCCGGCGCAGCACGGTGGCGTTGATGACGGCGTTGTCGAAGGAGAGCGAGATCTCCAGGATGGCCAGCACCAGGACGACGCCGAAGCCGTCCGCACCCCACAGGTATCCGGCCGCGGCCAGTCCCAGCAAGGTGACTCCGAAGGACCATCCGAACGTGCGGAGGAACACCGCGCGCCCACCCCTTTCGCGCCCGCCGTCGATCGGCCTGCCACGCCTCATGACGAATTCTTACGAAACGTTCACCCCGAAGTCCAGTGCGATGCCTCGCAATCCGGTCGCGTAGCCCTGGCCCACGGCGCGGAACTTCCACTCGCCCTCGTAGCGGTAGAGCTCGCCGAAAATCATCGCGGTCTGGTCGAACGCGTCCTCGGAGAGGTCGTAGCGGGCGAGTTCCGTCCCGTCCTGCTCGTTGACGACGCGGATGAAGGCGCCGCGAACGTGGCCGAAACTCTGCCTGCGGCTGTCCGCGTCGTAGATCGAGACCGGGAAGACGATCTTGTCGACCTGAGTGGGCACCAGCGCGAGCTGGACGGTGATCACCTCGTCGTCCTCCGCGCCGCTCCCGCCGCGGACCTCGTCGCCGTGGTGCTCGACCGAGCCCTCGGGGCTCTTGAGGTGGTTGTAGAAGACGAAGTACTCGTCCCCGAGCACGCGTCCGCCCGAACAGAGCAGGGCGCTGGCGTCGAGGTCGAACGGCGCCCCGTTCGACGCGCGGGCCTGCCAGCCGAGCCCGATCCGCACCGTCGTCAGATGCGGTGCCGCCTTGGAGAGTGAGACGTTGCCGCCCTTGGCCAGCGTGACGCTCATGGCTCCTCTTCCTGCCCCTCTTGCCGCGCCGATCGCCCGTTGCTGAGCTCGATCGTAACGGGGCATCAGCAGTTCGGCACAGGGCCCGTGGACCCCGGCGAACCGGGAGCCACGGGCCCTGTCGAACCGCTCGGCCGGTCAGGCTCAGATGGCCTGCAGCGCCTTGAGGTACTCCTGCTGGTCGCGCGCGTCCGGCAGACCGTTGACGACGGTCCAGCGCACGACGCCCTGCTTGTCGATCACGAAGGTGCCGCGCACGGCGCAGCCCTTCTCCTCGTCGAACACGCCGTAGGCACGGGACACCTCGCCGTGCGGCCAGAAGTCCGAGAGCAGCGGGTACTCCAGGCCCTCCTTCTCCGCGAAGACGCGCAGCGTGGGCAGCGTGTCGTTGGAGACGGCCAGGATCTGCACGTCGTCGTTCTGGAACGACGGCAGCTCGCGCTCGAGGCTGCAGAGCTCGCCGGTGCAGACGCCGGTGAAGGCGAACGGGTAGAAGACCAGCACAACGTTCTTCTCGCCACGGAAGTCCGAGAGCGAGACGAGCTCGCCGTGCTGGTTCTTGAGCGAGAACTCGGGAGCCGGAGAACCGACCTCGATTGCCATGCGAAAACCCCTCATCGTCGTGGGCCGTGCCGAGCCAATCCTGCCATGTCGCTGGTCAGCGGAAGCCAGGCAGCCTGCTGAGCACGGAGACGGCGCCCACGGCGCGGCGCAGCAGCGGGCCGCCGGGGAGGTTCGGGACCTGGTCGACCAGCGGCGCCAGGGCGAGCAGGCCGGTGACGCGGCGCATCCGGATGTCGCCGCGGGCGAGCATCGTCGGGACGGAGCCGCTGGAGACCAGCAGGTGGCGGGCCGCGCCCTCGACACCGGGGACGTCGTCGCCGGCCGTACGCGGGCGCGTGCTCCAGCCGTCCGAGTCGGCGGTGAAGACCCAGCCGAGGCCGCCCTCGGGCTCCCACAGGCCCGCGGACGCCGGGATCCGGGCCCGCCAGGCCAGCGCGCCGACGACGTCGACCATGGCCGCGAGGCCCGCGTCGGCGAGCTGGGGCGGGACCGACCCGCTGAACGAGAGCACCGCCTGCGCGGCCTCGTGGCCCATGGCGTGGATCTGCGTCAGCACCGGCAGCGGGCCGAGCGGGGAGTCCACGACCCGCCGCCCGAGCTCCGGCGCGGCCAGCACCTCGTCCAGCGCCGCGGTGACCCGCTCCCTGGCCTCCGCCAGGGCCTCCAGCACCTCGCCCCGCGACGGATCGAACGGCTTCGGCCGCCGCTCCGGCGCCGGCCCCCCGTGCGCCGCCGCCATGACCTCCCCGAGCACCGGCCGCCCCGGCCACGACCCCAACGCGGCCAACGGCCGCAGATCCCCCGGCCCACCGGAGCCCTGCCCACCGGAGCCCTGCCCACCCGGCTCCTGCTCGCCGGCTCCCGCTCCCCCGGGTCCCGGGCCGGCAGGCCCCTGGGCGTCGGGCGCCAGGGCCGTGCGGGCGACGGCCATCACCGCGTCCCATGCGCCGAGGACGCGGGGGCGGAGGGTCTCCGGGGTCTCGTCGGCGACGCCGCGCGGGCCGTGGAGGACCGGTTGGTGATCTTCTGCCATGCCGCCATTCTGCCGCCGGGCCCCGAGACCCGGCATGTCGGCGCCTTCGCGGGCAGCGAACCCGGAACGGCAGTGGGGCCCGGACGGAGTGCTCCGTCCGGGCCCCACCGGTCAGCTCGGGATGTTCGGCAGAGGCCTCAGCGCTTGCCGGCCTTCGCGGCCTTCGGGGTGGCCAGGCGAACCGCCGACCACTCCTTGCTCACCGCGGCCGTGCTGGTCTGCGAGAGACCGGCCGTCTGCGCGGCGTCGGCGATGTCGCTGGCCTCGACGTGGCCCTCGCGCCCGGTCTTCGGCGTGAGCAGCCAGACCAGGCCGCCCTCCACCAGGTACTCCTGGGCATCGACGAGGGAGTCGGTCAGATCTCCGTCTTCGCTGTCCTCGCGGAACCACATCAGCACGACGTCAGCGACGTCGTCGTAGTCCTCGTCGACGAGCTCGGTGCCGGTGAGTTCCTCGATGGACTCACGCAGGTCCTGGTCGACGTCGTCGTCGTAACCGAGCTCCTGGACCACCTGTCCGGCCTCAAGGCCCAGCCGACGTGCCTGGCTGGTCTTGTCCTCCGCGGGGTCCGCGGTCGCGCTCACGGGAATTGCCTCCTATATCCGACCCTGTCTTCTGGTACCAGGGTTGTGCCGGTAGTCCACACGGGCGGGGCGCGGAGCGCAAGTACCCGGCCTCCGATCGGGCCCTGGCTGCGGTGCGTCGCGGGCGACACGCCGCCTGGAGTGACCGGGATCACTCCCGTTTGCCCCAGTATCACCAGCAAACGACGTTCCGCGCAGCGGATCGCCTTTTCCCCTTACCCGCTGTAGGCGACGCTCACTCCTGGTAGGGATCGCAGTCCGGAAGCGTCTCAGCAGTCGACCATGTGACCGAGTACTCCTTGACCAGGCGTAGAGTCTCCTGTTGGCCCTCCCCAGCCTGCCCACTCCACAACGATGTGGGGAACGGTCGGGCCACCTCGTCGTGCGACACCGCGCACCAGACGGGACCGGGTCGATTGCCCCTAAGGGATTACTCCCCAAAGGGCGCGAAACGGTTACTCATGGGTAGAGATGACGTTTCTCCCCTTGCGGTCCACGATGGAGGCGGCGCGACACCCTCCCACAACGACCGACAAGTGAAGGAACAGCGTGGCTTCCGGATCCGATCGCAACCCGATCATCATTGGCGGCCTGCCGAGCCAGGTCCCTGACTTCGATCCCGAGGAGACCAGCGAATGGCTGGACTCCCTCGACGCCGCCGTCGACGAGCGCGGCCGTGAGCGCGCCCGCTACCTCATGCTGCGGCTGATCGAGCGCGCCCGCGAGCGGCGCGTCGCCGTGCCGGAGATGCGCAGCACGGACTACGTCAACACCATCGCCACCAAGGACGAGCCGTTCTTCCCCGGCAACGAGGAGATCGAGCGCAAGGTCCTGAACGCCACCCGCTGGAACGCCGCGGTGATGGTCTCCCGCGCGCAGCGTCCCGGGATCGGCGTGGGCGGCCACATCGCGACCTTCGCCTCCTCGGCGTCGCTGTACGACGTGGGCTTCAACTACTTCTTCAAGGGCAAGGACGCCGAGGGCGCGTCCGGCGACCAGATCTACTTCCAGGGTCACGCGTCGCCGGGCATCTACGCCCGCGCCTACCTGCTGGACCGGCTCTCCGAGCAGCAGCTCGACAGCTTCCGCCAGGAGCACTCGCGCGCGCCCTACGGGCTGTCCAGCTACCCGCACCCGCGGAACATGCCGGACTTCTGGGAGTTCCCGACCGTCTCCATGGGCCTCGGCCCCCTCGGTGCCATCTACCAGGCGCGGATGAACCGCTACCTGCTGAACCACGGCATCAAGGACACCTCCGACTCGCGCGTGTGGGCCTTCCTGGGCGACGGCGAGATGGACGAGGTCGAGTCGCTCGGCCAGCTCTCCATCGCGGCGCGAGAGGGCCTGGACAACCTGACCTTCGTGGTCAACTGCAACCTGCAGCGCCTGGACGGCCCGGTCCGCGGCAACGGCAAGATCATCCAGGAGCTGGAGTCGATCTTCCGCGGCAACGGCTGGAACGTCATCAAGCTCATCTGGGACCGCACCTGGGACCCGCTGCTGGCCCAGGACCGCGACGGCGCCCTGGTCAACAAGATGAACACCACGCCGGACGGCCAGTTCCAGACCTACGCCACCGAGTCCGGCTCGTACATCCGCGAGCACTTCTTCGGCGGCGACCTGCGCCTGCGCGCCATGGTCGAGAACCTGACCGACGAGCAGATCCAGCACCTGGGCCGCGGTGGCCACGACCACAAGAAGGTCTACGCCGCGTTCAAGGCCGCGACCGAGCACAAGGGCCAGCCGACCGTCATCCTGGCCCAGACCGTCAAGGGCTGGACGCTCGGCCCGAACTTCGAGGGCCGCAACGCGACCCACCAGATGAAGAAGCTGACGGTCGAGGACCTCAAGCGCTTCCGTGACCGGCTGCACCTGCCGATCACCGACAAGCAGCTGGACGAGGGCTACCCGCCCTACTACCACCCGGGCAAGGACTCCGAGGAGATCCAGTACATGCACGACCGTCGTGCCGAGCTGGGCGGCTACATGCCGACCCGCAAGGTGCGGCCGCGTCAGCTGGAGCTCCCGGGCGACGACGCGTACAAGGCGGTCAAGAAGGGTTCCGGGCAGCAGTCGATCGCCACCACCATGGCGTTCGTCCGCCTGCTCAAGGACCTGATGCGGGACAAGAACATCGGCAAGCGCTTCGTGACGATCGCTCCGGACGAGTACCGCACCTTCGGCATGGACTCGCTCTTCCCGTCCGCGAAGATCTACGACCCGATGGGCCAGCAGTACGAGTCGGTCGACCGTGACCTGCTGCTCGCGTACAAGACGTCGCCGCAGGGCCAGATGATCCAGGACGGCATCACCGAGGCCGGCTCGACCGCCTCGCTGATCGCCGCGGGCTCGTCCTACGCCACCCACGGCGAGCCGCTGATCCCGGTCTACGTCTTCTACTCGATGTTCGGGTTCCAGCGCACCGGCGACCAGTTCTGGCAGATGGCCGACCAGCTGGCGCGCGGCTTCGTGCTCGGCGCGACCGCCGGCCGCACCACGCTGACCGGTGAGGGCCTGCAGCACGCCGACGGTCACAGCCAGCTGCTGGCCTCGACCAACCCGGCGGCCGTCAGCTACGACCCGGCCTACGGCTACGAGATCGCCCACATCGTGCAGGACGGTCTGCGCCGCATGTACGGCAGCAGCGCGGAGCACCCGCACGGCGAGGACGTCTTCTACTACCTCACCGTCTACAACGAGCCGATCCAGATGCCGGCCGAGCCCGAGAACGTGGACGTCGAGGGCATCCTCAAGGGCGTCTACAAGCTGGCGGAGGGTCAGGGCGGCCAGGTCCCGGCGCAGATCCTCGCCTCGGGCGTGGCCGTGCCCTGGGCGCTGGAGGCGCAGCGCATCCTCGCCGAGGAGTGGAACGTCAAGGCCTCTGTCTGGTCGGTGACCTCCTGGAACGAGCTGCGCCGCGACGCGGTGGCGGTCGAGGAGTTCAACCTGCTCAACCCGGACGAGGAGCAGCGCGTCCCGTTCGTGCAGCGCAAGCTCGCGGGCAACGAGGGCCCGTTCGTGGCCGTCTCCGACTGGATGCGCGCGGTGCCGGACCAGATCTCGCGCTGGGTCCCGGGCCAGTACCAGTCGCTGGGCGCCGACGGCTTCGGCTTCGCCGACACCCGTGGCGCGGCGCGCCGCTACTTCCACATCGACGCGCAGTCGATCGTGCTGGGTGTGCTGACCGAGCTGGCCAAGCAGGGCAAGGTCGACCGCACCGCGCTGAAGGCGGCCATCGACCGCTACCAGCTGCTGGACGTCTCGGCCGCCCACCCGGGCAGCGCCGGCGGCGACGCGTAACGGCTGATCAGTAGGCAGCAGAGGCTCGGTGACGATCCGTCACCGAGCCTCGTCGCGCCACCGCTCTGTCCGCCGCACTTCTCTCCGTGCTCGGCGCGGCCGCCCCGGCCGTCGCCGTCACCGCACCCGCCGTCAGCAACGGCACCGTGCACAACCTGCACATCCACCTGCGCAACAGCTCCAGCTCCAACTGGTCCGGCTTCGCCGCCACCGGCGGCGGCTTCACCAGCATCTCGGCCAGCTGGGTGGAGCAGACCGGCTCCGAGGTCGACTGCTCCGGCGGCTCGCCGCAGTACTACTCCTGGTACGAGATGTACCCGGCGTACCCGACGAACTTCTCCAACACCGTGAAGCCCGGCGACCACTTCACCGGCTCGGTGACGTACAACGGCTCCGGAAAGTTCACGATGAAGCTCAGCGACACCACCCAGGGGTGGAGCCGCTCGGTCTCCAAGACCTACTCGCCGGCGCAGCGCTACTCGGTCGAGGTGATCGCCGAGGCGCCGTCCAGCTCCACCGACGTGCTGCCGCTGACCGACTTCGCCACGGTGAACTTCACCAACTCCCTTGCCAACGGCCAGGCGCTCGGCAACTACAGCCCGGACCAGATCAACATGGTCTCCGGCTCCACGACCAAGGCCTCGACGTCCTCCCTGTCCGGCGGCGAGAGCTTCTCGGTGGCCTGGCGGCACAGCTGATAATCGCTTAGCGACGGTGGGTGACGCCCGGGGGCGTCACCCACCGTCGTCGTGTGAACGGCTCGTAAGAATCCGGCGCGATTGCCGGTCGATTGACGGCCATTGTGATGGTTGTCGCAGTTTGGGTCTCCCTCGTACAGCGTACGCAGCCGGACGATGCCCTTACGCTTGCGCAGAGCGTCTCGCATGGCGGGCATGTCGCCCCATCGACCCGCTCCCCGCATTCCGCTAGACCTCCGGGCTGTTCGCGCCCGCACGACGGTCGCCGGCTTCCCCGAGGAGACACCTGCATGCGGTTCAAGCGCACCCTGGTGGCAGCACTGGTCTCCTTCACCTGCCTCGCCGGCACGGGTGCCGCGGCCGCCGGAGCGGCCGTCTCCGCCGAGCAGATCGCCGTCACCACGCCGCCGACCGGGAGCGCCGCCTGGCTGCACGACCGTTCGCTGGGCGTCACCATGCCCGACCCGGCGAGCGCGTCCGTGACCGAGGTCGCCGCGTTCTTCGCGGGGCTCAGCGCGCCGCAGGCGCAGCACCTCGTCGAGACCTACCCGCTGGTCGTCGGCAACCTCGACGGCGCGCCGCCCGCGCTGCGCTACCAGGCCAACCAGATCGCCATGCAGGCCGAGCTGGACCGGCTGAAGAAGCAGGACCCCGGCGCCACCGCCCAGATCGCCATGCTCACGCAGCTGACGCAGCCGGGCCACCAGATCATCGCCTTCGACCCGCGCAGCCGCGGCCTGGTCGCCGAGGTCTTCGGCGACCTCGCGACGGCGCAGAAGGTCTCCGTGCTCGTTCCCGGCTCCGACATCGACCTCGCCCACTTCGGCAAGGTCCAGGGCGAGGCGCAGGCGCTGCGCGCCGAGGAGCAGCAGGTGTCCCCCGGCACCACGACGGCCGCCATAGCCTGGGCCGACTACGTCACCCCCGTCGGCCTGGGCGCCGACGCCGCGACCTCCCGCCTCGCGGACGCCGCCGCGCCGCGCCTCACCCGCTTCCTCGCGGGCCTCGCGGTCACCTCCCACCCGAGCACGCCGCCGGCCCTGTTCTGCCACTCCTACGGCTCGGTCGTCTGCGGCGTGGCCGCCCCGACCCTGCGGGGGACCGGGACGGTCACCGACATGGTGGTCCTGGGCAGCCCCGGCATGGACATCACCGACGCCTCCGCCCTCGGCACCGGCGTCCGCCTGTGGGCGACGGAGCGCAACGCCACCGACTGGATCGGCAACGTCCCCTACCTCGAGTTCGCCGGCCTCGGCCACGGCCAGGACCCCACCAGCCCGGGCTACGGCTCCCACCTGGTCGCCTCCACCGGCGCAGCGGGCCACAACGGCTACTACGCCGCGGGAACGGCGAGCCTGCGCAACTACGCCGACATCGCGCTCGGCCAGTACGGCGACGTGACGAGCTGACTCAGCGGGAGATGCCGCGCATGTCGGCGTAGCGGTCGCCGGAGACCTGCGCGGCGATGGGCTCCAGGGTCGCCAGCTCGGCGTCGGTGAGGGTCAGTGCGGTCGCGGCGGTGTTCTCCTCCAGGCGCGTGCGGCGCCGCGTGCCCGGGATCGGGATGACCGGGACGCCGTGGACCTGGGCGCGCTGCTGGACCCAGGCGAGAGCGACCTGGCCGGCCGTCGCGCCGCGATCCGCGGCGATCTTGTGGACGGGGGCGAGCAGCGCGGCGTTGTGCGCGGCGTTGTCGCCGGTGAAGCGCGGCTGATGATGGCGGAAGTCGCCCGCCGCCAGCTCGTCGGCGTTGCTGAAGGAGCCGGTCAGGAACCCGCGGCCGAGCGGCGAGTAGGCCACCACCGCGACGCCCAGCTCGACCGCCGTCGGCACCGAGACGTGCTCGATGTCGCGGGAGAAGAGCGACCACTCCGACTGCAGCGCGGCGATCGGGTGGACCGCGTGGGCCTCGCGCAGCTCCTCGCCGGTGACCTCGGACAGGCCCAGGTGGCGCACCTTGCCCGCGGCGACCAGCTCCGCCATCGCGCCGACGGACTCGGCCAGCGGGACCTCGCGGTTGCGGCGGTGCATGTAGTACAGGTCGATGTGGTCGACGCCCAGGCGGCGCAGGCTCGCGTCGACGGCCTGGCGGATGTAGGCCGCGTCGTTGCGCACCGCGCGGTGGCTCGGGTCGTCCTCGCGACGCTCGATCGCGAACTTCGTCGCGATCAGCACCTCGTCGCGGTGGGCCTGGACGAACGGGCCGACCAACTGCTCGTTGCGGCCGTAGCCGTACATGTCCGCGGTGTCGAACAGGGTGACGCCCAGCTCCAGGGCGCGCTCCAGGGTGGCCCGGGACTCGGTCTCGCCGGTGTCGCCGAACTGGTCACTGTAGAAGTCGCTCATGCCCATGCAGCCGAGGCCCTGGACGCCGACGGTCGGGCCGTTCGCGCCCAGCGTGGTGGTCGCAATGGTGCTCATGACTCAGTCCTGCCTCTCGCCGTACAAGTCGATCTTGTAGTCCAGGACCAGAAGGTTGGCCTGCAGGTCGCGGATGCGCGCCAGCACCTCTTCGCGGTGCGCGATGAGCAGCTCGCGCCGCTCGGCCCGCGTCCCGTCACCGGCGCGGACCAGCTCGGCGTAGCGCAGCATCGCCGCGACCGGCATGCCGGTCGCGCGCAGGTTGCCGAGGAACGCGAGCCAGCCGAGGTCCGCCTCGCTGAAGCGGCGCTGCCCGTGGTGCGAGCGGGCCGGGTGCTCCAGCAGGCCGATCCGCTCGTACCAGCGCAGCGTGTGCGCGCTCAGTCCGGTCCGCCCGGCCACCTCGCCGATGGTGTAACGAGCCTCGAACTCGCCTCCCGCTACGGCTGTCTGGGACATCCCCCGCCCCCTTCCGATCGTGTCCTGACCGACGCTACCGACTTCGAGTGCACTCCAAGCAAGGAACACTCTTTAGACTCGCCGACATGGAGAGCCTGCGCCTGATCGAACAGTGGCCCGTCCCGACCGCCGCCGCGGCCGTCGTCCGCCGGGACGGCAGCGTGGCCGGCAGCCACGGACCCCAGCGGCACCCCTTCAAGCTGGCCTCGGTGACCAAGCCGCTGACGGCGTACGCGACGCTGGTCGCCGTCGAGGAGGGCGCGCTGGAGCTGGACACCCCGGCGGGTCCCGAGGGGTCGACCGTCCGCCACCTCCTCGCGCACACCTCGGGCCTCGCCTTCGACGAGCACCGTGCCATGGCGGCGCCCGGCAACCGCCGGCTCTACTCGAACGCGGGCTTCGACGTCCTGGCCGAGACCGTCGCCAAGGCGACCGGCATGCCGTTCCCGCAGTATGCGGCCGAGGCCGTCTTCGCCCCGCTCGGCATGACCGAGACCTGGCTGGACGCCGCGAGCAAGAGCCCGGCCGGCGCGGGCGGCGTCTCCACCGCCGCCGACCTGGCGCGCTTCGCCGCGGAACTGCAGGCGCCCCGGGTGCTGCACCCCGACACCGTCGCCGAGGCGACGACCGTCGCTTTCCCCGGCCTGAACGGCGTGCTGCCGGGCTACGGCCACCAGAAGCCGAACGACTGGGGCCTCGGCTTCGACATCCGCGACCACAAGTCCCCGCACTGGACCGGCCTCACCAGCTCCCCGTCCACCTTCGGCCACTTCGGCCAGTCGGGCACGTTCCTCTGGGTCGACCCGGCCGCGGGCGCGGCCTGCGTGGTCCTGACCGACCGCGACTTCGGCCCCTGGGCGGCAGAGCTTTGGACCCCGTTCACGGACGCCGTTCTCGCGGAGCTCAGCCACTAAGGGCGCGGTTACCCGTATGCGACAGGTGACTCCATCGCCCAGACCAGCAACTCAGCCCCGTCCGGACCCGCCGTCGGATCGATGAGCGCGTCGCCCTCCGTGATCCGCACCGCGTCGCCCTCGGCGAGCTCGCGGCCGCGGCCCTTCGGGCCGTCCGCCTCGCGGAAGCCGAGGCTGCCGCGGGTGAGGTGCAGGTAGAGGTAGGCGGCCCGGGGAAGCTCGGGGAGGGGCAGGTACGCGGGGGCGCGGAGCAGGTGCAGAGCGGCGTCGTCGCGCCGCAGCATGCCCGGAGGGGTCAGCAGCGCCGAGGGCGCCTCCAGGTCGACGTCGCGGACGGCGTACGCCGGCTCCGTGCCGAACTCCCCGGGCTGCAGCCAGAACTGCAGGAAGCGCACCGGCTCCCCGGCCGCCACCGCGTTCACCTCGCTGTGGCTGACCCCCGCGCCCGCGCTCAGGTACTGCAGCTGCCCCGGGCGGATCTCCGCCTCGTGGCCGTGGTCGTCGCGGTGCGCGAGGACGCCCTCCAGCACCCAGGTGAGGATCTCGGTGTCCCGGTGCCGGTGCGCGGCGAACCCCGCGCCCGGCGCGAGCCGCTCCTCGTTGCACGCCAGCAGCGCGCCGAAGGAGACGTTGGCCGGGTCGTAGTGCGCGGAGAAGGAGAACGCGTGCGCGGTGCGCACGCCCGGCTCCGGCTCGGAGCGGTAGCGGTGGCCGGCGCGGCGGATACTGAGCGGCATGAGGCCAGATTAGGCAGTTGTGACCGGCGTCTCCCGCGCCGGGTGCCTCCCCGTGCGCGGTTCCCCGCGGCGATGGTGCACGCTTAGTCTGTGCCAGACCCAGTCGTAGACAACTCCGCGAACCAGTCAGCCGAGGGAGCCCCCGGAAAGACCGTCGACGCCGCGGAGCGCAAATCCGCGCGGCGCGGCTCACGGCGCGGGACCGCCTTCGAGCGCAAGACCGTGCTGGCCACGGCCGAGCAGCACGCGCAGACGCTGAAGAACCTGGAGCGTGCCGCCGGGAAGATGGCCACCGCCGCCATCGCCCGGATGGACGACAACCTCGCCTGGTACCGCAACATGCCGCCGGAGCACCGCTCCTGGATCGGGCTGGTGGCGCAGGCCGGTATCGCCGCCTTCACCGAGTGGTTCCGGCACCCGGACGCGCCGCAGGCGATCAGCACGGACGTCTTCGGCACCGCGCCGCGCGAGCTGACCCGCGCGGTGACGCTGCGGCAGACCGTGGAGATGATCCGGACCACCATCGAGGTCGTCGAGGAGGCGATCGAGGAGGTGGCCGCGCCGGGCGCGGAGGAGGCGCTGCGCGAGGCGGTGCTGGTCTACGCCCGCGAGATCGCCTTCGCCACCGCCCAGGTGTACGCCCAGGCCGCCGAGGCCCGCGGTGCCTGGGACGCCCGCCTGGAAGCCCTGGTGGTCAACTCCCTGCTCTCCGGCGACGCGGACGAGGGCGTGCTGTCGCGCGCCGCCGCGCTCGGCTGGGGTTCGCCGGACCGGATCATGGTGGTGATGGGCAGCGCGCCCGCCGGCGACAGCGAGCTGGTCGTCGAGGCGATCCGGCGTGCGGCCCGGCACGCCAAGCTGCACGTGCTGACCGGTGTGCTCGGCTCCCGGCTGGTCGTGGTGGTGGGCGAGAAGAAGCCGCGCAGTGGCGAGCGGCTGTGGGACCCGGTGGTCGCCGCCCGCTCGCTGATCGGGCAGTTCGCGGACGGGCCGGTGGTCATCGGTCCGACCGTCTCCGACCTGCTCTCCGCCACCCGCTCCGCGCAGGCCGCCGCGGCGGGCCTGCGGGCCTGTGGGGCCTGGCCGGACGCGCCGCGACCGGTGCTCGCGGACGACCTGCTGCCCGAGCGGGCGCTGGCCGGCGACGTGCAGGCGCGCAGCCAGCTCGTCGAGGAGATCTACGAGCCGCTGGACGAGGCGGGATCGGCGCTGCTGGACACGCTCTCGGTCTATCTGGAGCAGGCGTCGTCGCTGGAGGGCGCCGCCCGGATGCTGTTCGTCCACCCGAACACGGTCCGCTACCGTCTTCGGCGTGTGACCGACATCACCGGCTACGCCCCGTCGGACGTGCGCTCGGCGTTCACCCTGCGCATCGCCCTGGCCCTGGGACGACTCCAGTAGGGGTGAGCTGCGATGATGCACGCCTGTAGGGAGTCCACAACTCCGCTCGCGGTTCTTGGTCGCGGTCCTCACCCGCGTAGCACCGGCCGGACAAGAGAAGGTTGATGACGTGCTCGTACTCGTTGCTCCCGGACAAGGCGCCCAGACGCCAGGATTCCTCGCCCCCTGGCTGGAGGTGCCCGGCGTCGCCGACCGGCTCGGCCGTTGGTCGGACGTGGCCGGCCTGGACCTGGTCCACGCCGGCACCGAGGCATCCGAGGATGAGATCAAGGACACCGCCGTCGCCCAGCCGCTGCTGGTCGCCGCGGGCCTGGTGACCGCCGCCGCGCTCTTCGGGGACCACGAGAACCTCGCCCGCCGGGTCGGCGCCGTCGCCGGCCACAGCGTCGGCGAGATCACCGTCGCCGTCGCCTCCGACGTGCTGAGCGCCGAGGACGGCCTGGCCTTCGTGCGCGAGCGCAGCCTGGGCATGGCCGAGGCCGCCGCCGCGACCGCGACCGGCATGACGGCCGTACTCGGCGGCGACCCGGAGGAGGTGGCCGCGAAGCTGGCCGCCCACGGCGTCACCCCGGCCAACAACAACGGCGGCGGCCAGATCGTCGCGGCCGGCACACTGGAGCAGCTGGCCGCGCTCAAGGACGACGCGCCGGCCAAGGCCCGGCTGATCCCGCTCAAGGTCGCGGGCGCCTTCCACACCGCGCACATGGCCCCCGGCCAGGTCCGGCTGGAGAAGCTCGCCCCCACGCTGACCGTCGCGGACCCGTCGATCACCTACGTCTCCAACAAGGACGGCGAGGTCGTCGCCTCGGGCGCGGAGGTGCTCGCGCGGCTGGTCTCCCAGGTGTCCAACCCGGTCCGCTGGGACCTGTGCATGGAGACCCTGGAGCAGCTGGGCGCGACCGCGGTGATCGAGCTCTCGCCGGCCGGTACCCTCACCAACCTGGTCAAGCGCAACATCAAGGGTGTCGCGACGCTGGCCCTGAAGACACCGGATGATCTCGACAAGGCCCTCGCGCTCGTGGCCGAGCACGGAGCCGGGGAGTAGCACGCATGACCGCATCGATCAAGCCGAGCACCGGGGCGCAGTTCTCGCGCATCCACGGTGTCGGCGGCTACCGCCCGGTCCGGGTCATCCCCAACTCCGAGGTGCTGGACTGGATCGACTCCTCCGACGAGTGGATCCGCACCCGCAGCGGCATCACCGAGCGCCGCTGGGCCGGCCCGGAGGAGACCGTCGCCGAGATGTCGGTCCAGGCCGCCAGCAAGGCGATCGCCATGGCCGGGATCTCGCCCGAGCAGGTCGGCGGCGTCATCGTGGCCACCGTCTCGCACCTGAAGCAGACGCCCGCCATCGCCACCACGATCGCCGAGCGGCTGGGCTGCGGCACCGCGCCCGCCTTCGACATCTCCGCCGCCTGCGCCGGCTTCGGCTACGGCCTGTCGCTGGCCGACGGCATGGTGCGCGGCGGCAGCGCCGAGTACGTGATCGTGATCGGCGTGGAGCGCCTGTCCGACCTCACCGACATCCACGACCGCTCGACCGCCTTCATCTTCGGTGACGGCGCGGGCGCGGCCGTGGTGGGTCCGTCCGACACCCCCGGCATCGGCAAGGTGATCTGGGGTTCCGACGGCTCGCAGGCCGACGTCATCAGCCAGACCGCCGCGTGGGACACCGCGTTCGCCAAGCCGGACGCCGTCAACGGCGCGGGGGACGAGACCAAGTGGCCGGCCCTGCGGATGGAGGGTCAGACCGTCTTCCGCTGGGCCGTCTGGGACATGGCCAAGGCCGCCCAGCAGGCCCTGGACGCCGCCGGGATCACCGCCGACCAGCTCGGCGCCTTCATCCCGCACCAGGCGAACATGCGCATCATCGATGCGATGATCAAGGCACTGAAGCTGCCCGAGTCGGTCCCGGTGGCCCGCGACATCGCGGAGACCGGGAACACCTCGGCGGCGTCGATCCCGCTGGCCATGGAGCGCATGCTGCAGGCCGGCGAGGCGAAGAGCGGCGATCTCGCGCTCATCATCGGCTTCGGGGCGGGTCTCGTCTACGCAGCCGCAGTCGTTACTCTCCCGTAGGAAACACCGTTCACCACTAGAAGGAGCCTTCAATGGCCACCCAGGAAGAGATCCTCGAAGGTCTCGCGGAGATCGTCAACGAGATCGCCGGGATCCCGACCGAGGACGTTCAGCTCGACAAGTCCTTCACCGATGACCTGGACGTCGACTCGCTGTCCATGGTCGAGGTCGTCGTCGCCGCCGAGGAGCGCTTCGACGTCAAGATCCCGGACGACGAGGTCAAGAACCTGAAGACCGTCGGCGACGCGGTGAACTACATCGTCACCAACTCCTGATTGAGCACAGCCTGATTCAGCACTGCCTGAATGAGCACAGCCTGAGCGTTCACGCGCTCTCCGGGGGACGCCGCCGACCGGCGGCGTCCCCCGACCCCCAAGAACCACTTCCCTGCCAGGAGACACAGCAGTGACCAGCGACAACCGCACCGTGGTCGTCACCGGGATCGGCGCCTTCACGCCGCTCGGCGCCGACGCCGCGTCCACCTGGGAGGGCCTGGTGGCGGGCCGCTCCGGCGTCTCGCTCATCGAGGACGAGTGGGCGGCGGACCTGCCGGTCCGCATCGCCGCGCGTACCGCCGTCGACCCGGGCGAGGTGCTGCCCCGCCCGCTCGCCCGCAAGCTCGACCGCTCGGCGCAGTTCGCGCTGATCGCCGCGCGTGAGGCGTGGGCCGACGCGGGCTTCACCACCCCGGCGACCGAGGAGGGCTCCCCGATCGCCCCCGAGCGTCTGGGCGCGGTCGTCGCCTCCGGCATCGGCGGCGTGACCACCCTGCTCGACCAGTACGACGTGCTGAAGGAGAAGGGCGTCCGCCGCGTCTCCCCGCACACCGTGCCGATGCTCATGCCCAACTCCCCCGCCGCCAACGTCGGCCTGGAGGTCGGCGCGAGAGCGGGCGTGCACACCCCCGTCTCCGCCTGCGCGTCCGGCGCCGAGGCCATCGGCTACGCGATCGAGATGATCCGCACCGGCCGCGCCGACGTCGTGGTCGCGGGCGGCACCGAGGCCGCGATCCACCCGCTGCCGATCGTGGCGTTCGCCAACATGATGGCGATGTCCAAGAACAACGAGCACCCCCAGGCCGCGTCGCGCCCCTACGACAAGGCCCGCGACGGCTTCGTCCTCGGCGAGGGCGCCGGCGTCGTGGTGCTGGAGTCCGCGGAGCACGCCGCCGCGCGTGGCGCCCGCGTCTACTGCGAGGCCGTCGGCCAGGGTCTCTCCTCCGACGCCCACCACATCGCCCAGCCGGAGCCCTCGGGCTCGGGCGTGGCCCGCGCGATCGCCCAGCTGCTGGAAGCCACGGACGTGGACCCGGCCGAGATCGTGCACGTCAACGCGCACGCCACGTCGACCCCGCAGGGCGACACCGCCGAGATCAAGGCGCTGCGCCGGGTCCTCGGCGACCATCTGGACCACATCGCGGTCTCCGCGACCAAGTCCATGACGGGCCACCTGCTCGGCGGCGCGGGCGGCATCGAGACCGTCGCGACCGTCCTGGCCCTGCACCACCGCACGGCTCCGCCGACCATCAACGTCGACGACCTCGACCCCGAGGTCGACGCCGACATCGTCGTGGGCGAGCCCCGTGCCCTCCCGGCGGAGGGCCGCCTGACCGCCCTCAACAACTCCTTCGGCTTCGGCGGCCACAACGTCGTCCTGGCGTTCCGCACCGTCTGAGCCTTCAGGACCTTTCAGGGGCGCGAGGAGCATTGCTCCTCGCGCCCCTTCCTTCTATCCTCGGTTTTGAGCGAGTGCTCAAAAAAAGAGGGGGCAGGCGGCGTGGCCACGGCGGAGACGCGGGAGGCGTTGGTCGAGGGGGCGTTGGCGACCCTGCGCGAGAAGGGCTACGCGCACGCCAGCGCACGCGAGATCGCGGGGCGGGCGGGGTGCAACCAGGCGCTGATCTTCTATCACTTCGGGTCCGTGGACGGGCTGCTGCTGGCCGCCCTGGACCGGGTCGCCGAGCTGCGACGGGTGCGGTACCAGGCGCTCGTCGACGAGAGCCGGAACCTCAAGGAGCTCGTCGCCGCCGCGCGGACCGTCTTCGCGGAGGATCTCGAACTCGGCCACACGGCCGTGCTGGTGGAGATGATCACCGCCGCCCAGGCCAACGCCGCGCTCCGGCCCGAGGTGGCCGCGCGGCTGCGGCCCTGGCGCGGCTTCGCCGCGGAGGCGCTGCGCGGGACGCCGGCCGCTCTGCTGGGGCGGCCGGAGGAGCTGGCGCACGGAGTTGTGGCGATGTTCCTCGGCCTGGAGCTGCTCGCCGTCCTCGACGACGACCCGGCCCCCGCCGACGCGCTCTTCGAGCGGGCCGGTTCGCTTTCGTCCCTGCTCGACCTTTTCTCACTGCGGAGGCGGTCTTGAAGCGTTCCTGGATCTGGTTCCTGGCTTGGGGGTTGGTCGGCGCCGGGGCGGTGGCCGCACTGCTGACCGTGCTCACCGTGGGGCCGTATCTCGCCGTGGTGGTGCTCGGCGCGGCGGTGGCGCTGGGCAGGGTCCGGCGTTCGCACGGCGGGCTTCCGGGGCTCGTCGCCGGGGCCGGGCTGTTGCCGGTCTGGGTGGCCTGGCTCAACCGGGGCGGGCCCGGGGACGTCTGCTCCTCGCCGGGCAACTGCACCGAGGAGTGGAGCCCGTGGCCCTGGCTGGCCGCAGGCGTCGTGCTGATCGCGGTCGGAACAGCGATCTGGGCCCGGCGGGGAGCGAACTCCCGCACCGGGCCCAGGCCGTGGTGACGCTCAGAGCAACCGGTGCTTACTGGCCGAGGCCGGCCGCCCAGTTCTTCCACAGGAAGGACCGCAGGTAGTTCGCGGTCGGCGAGCCGACGCCGGTGGCGTCGTCGTAGCCCTTGGTGGCCTGCAGGCTGGTGTCCTGGCCGAAGGTGACCAGACGGACCCGCAGCGAGCCGCTGATGACGCCGAAGTCGGCGACGCTGCTCAGCGGGGCCTGGTGGTGCACGGCCGCCTGGTTGACGACGTCCTTGAACAGGCCGAGGCGGTCACGCAGGTAGATCTCCGGGTTGGCGAAGCCGATCGCCTGGCCCTGGGCCTGGATCGCGTCGGCCTGGACCGCGGAGAACAGCGGCGCCGAGACGCTGGTGCCGCCGTAGCCGCCCTCGCTGTACGCGCCGCCGCTGGTCATGCCGACCAGGACGGAGGTGTACAGGTCGCCGTTCATGGCGACGTCGGGGGTGACGCGCTGCGCGGTCTTGCTGTGCGCACCGGTCATCAGGGTGTGCGACAGCGCGTAGGGGACCACGTGCTTCTGGTAGAACGGCTGCGGGAAGTCCTCGGACGTACCGCCGCCGCCACCGAAGTAGAAGTTGCCCGGGAACGGCGTCCAGGACTTGCCGTCCGCCGACAGCGCCGAGCGGTGGGTGCCCATGTCGGTCTCGAAGCCGTAGCTGCCGCTCTTGTCCTTCACACCGAGCGCGGTGCCGCCGACATCGGTGACCCAGTTGGACGAGGACGGGAAGCCGACCTGCGCACGCGCGGTGTCGGTCTGGCAGTTGGCACCGGTCGCCGCGGCGGTCGCCGACTGGTCGCCGCAGTCGCCCGCGGAGAAGTCGAAGCCGATGCCCTGGATCGCACCCTGCTCGAAGATCTGCTCGTAGGCGGCGATCTGCGCCTTCGCCATGTCGCCCTGGTCCGTGGTGTGCATGATCTCGCTCCAGGAGTTGGAGACGACATCAGCCAGGTGGTGGTCGACGATGTTCGCGAGCGCGGCGGTCAGGTCCGCGTCCATGCAGGAGTTGGCGCCGACGTAGACGACGTGGGCGTCGGGCGCGAGCCCGTGCACCATCTCCACGTCCAGCGACTCCTCGCCCTGCCAGCCGGCGGCACCGCCGCAGGCGGACTGCTGGGTCCACTGCGAGGGGGTGACGACCTCGGTGTACTGGCCCTTGCGGAAGGCCTTGTCACCGTGGGCGGTGGCGAAGTGGTTGGCGTCCGCCAGCATCGAGGAGGACGCGTAGGCGTCGACGATGGCGACGGTCGCGCCCTTGCCGGTCAGGCCGGTGGCGGTGATGCCGTAGGCCTTGCGCAGCTGCGACGGGACGAAGGAGCACTGGTCGAACGGAACGGCGCCCTTGACGTAGCCGGTCGGAGCGCCGGTGGCCTTCTTCTGGCCCCAGTAGTCCGAGCAGGTCGCCTTGGTGGGCAGGCCGCCGCCGGTCTTGCTGCCGGAGGCGGTGACGTTGTCGTTGACCTTGACCGAGTCCGGCTTGGCGTGCGAGCCGAGCTGGGTGCTCAGACCGTCGACACCGAGCACGTAGGACGCGACGGCGGCCGGGATGACCACGTCGTTGGCGGGGGCGTGCGCCTCCTGGCCCTGGACGTCGTACTTGTGGATCTGCGTGCCGAAGGCCTTCGCCATCTGGGCGCTGGTGCCCGAGACGGTGACGGCGTGCCAGGTGCTGGTGACGATCGACAGGCCGGCGCCGGTGAGCCAGGACTTGACCTGGGCGACGGCGGCGTCGGTCGGACCGAAGCTGGTGCGCACCCAGTCGGCGCTCTGGAACTTGCGGTACTGCGCGCTGGTCGGGTCGGAGACCGCCTGCGCGTAGGCGGCGAGACCCGCCTGGTCGCGGGCGGCCAGGTAGACCGTACCGGTGAAGTGGTCGGCCGAGGACACGGTGCCCTGGTCCGCGGCGCGAGTCGCCCACATCGGGTGCGAATCGGTCACCGTCTTGGCGGCCGGTGCAGGCGTGGTGGCCTGCGAAGGAGCGGCGAGAGCCAGCGAGCCGGAGGCCAGCGCGAGCGAAGCTGCAGCGATGGTGGCTATCCGGGCGCGGCTGACGCGGGAGCTGTGGTTCGTGCGGATGACGACTCCCAGGATGAAGGTCCGTCAGGGGAAAGGGAGCGACATCATTTGTTCGAACGCCCCCGGGGGATGTCTACACGGGCACGGAATTGCCACGCAAGAGTCCCCTGGGGGTTGTTTTCCACCCTGCCACCACCGGGAGTGAATACAGTCTTCACTTTCTCGTCCCTCCCCGCTGACCGTCCGCCAAGTGAACGCCGTGCCACGGATATCGGTCGACCGCAGGTCAACCGTGGTGCGCCATTAACGGGCATACCCGGGCAAGAGACTCGCCACCGGGTGACCTGGATCATTCGCGCCCGGTCACGGCGCACCCCGGAACACACTCCCCCCGGTCGGGGGCCCCCAACCGGGTGGACTTTCCGGGTGGACTCTGTCGAGGGGTCAGCCGGGGGTCAGACCACCTGGTGCAGCCAGCGCACCGGAGCGCCCTCGCCGGCATACCGAAAGGGCTCCAGTTCGTCGTCCCAGGGCTTGCCCAGCAGCCGGGTGATCTCGGTCTCCAGCCCACTCTCGCCCAGTCGGGCCCGCAGCAGCGCCGCACGCAGCCGGTCCTCGGGGATCATGATGTCGCCGTGGACGCCGATGACGGCATGGAAGATGCCCAGATCGGGGGTGCTGGAGAAGCGCTCGCCCTCGGTGCCGACGGTCGGCTCCGCGGTGACCTCGAAGCGCAGCAGATGCCAGCCACGCAGCGCGGAGGCCAGCCGGGAGGCGATGTCGGGCGCACCCTGCCAGGACAGTTCGGCACGCCAGGTGCCGGGTGCGGCCGGCTGGCGGATCCAGTCGAGGCTCACCCGCTGGCCGAGCACGCCGGCCACGGCCCACTCCACATGCGGGCAGAGCGCGCGCGGCGCGGAGTGCACGTAGAGAACTCCACGAGTCGTCACCGGACCTCCAGTATGGTGCGAGGGGCGCCTTCCCCAGCGGTCTCGCGTCAGCCTGGTGACGGTATGTCCGGTTCTTGGTGCTTGTTCCTGTTATGGGCTGACGACTACCCCTGACAGACTGCGATAAACACACGCGAGACTGTGGAGAAACGGTACCGCTCAAAGCCCCTGCTGGAGCCGTCGTCCAGCACAACCACCCGGACGGCGCGCTGATCCGCCCGAGTGGTCGCACGTTATGACTGATTGTCAGACTTTTGATCCGGTCAGCCCAGGCGGACGAGCATCTTGCCGGTGTTGGCGCCGCGCAGCATGCCGAGAAACGCGTCGACCGCGTTCTCGAAGCCGTCCGCCACCGTCTCCTCGAAGCGCAGCTTGCCCTCGCGCAGCCAACCGCCGACCTCGGCGACGAACTCCGACTGCAGGTCGTAGTGGTCCCCGACCAGCACGCCCGCCAGGGTCAGCCGCTTGCCGATCACCTGCACCAGGTTGCGCGGGGCCGCCGGCGGGGTGGTGTCGTTGTACTGGGCGATCGCCCCGCACAGCACCGCGCGGCCGTGCACGTGGAACGCGCCGATCGCCGCCTCCAGATGCTCGCCGCCGACGTTGTCGAAGTAGACGTCGATGCCCTCCGGCGCGGCCTTGGCCAGCTGGCCCGCGATGTCGCCGTTCTTGTAGTTGAAGGCGGCGTCGAAGCCGTACTCCTCGACGAGCTTGCGGACCTTCTCGTCCGACCCGGCGCTGCCGACCACGAGCGAGGCGCCGCGCAGCTTGGCGATCTGGCCCACCGTGCTGCCGACGGCCCCGGCCGCGCCGGAGACGAAGACGACGTCGCCCTCCTTCAGGCCGCCGACGCGCAGCAGGCCGGCGTAGGCGGTGAGTCCCGGCATGCCGAGCACGCCGAGGTACGCCTGCAGCGGCGCGGCCTCCGCGTCGACCTTGACGGCGTGCGCGGCGGGCACGTCGGCGTACTCGCGCCAGCCGAGACCGTGCAGCACCGCGTCGCCGACCTGGAAGCCCTCGGCGTTCGAGGCGACCACGCGGCCGACCGCGCCGCCGAGCATGGCCTGGCCGAGCTCGTAGGGCGGAGCGTAGGACTTCACGTCGTTCATCCGGCCGCGCATGTAGGGGTCGACCGAGAGGAACTCGTTGCGGACCAGGATGTGGCCGGGCGCCGGGGCGGTGACGGGCCGCTCGACCAGGGCGAAATCGGCCGGGGTCGGCCAGCCCTGCGGACGGGCGGCCAGCTGCCACTCGCGGGAGGCGGCGGGGAGGGTCTGCTCAGCCATGACGCGATCACTTTCGGGAGGCTCTGAATGCTTGACGTTCTCAAGTAACAGTGAACGAGAAAGGTTCACCTTGTCAAATATTCAGGTAGCCTAGGAGGCATGCAAGAGGAGCAACCCGATCCGTTGACACCCGAGGTCGTCGACCTCATGGCCGCACTGGTGGGCGTCTTCCACAAGGAGTACGAGGAGGCCGCGGCCGCCCGCTCCCTCACCGGCGCCCAGGCCAAGGTGCTCGGCCTGCTGCGCCGCGGCCCGATGCCGATGCGCCAGATCGCCCAGACGCTCAGCTGCGAGCCCTCCAACATCACCGGCATCGTCGACCGACTGGAGGCCCGGGGCCTGGTCGAGCGCCAGCCCGATCCGGACGACCGCCGGATCAAGCGCGTGGCCGTCACCGAGAGCGGCGGCACCGCGACCAGGGAGCTGCGCGCCTCGCTCAACTTCGCCCGGGAGCCGCTGGCCGCGCTCAGCGGGGAGGAGCGGCTCCAGCTCCGCGATCTGCTGCGCAGGATGCTGGACCAGGCCCGGCGTCAGGAGTGATCTCCCTCCTGAAGGATGGAACCCCGCGCGCACCGACAGCGTCTCACCAGCTATGCTGCGGCGAGCGGCCCCTTCGCAGGGCCGCTCGTGCTGATGTACGAAACGCGGTACATAACGAAGTACTGGTGAGGGGCTGTAGCTCAGCCGGTTAGAGCAGGGGACTCATAATCCCTTGGTCGTGGGTTCGAGTCCCACCGGCCCCACTCAGACGCGTGGCGCTGCCCGTACGTTAGCGCTGCGCCTACGTTACTGAATGCGCTCCGTGATGCCTGCATCACGGAGCGTTTTTCACTCGAACGGGCGGGTTAGTTCAGATCAGCTCGGCAGGGTCCACTGCTGGTTGGCCGCCCCCGTGCAGTCCCAGATCTGCAGCCGGGTGCCGTTGGCCGAGCTCGGGCCGGTGGCGTCCAGGCAGCGCCCCGACTGCGGATTCACCAGCGAGCCGTTCGCCTGGGCCTGCCACTGCTGCGAGCCGGTCCCGTTGCAGTCGTAGAGCTGGATCTGCGTCCCGTTGGCCGTGCCGCCGCTGGTGACGTCCATGCACTTGCCGAGCGCCTGCAGCGAACCGTCCGCCGCCACGGTCCACTGCTGCGCGCTGGTGCCGTTGCAGTCGTAGAGCTGGACGGCGGTGCCGTTGGCGCTGTTGGCGCCCGCCACGTCGACGCACTTGCCGCCGTAGCCGCTGATCTGCCCGGTCGCCGTGGTCGGCGCGGTGCCGCTCCAGGTGAACGTCGCGCTGGTCTGCGCGGGCAGGGTGTAGGTGAAGTGCTGGCCGCCCCAGTTCACCGTGAACGGCTCGTTGCCGCCGGTGGTGTTGTAGGCGACCACGGCCTTGGAGCCGTCCGGGTTGAGCCAGGCCACGTTCGGCACGGCGGTGCTGGCCGTCGAGTCGATCCGGTACGCGCCGGGCTTGACGAACTTGGTGAGCTGACCGAGGTCGTAGTACTCGATGTTGTAGTCCACCTGCCCGCTGCGCGCGTCGCCGTTGTGCACGGTGATCAGCCCGGTGCAGGTGCCGCAGCCGCCGTTGTGCGGGCCCATGTTCTGGTCCACCGCGAGCGACCACTTGACCACCGACTTACCCCAGTTGCGGGTGTAGTCGACGATGTTCTGCATGTCCTCCTGCTGCTGGCTGGCGATCCAGGTGCCGCCGGAGTGCTCGGTGTCGAAGGCGTCCAGGGTGGGGTATTGGTTGTGGACGGTCGTCTGCTCGGTGGGGTTCCCGCTGTAGCCGTGCCAGGCGATGCCACCGAACAGCGAGTCGTTGCGGACGGTGGCGTCGTTGACGGTCTGGGCGGCGTAGTTGTCGTAGCTGTCCCAGTTCCAGTCCAGCGCCAGGACCTTGGTGGAGAGCCCGGCGGCGTGGAAGGCCGGCAGCAGGTCGGTGCCGGTGAAGTAGTCGAGCCCGCTGGCGTTCCACTGCATCGACGGGTAGCCGCTGCAGCAGGTGGGCTCGTTCTGCGGGGAGACGTAGTCGATGTGCACGCCCTGGGCCTGGTAGGCCTGGATGTACTTGACGAAGTACTGGGCGTAGGCGGAGTAGAACTGCGACTGGAGCCAGCCCTGGCTGTAGGCGCCGCTGTCCTTCATCCACGGCGGGGCGGTCCACGGCGTGCCCATCACCTTCAGGTTCGGGTTGAGCTGCTCGGCCTGCTTGGTGAGCGGCAGCACGTCCGCGAGGTCGTGGGAGATGGAGAAGTTCGCGAGCGAGGGGTCCGTCTGGCCGCTCGGCATGTCGTCGTAGGTGTAGTTGTAGCGGGCCAGGTCCGAGGCGCCCATCGGATTGCGCAGGAAGTCCAGGCCGATGCCGTTGTTCGGGTCGAACAGGTTGGTCATCACGGCGTTCCGAGTGGCCTGGCTGAGCGCGCCGCTGCTGTTCATCAGCCAGGCGGCGGTGTCGGTGAACGAGGCCCCGGCACCGGTGAACTGCTGGTACTTGGTGTTCTCGTCCACGCTCACGGTCGCGGCGGAGCTGCCGCTCCCGGAGGAGAAGGAGATCGGGGTCTGCTGCTGCAGACCCCGGGTGACGGCCCGGCCGCCGGAGTCGGAGGTCGTGGTCAGCCAGATGTTCACCGTCGGGCCCGCCGCCTGGGCACTGGGGGTGGCGACGGGCGAGGCGAGCAGCAGGCCGGAGGCGGTCAGCACTCCGGCGAGCAGGGTGGGCAGTCTTCTCGACCGCATGGGTGGAGTCCTTCGCGTGGGGGCGGATGGGACTGGACGCCGCCGCATTCAACTCCCGTATGGTCTAGACCGTCAAGAGGGACGAGAGCGCTCTCCTGTCTCCACTTGCTGAACCACAGGTCGGACAGATACGTCAGTCGGGCCGCCGTTGGCTGCACTTGATGAACTGTCATGATCCGTGCCGCGCCCGAGCACAAGGACGGCGAGGCCGGGTCCGGCCTGCGGGAGATGGTCTACGCCATCACCGCGTAGGCCCCGGCGGGCGGCCTCACTCCCCGCGCAGCCAGGCGTCGATACGGGCGAACGCGTCCGCGACGGCCGGCGCGTCGGAGCGCAGGAAGCTGTGGCCCGCACCCGGGTAGGCGACGAACGCGTGCCGCTCCCCTGCCGCCGCCAGCGCGGCGGCGATCTCCCGCTGCTCCTCGGCCCCGATGACGTGGTCCTCCGCGCCCACCAGGTAGAGCAGGCGGCCGGAGATCTTCGGCGTCAGCGACAGCGCCGGCTCCGGTCCCGTGACCGGGAGGTCGGGGTTGCCGGTGAGCCAACCGCCGTAGCAGACCACGGCGTTGGGGATGTCCAGGGCGGTCGCCGCGTAGTAGGTCAGGTGCCCGCCCGCGCTCAGGCCGAGCATGCCCGCGGGCTGCACCCCGAGGCCCTCCAGTGCGCCGAGCGCCGCGGCGGCGTCGGCGAGGACCCCCGCCCGGGTCAGCTGCGGCAGCAGCTCGAAGCCGCGGGTACGGCCCGCCTCGTCGTGGGAGAGGTCGGCGCCGGGCTGGACGCGGTGGTAGAAGTCCGGTGCGAGCGCGGTGAATCCGCGCCGGGCCAGGTCCTCACAGATCCCCCGGACGTGGGAGTCCACGCCGAACAGCTCCATCGCGACGACCACGCCCGGGTGGTCGCCCGCCCCGGCGGGGCGGGCCAGGTACCCGCCCATCGACGTGCCGTCGGAGACCGGGATCTCGATACGGTCAGTGGTGATCTTCTCGGTGGTCATGCCCCGAACCTAGGCCAGGCCGACGGGCCGAGCCAGAGGGTCCCCATCCTGGTATCCAGGGCACCCGGATACCAGGATCAGCTCTCACATGCCCGGCGGGATGGCCTTCGCGCGGCTGTGCACCTGGAACGCGGTGACGATCTCCATCACGCCCATCACCAGCAGCCAGATCCCGGTGAAGACGGTCAGCACCACGATCGAGTGGAACGGCCACACCAGCACGATGATGCCGCCGATCGCGGTGAGCACCCCCGCGAAGATCTGCCAGCCCCGGGCGGGCATGGACGGGTCGGAGGCGGCGGCCATCAGGTGGGTGATCCCGCGGAACAGCCAGCCGATGCCGATCCACAGCGCCAGCAGCAGGATCGACTCCAGCGCGCCGCGGAAGCAGAACAGGCCCAGCAGGATCGACAGCGCACCGCTGATGAAGGCCATCACCCGCAGCGCGGTCGACACGTGCGTGCCGAACGCCGCGACCAGCTGGAACACACCGGCGAGCACGAGATACAGGCCGAACAGCACGCCGACGACGGTCAGTGTCGACTTGGGCCAGGCCAGCACCGCGACGCCGAGCAGCATGGTGAGGACGCCCAGCACGAGCAGCACCTGCCACGCGCTGCGCGCGAGCTGCTGCAGTGGGCCGGGGAGGGTTTCCGTCATCTGGTCCATGTGGACCAGGATCGGAGGGAATCGCGCGCCTCGCGCGCCGAGAGGAAGCTCCCCCAATTGGACTCGAACCAATAACCTGCCGATTAACAGTCGGCTGCTCTGCCAATTGAGCTATGGGGGACTGCTGTTTGCACACCACAGTGGTGCTGCGCTCCCCCAATTGGACTCGAACCAATAACCTGCCGATTAACAGTCGGCTGCTCTGCCAATTGAGCTATGGGGGATCGTTCGCTGCCGCGGCGTCGCCCGGCGGACCGGTGCGGCGCTTGCTGCGGGTCATACATTAGCGCACGTGGGGGGGTGCTCCGCCAATCCGTTGCGGTTCGGGGGCCGCGGCCCGGGGTAGGCGGTTATGACGGGGCTCTCGCCGTCACCCTGCGGCGCGCCGAACGAGCAGGTCCGCGACGTCGCCCCTAGGCTCCATCCCGGCGGCAGAGCCATTGAGCAGAAGGGCGGAGGGGTATGCGCAAGCTCACTTTCCTGGCGGGCCTGGCCATCGGTTACGTGCTGGGCACACGCGCCGGACGGGAGCGCTACGAGCAGTTGCGCCAGACGGCGCGGGACCTCTCGCAGACGCAGGCCGTCCAGTCGGCGACCCGCAACGCGAAGGCCGCGGCGGGCAGCGCGGCCACGAAGGCGGGCCAAGCCGTCGCCGACAAGGTCGGCGACCGCCTCCCAAACGCGGTCACCGACCGCATCCCTTACCTGAACGGCAAGTCCACCACGCTGGACGACTGGGACACCGCCCACAGGTGACCGTTGCGGACGGTCCCGTCGCACTCCCCTGCGTAGTGCGAGTGATAGCCCGCGCAGAAGGTTACCCATGAGGCATGATCTCGGCATGGGCATTGCCGCGGGAATCGACTGTTCGGCACAGTTCACGAAGATCACCGTGTGTGACACCGAGACCGGTGCCGTGCTGCGGGAGAACCGTGCCCCGCACCCCGGTGTGGCCGCCGGGAGCGCGCCGGTGGAGGTGGATCCGCAGGAGTGGCTGCGGTCGCTCGGGGCGGCAGCCGAGGGCGGGCTGCTGGAGGGGATCGCCGCGATCGGGGTGTCGGCCCAACAGCAGGGGCTGATCGGGCTGGACGCCGGCGGGGTGCTGGTCCGACCGGCCATGCTGCGCAACGATCCGCGGGCCGCGTCCTCCGCCGTCGCGCTCGTGGAGGAGCTCGGCGGGCCCGCCGCCTGGGCGCATGCGATCGGCGCGGTGCCGTTGGCCTCGGCGACGATCGCGAAGCTGCGCTGGCTCGCGGACAACGAGCCGCAGTCCGCCAAGCGCCTCGCAGAGATCCTGATGCCGCACGACTGGCTCGTGTGGCAGCTGCTGGGGCAGTCGGCACGCCGGACGACCGACCGCGGGGACGCGTCCGGCACGGGGTACTGGTCGTGCGTCGAGGAGCGCTGGCGGCCCGATCTGGCCGCCCTCGCGCTGGGGCACGAGCTGCAGCAGCTGCCGACCGTGCTGGGTCCGGCCGAGGCGGCCGGGCAGAGTCCGGAGGGGCTGCTGATCGCGGCGGGGACCGGCACCACCATGGCCACCGCGCTGGGGCTGGGGCTGGAGCTGGGCGACGTGCTGGTCTCACTGGGCAGCTCCGGCACCCTGCACGCGGTGCACGACCAGGCGATCAGCGAGCCGGCCGTCTCCACCTACGCGGACGGGACGGGGCGCTACCTGGCCCAGGTGGTGACGCTCAACGCGGCACGCGTGCTGCGCGCGACCGCGACGATGCTGGGAACGGATCTGCAGGGGCTGAACGAGCTGGCGCTGCGGTCCACGCCGGGCGCGTACGGGCTGGTGCTGCTGCCGTACCTGGAGGGCGAGCGCACGCCGCCGCTGCCGCACGCCGCGGGCACACTGGCGGGGCTGCGGGTGGAGTCGATGAAGCCCGAGCACCTGGCGCGCGCGGCGGTCGAGGGCATGCTGTGCGGGCTCGCCGAGGCACTGGACGTGCTGCGGGCGAACGGCGTCGTGGTGAAGCGGGTCTTCCTGACCGGCGTGGCCGGACGGCTCGCGGCCGTGCAGGCGGTCGCACCGGCGATCTTCGGGGTGCCGGTCGTGGTCCCGGCCCAGGCCGAGTACGCGGCGATCGGCGCCGCGCGCCAGGCGGCGTGGGCGCTCGCGGGCACGCCCGAGCCGCCCGCATGGGGGCCGCCGTCCCCGCACACCGTGCTCGACCCCGGCGAGGACACCGCCGTGGGCGGCGCGGTGCGGGCCCAGTTCGCGACGGTGCTGAAGCGGACCCACCCCGAGCTGGGGCGGTAGGGGGACTCAGACCGCGTCCGGGCCGCGTTCGCCGGTGCGGACGCGGACGACGGTGTCGACCGGGACGGCCCACACCTTGCCGTCGCCGATCTTTCCGGTGCGGGCCGCGACGGTGATGGCGTCCATGACGGCCTCCGCGTCGGCGTCCTCGACGACGACCTCCAGGCGGGCCTTGGGGACGAGGTCGATGCGGTACTCCGCGCCGCGGTAGACCTCGGTGTGGCCGCGCTGGCGACCGTAGCCGCTGGCCTCGGTGACGGTGAGGCCGTGGACGCCGAGTCCGACCAGCGCCTCGCGGACCGCGTCCACGCGGAACGGCTTGATGACGGCGGTGATCAGCTTCATGGGGCGGGGGCCTTGTCTGACGCGTGTGGAGGCGCGGCGGTGGGGTGCGCCGACGCGCCGTGGCTCAGGACCCCGTGATCGTACGCGGTCCCCGCGCGCGGCGAGGTCCGGACCCGTCAACTGAGGGCAACTAGTCGAGGTAGCCTCGCAGTTGGTCGGCGAAGGCGTGGTCGCGCAGCTTGTTCAGCGTCTTGGACTCGATCTGCCGGATGCGCTCACGGGTCACCCCGAAGAGGCGGCCGATCTCCTCCAGGGTGCGCGGCCGGCCGTCGATCAGGCCGTAGCGCAACTGCACCACCTTGCGCTCCCGCTCCCCCAGCGTGCTGAGCACGGCCTCCAGGTGCTCGCGCAGCAGCAGGAACGCGGCGGACTCCACCGGGGAGGCCGCGTCGCCGTCCTCGATCAGGTCGCCGAGCGCGACGTCGTCCTCCTCGCCCACCGGCGCGTGCAGCGAGACCGGCTCCTGAGCCAGCCGCAGCACCTCGCTGACCCGCTCCTCGGGGAGCTCCAGCACCGCGCCGACCTCGGCCGTGGTCGGCTCCATGCCGCGCTCCTGCAGCAGCTGCCGCTGCACCCGGACCACGCGGTTGATGAGCTCGACGACGTGCACCGGCACCCGGATGGTGCGGGCCTGGTCGGCCAGGGCGCGACTCATGGCCTGCCGGATCCACCAGGTGGCGTAGGTGGAGAACTTGTAGCCGCGGGTGTAGTCGAACTTCTCCACGGCGCGGATCAGGCCGAGGTTGCCCTCCTGCACCAGGTCCAGCATGGTCAGGCCGCGGCCGATGTAACGCTTGGCGACGGAGACGACCAGGCGCAGGTTGGCCTCGACCAGGCGGCGCTTGGCGATCCGCCCGCGCACGATCAGCAGGTCCAGTTCGTCGGCGAGCCGCTCGTCCACGGTCTCGTGGTGCAGCCCCAGGTACTCCTCGGCGAAGAGCCCGGCCTCCACGCTGCGGGCCAGCTCGACCTCGTCGGCGGCGGTGAGCAGCGGGATGCGGCCGATCTCGCGCAGGTACTGGCGGAACAGGTCCGCGGCGGGACCGCCGCTGTCGTCCAGGGCGGGGAGCGGCGGATCCTCGTCCACGACGCGCAGCTCGTCGGTGGTGGGCTCGGCAGGCGGCCGGGCGGCCGGAGGTGGGGCGTCGGAAGCTTGGCCGTCGGAAGCTTGGCCGTCGGAAGGTTGGTTGTCGGGGGCCTCGGCTGAGCCGCGCTGCACGGGCACGGTCGGGGCGAGGGAGAGGGGCGCAGGTGCGTCGAGGGCGGTGGGGTAGAGGGCCGTGGCGGCAAGTTCCACGTCCATCCCTTCCGGCGTCGGAGGACGCCCCGGTGGCGGGGCCGACGCCTGCTCGGGAGCGGCTACGGGGGCACGCGGCAGCGGGACGTGGGGAGGGTTCTCGTCACCCCGCGTCCGGGAAGCCTGGGGCGCGACGCCGCCTTGCTCGGCGGGCCGCGGCTGAGAGGAATGAGGCACCGTCAACCAGTGTGGGGCAGGCCGGGGGTGCGGGCAGAGACCCCTGCGCGGAGTTTCTGTGCCGGAGCGGTCACCGAGGGTGAGCTCGACGCACCGTCAGAGTGCGGCTGCCCCACGGGAGCGCAGCTCCCCCTCGTACTGCTGCAGACCCCACAGCTCCCGCTGGATCGCTTCCGTCTGCTCGGCGGACGCGTTCGGGCCCAACCGCTGCAGCTGGACGCGGCAGGCCGCGACCCGCCGGGCCACCGCCTGCAGCCGAAGCTGGACCAGGAACTCCCCCGCGTAGATCGCGTCCGGCGCGCGCCGGGTGCGGATCGGCTCGACGGCGAGCTCGGTGATCAGACCGCGCACGGCGTCGTCGGGCGCGACCTCGCGCAGCACGTCGACCCAGATGTCCGCCGCCTCCGCGCCCGCGGTGACGCCGCCACCGGCGGTGAGGGCCTCGCGGACGGCCGCGTAGGGCGGCGTCATGAACTCCTCGGGGCTGAACGCGTCCAGGATCGGCGCGACCAGCGCCGGGAACTGGACGGCCAGCTTCAGCAGTTCGCGCTCCACGAACTGCTGCGGGTTGCGCGCGTCCAGCCGGAACGCCGGGCGGGCCGGCGCCGCCGGCTGCTGCGGCCCTTGTCCGGGACGCTGCTGTCCGGGGCGCTGCTGCCCGCGCACGCTCCCGCGCCCCTCGCGGCGCTCGGCCGCCCACTGCGCCACCTGCTGTACCCGGCGGACGACGAAGCGCTCGTCGAGGATGCCGAGCATCCCGGCCAGCTGCACGGCGTACTCGTGCCGGATCGAGCCGTCCTTGATCTGCGCGACGATCGGCGCGCAGGCGTCGAGCGCGGCGGCGCGGCCCTCGGCGGTGTCGAGGTTGTGCCGGGCGACGGTGGACCGGATCGCGAACTCGAACAGCGGCGAGGCGCGGTCGATCAGGTTGCGCACCGCCTCGTCGCCCTCGCCGATCCGCAGCTCGCAGGGGTCCATGCCGCCGGGGCTGACCGCGATCAGGGTCTGCGCGGCGAACTTCTGGTCGTCCTCGAAGGCGCGCAGCGCGGCCTTCTGGCCGGCGGCGTCGCCGTCGAAGGTGAACACGACCTTGGCGTCGCTGCCGTTGGTGTCGAGCAGCAGCCGGCGCAGGATCTTGATGTGGTCCTCGCCGAAGGCCGTCCCGCAGGTCGCCACGGCGGAGGGGATACCGGCGAGGTGACAGGCCATCACGTCGGTGTAGCCCTCGACGACGACGGCCCGGCCGGACTTGGCGATCTCCTTCTTGGCGAGCTCGACGCCGTACAGGACGTGGGACTTCTTGTAGAGCGGGGTCTCCGGGGTGTTCAGGTACTTCGGGCCGTTGTCGTCCTCGCGCAGGCGGCGCGCGCCGAAGCCGACGACCTCGCCGGTCAGGTCCCGGATCGGCCAGATCAGCCGGGCCCGGAACCGGTCCATCGGGCCGCGGCGGCCCTCGGAGCAGATGCCGGAGGTGAGCAGCTCCTTGTCGGTGTAGCCCTTGCCGCGGAGCAGCCGGGTGAGGTTCTCGAACCCGGCCGGCGCGTAGCCGACGGCGAAGTGGGCGGCGGCCTCGCGCTCGAAGCCGCGCTCCTTGAGGAACCGCCGCCCGATCTCGGCCTCGGGGCTGTTCAGCTGCTCCTGGAACCAGGCGGCGGCGAGCCGGTTGATCTCCAGCAGCCGGGTCCGCTCGCCCTGCTGCCGACCGGGGACGTAGGAGCCGCCCTCGTAGCGCAGCGTGATGCCGACCTGCGGCGCGAGCCGCTCCACGGCCTCCACGAAGGAGAGGTGCTCGATCTTCATCACGAAGCCGAGGGTGTCGCCGCTCTCCTGGCAGCCGAAGCAGTTGTAGACGCCCTTGGAGGGGTTCACGTAGAAGGAGGCGGACTTCTCGTCGTGGAACGGGCACAGGCCCTTGAGCTGTCCGCCGCCGCCGTTGGCGAGCTGGACGTAGTCGCCGACGACGGCGTCGATCCGCAGGGCGGCTTTCACCGCCTGCACGTCTTCGTCCTTGATCCGTCCCGCCACGGATGAATTCTACGGCTCGATCAGGGCCTCCAGTGGCACGGTCGGGTCGGCCAGCCGTTCCGGGTCGACGGCCCGGCCGGAACGGACCAGCGCCTGGATCGGCGAGGTGACGTCCCACACGTTCACGTTCATGCCCGCGACCACGTGGCCGTCGCCGGTCTGCCAGAAGGCGATGAACTCGCGCTTGCCCGCGTCGCCGCGCACGACCACGCGTTCGTAGCCGCCGGGCGCCGCGAAGCCGGAGTACTCCATGCCGAGGTCGTACTGGTCGGAGAAGAAGTAGGGGACCTTGTCGTAGACGACCTCCTGCCCGAGCATCGCCTTCGCCGCCGCCGGGCCGCCGTTCAGCGCGTTGGCCCAGTGCTCGACGCGCAGCCGGCGGCCGAACACCGGGTTGACGGCGCAGGCGATGTCGCCCGCCGCGAAGATGTCCGGGTCGGAGGTGCGCAGCGAGACGTCGACCGCGACGCCACCGCCCTCCTCGCGCGTGGCCAGCTCCAGCCCGGCCTGCTCGGCGAGGGCGATCTGCGGGACCGCGCCGACGCCGATCAGCACCGCGTGGGCGGGGTGCTCCTGCCCGTCGCTGGTGTGGGCGGCCAGCACCATGCCGTCGCGGCCCTCGATCTCGGTGACCGTCACGCCGAAGTGGAACCTGACGCCGTGGTCCTGGTGCAGCCGCGCGAAGAACGCGCCGAGCTCCGGGCCGAGCGCCGCTTGCAGCGGGGTGCTCATCGGCTCGACGACCGTCACCTCCGCGCCGTAGCCGCGGGCCGCCGCGGCGACCTCCAGGCCGATCCAGCCCGCGCCGACGATCACCAGCGTGCCGTTCTCCCGGCCCAGCGTCTGCAGCGTCGCGCGCAGGCGCTCGGAGTCGGAGAGGCGGCGCAGATAGTGGACGCCGCCGAGGCCCACACCGGGGATGTCGAGCGGGCGCGGCGCGGAACCGGTGGCCAGCAGCAGCTTGTCGTAGCCGAGCACGTCGCCGTCCCCGCCCAGACGCAGCTCGCGCGCGGCGCGGTCGATCGCGACGACCGGCTGGCCCAGGTGCAGCTCCACGTCGTGCGCGGCGTACCAGCCGGAGTCGTGGACGAAGACCTCGGAACGTTCGGCGGTGCCGGCCAGGTAGCCCTTGGACAGGGGTGGTCGCTCGTAGGGATGGTCACGCTCCTCGCCGAGCAGTATCACCCGCCCGTCGAACCCCTCGGCGCGCAGCGTCTCCGCCGCCTTGGCCCCGGTCAGTCCGGCCCCGACGATCGCCATCGTCGCGTGCGCGCCCACCATTCCTGTTTCCTCCGTGGATCGCCTCGGTGGATGTCTTGCTGGCTTGCTCAGGCATCGGTTTCGATCTACCCGTGAGCCTCCCTCATGCACACCGTGGAGGTGAAGAGGGCGTCACTGACCGATCGTCAAGATCTCATGGCGACTTCGTGAGCAGCCGGTGGCGCGCCAGCGCCGACGCGTCCGTCAGGGTGGCGATCTGGTCGATCACCGCGCGCAGCCTCCCGGCGTCGTCGGACGCCTCCTCGAACAGGGTGCGGAACACCGGGTCCAGGCCCTCCGGCGCGATCCGCACCAGCGTCTCGGCGAGCTCGCCGATGACCACGCGCTGGCGGCGGCGCAGCTGCTCCTGGTCGTCGCGCTGCATGACGTAGCGGTCGGCGACGGCCTTCATCACCGCGCATTCGAGGCGGACCTCGCGCGGCACGATCAGGTCGGCGCGGTAGCGGGTGAGCGGGCCGTCGCCGAAGGCGGCGCGGGTGGCGGCCTCGGCGGAGGTGCAGAAGCGGCCGATCAGCTGGCTGGTGAGGTCCTTGAGCCGGGCCCGGTCGCGGGCCGAGCCGTCGTAGCGGTGCGGCCACCACTCCTGCGCGCGCAGCCGGTCCAGCGCCTCGGCGAGCTCCTCCGGCTCGGCGTTGGGCGCGTATCGGACCGCCACCAGGTACAGCTCCTCCCGCTCGCCGGGCGAGCCGAGCGCGGCGGGACGGATGTGGCCGGCGTGCAGGCCGTCCTCGACATCGTGGACGGAGTAGGCGACGTCGTCGGACCAGTCCATCACCTGCGCCTCGAAGCAGCGCTTGTGACCGGGCGCGCCCTGCCGCATCCAGGTGAAGACCGGCAGGTCGTCGGCGTAGACGCCGAACTTGTGCGGCAGCTCCGGGTGTTGCCCGCGCGCCCACGGGTACTTGGTGGCCGCGTCCAGGGTGGCCCGGGTCAGGTTCAGGCCGACGCTGATCGGGTGGCCGTTCTCCTCGGCGTGCGGGACGAAGCGCTTGGGCTCCAGCCGGGTCAGGATGCGCAGCGACTGCGCGTTGCCCTCGAAGCCGCCGCAGGACTCGGCGGCCTTGTCGAGCGCCTCCTCTCCGTTGTGCCCGAACGGCGGGTGGCCGATGTCGTGCGCCAGGCACGCCGTCTCCACCAGGTCCGGATCGCAGCCGAGCGCGGCCCCGAGCTCCCGGCCCACCTGGGCGCACTCCAGCGAGTGGGTCAGCCTGGTGCGCGGGAAGTCGCTCTCCAGCGGCGCGACGACCTGCGTCGTCCCGGCCAGCCGCCGCAGCGCTGCGGAGTGCAGGACGCGCGCCCGGTCGCGCTGGAACGCGGTACGCCCGGGCCGCTTGTCCGGCTCCTCCACCCACCGCGCCTGCGCGCCGGGACTGTAGCTGTCGACCTGCGCGATCTCGTCCATCCCCAGCACGGTAACGCCTTCGACCGACACGACGGGTCAGGCTCGCACGGGCGGCTGCCAGGCGAGCAGGCGCTTCCAGCGCGGGAGCTCGGTCCAGCAGGTCAGCAGGGCGAGGGCGGNNGCAGCCAGGCCGCGACGACGGCGCCGGCCAGCTCGGCGAGGACCATGAGGATGGTCACCCAGCCGGGCACGGCGATGTTCGTGCCCGGTTTGTCACCGGGCGTCTGGCAGACCGCCGGGANNGACGCCGATCGCGGCCGGGATCGAGTGCGACCACAGGGCGATCGGCAGGCCGATCCACCCGACCAGCTCCAGCCCGGCCCGCAACGCGGTGGCGTACCAGGGTTCCTTGTACTTCTCCGTCACGGCTCCCCCTCCGACGAATGCCGGGGAAGCGTAGCGCCCAACCGGCGGGTGGGAGAGGGGGTTTATCGACTCGCCGAGGGTGCGGGGG
>NZ_QKYN01000196.1 GCF_003258295.1 Streptacidiphilus pinicola | reverse complement strand
ACGTGAAGGGGTTGTTGCCCGGCCGGTCCCCGTCCGGGCAACAACCCCTTCACGTCCAGCAACACCGGCATGGCCCGCCCCGGCGCCCGTCCCGGTGGCGGCGCCGGTGCGTCCGAGGGCCGTGGCCCGCGTCCCGGTGGCGCTCCGCGTCCGGGTGCGCCCGAGCGTGGTGCCCGTGACGGTGGCGCCCCGCGTCCCGGTGGCGCTCCGCGTCCCGGTGCTCCCGAGCGTGGCCCCCGTGACGGTGGCGCCCCGCGTCCGGGCGGCGCTCCGCGTCCCGGTGGCGCTCCCGCTCCGGGCGGGATGCCCCGTCCGCAGGGCGGCCCGCGTCCCGGCCCGACCCCCGGCGGCATGCCGCGCCCGAACCCGGGCATGATGCCGCAGCGCCCCGGCCCGCGTCCGGGCCCCGGCGGTGCCGGTCGTCCCGGTGGTCCGGGTGCCCGTCCCGGCGGTGCCGGCGGCGCGCGTCCCGGCTTCCAGGGTCGTCCGGCCGGCCCGGGCTCCCGTCCGGCCGGCGGCGGCTTCGGCGGCCCGCGTCCGGGTGGCGGCGGCGGTGGCGGCGGCTTCGGCGGTGCCCGTCCCGGCGGTGGCGGCGGCTTCGGCGGTCGTCCCGGTGGCCCGGGTGCCCGTGGCGGCACGCAGGGTGCCTTCGGCCGTGGCCCCGGTGGCCGTCCGGCCCGTGGCCGCAAGTCCAAGCGCGCGAAGCGCCAGGAGTACGAGGCCATGCAGGCCCCGTCCGTCGGCGGTGTGATGCTGCCGAAGGGCCACGGCGAGACCGTGCGCCTTTCGCGTGGCGCCTCCCTGACGGACTTCGCGGACAAGATCAACGCCAACCCGGCGGCGCTCGTCTCCGTGATGTTCAACCTCGGTGAGATGGTCACCGCGACGCAGTCCGTCTCCGACGACATCCTGCAGATGCTCGCCGGCGAGATGGGCTTCACGCTGGAGATCGTCTCCCGCGAGGACGAGGACCGCGAGCTGCTCGAGTCCTTCGACATCGACTTCGGCGAGGACGAGGGCGGCGAGGACGAGCTGCGTGCGCGTCCGCCGGTCGTGACCGTCATGGGTCACGTCGACCACGGTAAGACCCGCCTGCTCGACGCCATCCGCAAGACCAACGTGGTCGCGGGCGAGGCCGGTGGCATCACCCAGCACATCGGTGCCTACCAGGTCGTCACCGAGGTCAACGGCGAGGAGCGTGCCATCACGTTCCTGGACACCCCGGGTCACGAGGCGTTCACCGCCATGCGTGCCCGTGGTGCCAAGTCCACCGACATCGCGATCCTGGTGGTCGCGGCCAACGACGGCGTCATGCCGCAGACGGTCGAGGCGTTGAACCACGCCAAGGCCGCCGGTGTGCCGATCGTCGTCGCGGTCAACAAGATCGACGTCGAGGGCGCCGACCCGACCAAGGTCCGCGGTCAGCTGACCGAGTTCGGTCTGGTGGCCGAGGAGTACGGCGGCGACACCATGTTCGTCGACATCTCCGCGCGCCAGGGTCTGAACATCGACTCCCTGCTGGAGGCCGTGGTCCTGACCGCGGACGCCAGCCTGGACCTCCGGGCCAACCCGGAGCAGGACGCCCAGGGCATCGCGATCGAGGCCCACCTGGACAAGGGCCGCGGCGCCATGGCGACGCTGCTCGTCCAGCGCGGTACCCTCCGCGTCGGTGACTCGATCGTGGTCGGCGACAGCTACGGCCGCGTCCGCGCCATGCTCGACGAGAACGGCAACAACCTGCAGGAGGCCGGTCCGTCGCGTCCGGTCCTGCTGCTCGGTCTGACCTCGGTGCCCCGCGCCGGCGACAGCTTCATCGTCGTCGACGAGGACCGCACGGCCCGCCAGATCGCCGAGAAGCGCTCGGCCCGCGACCGCAACGCCATGTTCGCGCGTCGTCCGGTCCGCGTCTCGCTCGAGGACCTGGACAAGGCCATCGCCGCCGGCGGCATCCAGCAGCTCAACCTCATCATCAAGGGTGATGTCTCCGGTTCCGTGGAGGCCCTGGAGGACGCGCTGCTCAAGCTGGACGTGGGCGAGGAGGTCGAGCTCCGCATCCTGCACCGCGGTGTGGGTGCGATCACCGAGTCCGACGTCGACCTGGCCATGGGCTCCGACGCCATCATCCTGGGCTTCAACGTCCGGGCCGAGGGCCGCGCCCGTACGGCGGCGGACCGCGAGGGCGTCGACATCCGCTACTACTCGGTCATCTACCAGGCGATCGAGGAGATCGAGGCGGCGCTCAAGGGCCTGCTCAAGCCGGAGTACGAGGAGGTGCGCCTCGGCTCCGCGGAGATCCGCGAGGTCTTCCGCTCCTCCAAGTTCGGCAACATCGCCGGTGTGCTGGTCCGCGAGGGCCTCATCCGACGCAACGCCAAGGCCCGCCTCATCCGCGACGGCAAGGTCGTGGCGGAGAACCTCACCATCGAGGGTCTGCGCCGCTTCAAGGACGACGCGACCGAGGTCCGCGAGGGCTTCGAGGCCGGTGTCACCCTGGGGTCGTACAACGACATCAAGGTGGAGGACACCATCGAGACGTACGAGATGCGCGAGAAGCCGCGCTCGTAAGTCGGTAAGGCAGTGAGAGGGGGCCGGGAGACGGAGCCAATTCCGTCGACCGGCCCCCTCTCCGCTCGGTACGGTGAGGGCATAGCAGTCACTCCGTAGTCCCCGAGGCCTCACAGGTCGGCGTGACCTGTCACACATGTTCGTGGGAACACTTACGTTCGACCTGCTTCTGGGTGATATTCACTCGCTCAAGGAGAAGCGGTCGATCGTCCGGCCCATCGTGGCCGAACTGCAGCGCAAGTACAGCGTGTGCGCTGCGGAGACCGGAAACCAGGATCTGCACCGCCGGGCCGAGATCGGCCTGGCCGTCGTCTCCGGCGAGGCGTCCTACGTCGCCGAGATCCTGGACAGCTGCGAGCGGCTGGTCTCGGGCAGGCCCGAGGTACAGCTGCTGTCCGCGAGGCGCAGGCTTCGGGACGACGAGGACGAGTAGGACAATCGGACAGGCCGCCCCAAGGAGGGCGTCCGCGGGTACCGTTCCCACGGTGCCCACCAGCACGAGGAGGACCAGTGACCGACACCGCGAGGGCGCGCAAGCTCGCAGACCGCATCCGGGTGGTCGTCGCGGAGACGCTCCAGCGGCGGATCAAGGATCCGCGGCTCGGTTTCGTCACCATCACCGACGCCCGGGTGACCGGTGACCTGCGCGAGGCCACCGTCTTCTACACCGTCCACGGCGACGAGACCGACCGCGAGGCCTCCGCGGCTGCGCTGGAGAGCGCCAAGGGCATCCTGCGCTCCACGGTCGGCCGCGAGACCGGGGTCCGGTTCACCCCGACCCTGACCTTCGTCCTGGACGCGATCCCGGACACCGCCCGTCACCTGGACGACCTGCTCGTCAAGGCGCGGGCGCAGGACGCCGAGGTGCGCAGTGTCGCCGTCGGCAAGACCTTCGCCGGTGAGGCCGACCCGTACCGCAAGCCCGGCGAGGACGAGGACGCGGACGTCGAGGCCGACGACGAGGCAGAGGACGAGTAGCCGTGCCCGGCCGGCAGGAGCATCTCGCCCCGCGCGTCGAGCCGACCGGGACACCCACCGCCGCGGTGGGCGTCCCGGCTCCGGCGCTGCCCGCGCCGCGTGCTGAGCTGCGGCGCCCGAGCGAGGCGGACTGGCAGGCGGTGCTGGACGCGATCGGTCGTGCCGCCTCGGTGGACCTGCTCGCGCACGTCCTGCCCGACGGCGACGCGCTGGGCTCGGCCCTGGCCTTCGGTCTGGCGCTGCGTCAGCGCGGCGTCGAGGTGCGGGTCTCCTTCGGCGACGACCCGCAGGTCGTGCCGGCCTCGCTCTCCTTCCTGCCCGGCCAGGAGCTGATCGTCCCCTGCGCGCAGGTCCCCGAGCGGCCGGAGCTGATGATCAGCTTCGACGTCGCCGACGCCCGCCGGCTCGGCCTGCTGCAGGCCAAGGCGGAGTCCGCCCGCGAGCTGGTCGTGGTCGACCACCACACCTCCAACGCCGGTTTCGGCACGTTGCGCCTGATCGACCCGCTGGCCCCGGCCACCGCGGTCCTGGTCGACGAGCTGCTGCGCCGCCTGGGCGTGCCGCTGGACGAGCAGATCGCCACCTGCCTGTACGCCGGTGTCGCCAGCGACACCGGCTCCTTCCGCTACGCGGCCACCACGGCCGCCACCCACGAGTTCGCCTCCCGCCTGCTGGCGGCCGGGGTGCGGCACGACGCCATCTCCCGGCGGCTGTGGGACACCCAGTCCTTCGGCTACCTGAAGGTTCTCGCCGCCGCCCTGGAACGCGCCGAGCTGGAGCCGCAGGCGGCCGGCGGCCGGGGCCTGGTGTGGACCTGGGTGCCCTGGGCCGACCTGCTCGCCCACGGCGTCCCGCCGGAGCAGATCGAGGGCCTGATCGACACCGTCCGCAAGGCCGCCGAGGCCGAAGTCGCACTGGTTCTCAAGGAGGACCCGGACGGCACCCTGCGCGGCTCCTCCCGGGCGAGCGGCGCCGTCGACGTCGCCGCGGCCTGCGCCGCGCTGGGCGGCGGCGGCCACGCCTACGCGGCCGGCTTCACCTCGCACCAGGGCGTACCCGCCACCGTCGCGGCCTTCCGCGCCGCGATCGACGCGCAGCCCGCCCCGATCTCCGACTGAGCTCCCCGAACGAAAGACTGAATCCCCTCGTGAAGCGCAAGGGCACCGGCCCGGACGGCCTGATCATCGTCGACAAGCCGGCCGGGATCACCTCCCACACCGTCGTCGCCCGCGTCCGCCGGATGGCCGGCACACGCAAGGTCGGCCACGCCGGCACGCTCGACCCGATGGCCACGGGTGTCCTCGTCGTCGGCTCCGAGAAGGCCACCCGGCTGCTCGGACACCTGGCGCTGACCACCAAGACCTACGAGGCGACCATCCGCCTCGGCCAGACGACCGTCACGGACGACGCGGAGGGCGAGGTCACCGCGTCGGCGGCGGCCCGCGCCGTCACGGACGAGGCGATCGCGGCGGGCGTCGCCGAGCTGACCGGGCCCATCCGGCAGGTGCCGTCCAGCGTCAGCGCGATCAAGATCGACGGCAAGCGCTCGTACGCGCGGGTGCGGGAGGGCGAGGAGGTCGAGCTGGCCGCCCGGCCGGTCACCGTCTCCCGCTTCGAGGTGCACGCCCGCCGGGACGTCGTGGCCGAGGACGGCACGCCCGTCGTCGACCTGGACGTCACCGTCGACTGCTCCTCCGGCACGTACATCCGGGCCCTGGCCCGCGACCTCGGCGCCGGTCTCGGCGTCGGCGGCCACCTCACCATGCTGCGGCGCACCCGCGTGGGCGCCTACGGGCTCGACGTGGCGCACACCCTGGAGGCGCTGGAGGAGTCCTTCGCCGACAACGTGCTGCCGATCGCGGCCGCGGCGGCGGCCGCGTTCCCGCGCTGGGACGTCGACGAGAAGCAGGCCCGGCTGCTGTCCACCGGCGTCCGCATCGCCGCCCCCGGGCTGGGCGTCGACGGCCCGATCGCGGTCTTCGACCCGGAGGGCCGCTTCCTCGCGCTGATCGAGGAGCAGGGCGGCAAGGCGAAGTCGGTCGCCGTCTTCGTCTGAGCCCTCTCCCTTCGTCCGTTCCTGAAAACCTGTCCCACCCCATCGAGCGAGCGCGCGAAGCGCGGCGGGGGCGGCCAGGAGGGCGCACGGCTGGCCCCCGGCCGGTCCTGGGCAGCCTTCCGCCAGGACGGCGCGTCGGTGCGCGCCGCACGGCGGAAGGGCGCGGCGGTGGGGCCTGGGCTGG
>NZ_QKYN01000281.1 GCF_003258295.1 Streptacidiphilus pinicola | reverse complement strand
CGGATGGCGATCACGGATCCGGTGGGGCTGGGGGGTGGGGAGGGGCCCAGGTTCGTGGCGACGGTGTTGCCGATCCCGTTGCGGCAGGTGCGGTTGGGCGATGCGGCGCAGGGGGGTTGGGCGGATGAGGTGGATGGGTTTGAGCTTGCGCAGCCGGTGGACTGGCGGTCGGGTCCGTTGGTGCGTGCGGTGCACATCGCGGGGCCGGGCCAGGTCCACGATCTGATCTTGACGTTGCCGCATTCGGTTGCGGACGGGACGACGGCGTTGTCGTTGTTGCGGCAGTGGGTGCGCTTGGCGGCGGCGCCGCCGGTACGGGTGGTGGTGGGGCCGCAGCAGATGCCGGAGCCGTTGGAGGCGCTGTTCCCGGCTCGGGAGCCGTTCGTGGGCGGGCCGCTGGGCCAGGGCGCCGACGCGGGTGCGGGGGGTGAGGTGGTGGGGCGGTTGGAGCCGGAGCGGTTCGTGCCGTTCGATCTGCGTCGCACGCGGATGCTGCACCGGGCGTTGTCGGGTGCGGTGCTGGGGCGGTTGACGGCGGCGTGCCGGCGTGAGGGTGCCACCTTGGACGGGGTGCTGGCGGCGGGGTTGGCGTGTGCGGTGGCCCGGGATGCGGAGGCGGCGCCGGCGGCGCGGTTCGCGGTGGGTTCGCGGGTGTCGTTGCGTGAGGAGTTGGCGCGGGCGGTGGACGAGGACGAGGTGGGGTGTTTCGTGTCCGCGTTGCACTCGGTGGTGTCGTGCCGGCCGGACGACCTGTGGGCGATGGCGCGGTTCGTGCGTGACGACATCGCGGCGCGTAAGAAGCGCGGTGAGCAGTACGAGGCGTTCGACCGGCTGGCGGAGCAGGGGCCTTGGGGTGTCGCGGACTGCGAGCCGTTCGTGCGGCATCTGGAGGAGCACGGGCCGTTCAACTTCTTCGTCTCCAACGTCGGCCGGTTCGAGTTCCCGACCCAGCTGGGTTCCTGGCGGCTGTCGGGGGCGCAGTTCGTGGGCGGGATCTCGGTGGCGGGGTACTTCGGGTCCTCGGTGACCACCAGTCAGGGCCAGCTGTCGTGGAACTTCACCTACATCGACCAGGCCGTCTCCCGGGACCGGGCCGAACGCGTCGTCGACGACGCG
>NZ_QKYN01000028.1 GCF_003258295.1 Streptacidiphilus pinicola | reverse complement strand
TCCCGGCCCGTCCTTGCCCCTGACAGCGACCAGGGGCAAGGACGGGCCGGGAGGCCCGTGAAGGCGGCCCCTGAAGGCGGGCCTTGTCTTCGCCCTCGTCCCCGCCGTCCGGCGCAGCGCAGGGGGCTTTTCGCAACGTTTAGGGCACCTCTTCGCCTTCAGCCTTGACATGACTTCACCCCATTGGCTCTGCTTGAAGTTCAGAAGTTGTATTCAAGGCCGAAAACAAGGCCGCGCACAGGTCTCCGCCGCAAGGGCGCGGGGAGGATGGATCGATCATGTCCGTGGAAACGCCGGGTTCACAGTCGTCGCTGCACCGGGCCAATCTGGAGCGGGTGCTCCGGGCGGTCCGCATGGCCGGATCGCTGACCCAGGCCGAGATCGCGCGGAGCACCGGGCTCTCCGCCGCGACGGTCTCCAACATCGTCCGCGAGCTCAGTGAGGCCGGGACGGTGGTGGTGACGCCCACCTCGTCGGGCGGTCGGCGTGCGCGCAGCGTGTCGCTCAGCGCGGACGCGGGCATCGTCGTCGGCGTCGACTTCGGCCACTCCCACCTGCGGGTGGCCATCGGCAACCTCGCCCACCGCGTGCTGGCGGAGGAGAGCGAGCCGATCGACACCGACGCCTCCGCCGACCAGGGCTTCGGGCGCACCGAGCAGCTGGTGGCCCGGCTGCTGGAGCAGACCGGTTTCCCCGCCGAGAAGGTGATCGGCGTCGGGCTGGGCGTCCCGGGGCCGATCGACGTGGAGACCGGCGCGCTCGGCTCGACCGCGATCCTGCCCGGCTGGACCGGCATCGCCCCGGCGAAGGAGCTCTCCCGCCGGCTCGGCATGCCGGTGCGCGTCGACAACGACGCGAACCTCGGCGCGCTGGGCGAGCTGGTCTGGGGCGCCGGCCGCGGGCTGTCGGACCTCGCCTACATCAAGGTCTCCAGCGGCGTCGGCGCCGGCCTGGTGATCGCCGGGCAGATCTACCGCGGCCCGGGCGGCACCGCGGGCGAGATCGGGCACATCACCCTCGACGAGGCCGGTCCGGTCTGCCGCTGCGGCAACCGCGGCTGCCTGGAGACCTTCGTCGGCGCCCGGCACATCCTCGGTCTGCTGCAGCAGAGCCACGGCGCGGACCTGACCATGCCGGGCGTCGTGCAGCTCGCCCAGCGCGGCGACCTCGGCTGCCGCCGCGTGATCGCGGACGTCGGCCGCCAGATCGGCACGGGTGTCGCCAACCTCTGCAACCTCTTGAACCCGCGCCGGGTGATCCTCGGCGGCGACCTGGCCGAGGCCGGCGACCTGGTGCTGGACCCGATAAGGGAGTCGGTGGCGCGTTACGCGATCCCGAGCGCCGCGCGGCAGCTGTCGGTCGTGCCCGGAACGCTGGGCGGACGGGCCGAGGTTCTTGGAGCCTTGGCGTTGGTCATGTCCGAAATGAGCGATTCCAACGCATTGCCCATGGGCTGATGTCCGCATTCCGGGGGCGGGTGGCCGCCCTGCCTTCAGGAAGATAACGAATGGATTCGGATCGCCTGTTCATCGACTTTAATTATTGACGCCAGCCTGGGCTGCGGGGTTGACTCCTCACACCTCGGTCGCAGTGTGGCGACCGCGTCAGGGAGGCACCCCAAACGATGAACAGCACTCTGCGCCGCACGGTCGTGGTGACCACAGCCGTTTCCATCGCGCTCGGCCTGGCCGCTTGTGGCAAGGCCGGCAGCAGCAACGCCAGCTCTTCTTCTTCCTCCACCTCCGCGGCCGGCGGTTCCCAGACCATCGGCCTGCTGCTCCCCGAGAACACCACCACCCGGTACGAGCAGTTCGACAAGCCGCTGTTCGAGGCCAAGGTCAAGGCCCTGGCCCCGAGCGCCACGATCCAGTACGCCAACGCGGGCGGCAGCGCCCAGACGCAGGCGCAGCAGGTCCAGACGATGATCAACGCGGGTGTGAAGGTCCTCGTGGTCGACGCGCAGGACGCCGCCCAGATCAAGTCCTCCGTGCAGGCCGCCCACGACAAGGGCATCAAGGTCGTCGCCTACGACCGTCTGGCCCAGGGCCCGGTCGACGCCTACGTCTCGTTCGACAACGAGAAGGTCGGTGAGCTCCAGGGCCAGGGCCTGCTCAACGCCATGGGCCCCGCCGCCACCCCGTCCGCCAAGGTCGTGGAGATCGACGGCGACTCGGCCGACCCGAACGCCGCCGACTTCAAGAAGGGCTTCACCACCGCCGTCCAGGGCAAGGTGAACATCGCCTACGACGCCTCCGGTCTGTGGAAGCCCGACGTCGCCGCGCAGAAGGCCACCGCCGCGTTCAACCAGCTCGGTGCGAAGAACGTCGCGGGCGTCTACTCCGCCAACGACGGCATGGCCGCCGGTATCGTCACCTCGATGAAGAACGCGGGCGTCACCGCCCCGATCGGTGGCCAGGACGCCCAGCTCGACGCGGTCCAGCGCATCGTGGCCGGCACCCAGGCGTACACCGTCTACAAGGCGTACAAGCCGGAGGCCGAGGCGGCCGCCCAGCTCGCCGTCGACCTGCTGAACGGCCAGTCCATCAGCTCCGTCGCGACGGTCACCAAGACCAGCCTCTCGGGCAACTCGGTCCCGTCCGACCTGCTCACGCCGGTCCTGCTGACCAAGACCAACATCAAGGACACCGTCGTCGCCGACGGCCTGTACCAGGTCAGCCAGATCTGCACCGCGGACTTCGCCGCCGCGTGCAAGGCCGCCGGCCTGCAGTAATCCGGTCCGTCAGCCGTCCGCCCGCGCACGGGATTCCCGTGGGCGGGCGGACGCGGGACAGTCAAGTCATCTTGCTCTACGCACGACCTCGCAGGCGCCCGGACGGCGCGGCATCCCACCCGAGGCACCGGGATGGGAAGAAGGAGTTGGTTCACGTGACAAGCGCGCCCGTACTGGCGTTGCGCGGAGTCTCCAAGCGGTTCGGCGCCGTCCAGGCCCTGACCGACGTCGAGTTGGAGGTCCACGCCGGAGAGGTGGTGGCCCTCGTCGGTGACAACGGCGCCGGCAAGTCCACCCTGGTCAAGACGATCGCCGGGGTGCACCCCATCGACGAAGGCGCGATCGAGTGGGAAGGGCGCGAGGTCCACATCAACCGGCCGCAGGACGCCCAGCACCTCGGCGTCGCGACCGTCTACCAGGACCTCGCCCTGTGTGACAACCTGGACGTCGTCAACAACCTGTTCCTCGGACGGGAGTTGAGGCGTCGTGGGGTCCTCGACGAGGTCGCCATGGAGCAGAAGTCCCGGGAGCTGCTGGACACCCTGTCCATCCGCATCCCCTCGGTCCGCATCCCGATCGCGTCGCTGTCCGGTGGCCAGCGCCAGGTCGTCGCGATCGCCCGCTCGCTGATCGGCGAGCCCAAGGTCGTCATCCTGGACGAGCCGACCGCCGCCCTCGGCGTCGAGCAGACCGCGCAGGTCCTCGACCTGGTCGAGCGGCTGCGCGAGCGCGGCCTCGGCGTCATCCTGATCAGCCACAACATGGCCGACGTCCGCGCCGTCGCGGACACCGTCGCGGTCCTGCGCCTCGGGAAGAACAACGGCACCTTCCCGGTGCAGGAGACCACGCAGGAGACCATCATCGCCGCCATCACCGGCGCCACCGAGAACGCGGTGACCCGGCGCGCGGCGCGCACGGCGGAGGCCGCGAAGTGAGCAACGACACCAAGACCCAGGCCAGCGCGCCGACCTCGGCCGTCGACCCGCGGCTGCTCCAGCGCGAGTCCGGCCTCCAGGGCTACCTCAACGAGTTCAAGCGCAAGATCCGCGGCGGCGACCTCGGCTCGCTGCCGGTCGTCGTCGGACTGCTCGTCATCTGGGCCGTCTTCAGCTTCAACGACAGCAAGTACTTCGCCGCCACCACGGGCACTTTCGTCGCCTACTACATGGTCGGCGTCGGCCTGCTCTCGCTCGGCCTGGTCTTCGTGCTGCTGCTGGGCGAGATCGACCTCTCCGTCGGCGCGGTCAGCGGCCTGGCGGCTGCGTTCTTCGCGGTGCTCTCGGTCAACCACGGGATGAACCCCTGGCTCGCCGTGGTGCTCACGCTGGTCGGCGGCGCGCTGATCGGCGCGCTCCAGGGCTGGATCTTCGCCAAGATCGGCGTGCCCGCCTTCGTGGTCACCCTGGCCGGATTTCTCGGCTGGCAGGGCGTCATGCTCTGGCTGCTCGGTTCCACCGGCACGATCAACCTGCCGGACAGTGGCCTGAACCACTTCCTCTCCGGGAACTCCTTCTTCCTGGGCGGTGACATCTCCGGCGGCTACATCCTGGCCCTGCTGGCGGTCGCCTCGATGGCCGTCAGCAGCCTGCTGGAGCAGCGCCGCCGGCGTTCGGCGGGCGTCCCGTTCCGCCCGACCAGCGAGATCGTGCTGCGCAGCGCCCTGCTCGCGGTCGGCGCCTTCGGTGCCGCCTTCGTGCTGAACCAGGACCGGGGCGTGCCGAACGACCTCGTGCTCTTCCTGGCGCTGCTGATCATCGCCGACTTCGTGCTCCGTCGGACCAGCTACGGCCGCAAGATCTTCGCCGTCGGTGGCAACATCGAGGCCAGCCGTCGTGCCGGTATCTCCGTCTCGGCCATCCGCATCTCGGTCTACGCGATCTCCGGAGCCTTCGCCGCGCTCGGCGGTCTGGCCATCGCGTCGACCACCAGCGCCGCCGGTCAGGCCGGCGCCGACCCGAACAACCTGATGATGGCCATCGCCGCGGCCGTCATCGGCGGCACCAGCCTCTTCGGCGGGCGCGGCCGGGTCTGGTCGGCCCTCCTGGGCATGCTGGTCATCTCGTCCATCCAGGCGGGTCTCTACATGCTCGGACTGAACCTGGACATCCAGTACATGATCATGGGCGTGGTGCTCCTCGCCGCCGTGGTCGTCGACTCCCTGTCCCGCCGTACCCAGAAGTCCTCGGGCCGCGCCTGACGGCGCACCGCCTTCGCCCGAAAGGCTGAGACCTCCGGAGACGGCGTGCGAAACGCCGTCGGCCCTCCGCAACGTGCCCGGTTCTCTTGAGGGGGAGAGCCGGTCACGGGGCTGACGGAACGCAAAATGACCGCCCGGCACCGACACCGCTCCGGTGCCGGGCGGTCGCGCGTCCACGGCAGCCAACTAGACTGAGCGGACTTGGGCGCGTCCACGGCGGCCCGGGTGGGAGAGGGCTCCGGGCGAAGACGCCCTGAGTCGGACGAGATAGAGGAGGAACGGGTGGCCCTGCTGACCCGCATTCGGGGACCGCGCGATCTGGACCGTCTCAGCCCGGGACAGCTGGCCGTGCTGGCCGAGGAGATCCGTGGCTTCCTGGTCGAGGAGGTCTCGAAGACGGGCGGCCACCTGGGGCCGAACCTCGGCGTCGTCGAGCTGACGATCGCCCTGCACCGGGTCTTCGAGTCGCCCGCGGACCGCATCCTCTTCGACACCGGACACCAGTCCTACGTCCACAAGATCCTCACCGGCCGTCAGGACTTCAGCCGGCTGCGCAGCAAGGGCGGCCTCTCCGGCTACCCGTCGCGCGCCGAGTCCGAGCACGACGTCATCGAGAACTCGCACGCCTCCACCGTCCTGGGTTACGCCGACGGACTGGCCAAGGCCAACCAGCAGCTCGGTCACCACGACCGCACCGTCGTCGCCGTCATCGGCGACGGCGCGCTGACCGGCGGCATGGCCTGGGAGGCGCTCAACAACATCGCCGAGGCCAGCGACCGCCCGGTGATCATCGTCGTCAACGACAACGAGCGCTCCTACTCGCCCACCATCGGCGGCCTGGCCAACCACCTCGCCACGCTGCGCACCACCCAGGGCTACGAGCGCTTCCTCTCCTGGGGCAAGGACGCGCTGCAGCGCACCCCCGTCGTCGGCCAGTCCCTCTTCGAGACGCTGCACGGCGCCAAGAAGGGCCTGAAGGACTTCATCGCCCCCCAGGGCATGTTCGAGGACCTGGGCCTGAAGTACGTCGGCCCGATCGACGGCCACGACGTCCAGGCCGTCGAGTCCGCGCTGCGCCGCGCCAAGGGATTCGGCGGGCCGGTCATCGTCCACTGCATCACCCAGAAGGGCCGCGGCTACCGCGCCGCCGAGCAGAACGAGGAGGACCGCTTCCACGCGGTCCCGGTCATCCACCCCGACACCGGCCTCCCGGTGAAGTCCTCGGGCCAGGACTGGACCTCGGTCTTCGGCGAGGAGATGGTCGCCATCGGCCGCGAGCGCGAGGACGTGGTCGGCATCACCGCCGCCATGCTCCACCCGGTCGGCCTGGCGCCCTTCGCCAAGGAGTTCCCGGACCGCATCTACGACGTCGGCATCGCCGAGCAGCACGCGGCGGTGTCGGCGGCCGGTCTCGCGACGGGTGGGCTGCACCCTGTCGTCGCCGTCTACGCGACCTTCCTGAACCGTGCCTTCGACCAGGTGCTGATGGACGTGGCGCTGCACCGGTGCGGCGTGACGTTCGTGCTCGATCGAGCCGGTGTCACCGGGGCTGACGGCGCCTCGCACAACGGCATGTGGGACATGTCGATCCTGCAGGTCGTCCCCGGCCTGCGGCTCGCCGCCCCGCGCGACGCCGACCAGCTGCGCGCGCAGCTGCGCGAGGCCGTCGCGGTCGAGGACGCTCCGACGGTCGTCCGCTACTCCAAGGGCTCGGTCGGCCCCGCGGTCCCGGCCGTCGGCCGGATCGGCGGCATGGACGTGCTGCGCGACGGCGCGGTCGACGGCACCGACGCGGACCTGCTCATCGTCTCCGTCGGTGCCATGGCCCAGACCTGCCTCGACGCGGCCGAGAAGCTCGCCGCCCAGGGCATCGCGACCACGGTGGTCGACCCCCGCTGGGTCAAGCCCGTCGACCCCGAGCTCGCGCCCCTCGCTGCGCGGCACCGCGCGGTCATCACGGTCGAGGACAACGGCCGCGTGGGTGGCGTCGGCGCGACGATCGCGCAGGCGCTGCGCGACGCGGGCGTGGACGTCCCGCTCCGGGATCTGGGCATCCCCCAGGAGTTCCTGGACCACGCCACCCGCGACGAGATCCTCAACCAGATCGGGCTCACGCCCGACGGCGTGGCGGAGAAGGCGGCGGCGCTGGTCGCCAAGGTCTCCCTGGATCCGGCCACGGTGCTCTGACGTCACGGCTGACCTCAGGTGGCACAACCTCAGGGGCGCGGTGAACTGCGCGGGCAATCACCCAGTGCGAATGGCCCTGCTCGATCAGGGACCTACCACTTCGGCTGGGGGCACCCCCGCCCGAAGGGTGGGGGATTGTCGCGCAGTTCCCCGCGCCCCTGGGTTGTGCACATGGCTCTTCTCGCAGCCGTAGCCGTGCTCGTCCACATTCCCTCGTTCGTACGACCCTTCTGGAATCCCGACGAGGGCTACCTCGCCACCGAGGCGAGGATGCTGGCGCACGGGGGCACGCTCTACGTCGACGTCGTGGACCGCAAGCCGCCCCTGCTGCCATGGCTCTACCAGGGCGCGTTCGCGGTCTTCGGCTCGGACTCCCTCTGGCCGCTGCGCGTCCTCGCGATTTTTGCCTGCTTCGTCACCGCGCTGTTCGTGGCGTCCGTCGCCCGGCGGCGGTGGGGCGGGAGCGCGGGCACGGTGGCGGGCCTGTTCACGATCCTGCTGAGCGTCGCCCTCGCGCCCGAGGACACCCAGGCGGCCACCTTCGAAGTCTTCATGCTGCCTGCCACCGCCGCCGCGTTCTGGTGCGCGGACCGTCACCGCTGGACCGGGGCCGGACTGGCCACCGCGCTCGCCGCGATGGTGAAGCAGACCGGGGGAGTGGTGCTGCTCCCCGCGCTCTACCTGCTGTGGCGTCACGATCGCAGCCCCCGTGCGGCAGCGCGCCTGCTGCTCGCGGCCGCCCTCCCCGTCCTCGCGCTCGCGCTGCTGACCGGCCCGAGGAACTTCCTCTTCTGGGTGGTCTCCGGCTCCGGCGACTACACCTCCCTCGACGGCGCCTGGGCGACCGCCCTCGGGCGGGCCGCCGGGAACGCCGGGATCATGCTGGCCGCCCTCGTGCCCGCGGTGATCCTCCTGGCCCGCCGCCTCCGCGTCTCCCTGCGCGAGGACGCAGACCTGTGGATCTGGCTCGGCGGGTCCGCCGTCGGGGTCGCGGTCGGCTTCCATTTCTTCGGGCACTACTACCTCCAGCTCGTGCCGGCGCTTGCGCTCCTCTGCGCCGGGGCCCTGCACCGCGTGGCGGAGCCGCGGTGGGCCCGGCTCGCGCTCGGGTGGGCCGCGGTCGCGGCCGCGGTCTTCGTCACACTGGGCCTGACCGCGTCGACGCAGCCGGTCGGGCGCGTGCAGGCCGTGGCCCGGGCGATCGACGCGCGGTCGACCCCGGACCAGCGGGTGCTGGTGTGGGGCATGCATCCGGAGATCTACTGGCTCGCCGACCGCGCGCCCGCGAGCCGCTATCTGACCGCCGGCCTGCTCACCAACTTCGCCGGCGGCCGGGACGGCAGGGGCGTGAGCGTCCAGAAGGCCGTGGCGGGCTCCTGGACGACCTTCGAGCACGAGATGCTGGCGGCCCCGCCGACGCTCGTCGTGGACGACTCCCAGGGCGCTCCGTACGCCCCGGCGGCCGTGCCACCGATCCGGACGCTGCTGGCCGCCCGCTACGAGCGCGTCGGCACCGCCGGAGGGGCCGTGATCTACCGGTTGCGGGGGCGTTGAGCGGTGATCCAGTTGAAGCCTTCTCACGTTCGCATGAGAGGCTGACCTCCGTCCGCCGACTGAGCAGTAGGCCAGTCGGGATTCACAGCACGGACCGAGTAGTCGAGGACAGGTGGAAGTGGACAGCTCCACGGACAAGAGCCCGCAGCCGGCGGGGGCGCAAGTTCGCAAGACCCCGTGGCGACGCTGGGTCACGGCCGGGGCCGCGATCGTCGCGATCTTCGTGGTCGCGGGCCTGATCGGTTCCGTGGTGCGTGCCCACAAGCAGACGCAGCTGGCCCCGCCCGCCGGTACCACCGGTGAGAGCGCGCTGGCCGTGCCCGAGTGGGGCCACGCGGCGGTCACCCTCACCGTCTACGAGGACATGCGCGACCCGGCGACGCTCTCCTTCGAGAACACCTACGGCGCGACCCTGCGCCAGCTGGTCGCCTCCGGCGCGGCCAACGTCCTCTACCGCGAGACCACCGGTGTCGACACGACCCAGGGCGGCAGCGGCTCGCTGCAGGCCGGGAACGCGCTGGGCTGCGCGCTGGACGCCAAGAAGTTCGCGGACTTCCGCGCGGTCCTGCTGAACCACCAGCCGGCCGAGTCGGACGACGCGTTCGCCTCCAAGGGCCACCTGATCACCCTGGCGAAGAAGGTCAAGGGCCTGGACACCGACGTCTTCCGCGCGTGCGTGGACAACGGCGACCACAAGGTCTGGGTGCAGGACTCCACCAAGCTCTTCTCCGCGGCGAACCTGGGCGCGGTCCCGGTCCTGCAGATGCAGGTCGACGCGACCGACACCAACAGCGCGGGCGCGCAGACGATCCTGTCCTCGACCCAGTCGCTGACCCCGAAGCAGCTGCAGGACCGCGTCCTGGCCGCGGCCGTCGCCGCGACGCCGACCTCGGCCGACCTGCCGTCGATCAGCGTCACCAACGGCGCGACAGCCACGCCGCAGGCGGCGCTCACCCCGAGCACCTCGCCGACCGCGAGCGCGACCCCGTCCGCGAAGGACGGCGCCAAGGACAAGAAGAAGCCCACGGCGACGGTCTCCCCGTCCGCCTCCGCAACGCACTAGCAGGCGCACCCGCACGAAGGCGCGGGGCCGTACCGACCTCCGGATCGGTACGGCCCCGCGCCTTTTGGTGCGCCGACGCCGAAGGGCGGCCCCCCGATCTCTCGGAGAACCGCCCTTCGGCGTTGTTCGGCTACCGCCTCACGCCGGGATGCTCGCGACGCCCTGGGCGAGGAAACGCTTGCCGTTGACCCGCTCGGAGACGCCCTCGCGGTCCAGGTACGGCGTGATGCCGCCCAGGTGGAAGGGCCAGCCCGCGCCGGTGATCAGGCAGAGGTCGATGTCCTGCGCCTCGGCGACGACGCCCTCGTCCAGCATGAGCTGGATCTCCTGCGCCACCGCGCCGAGCGCGCGCTCGCGGACCTGCTCCTCGGTGAGGACTTTGTCGCCGAGCTGGAGCAGCGCCACGACCTCGGGGTCCAGCTCCTGCTGGCCCGACGCCCAGGTGTAGAAGCCGCGCTTGCCGGCCTGGACCACGCGGGCCAGGTTCTCGGAGACGAAGAAGCGCTCCGGGAAGGCGTTGTGCAGGGTCTCCGACACGTGCAGGGCGATGGCCGGACCGACCAGCTCCAGCAGCACGATCGGGGACATCGGCAGACCGAGCGGCTCGACGCCCTTCTCGGCGACGGCGATCGGCGTGCCCTCGTCGATGATCTGCTGGATCTCGCCCATGAAGCGGGTGAGAATCCGGTTCACGACGAACGCCGGGGCGTCCTTGACCAGAACGGCGGTCTTCTTCAGCTTCTTCGCGACACCGAACGCGGTCGCGAGCGACGCGTCGTCCGTCTGCTCACCGCGGACGATCTCCAGCAGCGGCAGGACCGCGACCGGGTTGAAGAAGTGGAAGCCGACGACCCGCTCGGGGTGCTCCAGCTTCGACGCCATCTCGCTGACGGACAGCGAGGAGGTGTTGGTCGCCAGGATGCAGGTGGGCGAGACCACGGCCTCGACCTCGGCGAAGACCTGCTGCTTGACGCCCATCTCCTCGAAGACGGCCTCGATGACGAAGTCCGCGTCGCCGAAGGCGGCGGCCTTGTCGAGCGAGCCGGTGACGAGGCCCTTGAGGCGGTTGGCGTTGTCGCCGTTGACGCGGCCCTTGGCGAGCAGCTTGTCGATCTCGCCGTGGACGTAGCCGACGCCCTTGTCGATGCGCTCCTGGTCGATGTCCGTGAGGACGACCGGCACCTGGAGACGGCGGGCGAAGAGCAGCGCCAGCTGCGAGGCCATCAGACCGGCGCCGACGACGCCGACCTTGGTGACCGGGCGGGCCAGCGCCTTGTCCGGCGCACCGGCCGGGCGCTTGCCGCGCTTCTGCACCAGGTTGAACGAGTAGATGCCGGCGCGCAGCTCGTCACCCATGATCAGGTCGGCCAGCGCCGCGTCCTCGGCGTCGAAGCCGGCCTGCAGGTCGCCGTCCTTGACCTGGGCGATGATGTCCAGCGCCCGGTAGGGGGCGGGAGCCGCGCCGTGGACCTTGCCGTCGACGACGGCGCGGCCCCAGGCCACGGCGTCGTCCCAGGCCTGGCCGCGGTCGATCTCCGGACGCTCGACCGTCACGGCGCCGGTGAGGACCTGGGCGGTCCACAGCAGCGACTGCTCGACGAAGTCGGCCGGCTCGAAGATCGCGTCGGCGATGCCGAGCTCGAAGACCTGCTTGCCCTTGAGCTGCTTGTTCTGGGCCATCGCGTTCTCGATGATGACCTGGACGGCCTTGCCCGCGCCGATCAGGTTCGGCAGCAGGGTGCAGCCACCCCAGCCCGGGACCAGGCCCAGGAAGCACTCCGGCAGCGAGAAGGCCGGCAGGCCCGAGCTGACGGTGCGGTAGGTGCAGTGCAGGCCGACCTCGACGCCGCCGCCCATCGCCGCGCCGTTGTAGAAGGCGAAGGACGGGACGGGCAGGGCCGCGATCCGCTTGAAGACGTCGTGGCCGCCCTTGCCGATGGCCAGCGCGTCGCTGTGCTCCTTGAGCACCTCGACGCCCTTGAGGTCGGCGCCGACCGCGAAGATGAACGGCTTGCCGGTGATGCCGACGGCGACGATCTCGCCGGCCGCGGCCTCGCGCTCGACCTGGTCCAGCGCCTCGTTCAACTTGGCGAGGGAGCCCGGGCCGAAGGTGGTCGGCTTGGTGTGGTCGAAGCCGTTGTCCAGAGTGATCAGCGCGAAGCGGCCGGCACCCAGCGGCAGGTCGAGGTGACGCACGTGAGCGGTCGTCACGACCTCGTCCGGGAACAGCTCGTGAGCCTTGAGCAGCTGCTCGGTGGTGGTGGTCATCACTTGCTCCCGTTACCGTCGAAGTGCGGGTTCTCCCAGATGACCGTCGCGCCCATGCCCATGCCGATGCACATGGAGGTGAGGCCGTAACGGACGTCCGGACGCTGCTCGAAGCGGCGGGCCAGCTGCGTCATCAGACGCACGCCGGAGGAGGCCAGCGGGTGGCCGAAGGCGATCGCGCCGCCGAACGGGTTGACCCGCTCGTCGTCGTCCGCGATGCCGAAGTGGTCCAGCATCGACAGGACCTGGATGGCGAAGGCCTCGTTGATCTCGAACGCGCCGATGTCGTCGATCGTCAGACCGGCCTTGGCCAGCGCCTTCTCGGTCGCCGGAACCGGGCCGATACCCATGACCTCGGGCTCCACGCCGACGAAGGCGTAGGAGACCATGCGCATCTTGACCGGCAGGCCCAGCTCGCGCGCGACGTCCTCGGCGGCGATCAGGGAGGCGGTGGCGCCGTCGTTCAGACCGGCCGCGTTACCGGCGGTGATCCGGCCGTGCGGGCGGAACGGGGTCTTGAGGCCCGTCAGCGACTCCAGCGTGGTGCCCGGGCGCATCGGCTCGTCGGCGGTGGCCAGGCCCCAGCCGGTCTCGCCGCCCGCCGGGTCGGTGCGGCGGATGGCCACCGGCACCAGGTCGGGCTGGATGTTGTTGTCGGCGTAGGCCTTGGCGGCCTTCTCCTGGCTGCGGACGGCGTAGGCGTCGCAGCGCTCCTTGGTCAGGTGCGGGAACCGGTCGTGCAGGTTCTCCGCGGTCATGCCCATGAACAGGGCGGACTCGTCGACCAGCTTCTCGGAGAGGAAGCGGGGGTTCGGGTCGACGCCCTCACCCATTGGGTGACGGCCCATGTGCTCGACGCCGCCGGCGAGGGCGATGTCGTAGGCGCCGAAGGCGATGCCACCGGCCACGGACGTCACGGCGGTCATCGCGCCGGCGCACATGCGGTCGATGGAGTAGCCCGGAACGGACTTGGGCAGGCCCGCCAGCAGCGCCGCCGAGCGGCCCAGGGTCAGGCCCTGGTCGCCGATCTGGGTGGTGGCGGCGATCGCGACCTCGTCCACGAGGGCCGGGTCCAGGTTGGGGTTCCGGCGCATGAGCTCCCGGATCGCCTTGATCACCAGGTCGTCGGCGCGGGTCTCGGCGTAGATGCCCTTGGGGCCGGCCTTGCCGAAGGGGGTGCGGACGCCGTCGACGAAGACGACGTCCCTCGCGGTACGAGGCACTATGGCTCTCCTCCCAAGCGCCCGTTCGCGGCGGGCACGGTGTGGTCACTGGGGAACGGAGGCAGTCGACGGCGACAACGGCTCGCGACTGCACGTCCCGACAGTGATGCTACCCGCCGGTAACCAACGCGCCAAGGAGGGGGAGGATGAGCTCTGGGTCACTCCCGGGCGGAGCCGCTCGGCGAGTCGCCGTTCGGGCTGACCTTCGCGGTCGCGAAGGCGGTGGCGATCACCGGGGAGACCTGCGCCACCTGCCAGGGGCGCGCGCCGAGCAGGGCGAGGGCGTCCGCGACCGAGTCGGCGGTGACGCGGTGCGGCGGCGCCCAGGCGAGACGTCGCACCAGTTCGGGGGTGACCAGGTTCTCCTGCGGCAGGTGCAGGTGCTCCGCCAGCGAGGTCACGGCGGCGCGGGCGCCGGAGAGCCGGGCGGCCGCGAGCGGGTCCTTGTCCGCCCACGCCCGGGGCGGCGGCGGGCCGTCGTGTGCGGCGGTGGCCGGCGGCAGTTGTGCCTCCGGCAGCGCGCGGGCGACGTCGATCGCGGCTATCCACTGTTCCAGCGCGCGTCGGTGCACGCGCGGTCCGAAGCCGGGCACCGCCTGCAACGCGGGCACGTTCGGCGGCATCGCGAGCGCGGCCGCGACGATCGCGGCGTCGGAGAGCACCCGCCCCGGCGAGACGTCGCGCTCGCGCGCCAGCCGGTCCCGCACCTGCCACAGCTCCCGCACCGCCGCCAGCTGGCGGCGCCGACGGATCTTGTGCACGCCGGACGTCCGCCGCCACGGGTCCACCCGCGGGGCGGGCGGGGGAGCGGCGACGATCGCGGCGAACTCCTGCTGCCCCCACTCGAGCTTGCCCTGCTCGCTCAGCTCCTGTTCGAGCGCGTCGCGCAGCTCGACCAGCACCTCCACGTCGAGCGCCGCGTAGCGCAGCCAGGGCTCGGGGAGCGGACGCGTCGACCAGTCGACGGCGGAGTGCCCCTTCTCCAGGCTCAGTCCGAGCACGTTCTCCACCATCGGGCCGAGGCCGACGCGGGGGAAGCCCGCGAGACGCCCGGCGAGCTCGGTGTCGAAGAGGCGCGTGGGTCGCATGCCCAGCTCCGCGAGGCACGGCAGGTCCTGGTTGGCCGCGTGCAGCACCCACTCCGTGTCGGCGAGCACGCTTCCGAGCGCGGACAGGTCCGGGCAGGCGACGGGGTCGATCAACGTGCTGCCGGCGCCTTCGCGCCGCAGCTGCACGAGGTAGGCCCGCTGCCCGTACCGGTACCCCGACGCCCGCTCGGCGTCGATCGCGACGGGCCCGTGCCCCCGCGCGAACCTCCGCACGACCGCGTCGAGCGCGTCGGCATCCGCGATGACGGGCGGAATGCCCTCACTGGGCTCAAGCAGGGGAACCGCGTGGACCTCTTGCCCGGGGGCATCGCTGCTGACTCTGTCGATGGCGTCTTCACGGGCGTCGGTCACGAGCTAAAGACTACGCCCGTAGGAGCTGGATGCTCTTGCTGACGTATGCAGAGAGGGACGTCGCACAACCAGGGGCGCGAGGAACTGCGCGACAGGCCACGCTGTGCGGTTGAGCCCCGATCGAGCAGGGCCATCCGCACGCCGTTGGTTTCTCGCGCAGTTCCCCGCGCCCCTGACGGCGCGCTGAAACGTTCCCTCGGGACCCCTAGTGGATGATCCCCGTGCGTAGAGCGACAGCGACCATGCCCGCGCGGTCACCCGTGCCGAGCTTGCGGGCGATGCGGGCCAGGTGGGACTTGACCGTCAGTGCGGAGAGGCCCATGGCGACGCCGATCGCCTTGTTCGACTGGCCCTCGGCGACGAGCCGCAGCACCTCGACCTCGCGGCCGGAGAGCTCGCGGTACGCCTGGGGCGCCGGCTGGCCCGGCGTCGTCGGCTGCGCGCCCGGCGCGCCAGGGGGGAGTTGCATGCCGGGACGGCGCAGGTGGGACGCGGCCGAGGGGAGGCCGGGACGGAGCGCGGGGACGCCGCCCATGCCGGGACGCTGCGGGACGCCGTTGCCGACACGGGTGCCGGTCACGACGTAGCCCTTCACGCCGCTGGCAAGCGCACTGCGGACCGCGCCGATGTCGTCGGCCGCGGAGAGCGCCAAGCCGTTCGGCCAGCCCGCTGCGCGGGTCTCGGCCAGGATGGCGAGCCCGGAGCCGTCGGGGAGGTGGACGTCGGCGACGCAGATGTCTCGGGGGGTGCCCACACGCGGCCGGGCCTCGGCGAGAGAGGAGGCCTCGATCACGTCGCGCACGCCAAGGGCCCAGAGATGCCGGGTGACCGTGGAGCGAACGCGCGGGTCCGCGATGACCACCATGGCGGTGGGCTTCGTCGGACGGTAGGCGACCATGTTTGCGGGGTGCTCAAGGAGAACGGACACCAGGCCTCCTGTATGAGGTGCCGGGAAGAGGGTCACTGTCTGCTTCGGCACCATCGCTGCCCGGCTTTAGCGAATGATCACGATTGAGTGAGGGGCAAATCGGGCAGTTCGGATATTTTGTTCAGCTTGAGTGAGCCTAAGTCACCCGTAAGTGATCAAAAGCGGTCGACACGCCGAACATGTGACCCAAATGTCCGAAATCGGATACCCCAGCGTACGCCGAAGCTGACGAACCTTCACCTGATGGGACAGGAGAAACCCGCGTCGCAGCTCACACACCGCCGCGCGGCTGGCGGCGCGTCGGCATGGGCACGACGCTGCTCGTCTGGGCCGCGGTGGACGGTGACGGGGCGCCCGGCGCGGGCAGCGGCAGCGGTGACGGGGGCAGACCCGCGCACTGGCACAGCAGCTCGCCCCACGCACGCAGGTGCGTGCCGAGGTCGAGCGAGCCGTCACCGCGCGGAACCGGCGTCCAGGACGCGCGGATCTCGATCTCCGTGCTGGACGGGCGCTCCGCCATCGCGCCGAAGTACTGCGAGTACGCACGCGAGACGGTGCCGCCCGGTTCGACGTAGGCGCAGCCGAACTGCTCCAGCGCGTCCGTCAGCCAGGACCAGCCGACCTCGGCCAGCAGCGGGTCGTCCGCGATCTCGCGCTCCAGATCGGCCTGCGCGAGCGAGACCAGCCGGAACTCGCCCCGCCACGCCTCGTGCCCGGAGGGGTCGTGCAGCAGCACCAGCCGGCCGTCGGCGAGCTCCTCGCCGTCGACCTCGACGGTCGCGGTCAGCGCGTGCGCGTAGGGCGCGAGCCGGCGGGGCGCCGGGGTCTCCCCGAGCGTGATCTCCGGCCGCAGCCGGGTGCCGAGCAGGTCGGCGACGGCGGCACGGAACGCCTCGGGCAGAGCCGGCTCCCCCGACGCCCCGTCACCGAACCCGGAACCGCCCTCGTACCTCGGCTTTCCGCCGCTCACCCCAGCCATGCCGGAAGACTATGCGCCCGGCCCTCCCGCGCAGCGCAGACACCACGGAAGAGGCCCGCTTCGAGCGTGCGAAGATTTCAGGGTGACCCAGAGCGAGAGCGGCCCGATCGGCCAGAGCAGCCCCACGTACGAATCCGCGTTCATGCGCGCCTGCCGTGGGGAGGAGGTTCCGCACACCCCTGTCTGGTTCATGCGCCAGGCGGGTCGTTCGCTGCCGGAGTTCCGCAAGGTGCGCGAGGGCATCGCGATGCTGGACTCCTGCATGATGCCGGAGCTGGTCAAGGAGATCACCCTGCAGCCGGTCCGCCGGCACGGCGTGGACGCGGCGGTCTACTACAGCGACATTGTGGTGCCGCTCAAGGCCATCGGCGTCGACCTCGACATCAAGCCCGGCGTCGGCCCCGTCATCGCCCACCCCGTGCGCACCCGCGAGGACCTCGCGCAGCTGCGCCCGCTGGAGCCCGACGACGTCCCCTATGTCACCGAGGCCATCGGCCTGCTGGTCGCCGAGCTCGGCGCGACCCCGCTGCTCGGCTTCGCCGGCGCGCCGTACACGCTGGCCAGCTACCTCGTCGAGGGCGGCCCGTCGCGCACGTACGAGAACACCAAGGCGATGATGTACGGCGACCCGGAGCTCTGGGCCGAGCTGATCGACCGCCTCGCGGTCATCACGGCGGGCTTCCTGAAGGTCCAGATCGAGGCCGGCGCCTCGGCCGTGCAGCTCTTCGACTCCTGGGCGGGCGGGCTGGCGCCGGACGACTACCGCCGCTCGGTGATGCCGGCCTCGCAGAAGGTCTTCGCGGAGGTCGCCTCCTACGGCGTCCCGCGGATCCACTTCGGCGTGGGCACGGGCGAACTGCTGGGCCTCCTGGGCGAGGCGGGCGCGGACGTGGTCGGCGTCGACTGGCGCGTCCCGCTGGAGGAGGCGTCCCGCCGGGTCGCCCCCGGCAAGGCGCTCCAGGGCAACCTGGACCCGACGGTCCTGTTCGCCCCGGAGTCCGCGGTCCGCGCGAAGACGGACGAGGTCCTCGCCTCGGCGAAGGCCTCCGGCCGCGGCCACGTCTTCAACCTCGGCCACGGCGTCCACCCGACCACGGACCCGGACGCCCTCACCCGTCTCACGGCATACGTGCACGAGCGGACGCAGCGGTAGCCGCCGCTCACGCTCCCGCAGCTGGTTGCACCATCCAGGGGCGCGGGGCGCTGCCGATGTGCGACCATCCCCCGGCCGAAGGCCGGGGGATGGTCGCGCCCACGCGGCGGAGCCGCATCATTGGCAGAGCCTCGCGCCCCCTGTGTCAGTCCTCGTTCGCCTCGTCTTTCCGGTTCCTCCGCAGGTAGCGGTAGAGGGCGTAGCCGAGTACGGCGAGCAGCACCAGGAACGGCAAGCTGGCCGACACCACGACCAGCAGGCCGCGGCCGACCAGGTACAGGCCGTGCCAGCCGGCGGCGAGCGCGTGGCCGGCGGAGCCCCACGCGCCGGAGGGCTTGGGCTTGGGCGCGGGCGGGGCCGCGGTCTGGAAGAACTCAACCGTCACGGTCGACATCGCCACCTGCCCGCGCAGGGACGCCTCCTGGGACTCGAGTGAGTTGAGGTCGGACTCCCGCTGGGTGACCGCCTGTTCCAGGGTGAGCATGTCGTTCAGGGAACCCGCCTGCCGCATCAGTGCGTCGAGCCGGTCCAGGCTCGCCTTCTCGCTGGTGATGCGGGCGTCGAGGTCGACGACCTGCTCGGTGACGTCCTGGCTGGCGCGCTCGCGGGCCAGGACCGTGCCGAGCGTGCCGAGCTGGGTGAAGACCGCGTCGTAGGACGCGGAGGGGATCCGCAGCTGCATGATCGCCGCCTCGCCGGACGCGTCGGGCGGGGGAGCGAGCGGCAGCGCCTGCGACGGGGGTGGCGTCGAGCCGTCGGGGTTCGTGGACGGGGCGGCCACGCCGACGTTCCACGGCATGGAGGCGGCGTCGCCGACCTGCTCGGAGTCGATGTAGCCGCCGACGGCCTGGACCACGGCCTGTGCCTGCTGGACCGCCGCGTCGACGCGCGCCGAGCGCAGCTGGATCTCACCGCTGTAGATGACCGACCGGTCCGCCGCCCCGGCGTTCGGCGTCCCGGACGGCGCGGACGAAGCCGACGGCGCGGGGCTGGGCGCGCTGCCGGCGCTGCCGCCGCGGGGCTGGACGCCCACCCCTGCGCCGCTCCTCGCCTGGCCGCCCGCCGCCGCGCCGTTCGAGCTCCCGCTCGACGCCGAGCAGCCGGTCAGTGCCAGCCCGGCCGCCAGGACTCCTGCGGCAAGGGACGTCCCGAAAAGGCGTCTGTGGCTCCTCTTTCGCATCTGTCTGCTCCCCTCGTCACGTGGTCGCGCATTGGATGCCCGGAGCGGCCCGCGGGTTCCCGACACGGTGTCAACAAGGCGGTAACGAAAGCGTTGAGAACCGGCCGCGGTCGGCGGCCCGAGGACGGTGTGCGAGAGTGAGGGACATGCACAGCACGCCATCCCTCCCGCATGTCCTGGTCGTCGGCGGCGGCATCGCCGGCCTCGCGGCCGCCGCGCGGCTGCGCGGGGTCGTCGACGGGACGGTGCGGGCCCGCGTCACGCTGCTGGAGGCCTCGCCGCGCTTCGGCGGCAAGCTGCTCTCCGGCGAGGTCGGCGGAGTCCGGGTGGATCTGGGCGCGGAGTCGATGCTGGCCCGGCGGCCGGAGGCGACGACCCTCGCCCGCGCCGTCGGCCTGGCCGACGCGCTGCAGCCGCCGAGCACCGCGAAGGCGTCGATCTGGACCCGCGGTGAGCTGCGCCCGCTGCCCACCGGACACCTGATGGGCGTGCCCGGCGACCTCGACGCGCTCGCCGCCTCCGGCGTGCTCTCCGCCGAGGGCCTGGCCCGCGCCGCCGAGGACCTGACGCTGCCGCGCACCGAGGTCGGCGAGGACATCGGCGTCGGGGAGTACGTCGCCGCACGGCTGGGCCACGAGGTCGTGGACCGCCTCGTCGAGCCGCTCCTCGGCGGCGTCTACGCCGGCCACGCCGACGCGATCTCGCTCAGCGCGGCCGTGCCGCAGCTGCTGGCCATCGCGCAGCGTTCGCGTTCCGCGGTCGAGGGCGTGCGGGCGGCGCTGGCCGGTGCCGCGAAGAACCCGAACCCGGCCCCCGTCTTCACCGGCCTCGACGGCGGCATCGGCGCCTTCCCCGGCGCGGTTGCGGAGGCCTGCCGCGCGGCCGGGGCGGAGCTGCGCACCGACACCCCCGTCGCCGCGCTGCGCCGCACCGCGAACGGTTGGGACGTGGTCACCGAGGACGGCGGCACGGTGACCGCCGACGCCGTGGTGCTGGCCGTCCCGGCGCCCGTCGCGGCGCGGCTGCTGGCCGAGCTCGCGCCGGAGGCCGCGGCCGAGCTGGGGGCGATCGAGTACGCGGGCATGGCCCTGGTCACCCTCGCCTACGACCGCGCCGAGCTCGGCCCGCTGCCCGGCAGCGGCTTCCTCGTGCCGCCGGTCGACGGCCGCGCGATCAAGGCGTCCACCTTCTCCAGCAACAAGTGGGGCTGGCTCGACAAGTCCGCCCCCGACCGGTTCCTGCTGCGCACCTCGCTCGGCCGCCAGGGCGAGGAGGCGGTGCTGGACCTGGACGACGACGAGCTGGTCGCGCTGTCGCGCGCGGACCTGCGCGAGGCGGCGGGCATCACCGCCACGCCCTACGCGCAGGCCGTCACGCGCTGGCGGTCCGGTCTGCCGCAGTACCCCGTCGGGCACCCGCAGCGCGTCGCCCGCGTCGAGGCGGCGGTCGCCGCGCTGCCCGGCCTCGCCCTGTGCGGCGCGGCCTACCACGGCGTCGGCATCCCCGCCTGCATCGCCGACGGCTGGCGTGCGGCGACTACGGTGACTGCCGGCGAGGTCTCGCCGGACCTGCTGTCCGGAACCCAGTGAGCAAGGGAGACAATGGCCCCATGAGTGACCAGCACACCGAAAAGTCGAAGCCCAAGGCCCGCGAGCTCAACGACGTCATCCGCTACACCCTGTGGTCCGTCTTCCGGCTCAAGGACGTGCTGCCGGACGACCGCGCCGCGATGGCCACCGAGGTCGAGGAGCTGTTCGCACAGCTCGCCGAGAAGGACGTGACGGTGCGCGGTACCTACGACGTCTCCGGCCTGCGCGCCGACGCCGACCTGATGATCTGGTGGCACTCCGAGAGCAGCGACAACCTGCAGGAGGCCTACAACCTCTTCCGCCGCACCGAGCTGGGCCGCCGCCTGGAGCCGGTGTGGTCGAACATGGCGCTGCACCGTCCGGCGGAGTTCAACAAGTCGCACATCCCCGCGTTCCTGGCGGACGAGACGCCGCGGGGTTACGTGTGCGTCTACCCGTTCGTGCGCTCGTACGACTGGTACCTGCTGGACGACGCGGAGCGTCGGGAGATGCTGTCCGAGCACGGCAAGATGGCGCGCGGCTACCCCGATGTCCGCGCCAACACGGTCGCGTCGTTCGCGCTGGGCGACTACGAGTGGCTGCTCGCCTTCGAGGCGGACGAACTGCACCGCATCGTCGACCTCATGCGCCACCTCCGCGCTTCCCGCGCCCGCCTCCACGTCCGCGAGGAGGTCCCCTTCTACACGGGCCGCCGCCGCGCGATCGCGGACCTGATCACCGGGCTGGCGTAAGGCCCCGCGCCCCTTTGGCCGTGCAACTACCTCTTGGAGCGCGCGGTCAGCGCTGTGCGGAGCCGTGGGTCGCGGAGCGCGGAGGGGCCGCGGAGGATCAGCGCGAGCAAGGGGTCGGCGACCCGGCGGAGGCCGCGTGGGCGGAGGACGCGGAGGAGGTCCTGGCCGGCCGGGGCCGCCCATGGCGTGATCGGGTGGAACTCCGCACGGGCCATCAGCAGCGTGCCTGCCGTGAGGATCAGCGGCAGGACGAACCAGGCCGTGGGCACGAGCACGCCGTCGTGCCCACCGAGCAGCAGGTCGCGGACTCCGATCACGGCCAGCGCCGTTCCGCCCAGGGCCAGCGTGGCGAGGAACGCGAACCGGACCGCCGCGACCGCCTCGGCGAGAGCCGACGCCCCGCCCGGCGGGACGGCGAGGCCGAGGTCCGCGAGGGAGAGGCCGAGGGCGCGGACGGACGCGCCCGACGCGACCTCGCGGCGGACCTCGTCGGTGCGGCGCTGGCCGTCGGGGCCGAGCGCGGCGAAGACCTCGGACTCGAGCTCGGTGTCGGGCTGCGGGCGGGCCACCGAGGTCCAGCCGGTGTGGGCGATGTGGAGCAGGCCGCGGCCGGTCATGTCGACCAGGGTCACGTCCACGACGCGGTCCGGACCGCCGGCCAGGTACGCGGCCTCGGTCGGCGCGGGCAGGGGGCGGTCATACGGGCTCGGCCCCGACGCGTCGGTCCGCAGCACGTCGCTCGCGGCAGCCAGTCGGCACAGGCGGAGCGACGACAGGGCCGCCAGCAGCACGGCGGGCACCAGGAACAGGTAGGGCATGTCCGCCAACCAACCCGAGCGGAGCCCGCTGCTCAAGGCGGCGGCGCCGACGGATACCCAACCGTGATGCCACACCGCCGCGTCGGCGCAGCGCGACGGCCCGCGCGGCCCAGGCCACGACCGCGAGGACGAGGAAGCCGACGAGCGGCGGACGGCCCGGCGCCGTCGGCGCGGGCGGGCCGGGAAGGGACGTGCTGGCGCCCATCGTGGCGTCGGACCAGCGGAACGTGGCGATCGCCGCCAGCAGCAGGGCCAGCAGCAGCGAGGCGCGGAGCAGACGCCGGGCGGCCAGGAAGGCGCGGGCACTGAACCGGGCGCACGAGCTGGTCAGCAGCACCAGGCCGGCCGCCGGGCCGACCGTGGCGGCCGCGGCGAGGCACAGAGGATCGAGGCTCATCCGGACACCTCCTCCAAAGAGGGAAGGAGCCAGGTCCCCCGCACCTGGCTCCATGGGGAGAGCATGTCGGCTACGCCGTTCCCCGGGAAGGGCCGGATCGGATTCTCAGAGCTAGATTTGAGCTTTCCTCATCTGTTGTCCGGGAGCCGCGGCGCGAACTCCTCGGGGCCGGAACTGGTCCGGTGCAGGTGGCGGCCGGTTTCCGTCATCCGGTGCAGCAGTTCGTGCGCTTCCGACGGGGTCAGCAGGCGCTCGCGCGCGGCGGCGGCGACGAGGTCGTAGGTCTCCAGCGTGGTGACGCCGCGACGGCGGGCGTAGCGGGCGGCGTCACGGTCGTCGGAGATCCAGACGGAGCGGCGGAACTCCGGCTCCTTGGTGATCAGGGCGAGGGTCTCGGCCTCGCCGAGGTGCTGGGTCGGGCGGCGGCGGTCGCCGCCGAAGACGGCGCGGCGCAGGCGTTCGACCTCGCCTCGGACGTCCGTGTCGGTGATCTCGATCGGCTCGCCCAGCGAGCTGCGCTCCACCAGGCCGGTCAGCGGCGGCAGATGGCGGGCGGACAGCCGGGCCTCGTGGGCGACCGCCTCGGACCAGCGGCCTCTCCCGTCGAGCACCTTCTCCAGTAACGTCAGCCGGTCGACGGCCGCGAAGTTGCAGAGCACCGTGTTGTCGGGGAACCACCACTGGGTCCGGCCGGTCATGGTTGGTAGATCAACTCCCCGCCCTCGGCCCGGAGTTCGAAGGCCGGGTCGAGCAGTGTCTCCGACGTCTCCAGCCGGCCCTCCAGCTCGTCCGGGGCCATGCCGAGCAGCGCGGCGAGCGGGCGCAGCGTCGTGTCGCCCGCCTCGAACGCGGCCCACAGGCCCTCGGCGAGGCGCGCCGGCGGGCGCTCCGCCGTGGCGAGGGCGGCCTCGCGCAGGTAGGCGTCCATCGCGGCGGCCGCGAGGTGGCACTCGGCGGTGGTCCGCCGGCGCAGCCGCGCGTGCTCGGCGGCGTCGACCAGGCCGAGGCGGCGCAGTCGGGCGGCCAGCGCGCTGGGGGAGACCCGGAAGCGCACCACGAGCTCGGCGAAGTCCAGCTCGGCGGCGGTGGCGCGGACCTCCGGCTCGGGCAGGAGCAGCGCGGCGGCGAAGGCGTTGGCGCGCACCTCGTCCGGCTCGGCCTGGCGGCCGGGCGCGACGGGGGATTCGGCGAGCGGCTCGGCGGCGTCCCCGGCGAGCAGATGACCGAGCTCGTGCGCGAGGGTGAAGCGCTGTCTGGTCCAGCGTTCGTCGCGGCGGGCCAGCGCGAGCCGGAAGCCCTCCTCCTGCCAGGCGAACCCGTCGACGGCGCCCGGGAGTTCGGTCACGGCGAAGTCGACGCCGAAGGCGTGCTCGCACACCGACAGCAGGTCTCCGGTGCCGAGCAGGGCCGGCTCCGCGCCGGTGGCGGCCTGGAGCCGGGTGCGGGCGTCGGCGGCCAGCAGTTCGCCCTGCTCGTCCGGGGCGCCCGGCGGCAGCGGCGGCAGTTCGGGCAGTTCGGGGGTACGGCCCAGTAGTTCGAGCACGTCGAAGGCGGCCGTGAAACGCTCGGCGTACTCGGCGAGGCGCTGCCCGTGCGCGGCGGCGCTGTGGCCGACGGTGGCGGTGCGCGCCGCGACGCCGGCCGGTGCGTGGCGGCGGCCGGTCAGCAGCCAGTCGACGCTGACCTGCGCGGTCTCCGCGATCAGTGCGAGGTCGAGGGAGCTGAAGCGGCGTACGCCGCCCAGGGACTTGGAGAGCTTGTCGGGCGTGATTCCCGTGCGCGCGGCGAAGGCGGCCTGGCTCAGACCCGCCGCCCGGATCACCTCGCGTACCCGCCCGGAGACGGAGTCGTCCATGCCTCCACGGTACGGCCGTATTGCGAGAATCGCAACGCTGCTACGGTTCCCCGGAAGGGCCGCTCGACGGGGCCCGTAACGGGAGGGGAGGCGGCCATGAGCACGCCCGGGTATCAGCAGGTCCAGGTCTCCGACATCGCGCGCGGTCGGCTCGACGGCTCGCGACAGGGGCGTCCCTGCTTCACCTCGGACCTGTCGGTCAACGAGTTCGTGCTGGTCGCCGAGTCGGGCTTCGACCCGCTCGGCATGGTGATGGGCACCAGCGTCTACCACGTCGGTGTGCAGTACGGGAACTGGAAGGCCAGCCAGGAGCTCGGCGTCCTCACCCAGGCCATGTACAACGTGCGCGAACTGGCCATGGCCCGGATGGAGGCGGAGGCCGCCCAGCTCGGCGCGGACGGGGTCATCGGCGTCTCGCTGCGCCCCATGCACTACCAGTTCCTCGGCGACGTGGTGGAGTTCATCGCGGTCGGCACCGCCGTCAAGGCCACCGACGGCGCGAACTACCGCGCGCCGAACGGCAAGCCCTTCACCACCAACCTCTCCGGCCAGGACTTCTGGACGCTGTGGGAGCACGGCTGGCTGCCGCGCCGGCTGGTGCTCGGCAACTGCGTCTATCACGTGGCCCACCAGACCCTGCGGCAGACGCTCTCCCAGGTCGGCCAGAACGCGGAGCTGCCGCAGTTCACCCAGGCCCTCTACGACGCCCGCGAGCTGGCCATGGCCCGCATGCAGTACGAGGGGCAGCAGTTGGGCGCGGACGGCGTCGTCGGCACCTTCGTGGAGGACTTCCGCTACTGGGGCGAGCACGCGGTGGAGTTCTTCTCGACGGGCACCGCGGTCAGCAAGGTGCGCCCCGACGTGAACCCGATCAAGCCGACGATGACGATGCCGCTCAACTGCTGAGACCTGCTCGGTCCGGCACATGCGACGCACAGGCCACCCGTGGGTGGACTACCTGTGCGAACCGTGTGAACAGACTCGGTCATAGCTGGATTATCCGACCGATCGGTCGATATGGTCGCTCGGCAGTGCCCCCCATGCGAACGAGACTGTCGTGACAAGTACCCTCCTCGACCAGCCGACCGCCGCCAAGGACCTGAAGGAGTCGACACCGCAGACCGAGCCGCGGCCCGCCGAACGGAGACGTCCCCGGCTGGCCGTACTGGACGGGCTCCGGCTCGTCGCCGCGCTGGCGGTGCTCTCCTGGCACTGGATGGGGGTCCAGGGCTGGCCGGCGATCTGGCACGGCATGAGCGGCGCGAAGATGCCGTTGGGCGCCTCGATCGGCGCCTACGGCTGGCTCGGGGTCCAACTGTTCTTCCTGATCAGCGGCTTCGTCATCTGCATGTCCTGCTGGGGCCGCAGCCTGGGCGACTTCGTGACCTCGCGGGTGACCCGCCTGTTCCCGGCCTTCTGGGTCGCCGTGCTGGTCACCACCGCGGTGCTCTGGTTCGCGCCCCAGCGCTGGGGCGTCGACTCGCAGCGGCCCACCCTGGTCCGGATGCTGACCAACCTGACGATGATGCCCAATCCCGTGGGCACCACCAACATCGACCAGTCCTACTGGACGCTCTGGATCGAGATCTGCTTCTACGTGCTGTTCGGCGTCGTCGCCGCGTTCGGCCTGACCTACCGCCGGGTGCTGGTCTTCTGCGGAGTCTGGGCCTTCGCCTCGATCATGGCGATCAGCTCGGGCTTCCCGCTGCTGAACAGCCTGGTGCAGCCGGACTTCTCCTGGTACTTCATCGCCGGGATCGCGTTCTTCCTGATGCACAGGTTCGGCCCGAACCTGCTGCTCTTCGGCATGGTCGGGTTCTGCTGGCTGATGTCGCTGAACCGGATCGAGCGGCTGGTCCACGACAACTCGGCCGGGGCGGGGCACCAGCTGTCGTGGAAGATCACCGCACTGGTCATCACGGCGAGCTTCGCGCTGGTCGGGGCGACCGCCCTCGGCGCCTTCAACCGGGTGCAGTGGCGCTGGCTCACCGTGGCCGGCTCGCTGACCTACCCGCTCTACCTGGTGCACCAGGAGATCGGCTTCGAGATGATCACGCGGGTCAGCCGCTACCTGCCCGGCTACGCGACCGTGGCCGTCTGCCTGGCGGTGATGCTCGGCGCGGCCTGGCTGCTGCACCGCTTCGTGGAGCGTCCGTTCGCGCCGATGCTCAAGCGGGGCCTGGCCCGGTCCTTCGCGCAGGTCCGCTCGAACGGGCAGGTCGCGGCGCGCTCCTGAGCGGACGGACGAACCCGTCCCGGGGCGGGTGCCCGGGGACGGGTCCCGTGTCGGCTAGGCCTCGGCCGGGCGCAGCTTCAGCGAGATGGAGTTGATGCAGTACCGCTGGTCGGTCGGGGTGTTGTAGCCCTCGCCCTCGAAGACGTGGCCCAGGTGCGAGCCGCACTTCGCGCAGCGGACCTCGACACGGTGCATCCCGTGGCTGTCGTCGGTGATGTACTCGACGCGGTCCTCGGCCAGCGGCGCGAAGTAGCTCGGCCAGCCGCAGTGCGACTCGAACTTGGTCTCCGAGCTGAACAGCTCGTTGCCGCACGCGCGGCAGGAGTACACGCCGACCGTCTTGGTGTCGGTGTACTCACCCACGAACGCTCGCTCGGTCCCGGCCTCCCGCAGCACCGCGTACTCGGCCGGCGTCAGCTCCGCGCGCCACTCCGCGTCGGTCTTCTCGATGTCGTAGCCCATGACGGTGCTCCTCCGGTCGGCTCGGTCGGCTGCGGCGACGGTTCGCCTCAGCCGAGGGTGTCCAGGCGGGAGAGGATCTCCGGACCGAGGAAGGTGACGTCCCCGGCGCCCATGGTCAGAACGAGATCACCCTGCTTCGCGATTCCCGCGACCAGCTCCGGCACGGCGGCCAGCGAGTGCGCGCCCTGCACGTCCGCGCCCTTGGCGCGGGCCGCCTCGATCACGATCTCGCTGGTGATGCCCGGGATCGGGTCCTCACGGGCCGGGTAGATGTCCAGCACCACGACCTGGTCGGCCAGCGACAGCGCCTCGCCCATCTCCAGGCCCAGCTCGCGGGTCCGGCTGAACAGGTGCGGCTGGAACACCACGACGACCCGGCCGTCGCCCGCGGCCTCGCGGATCGCCTGCAGGTCGGCGGCGATCTCGGTCGGGTGGTGCGCGTAGGAGTCGATCACCTGCACGCCCGCCGACTCGCCCTTGAGCTGCAGGCGCCGCCGCACGCCCTGGTAGCTGCTCAGCGCGGGGGCCAGCTCGGCGGCCGGAACGCCCAGCTTCACGCCCGCGGCGAGCGCGGCCACGGCGTTGTGCGCGTAGTGGCGTCCCGGGACGTTGACGGTGAAGGTGAGCTCCTCGCCCGTCGGCAGGGCGACAGTGACCTCGCTGGTCATCCCGCGCGGGGCGATCGTGAGGATCCGGAAGTCGGCCCCCTCGGTCTCGCCCACGGTGACGACCTCGAACTGCCGCCCGGCGACGCGCGAGGCCAGCTCGGCCGCGCCCGCGTGGTCGACGTCGACGACCAGCGCGCCGCCCGGCGTGATCCGGTCGCAGAAGGCCTCGAAGGACTCGTAGATCTCGTCCATGGAGGCGTAGTTGGCGTGGTGGTCCAGCTCCACGTTGAGGACGATGGCGACCTCGGGCGTGTACTTCTGGAAGCTGCGGTCGCTCTCGTCCGCCTCGGCGACGAAGATCTCGCCGGTGCCGTGGTGGGCGTTGCTGCCGGGCTCGTTCAGGTCGCCGCCGATGGCGAAGGACGGGTCCAGCCCCAGCGCGGTGAGGCTGACCGCCAGCATGCTCGTGGTGGTCGTCTTGCCGTGCGTCCCGGCCACGGCCAGCGCCCGGCGCCCCTCCATCAGCGCGGCCAGCGCGTCGGAGCGGTGCACGATCGGCAGGCCGCGGCGGCGGGCCTCGGCGATCTCCGGGTTGTCCTCGCGGATCGCACTGGAGACCACGATCGCGCTGGCGCCGGCCGGCACGTGCTCGGCGGCGTGCCCGACATGCACCTCCGCGCCGAGCTGGCGCAGCGCCAGCACGACCGTCGACTCCTTCGCGTCACTCCCGGACACCTGCGCGCCGCGCAGCGCGAGGATCTTGGCGAGCCCGGACATACCGGCGCCCCCGATGCCGATGAAGTGCGGTGCGTTGAGGGGCGCGGACGAGTCGGTCATGGTGTCGGGCTCCGAGGGTCGCGTCGAGCGGTCCCGTCGATTCTGCCGTATCGGGGGACGGGCGCGATGCAGGTGGCCACCTCACCGAGGTGGCGCCCGCCCGCCGAGCGCTAGCTCTGCTGCGCGAAGAGCTGCAGCACCGGGACGCCCACCTTGTGCCGGGCCTGCGAGGCCCAGTCGCGGTGGAAGAGGCCCTCCACCCAGTGCGGCGCGGCCAGCACGATCACCTCGTCCGCGGAGACCTCCTTGACCAGCTCCTGCAGGCCCTCCAACGGGTTGTGGTCCACAACGGCGCCCTCCGCGCCGGCCGCGCCGGAGTGCCGGAGCGCGCGCAGCGTGTGCTGGAGCGCCGCGTCCGCCGCGCCGAGCGCGGCCTGGCCGTGCGGCTCCTCCCGCTCCTTCGCGGCCTGTTCGAGGTAGCCGAAGGCGACGTCGTCGATCGCGCGCAGCAGCTCGTCCTGCTTGCCGCGCGGCTGCATGATCACGTGGAAGAAGACCTGCTCGTCCGTGTGGAGGGTGGTGACCAGCTCGACGTCGGCGGCCGACAGCGCCTTCTCGATCAACAGAACGGTAGTGAACACGTGAGTCCTTCTTCCCTCGTCAGCCGGAGAACGTCGTCCAACTGCCACTGCCTCTGCATCTTCTCGCAATATCCGGAGGTGATCCCTCCGTTATTGCGCAATCTTCACGCTACGGGCGTAGCGAGCGAAGAGGAAACCTTTCTCCTCCAGCAGTCCGACCAGTTCCAGGCGCTGAGCGATCGACTTCGATCCGTGTGCGATCCGAGGCGCGTCTCCGGCGGCGAGCAGGGGTGCGAGCGTCAGACAGAGTTCGTCCAGATGGTCCGACTCGGCGAGCTGGCCGAGCAGCCGCGGCCCGCCCTCCGTCAGCTGGCGGGTCCAGCCGCGCTCCGCGAGGGCGGCGACGGCGCGGGCCAGGTCCACGTGGTCCGGGCCGGCCAGGACGACGTCGGCGACCCGACGGGCCGCGGCCAGCCGGTCGGCCGGGGCGGACTCGGCAGTCACGACGACGGTCGGCACCAGCGGCGAGGTGAACAGGGGGAGGGTGAGGTCGAGGTCCAGGCTGTTGCTGACCACCGCGATCACCGGCGCCGGGCCCTGCCCGCGGGCCGCGCGTTCCGTCGCGAACTCGGCCCGCGCCCGGGCAGGGCGGTAACCCTCGGCGCGGACCGTCTGCGCGCCGACCAGGATCACGTCCGCGAGCGCCCGCAGCACCCCGAAGATCCGCTTGTCGGCAGGGGAGGAGAGGCCCTCCGAGAGCCCGTCCAGCCGGGCCGCGCCGTCGAGACTGCTGACCATGTTCGCCCGCAGCCAGGGCCGGCCGGCGCCGACGACCTCGGCGGGATAGGCGTAGGCGTCGGCGAGCGCCTCGAGGCTCCACTCGCCCTCGTCGGACCGGCCCGGACCAGCAGCGTTCTCGCCCGGCCTGGAGGTGAGGTCCGTCACATCCGGGGCGTAGGAAAGCAGTCTGCGCACATGAGGCAGTCTTCCACGCCCCCGCGGACCGTACCCTTGGGACTCGTGTCGCCTGTGCCTCCCATAGCCCTTGCCGAGCGTCGGCCCGTCGTCGCCGCGGAGCGGCTGATCGCCGAGATGGTCCCGCCGCCCCGCTTCCAGCAGGCGCGCTTCAGCACCTACATACCCGACCCGGAGCAGCCCAGCCAGGCTGAGGCCGTCCGGGTGCTGGAGGCCTTCGCGGCGGGCCTCACCCCTCGGGACGGTGCCGGGGCCAAGCCCGCGAAGAAGCGCTGGTTCGGCCGCGCCGCGCAGCCGGCCGTGCCGGCCGGCCCCGGCGGGGTCTACCTCGACGGCGGCTACGGCGTCGGCAAGACCCACCTGCTGGCGTCCCTGTGGCATGCCACCCCCGGCCCCAAGGCCTTCGGCACCTTCGTCGAGCTGACCAACCTGGTCGGCGCGCTCGGCTTCCAGCAGGCCGTGCAGGCGCTGTCCGGGCACACGCTGCTCTGCATCGACGAGTTCGAGCTCGACGACCCGGGCGACACCGTCCTGGTCTCCACCCTGCTGACCCGCCTCGCGGAGGCGGGGGTCAAGCTCGCGGCCACCTCCAACACGCTGCCCGGCAAGCTCGGCGAGGGCCGCTTCGCGGCGTCCGACTTCATGCGCGAGATCCAGGGCCTGGCCTCCCGCTTCCGCAGCCTGCGCATCGACGGCCAGGACTACCGCCACCGCGGCCTGCCGGAGGCTCCGCCGCCGTACTCCGACACCCAGGTCACCGAGCTGGCCGCCGCGTACGGCGCGGGCGCGACCCTGGACGACTTCGACAAGCTGCTCGCCCACCTCTCCGACGTCCACCCGAGCCGCTACGGCGCGCTCCTCGACGGTGTCGACGCGGTCTTCCTCCGCGACGTGACGGCCGTCCCGGACCAGAGCACCGCACTGCGCCTGGTCGTCCTGGCCGACCGGATGTACGACCGCGAGCTCCCGATCGTCGCATCCGGCACGGCCTTCGACGCCATCTTCAGCGAGGAGATGCTGAACGGCGGCTACAAGAAGAAGTACTTCCGCGCCATCTCCCGCCTCGTCGCGCTCGCACGCGACAGCAAGCAGATCGCCCCCACGAGCTGAGCCGACGGTAGGGGCCCCGCGTGGGGCCACCCCTGCCCTCGCGCGCCCACGCGGCGGAGCCGCCCTGCCTCCGTGGCGGGTGCTGGTAGCTAGACCCTGGCCGCAGCCAGGAGGTGGGCGCTGGAGGCGAGGAGGGCCGGGTCCTGTTCGGCGGCGCGGGCGGCGCGGGTCGCGGCGGTGATGAGGTCCTCGCGGTCTTCGACCAGCTCGGAGGCGAGGAGGGGCCACAGGGGGCCCTCGACGCCGTAGAGCTCCGGGTCGTCGAGGCCCGCGTCGAGGTACTCCGAGCGGAGTTCCGCAGCCGTGTGGAAGTAGGCGACCGTGAAGCCGGTGGCCGGGTCGTTCACGCCGCTCTCGGCCAGCTCCGCGGCGAGCGTCCGCGCCGCCTCGTCGGTCGGCAGGCGGCCGAGTGCCGACAGGTGCAGCAGCGGCGAGTGGCGGGAGATCACCGCGGCCAGCACCACGCCGCCGGGCCGCACCACGCGCCGTGCCTCGCGCAGCGCCGCGACCCGCTCCTCCCGGTCCGTGAGGTGGTAGAGCGGACCGAGCAACAGCGCCACGTCGACGGAGGCGTCCGGCTGCTCCAGGCGGCGGGCGTCGCCGTGGGCGGCGGTGAAGGAGCCGTGCCGGGAGGCCTGCTCGACGTGGAACGGGACCGGGTCCAGCAGCGTCACCTGGTGGCCCCGCGCGGCCAGCTCGGCCGCGTAGACCCCGGGGCCGCCGCCGATGTCCAGCACCCGGGCGGGGGCGGCCGGCAGGTGGCGGTCCAGCAGCTCCAGGGTGCGGAGCCGCTCCACCCGGCCGCGCGCGTTCCGCTGCAGGCGTCCGGCCTCGTCGTAGGCGTCCGTGTAGAAGTCGATGATCTGTGTATCGATGGTCTGTCGGATCGCGGTCATGACGGGATGCTGCCACCCTGCCCGAGGGGGCGCCTCCCGATTTCGCGGCCGTTTGTCAGTGGGGGGTCGTACGGTTGGTGGCGTGAGACCCATCACCGAGCTTCAGCGGTCCGTGGCGCCCTTCGAGGTCGTCAGTCCCTACGAGCCCAACGGCGACCAGCCCGCCGCCATCGCGGAGCTGGAGCGTCGCGTCCGCGCGGGCGAGAAGGACGTCGTGCTGCTCGGCGCCACCGGCACGGGCAAGTCCGCCACCACCGCGTGGATGATCGAGAAGCTGCAGCGCCCCACGCTGGTGATGGCGCCGAACAAGACGCTGGCCGCCCAGCTGGCGAACGAGTTCCGCGAGCTGCTGCCGAACAACGCGGTCGAGTACTTCGTCTCGTACTACGACTACTACCAACCCGAGGCGTACATCGCGCAGACGGACACCTACATCGAGAAGGACTCCTCGATCAACGAGGAGGTCGAGCGGCTGCGCCACTCGGCCACCAACTCGCTGCTCACCCGGCGCGACGTCGTCGTGGTCGCCTCCGTCTCCTGCATCTACGGCCTTGGAACGCCGCAGGAGTACGCGGACCGGATGGTCCAGCTGAAGGTCGGCGACGAGATCGACCGGGACGCGCTGCTGCGCCGCTTCGTCGAGATCCAGTACAACCGCAACGACGTCGCCTTCGCCCGCGGCACCTTCCGGGTGCGCGGGGACACGATCGAGATCTTCCCGGTGTACGAGGAGCTCGCGATCCGGATCGAGATGTTCGGCGACGAGATCGAGGCCCTCTCCACGCTGCACCCGCTCACCGGCGAGGTCATCAGCGAGGACGAGACGGTCCACGTCTTCCCTGCCTCCCACTACGTCGCCGGCCCGGAGCGGATGGAGCGCGCCATCGCCGGGATCGAGGCGGAGCTGGAGGAGACGCTCGCCCGCATGGAGAAGCAGGGCAAGCTGCTGGAGGCGCAGCGGCTGCGCATGCGCACCACGTACGACATCGAGATGATGCGTCAGATCGGCACCTGCTCCGGCATCGAGAACTACTCGCGCCACATCGACGGCCGCACCGCCGGCAGCGCGCCGAACACCCTGATGGACTTCTTCCCGGAGGACTTCCTCCTGGTCATCGACGAGTCCCACGTCACCGTGCCGCAGATCGGCGCGATGTACGAGGGCGACGCCTCGCGCAAGCGGGCCCTGGTCGAGCACGGCTTCCGGCTGCCCTCAGCGATGGACAACCGGCCGCTCAAGTGGGAGGAGTTCGTCGAGCGCATCGGTCAGACGGTCTACCTCTCCGCCACGCCGGGCGACTACGAGCTCTCCCGCGGCGACGGCGCGGTCGAGCAGATCATCCGCCCGACGGGCCTGATCGACCCGGAGATCGTGGTCAAGCCGACGGAGGGTCAGATCGACGATCTGGTCCACGAGATCCGGCAGCGCACCGAGAAGGACGAGCGCGTCCTGGTCACCACACTGACCAAGAAGATGTCCGAGGACCTCACCGACTACCTGCTCGAGCTCGGCATCCGCGTCCGCTATCTGCACAGCGACATCGACACGCTGCGCCGGGTGGAGCTGCTGCGCCAGCTGCGCGCGGGCGACTACGACGTGCTGGTCGGCATCAACCTGCTCCGTGAGGGCCTCGACCTGCCGGAGGTCTCCCTGGTCGCGATCCTCGACGCGGACAAGGAGGGCTTCCTGCGGTCGCCCCGGTCGCTGATCCAGACGATCGGTCGTGCCGCGCGTAACGTCTCGGGCCAGGTGCACATGTACGCGGACCGGATCACCCCGGCCATGGAGCACGCGATCTCCGAGACCAACCGGCGTCGCGAGATCCAGCAGGCCTACAACGCCGAGCACGGCATCGACCCGCAGCCGCTGCGGAAGAAGATCGGCGACATCCTGGACACCCTCGCCCGCGAGGACATGGACACCGCCGAGCTGCTGAGCACCGGCTACCGCGGGTCGGGCGGCGGTGGCCGCGGCCAGAAGGCGCCGGTTCCGGTGCTCGGGCTCAAGGCGGACGGCCAGCAGGCCAAGAGCCTTCCGGCCGCCGAGCTGGCGGAGCTGATCGCGGAACTGACGGAGCGTATGCACGGCGCCGCGGCAGAATTGCAGTTCGAGGTGGCCGCCCGCCTGCGCGACGAGGTGAACGAACTGAAGAAGGAGTTGCGCCAGATGCGGGAAGCCGGAATGGCCTGAGTGTTCGACGCCCCTTTCCTCCGCGCCAAGTCGAGGTCGAGCGCCTAAGGTGCTCGATAGCAGCTGCATGGAACGGACAGAGGTCCACGGGCGTCCGACAAAGGGGAGGGCCGAGCCGTGTCGGTGAGTCTGAGTACGGGCCAGAGCATCCGCCTCGAACGGGCGGACGAGGCGGGGGGACCGCCGGTGATCCGGCTCGACCTCGGCTGGCTGGGAGCGCCGCGCCGGGGCATCTTCGGATCGCGTCGGCGCGATGTCGAGCTGGACGCCTCGGCCGTGCTCTTCGCCGGCCGGACTCTGGCCGACGTGGTCTTCTTCCAGCACCTGGTCAGCAACGACGGCTCGGTGCGGCACACGGGCGAGAGCGAGTCGATCACGGTGGAGCTGAGCCGGGTCCCGCCCCGGATCACCCAGATCGTCTTCACCGTGAACTCCTACGTCGGCCCCAGCTTCGCCGAGGTCCAGCGCTTCCACTGCCGGCTGGTGGACGACGCCAGCGGGGCCGAGCTCGCCAGCCTCACGCTGAGCGGCGGCGGGGAGCACCGCGGCCAGGTGCTGGCCAAGGTCGCCCGGGATCCGGACGGCGCGTGGGAGCTGACCGCGATCGGCGTTCCCGCGCAGGGCCGCACGTTCCGGGAGATGCTTCCCGCGATCGAGGAGCACTTGTGAGCCCCATGGGGCTCGAGTAGGTGCGTGTGAGAGAAATCTCTTCCTCGAAAGAATGTTTGGAGTCGATCTTTATATCTGCCTAATGTGCCTGCGTCCGTCCCCACAGTCGACGGACGCCGGTAGCGGGCACGCCTAGTCCAGCCCCTCGATGCCGGGAAACGACGAGTCACCAGGGCCGGAGCGGGGGAACCAGGTAAGCCGCCCCTGCCCGTTTTCCGGTCGGGGCTCGGGGTGAAGCCGCGTGTGCGCGCGGCCGGGCCACACTTCTCCGGTCCGAATCCGACAGCTCACCTCGCAGGCGTCGGAGAGGCCCGACCCATGCGCCGCACCCTGTCGACCCCTGCCCGCATCGCCGCACTCACCGCCGCGCCCGCCCTGCTCCTGGGCGGTGTCGCCGTCACCCAGGCCCAGGCCGCGACGCCCCGCGTCACCGAGACCGGCCTGACCGCGACCACCACCGCCTCCGGCACCTCCGCGAAGGTGACGGTCAAGGCGAGCTCCTGCGTGACCGTGCGCGCCCTCGGCGTGGCCGTGCGCGACGCCCACGGCAACAACCTGGACTTCCCGCAGTGGCGCAGCAACGCGCGCGTCTGCGCCGGGGGTCTGACCTTCGCGGCCGGCTCCCGCCAGTTCCCCGCCGGCAGCTACACCATGTTCGGCGCCTATCTGGACACCGCCGGTACCTGGCACAACCTGACCTCGAAGACCCTGACGGTCGGCTCCGCCGTGGCCCCCAAGCCCGCGCCGGCGCCCTCCGGCACCCCCTCGTCGACGCCGACCCCGTCGGGCACCCCGTCGACCCCGGCCGCCACCGGCTCCATCCCGGCGGGTGTCGCCTCCTCGAACACCCCGATCTGGTCGGACGAGTTCAACTCGCTGAACACCAGCCGCTGGGTCTCCAACACCACCAGCTCGTACCAGTACGGCGACCACAACCCGAACGACAACAAGCTCGACTGGCTCGACCCGAACGACGTCTCCGTCGCGAACGGCGTCGCCACCTTCACCGCGCAGCCCAGCTCGCACACCCTGGAGAACGGCCAGAAGGCCTGGACCACCGGTCTGCTCACCACCGAGGGCTCCTCGGAGGGCTTCCAGGTCAAGACCGGCGACTACGTCGAGGCCCGCGTCAAGCTGCCGACCCAGCAGGGCGCCTGGCCGGCGCTGTGGACCTGGAAGAACGGCAACGGCGAGATCGACTCGTTCGAGTACCACCCGGACAACCCGAACCTGCTGGAGCTGTCCAACCACGTCAACTCCGGGTCCGACTACTACACCGACGCGAACGCGATCAAGCCGGGCCAGTGGGTCACCATCGGCACCAAGTACGGCGCGAACTCCGTCGACTGGTACGTCAACGGCCAGAAGGTCTACTCGGACAACACCGGCGTCGGTGCCAACTGGTCCGCGTACCTGATCCTCAACCTGTCCCTCTCCGCCGGTCAGTACCACCCGGCGCCGAGCGGCAGCACCCCGATCACCTTCGCGGTCGACTACCTGCGCGTCTACCACTGAGTCCGGTTTGTTAACCTGGTCTGGTCATCGGAGGGGAGTACTCCCTGAAACGATGCGTCCGTCATCACGGAGCTGCCACGGCGGCTCCCGGGCGCATCGGCCCGGCCGGGCTCGGCGGGCGGAGGAGACCTCCGGCAGTCTCGTCTGCCGGAGGAGCACCGTCCCATGGACGTTTCCGTGACCATGTGGGTCACCACCATCCTGGTCCTTGTCGCGTTGATCGCCGTCGACTTCTTCGTCGGCGCCCGCAAGCCGCACGAGGTGTCGCTGCGCGAGGCGGCCGTCTGGTCCGCGATATGGATCGCGCTCGCCGGGCTGTTCGCCTGCTTCCTGTGGTGGCACTCCGGCTCCGCGCCCGCCGGGCAGTTCCTGGCCGGGTGGGTCACCGAGAAGTCGTTGAGCGTGGACAACCTCTTCGTCTTCGTGCTGGTCATGGCGAAGTTCGCCGTCCCGCGCGTGCTCCAGCAGCGGGTGCTGATGATCGGCGTGCTGATCGCGCTGGTGCTGCGTGCGGGTTTCATCGCCGCGGGTGCGGCGGTGATCGCCTCCTTCTCGTGGATCTTCTTCCTCTTCGGCGCCTTCCTGATCTGGACCGCCTGGAAGCTGATCAAGGAGGCCCGCGCGGGGGAGCAGGACGGCGCGTACGAGGAGAGCCGGCTGCTGCGCGCGGTCGAGCGCCGCTTCCCCACCGCGGACGGCTACCGCGGCACCCGGCTCACCGTCGTCGAGGGTGGCCGCCGGCTGGTCACCCCGATGCTGCTGGTGATCCTCGCGATCGGCAGCACCGACGTGCTCTTCGCGATGGACTCGATCCCCGCGATCTTCGGGCTGACCCAGGACGCGTACATCGTCCTCACCGCCAACGCCTTCGCGCTGATGGGCCTGCGCCAGCTGTACTTCCTCATCGGCGGCCTGCTGGACCGCCTGGTCCACCTCTCCTACGGCCTCTCGGTGATCCTCGGCTTCATCGGCGTGAAGCTGCTGCTGCACGCCCTCCACGAGGCCGGTGTGCACGGCGCGCCGGAGATCGGCACGCCGCTCTCACTCGCCGTCGTGGTCGGGGTCCTGGCCGTCACCACCGTCACCTCGCTGCTGTCCTCCCGCCGGTCCGCCCGCGCGGGCGAGGCGAAGGAGCTGTCACGCGCGGGGGAGCGCTAGTTCCTCCAGCTCCACCGCCGGGACGATCCCGGCGACGCGCGGCGGGTCGGCCGGCTCCACCAGCCGGCTGGGCTGCCCGTCCACACCGACGGGCACGTCCCCGTCGAGGGTGATCCGCCGGACCAGGCGCGGCTCGTCGCCGTAGTCGTTGACGGCGTAGTGCTGGGTGGCGCGGTTGTCCCAGATGGCGACGTCGCCGACCTCCCAGCGCCAGCGGACGGTGTGCTCGGGCTTCTCGACGAAGCGCTGGAACAGCGCGATCAGCTCCCGGCTGTCGTCGCTGGAGAAGCCGACCAGGCTCTGCGTGAAAGCGCCCAGCAGGATCGTCTTCTCGCCGGTGACCGGGTGCACCCGCACCACCGGGTGCTCGGTCTTGAACGCGGTGGCGACGAAGACCTGCCGGAACAGCTCGGCCACCTCGCGGTTCTCGGCCAGCTCCGGGCGCAGCCCGAGCCGGGCGGCGTAGTCGAAGTCGTTGGTGTGGATGCCGCGCAGGTGCTCGGCGAAGACCTTGAGCGCGGGCGGCAGCGAGCGGTAGGCGGCGGCGGTGTTCGCCCAGACGGTCTCGCCGCCGTAGGGCGGCAGTTCGATCGCCCGCAGGATCGAGGCGGCCGGGTAGGCCGGCACGAAGGTGACGTCGGTGTGCCAGTTGTTGGCCCGCACGCCCTTGGTCGCGTCGAGCTCGAAGACGTAGCGCCCGTCGGCGGCGGGCACGGTGGGGTGGCCCACCGGCTGCCCGAGCAGCCGGGCGAAGGCCTCGTGGCTGATGTCGTCGAGGTGCTGCTGGCCCTTGAAGAAGATCACCTTGTGAGTGTGCAGGGCCGTGCGGATCGCCTCGACGGTTTCCGTGCCGAGCTCGCCGCCGAGCCTCACGCCGTGCACGAGCGCGCCGATGCGACCGCCGAGTCGCGTGAGTTGCAAGGGAGTTGGCGCCACAGCCATGGCATTCGTCCTTCCAACGAGAACGTGTTTCAGGTCATCGTGGACCCGTCCTGTTGCGAAGTCATGGCCCGTGCATGAAGGATCATTCGACGCCTTGGGCGAGGATGGAGGGCATGAGCGATCAGCAGGAGGCCCCGAAGCGCGCCGCCGCCCGTCGGCCGGGCCGGCGTCCCGGCGGGGCCGACACGCGGGGTGCGGTGCTGGAGGCCGCGCGCGCCGAGTTCGGCGCCCGGGGCTACGACAAGGCGAGCATGCGCGGCATCGCGCGGGTGGCCGGGGTGGACGCCGCCCTGTTGCACCACTACTTCGGCAGCAAGGAGCAGTTGTTCCTCGCCGCGCTCGACTTCCCGATCGACCCCGCCGCCGTCGTCGAGCTGATCATGGACGGCGAGCGGGAGCAGATGGGCGAGCGGCTGGTGCGCTTCATGCTCACACTGTGGAGTCAGCCGGAGATCCTCGACCGGCTGCTGGCCGTGCTGCGGACCGCCGTCGGCAGCGAGCAGATCGCCGCGCTGCTGCGGGACTTCATGGTCCGCGAGCTCGTGGTCCGGCTCGCGGCCGAGCTGGACCTCGAAAACCCGGAGCTCCGGGCGGAGTTGGTGCTCTCGCAGATCCTCGGGCTGGCGGTGGCGCGCTATGTGCTGCGGGCCGAGCCGATCGCCTCGGCGACGGCGGACGATCTCGTCCCGCTGCTCGCGCCGACCTTCCAGCGGTATCTGGTGGGGCCCGTGGGTTGACGGGCGTCCCCGTGGACGCAAAACTCAACACATGATGAATTCAGCGCCTCCCGCCGACGGGCCCGCCGTCGACGTGCGCGGACTGCGGGTGCTGCGCGGCGGCAGACCCGTGCTGCAGGAGATCGACCTGACCGTCGCGCGGGGCTCGGTCACCGGCCTGCTCGGGCCGAGCGGGTGCGGCAAGACCACGCTGCTGCGCAGCATCGTCGGCGTGCAGCGGACCGAGGCCGGTGAGGTCCGGGTGCTCGGGCTGCCGGCCGGAGCCCCGGCCCTGCGGGACCGGGTCGGGTACGTGACCCAGGCGCCGTCCGTCCACGCCGACCTCTCCGTGCTCGCGAACCTGCGCTACTTCGCCGAGGTGCTCGGCGCCCCGCGCAGCGACCCGGCTCGCGTGCTCGACGAGGTCGGGCTGCGCGAGCACGCCAAGGACCTGGTCGGGAAGCTCTCCGGCGGCCAGCGCGCCCGCGTCTCGCTCGCCGCGGCGCTGCTCGGCGCGCCGGAGCTGCTGGTGCTGGACGAGCCGACCGTCGGGCTCGACCCGGTGCTGCGTCAGGAGCTGTGGCAGCTGTTCCACCGGCTGGCCGAGGCCGGCGCGACGCTGCTGATCTCCAGCCACGTCATGGACGAGGCCGCGCGCTGCACCGCGCTGCTGCTGATGCGTGAGGGCCGGCTGCTGGCCCACGACACCCCGCGGGCGCTGCTCGCGGCGACCGGCACGGCCGACGTCGAGTCGGCCTTCCTCGCGCTCGTCGCCGACGCCGACGCCGACGCCGACCCCGGCCGCACCGCCTCGGAGGGTGTCTCGTGAACGCCGCCCGGACCCTCGCCACCGCCCGCCGGGTGCTGCTGCAGCTGCGCGCCGACCCGCGCACCGTCGCGATGCTGCTGCTCGTCCCGTGTCTGCTGATCGTGCTGCTCAAGTACGCCTTCGACGGCCGGCAGGCGGTCTTCGACAGCCTCGGCGCGCCGCTGCTCGGGATCTTCCCGATGGTCGTGATGTTCCTGGTCACGGCCGTCGCCACGCTGCGCGAGCGCACCACCGGCACGCTGGAGCGGCTGCTCACGATGCCGCTGGGCAAGCTGGACCTGCTGCTCGGCTACGCGCTCGCCTTCGGGCTGGTCGCGCTCGTCCAGGGACTGCTGGCCTTCGGGCTGACCGTGGGCCTGCTCGGGCTGGACATCGCGGGTCCGAGCTGGGCGCTGCTCGCCGTCGCCGTCGCGGACGGGCTGCTCGGCATGGCGCTCGGGCTCTTCGTCTCGGCCTTCGCGGCCACCGAGTTCCAGGCCGTGCAGTTCATGCCGGCCTTCCTGCTGCCGCAACTGCTGCTCTGCGGCCTGTTCACGCCGCGGGACACCATGGCGGGCTGGCTGCACGCGCTCTCGGACGTGCTGCCGCTCAGCTACGCCGTCGACGCGATGAACCGGCTGACCTCCGAGACCGGCCTCGGCGGTGCGGTCGCCGTCGACCTGGCCGTGGTGCTGGGCTGCACGCTGCTCGCGCTGGCGCTCGGCGCGGCCACGTTGCGGCGGCGGACGGAGTGAGCGGTGGCCGCTCCGGGCAGGTTGTCTTATGGTCCGAGAAGACTGCAGGGACGAAAGGGGCGAAACGTGAAGGTGCTGGAGATGATCGGGTTCTCGATCGCCGTCATCGCCATCTGCGCGGGGCTGCTGATCTTCCTGATGGGCGGCCTGAAGTTCCCGAACGAGGGTGGGCACAAAGGCGCCCACTGAACCGCCGAACCGCATGACAGAGCCCCGCACCGGGCAGGCCGGAGCGGGGCTCTGTCTCGCGCTTTCGCGTGCCGCTGAGTTCAGCTCTGCGGGACGATGTTCTCGGCCTGCGGGCCCTTGGGGCCCTGGGTGACCTCGAACTCGACCTTCTGGCCCTCGAAGAGCTCGCGGTAGCCCTGCGAGGCGATGTTCGAGTAGTGGGCGAAGACGTCGGCGCCGCCGCCGTCCTGCTCGATGAAGCCGTAGCCCTTCTCGGCGTTGAACCACTTCACGGTACCGGTGGCCATAGGAATCCCCATTCTCCAGAGTTGGTCGGCCGGCGCGGGTGTGCGTTGGCCGGGTCGCCGGAATGATCACCCTGGTCGGAGAGACCTCAGAAAGCACGAACGCCCGTGATCGCGACCACGGGCGGTGAAGCTTAGGGAACCACGACTGCAACTGTTACCAAGCGTACAGGATGGGTCCGGATCACTCTTCGGCGTGGCGTACCGCGAGCTTCGTGGTGAGGTGATCGCCGAGCGTGTACCGTCATGGCTTGCACGACCGCAGATCTGGAGAAAGAAAAAAATTATGGCGACCGGTACCGTCAAGTGGTTCAACGCCGAGAAGGGCTTCGGCTTCATCGAGCAGGACGGCGGCGGCGCCGACGTCTTCGCCCACTACTCGAACATCAACGCCCAGGGCTTCCGTGAGCTGCAGGAGGGCCAGAAGGTCGAGTTCGACGTCACTCAGGGTCAGAAGGGCCCGCAGGCGGAGAACATCACCATCATCGCCTGAGACGCCCGCGCCGTCTGCTGACGGTCCCGGCTCACGTACGACGCCCCGCCCCGGTCCGCCGGGTGCGGGGCGTCGTCGTGTGCGGCGTCAGACGGCGTGGCGCAGGAAGCCGCTGGTCGCGCGCTTGGGCGCGGCCGGGTCCGGCAGGATCGCCAGGGCCTCGAGCTCCGGCTGCCGCTCCGCCCAGGAAAGGCCCAGCTCCGGGCCCATCGCGAAGGCCGCGGTCGCGTACGCGTCGGTGCGGGCGAGCCTGGCCCGGCCGGAGGCGACCAGGGTGAGCGAGAGCAGCCCCGTCGGCGCCTCGCCGGTGCGCGGGTCGAGGATGTGCGCGCCGCGTTCGGCCGTGCCGGAGGTGGCGACGACCAGGTCGCGGCCGGCCACCACGGTCGCCAGCTCGCCGGGGCGGAACGGGTCGGCGACGCCGATCCGCCAGGGTCCGCCGACCGACTGCACGTCACCGCCGCCGTTGACACAGTGCTCCCGCGACCCTGCCTCGCACAGGAGTTCGCAGGCTTGCTGCACGGCCCAGCCCTTGACCCACCCGCTCGGGTCCAGCCGGCCCTCGCGGTAGGGGCTGAACCAGCCGTCGGTCTGCTGCGCGACCTCCGCGCAGCGCTCCAGCACCTCGGCCAGCTCCGGGCTCGCGTCCGCGAGCTCCCGCTCCCCATGGGCGATCCGGCTGACCTCGCTGTCCGCGCGGTAGGGGGAGAAGCGCGCGTCGATCGCGTGCAGCCGGGCGACCGCCGCCCGTACCGCCTCGTCGACGGCCGGGCTCGGGTCGCGCACCATGAAGGAGAAGACCGTGCCCATCACGTGCTCGGCGTGACGGGTGATCACTTGAGGCCGGCCTGGTCGAGGGCGCTCTGCAGTGACTGTGTGTAGCCGTCGCTGGTGTAGGTGGCGCCGGAGACGGCGTCGATCTGCGCGCTCTGGGCGGAGAGCGCCTCCTGGTTGAGGACGGGCAGCGCGTAGCTGTTGATGTCCTGGTCGCGCTGCTGCCCGTTCGGGTACTGCAGTACGTCGATCTTGCTGACCTTGCCGCCGCTGACGTCGATGCGGACCTGGACCGGCCCGTAGCGGGTGTCGACCGCCGTGCCGGTGTAGCTGCCGCTGCCCGACTTGGTCCCGGACGGGGCCGAGGTCGAGGACCCGCTGCCGGCGGAGCTGCCACTGCCCGAGCTGCTGCTGCCGGTGCTCGAGCTGCCACTGCCGGTGTTGCCGGTGTTGCTGGTGTTCGAGGTGTCGCTGCCGGAGCTGATCACCGGCGCCTGGGCCGAGGCCGACTGGCTGCCGTGCGGCTTGAGCGAGAGCAGCAGGACGACGCCGGCCGCCGTGGCGGTGGTGGTGACGATGGCGCGGCGCATGGCGGGCCTCCGGAGCGCGAGGATGGTTCGGAACGCGGGGACGGTTCGGACGCGGGGGCGGATCAGAAGCTGAAGGACTCGTGGTGGATGCGGTGCCGCGGCACCCGCGCCTGGCGCAGGGCGGTGACCGCCTGCTCCATGAACGCTTCCGGTCCGCAGACGTAGACGTCGTGGGCGGCCAGACCCGGGACGAGGTTGCGCAGCACGGTGGGCTGGATCGGGTTGCCGACCTCGCTGCGCCGGCCGAGCAGGAACTGCAGCCGCGCGCCGCGTGCCTCGGCGATCGCGGTGAGCTCCCGTCGGAACAGCAGGTCCTCCTCGGCGCTCGCCCGGTAGAGCAGGGTGAGCTCGCCGGGCGCGGCCGGCAGGGTCTCGAAGAGCGCGCGCAGTGGGGTGATCCCGACGCCCGCCGCCAGCAGCAGCACCTGCCGCGAGCGGCGGCGGCGCGCGGTGAACGCCCCGTACGGACCCTCGGCGCGGACCTTGGTGCCGGGCTTCACCCCGGCGACGGCCGCGCTGTGGCCGCCCAGGTCCTTGACCGTGAAGCGCAGGTAGTCGCGGGTCGGCGGGGCGGAGAGCGAGTAGGGGTTGGCGGCGAAGCGCAGGCCCTTGGCCAGGAACTGGAGCCGGAAGAACTGGCCCGCCTCCGCGCCGAGCTCGTCCAGGTGCCGCCCGGTCAGGAAGAGCGAGACGGTGCCCGGCCCCTCCGGACGGACCTCGGCGACCCGCAGCTGGTGGCGCCGGTCGAGCTGCCAGGGGCGCAGCAGCCGGTACCAGCCGATCACCGCGGCCGTACCCAGGTAGAGGCCGTACCAGAGCAGCCGTTCCGGGCCCTCGCCCAGGTCGGCGCCGTTGCTCAGCTGGTGCGCGAAGCCGAGCGCGACGGCGACGTAGGTCGCCAGGTGCAGGTAGTACCAGGTGTCGTAGCCGAGCCGCTTGCGGGCGGCGCGGGCCGAGAAGAAGCCGGTGGCCAGGAGCAGCAGCGTGCCGAAGCTCGCCTTCAGCATGTCCGGGTAGGTGAGCACCATGGTGACGCCCTCGCCGATCACGTTCTTGCGGGCCGTCAGCGCGTAGCCCCAGATGATCGTGACGACGTGCGTGGCGATCAGACCGACCAGGTACCGGCCGCCCATCGCGTGCCAGCGGGCCAGCCGGTCCGAGCCGACCTCCCGCTCCAGCAGCGGGATCCGCGCCATCAGCAGCAGCAGGACCGGCGCGGTGTAGCCGGCGAGCAGGCCGGTGATCCGGCCCGCGTTGGTCAGCCACTGGTCCAGGCCGACGACCCCGAGGGTGTTCTTCCACCAGATCGCCACCACGGCGAGGGCGCCGACGGCTATCGCCGCCAGCACCACCCGGGCCACCGTGTCCACCGGCATCGGGGACCCGGAGGCGGAGGCGCCGCGGTGCGCGCCCGGACGTGCGGCGCGCTGCTGCGTGACAGCACTCATCCTGCGGCTCCTTGTGTCCCACTGTCCTGAAATCGGCACAGCGTCCTGATTCGCGTACAGCAGCACCCTGACAGCGCAGATTCAGAATTCCCTATGAGTAAGAGGTGGATCAGCCCTGAAGCGCAAGCGATCACCGCAGGTCAGGAGCGTGTCGCCGCGGACTTTGGCGCGCCGGGCGGCCGAGGTGATCTCATTGCATTCTCATGGCACGTCCCCCGGTTGCCCCAGAATGGCCCCATGTCCCAGGAGACCCTCATGTCCACCACCGCGCGGCGCATCCTCGTCGTGGACGACGAGCCCGACCTCGTCGAGGTGCTGTGCGGAGCGCTGCGCTACGAGGGGTGGGAGACGCGCGGAGCCAGAAACGGCGAGGAGGCCGTCGAGATCGCCGGTCTCTGGCGGCCCGACGCGATCGTGCTGGACGTGATGCTGCCGGACTTCGACGGCCTGGAGGTGCTGCGCCGCGTCCACGCCGAGCAGCCCGAGGTGCGAGTGCTCTTCCTGACCGCCCGCGACGCCGTCGAGGACCGGATCGGCGGGATCGCGGCCGGCGGGGACGACTACGTGACCAAGCCGTTCAGCCTGGCCGAGGTCGTGGTCCGGCTCCGCGGCCTGCTGCGCCGCGCCGCCCAGCCGGCGACCGGGACCGCCGGGTCGGCAGGCTCGGCCGAGGCGGACACCGAGGACGTGCTCACCCTGGCCGACCTCGTGCTCGACGAGCGCGCCCACGAGGTGACCCGTGGCGGCGAGCTGATCGACCTGAGCCCCACCGAGTACGCGCTGCTGCGCTACCTGCTGCGGCACCCGCGCCGGGTGCTGAGCAAGGCGCAGATCCTGGACGCGGTCTGGTCCTACGACTTCGGTGGGCAGGCGCACGTCGTCGAGCTCTACATCAGCTACCTGCGCAAGAAGATCGACCACGGGCGCGAGCCGCTGATCCACACCGTGCGTGGCGCCGGCTACCTGATCAAGCCCCCGCACGCGTGAGCGCCGCGTGAGCATCCGGGCCGGGCGTTTCCACCGGGGACTGCGCCGGTTGACCCCGAGGCCGCCGCGCACGCTGCGCGGCCGGCTGATCGTGGGTCTGCTCGCGCTGCTCGCCGCGGCCAGCACGGCGATCGGCCTGGTCACGGTCTCCGAGCTGCACCGGTTCCTGGTCGACAAGGTCGACCAGCAGCTGATGGAGACCGGCGGCCGCTACGCCGCGAGTCTGGAGACCGAGCCGCACGGCGACACCCGGGCGCAGACCGTCGGCACCCTCGGCGTCACCCTCACCGGCGGGCAGGTCGAGTCCGCCGGCGTGGTCGACGGCGACGCGGACGACGCCATCGGCGGCGACACGGACGACCACCCCGTCTTCGCCGAGCACCTCCGGGCCCAGCTCGCGTCCCTCCCGATCGGCGGCCGGCCCACCACCCGGCACCTCGGCCCGCTGGGGGAGTACCGCCTCGTCGCCCAGCGCGCCGCGGACGGCGACACGCTCGTCACCGGCCTGCCGCTGAGCCAGGTGGAGAGCACGGTGCGCCGTCTGCTCCTGGTCGAACTGCTGGTCTTCGCCGGGCTGTTCGCCGTCATCGCGGTGGCCGGCACGTTCTGGGTCCGGCTCGCGCTGCGCCCGCTGGAGCGGGTCACCCGCACCGCCGAGCAGGTCAGCGCGCTGCCGTTGGCCAGCGGCGAGGTCGAACTGCGCGAGCGCGTCCCCGACGAGAACCCGCAGACCGAGGTCGGCCGGGTCGGCGTCGCCCTCAACCTGATGCTCGGTCACGTCGAGGACGCCCTCGCCAAGCGCCAGGCCGTCGAGGAACGCCTGCGCGAGTTCGCCGCCGACGCCAGCCACGAGCTGCGCACGCCCGTCGCCGCCATCCGCGGCCACGCGGAGCTGGCGCTCCGCAGCCCCGAGCCGACCCCCGAGTCCGTCCAGCACTCGCTCCGCCGGATCGAGGCGGAGTCGCTGCGCATGGGCGCGATCGTCGAGGACCTGCTGCTGCTCGCCCGCCTCGACGCCGGCCGCCCGCTCGCGTCCACCGAGGTCGACCTCACCCGCCTCGCCCTCGACTGCGTCACCGACGCCCGCGCGGCCGGCCCCGAGCACAAGTGGCAGCTCGAACTCCCCGCGGAGCCGGTCCACGTCCCCGGCGACGCGGACCGGCTCCGCCAGGTCGTCGCCAACCTGCTGGCCAACGCCCGGGTCCACACCCCGCCCGGCACCCAGGTCTCCCTCGCCCTCCGGTCCACCCCCTCGGACGTCCGCCTCACCGTCACCGACACCGGCCCCGGCATCCCGCCCCAGCTCACCCCGCACGTCTTCGAACGCTTCGTCCGCGGCGACCGCACCCGCTCCCGCGCCACCGGCTCCACCGGACTCGGCCTCGCCATCGTCCACGCGGTCACCACCGCCCACGCCGGCACCGTCACGGTCGACTCCGCCCCGGGCCGCACCACGTTCGAAGTGCGGTTGCCCGGCTAGGAATCAGCGCGTCAGGTCGCCGAGGCCGGCGCGGGTGTGGAGGGCGCGGAGGTCGCGGAGGAGGGCGTGGTCGGGGCCGAAGGAGGCCTGGGCGGCGGCGAGAGCGGGGTGGAGGACCGCGGCGGCCTCCTGGGGGCGGCCCAGGGCGAGGAGGGCTCGGGCCTGGGTGAGCGCGGTGGCCACGGAGGTCTCGGTGGTGAGCTGGGGCGGCCGGGGCGCGACCGCGAGGAGGTCGAGGGCCTCGGCGGCGCGACCCTGCGCCTCCACGGCGTTGGCCAGGTTGACGTAGAGGACGTAGGCGTTGGTCGCCGACCGCGGTCCGCCCTCCGTCGAGGCGATCACCAGGCCCTGACGGGCCGCCGACTCCGCCTCCACGGCGCGGCCCTGGCCGCAGAGCGCGACGGAGAGCAGGATCAGCGCGGAGAGCCGCACCCCGGCGCCGTTCGGACCCGCACCGCTGCCCGCGGACTCCAGCAGGCGCTGCGCCTCCTGCTCGGCCTCCGCGTAGCGCTCGGCATGGCACAGCGCGGCGGCCCGCTGTGCGCGGGCGATCCGGGCCACGTCCCTGCGGTCCAGGTCGTTCGCGGCGTGCTCGCCGAGCGCCGCCCAGGCGTCGGCGGCCTCCGCGTGGCGGCCCTGGCTGTCGAGCGCGTCCGCGGACAGCACCCACGCCTGGACCAGGACCTGACTCAGGCCCAGTCGTTCCCGCTGCGCCACCACCGCGGCCGCCTGCTCGCCCGCCTCCGCGACGGCGCCCGTCGCCCGCAGCGCCGCGGCGAGCCGGTACCGCAGCTCCACCGTCACGTCATGCTCGGGCCCGAGCCCCACGAGGGCCTGGTCCAGCCAGGTGCGCAGCGGATGCACCATCTCGCCCTGGCGCCCGCTGTCGAAGTACGGCTTCGTACCCAGCACCTTCGCCGCCAGATCCCCCTCGAGCCGCTGCCGCTCCCGCCGCTCCTGCCACCACCCCATGCCCACCCCTCCTCGATCCCGGTGCCCGGCATTGTGCCAGGTCACTGGGAGGGGAGGTCCTGGAGACAGCGCTGCCCGTCCGCGACAACGGGGGAATGGCGCGGACGGGCAGGCGGGAGCCATCCTGCACCGTGGGTGATCAATTGTCGAGACCTTGCGGAGCCTGATCCTCCGTCGCCGCAAAGCCGTGACATTGGAGAACCGGCAGACGCGGGTAGCGCGGCAGGGTCGCGTCCGTGCCGGCGAGGCCGCAACGGAGGTAGGCGGTCCCCCGTCGGGTCTCGTTCAGGAGCCGGTGGCGGCAGGCCGCGCACAGGCCCGGGTGGGCGCCGAGCTTGGCCAGGACGTCGCCGGACTGGGCGGCGGACTCGTCGGACACGGAGACTCCTACAGCTGGACGGACGCGGGGTCGACGGGCCACGCCCGACGGAACCACCGCCGTGAGTGCACTGACCTGCTCCGGACCGGTGGGCACCGGCGCGTCGACGACCACCAGCGTGCCACCCACCCGCACCACGAACGCGCCGCCGCGCTGGACGCGGGTTCGACCGGCATTCGACCGCCACTGGGTCGCGGACGTGTTGAGTGAGACGCCGGGCCCTCACCGCGTCCGGCGCGGCCGATGAGGAGCTGAGGACATGGCAGAGGGCGTGGAGCAGCGAACGCGGCGAACGGCGCCGTCCGGCCTCGGCGAGATGCTGAACCGAGCCCGGCTGCGCACCGGTTGGCGGCGGCGAGAGGCGGCGCGGATCCTCGGGATCGCCCCGTCGTACCTCTTCGACCTGGAGGTCGGTCTGCGCTCCCCCTCCGTGACGGTGGCTCAATCCCTCGCCGACGGCCTGGCACTCACCGATCCCGAGCGCGCCGCGCTCCTCGCCGCCGCAGTCGCGGACGCCGGTCCGAACCGTCCGATCAGGCCGGCTGCCCGGGACGTGGTACGGCTCGTCAAGCACTGATGGTCCCCGGCGCGGCCGGGCGACCCGCCCCGGGGTCACCAGCCGCGGGACTCCCACTCGGGCAGGTGCGGGCGCTCCGCGCCCAGCGTGGTGTCGTCGCCGTGGCCGGGGTAGACCCAGGTCTCGTCCGGGAGCGGGTCGAAGAGCTTGGTGCTGACGTCGTGGAAGAGGCTGCGGAACGCGGCCGGGTCGCCCCAGGTGTTGCCGACGCCGCCGGGGAAGAGGCAGTCGCCGGTGAAGAGGTGCGGGTGGCCCTGCGGGTCGTCGTAGAGCAGGACGATCGCGCCCGGGGTGTGGCCGACCAGGTGGCGGGCGGTGAGGGAGACCTCGCCGACGCGCAGCGTGTCGCCGTCGTCGAGCGGGAGCTCCGTCGGGACCGGGATGCCCTCGGCGTCGATGCGGCCGGCCGCCGTCCGCGCGCCGGTGGCGCGGACGACGTCGGCGAGCGCGTTCCAGTGGTCCTGGTGCCGGTGCGTGGTGACCACGGTGGCCAGGCGGTCGCCGATCGACTCCAGCAGGACCGGCGCGTCCGCGGCGGCGTCGATCAACAGCTGCTCGTCGGTGGCGCGGCAGCGCAGCAGATAGGCGTTGTTGTTCATGGGCCCGACGGCGATCTTGGTGATCACCAGGTGTGCCAACTCCCGGACGTCGGGCGTCCCGCCGACCTTCACCGCTCCGTGGTACGTCATGGGATCAGCCTAGCGGCGGGAGCGTCGGCAGGACGGAGTTGGCCGCCACGTCGAGGGCCAGGCCGTCGGAACGGCCGGTGAGCCAGGCGAGCAGGGCCGGGCCCGGGCCGTGCACGGTGAGCTCGGGTGTGCCGGCGGCGGGCCGGGCGCCGGTCTCGTAGGCGTCCCCGGTCACGGCGTCGACCACGGTGAGCCGCGGCAGGTCGGAATGGCCCGCGAACTTCCCGCTGACGAGCTCCAGCTGCCCCCGCACGAAATCCGGCGGCCAGTCCGCCGGGGCGTAGGCGTCCGGCAGCCCGAGGTCGACGTGGTGGTACTCGACCTCCTGGATCCGCTTGGCGACCACCCCGCTCGCGGGGAACGCCCCGAGCCGGTGCGGGACCTCGACCGACCAGGCGGCCTTCGGCATCGCCGCGACCGCGGCGTCGAAGCGGGCCGCGCTTGCGCGCAGGTCCGCGACGTGCTCGGCGAGGGAGCGCTTCGAGCCCGCCTCGATGTCGCGCTCGCGCGCCTCCATGCTGGCGTACATGGGCGTGGGCACGCCCGTCCGCGCGCCGTCGAGCAGGTTGGCGAGGCCGTCGGCGTTGCGCGCGAGGTGGGCCAGCACGTGGCCGCGCGTCCAGCCCGGGAGCAGGGAGGCCTCGGCCGGCTCGGGCTCCCGCATGGCCTCCACGGTCGCCAGCAGGCGGGCCGTCGCGGCGGTCAGGACGGGAATGTCAGTGGTGGGTGCGATGCTCAAAGGATGTCCCCCATGGAAGCCCTGGCAGCTGGTTCGGCCCCGGATCGTGACTCGGCGCACTTGTCCGTCGTTCCCACGAGCGGAGCCCTTCACGCGCTAGCGTTTCATCCGTTCGGGCGAACGCGGTCGATTGCCTGAGAAATCGAACACGTGATCCCATTACTCTTGACTCAACCATGGTTCATCCGTCCCGTTCATCCCGCTTCGAAGGGCGCAGTAGCGTGGCAGACCGCCTCATCGTCCGCGGTGCTCGCGAGCACAATCTGAAGAACGTCTCGCTCGACCTGCCGCGTGACTCGCTCATCGTCTTCACCGGCCTCTCCGGCTCCGGCAAGTCCTCCCTGGCGTTCGACACGATCTTCGCCGAGGGCCAGCGCCGCTACGTCGAGTCGCTGTCCTCCTACGCCCGGCAGTTCCTCGGGCAGATGGACAAGCCCGACGTGGACTTCATCGAGGGCCTCTCCCCGGCCGTCTCGATCGACCAGAAGTCGACCTCGCGCAACCCGCGCTCCACGGTCGGCACGATCACGGAGGTCTACGACTACCTCCGCCTCCTCTTCGCGCGCATCGGGCACCCGCACTGCCCGGAGTGCGGCCGGCCGATCTCGCGGCAGTCGCCGCAGCAGATCGTCGACAAGGTGCTGGAGCTGCCCGAGGGCACCCGCTTCCAGCTGCTGTCGCCGCTGGTCAAGGGCCGTAAGGGCGAGTTCGTCGACCTCTTCGCCGACCTGCAGACCAAGGGCTTCTCCCGCGCCCGGGTCGACGGCAGGACCATCCAGCTCAGCGAGCCGCCGACGCTCAAGAAGCAGGAGAAGCACACCATCGAGGTGGTCGTCGACCGCCTCACGGTCAAGAAGAGCGCCCAGCGCCGGCTGACCGACTCGGTGGAGACCGCCCTGGTCCTCTCCGGCGGCACGGTCGTGCTCGACTTCGTCGACCTCCCCGAGGACGACCCGGAGCGCGAGCGCATGTACTCCGAGCACCTCTACTGCGTCTACGACGACCTGTCCTTCGAGGAGCTGGAGCCGCGCTCCTTCTCCTTCAACTCGCCGTTCGGCGCCTGCCCCGAGTGCACCGGCATCGGCACCCGGATGGAGGTCGACCCGGAGCTGATCATCCCCGACGAGGAGAAGTCCCTCGACGAGGGCGCGATCCACCCCTGGTCGCACGGCCACATCAAGGACTACCACCTGCGCCTGATCAAGGCGCTGGGCAAGGAGCTCGGCTTCCGCACCGACATCCCGTGGGCGGGCCTGCCGCAGCGCGCCAAGAAGGCGCTGCTGTACGGGCACAAGACGGAGATCGAGGTCACCTTCACCAACCGCTACGGCCGCGAGCGCTCCTACACCACGGGCTTCGAGGGCGCCGTCCCGTTCGTCCAGCGCCGCCACGCGGACGCGGAGAGCGACAGCGCCCGCGAGCGCTTCGAGGGCTACATGCGCGAGACGGCCTGTCCGGCCTGTCACGGCGCGCGCCTGAAGCCGGTCGTGCTCGCCGTCCGGATGGCCGGCAAGTCGATCTCCGACATCTCCTCCATGTCGATCGCCGACTGCGCCGAGTTCCTGGGCGGCATGGAGCTGAACGACCGCGAGAAGACCATCGCCGAGCGGGTGCTCAAGGAGGTCAACGAGCGGCTGAAGTTCCTGGTCGACGTCGGCCTCGACTACCTCTCGCTGGACCGCGCGGCCGGCACGCTCTCCGGCGGCGAGGCGCAGCGCATCCGCCTGGCCACGCAGATCGGCTCGGGTCTGGTCGGCGTGCTCTACGTGCTGGACGAGCCCTCCATCGGCCTGCACCAGCGCGACAACCACCGACTGATCGAGACGCTGGTCCGGCTGCGCGACCTCGGCAACACGCTGATCGTCGTCGAGCACGACGAGGACACCATCCGCACCGCGGACTGGGTCGTCGACATCGGCCCGGGCGCCGGTGAGCACGGCGGCAAGGTCGTCCACTCCGGCTCCCGCGAGGGCCTGCTGGCCAACAAGGAGTCGCTGACCGGCGCCTACCTGTCCGGCCGCAGGGCGATCCCGCTGCCGGAGGTGCGCCGTCCGCTGGACGCCAAGCGGCAGATCACCGTGCACGGCGCCCGCGAGCACAACCTGCGCGACGTCGACGTCTCCTTCCCGCTCGGCCTGTTCACGGCCGTCACGGGCGTCTCCGGCTCGGGCAAGTCGACGCTGGTCAACGACATCCTCTACACGCACCTGGCGCGTGAGCTGAACGGCGCGCGCAGCGTGCCCGGCCGCCACACCCGGGTCACGGGCACGGATCTGGTCGACAAGGTCGTCCACGTCGACCAGTCGCCGATCGGCCGCACCCCGCGGTCCAACCCGGCCACGTACACGGGCGTCTTCGACCACGTGCGCAAGCTCTTCGCGGAGACGACGGAGGCGAAGATCCGGGGCTACCTGCCCGGCCGCTTCTCCTTCAACGTCAAGGGCGGTCGCTGCGAGAACTGCGCGGGTGACGGCACGATCAAGATCGAGATGAACTTCCTGCCGGACGTCTACGTCCCCTGCGAGGTCTGCCACGGCGCCCGCTACAACCGGGAGACGCTGGACGTCCACTACAAGGGCAAGTCCATCGCCGAGGTCCTGGACATGCCGATCGAGGAGGCCCTCAGCTTCTTCGAGGCCGTCCCGGCGATCGCGCGGTACCTGAAGACGCTGTCCGAGGTCGGCCTCGGGTACGTCCGGCTGGGCCAGTCCGCGACGACGCTCTCGGGTGGCGAGGCGCAGCGCGTCAAGCTCGCCTCGGAGCTGCAGAAGCGCAGCAACGGCCGGACGATCTACGTCCTGGACGAGCCGACCACGGGCCTGCACTTCGAGGACATCAGCAAGCTGATCAAGATGCTGACGGGCCTGGTCGACAAGGGCAACACGGTCATCGTCATCGAGCACAACCTCGACGTGATCAAGACCGCCGACTGGGTCATCGACATGGGCCCCGAGGGCGGCTCCGGCGGCGGCATCGTGGTCGCCGAGGGCACGCCGGAGGCGGTCGCGGCGGTGGGGGAGAGCCACACCGGCAAGTTCCTCCGCGACATCCTCGGCGAGGAGCGGGTCTTCGACTCCGTCCCCAAGCCGCGGAAGAAGCCCGCGGCACGGAAGAAGGCCGCGGCGAAGGCCTAGGGCCTGTCCGCTGAGCTCGCACACAGGCAAGCCGCATAGGGTGGTGGGCGGTCCCCGCGAGGGCGGGGACCGCCGCCCGATCGCGAGGAGAGCCTGCCGCCGTGAACAGTGAGAACACTTCTGAGTCGGCCGGCTGCTGCCGTCGCCAGGTGCTGCGTGGCGCGGCGGCCGTCGGGGTCGCCGGGGCCGGCGTCGCAGTCCTCGCCGCGTGCGGCGGTTCCTCCTCCGCCTCGACCCAGTCGGGCCCGGTGACCCTCGGCCCGACCAGCGACGTGCCGGTCGGCGGCGGCAAGGTCTACCGCGCACAGCAGGTCGTGGTCACCCAGCCGAGCGCGGGCTCGTTCAAGGCGTTCAGCGCGGTCTGCACGCACGCCGGCTGCGTGGTCGACGGCGTGACCAACGGCGTCATCACCTGCCCCTGCCACGGCAGCCAGTTCAAGTCCACGGACGGCTCCGTCGCCCAGGGCCCGGCCCAGACGGCGCTGCCCTCCATCCCCGTCGCCGTCCAGAACGGCAAGCTGGTCGCGACGCTGAGCTGACCCCTCAGCTCAGAGCGCGGCGTGGCGTTCGCACAGGAGGGCGACTCCCTGGCCCTCCAGTTCCTCGCAGTAGGCCATGCGTCCGGCCATGGCCATCACCAGCGCCAGGGTGGTGCCTGACAGTTGTGGCCCGTCACCGGCGGCGAAGGGGCCGTCGGTGGCCGTGAGGCGCAGGCCGGCGACCCGCTTCTTGGAGCGAACGGGCAGGTCGGAGCACTGGTAGTAGGTCGCCAGGGTGGTCAGGGTGGCGACGGGGTAGTCGTGCCCGATACCCAGCGGCCGCCGGATGTCCTCGGCGTGGACGACGGTCTCGCCGAGCATCGCCAGGGTCGACGGAAGCGGCTTGGTCGTGCTGCCCGCCACCTGCCGGAACCGCGCGAGCGTCTCGGTCGGGGTGGCACCCAACTGCTCGGCCAACCGCATGGCGACCTGGCGGTCGAAGTCGAAGCGGCAGCGGAGCACGCCCGTCATCCAACGCAAGAAGCCGAGGTCGGCCCCCGCCGTCAGGTGGGCCAGCACCTCGCGGACGGTGAGCCCGTCGCACAGCGACCCGGTCACCCACTGCTCGCCGGTCAGTCCCGCGAGGTCGTCGGCCAGGGCCTCCCGCTCGGAGTGGATCAGTGACCAGGTGCTCGATGCCGGCGGCGTGGTCGGTGTCATGGCGGTGATGCTCCTTCGCTCCCCGGTGGGGTGGGCGCGTGTTCGTGTGTGGTCACAGGTGAGACCGCGGCCATCGGGCAGAATCGTCGCTCATGGGAGAGATTTCTTCCGACCCGGAGAGCGGCCCGGTCGCGGACCTGGCCCAGGCCCGCGCCGGGGACGACGCCGCGTTCACCCGCCTGGTGACCCCGCTGCGCGGAGAGTTGCACGCCCACTGCTACCGGATGCTCGGTTCGGCCCACGACGCCGACGACGCCGTGCAGGAGACGCTGGTGCGCGCCTGGCGGTCGCTGGCCCGGTTCGAGGGCCGGAGCACACTGCGCACCTGGCTCTACACGGTGGCCACCCGGGTCTGCCTGGACGCGGTCGCCGCCCGCGGCCGACGGGCGCTTCCGGTGGACCTCGGCCCCGCGAGCGGCCACGCGGTGCTCGACCAGCAGCCGCGGACGGACATCCCCTGGCTCGGCCCCTACCCCGACGCAGGCCTCCCGCACGGCCCGGCCGGGCCGGAGGCCCGCTACGAGCAGCGCGAGGCGGTCGAGTTGGCGTTCGTCGCCGCCTGCCAGCACCTGCCGGGGAACCAGCGGGCCGCGCTGCTGCTGTTCGACGTCCTCGGGTTCTCCGCCGCCGAGATCGCCGCGATGATGGACACCTCCACGGCGTCGGTGAACTCCGCGCTCGCCCGTGCCCGCCGCGTCCTGGCGACGCGGATTCCCGCCCGCAGCCAGCAGCAGACCCTGCGCGCTCTCGGCGGGGCGGAGGTGCGGGCGCGGGCGGCGGGATTCGCCGGGGCGTTGGAGCGCGGCGACGCCGACGCGCTGGTCGCGCTGCTCACCGAGGACGTCACCTGGTCGATGCCGCCGCTGCCGCACTGGTACCAGGGCATGGACGCAGTCCGCGACTTCGCCGTGGAGGTCCCGATCACCCGGTGCCCGAGCTGGCGACACCGGGTGATCAGCGCGAACGGCCAGCCGGCCGTCGCGTTCTACCTCGGCCCGGACCCCGCGGGCCCGCATGACGGCTGGGCGGTCGCGGTCCTGGACCTGCGGGACGGCCTGATCGCCGGGATCACCTCGTTCCTCGACCCGGCCCAGTTCGGCCGGTTCGGTCTGCCCGCCCGCCTCGACTGAGCGGCGGCTCGAAGCGGGCGCGTGAGCCGGCGCGCGGGCCGGACGCGCGGGTCAGTCGGAGAACTCGCTCAGCAGGGCTTCGGCGGCCTGCGCCGCGGGGACGGCGCCGATGTGCCGGTAGAGCGCGAGAGCCTCGCGCAGCTCGGTGACCGCCTGCGCGGCGTCGCCCAGCGACGCGTGCGCGCGGCCGAGGCCCTCCAGCGCGCGGGCCGCCTCCAGCGGGCTCGGGACGCGCCGCGCGAGGCGGAGCGCCTCCTCGTAGCAGGGGAGGGCGGACTCCGGGCCGGAGACGGCGGAGCGCAGCGCACCGGTGCTGTTGAGGACCTCCGCCTCCCCGTGGGGGTCGCCGAGGTCGTGGAAGAGCGAGCGCGCCTGCGTCAGCAGCTCGGCCGCCTCCGCCGCGCGCCCGAGCGCGTGCCGGGCGCGGCCGAGGTCGTGGCGGGCGTTGGCCTCGCCGTTGCGGTTGCCGGAGGCGAGGAAGATGGCCAGCGACTGCTCGTGCAGTGACGCCGCGCTCTCGGGGTCCCCGGCGCTGAGGCGGACCCGGCCGAGGTCCCAGAGGCTGCGGGCGACGGCCTGCTCGGCCGCCATCGCGCGGAAGAGTCGCAGCGCCCGCTCGAACAGGCCCGTGGCCGCGGCGGGTTCGCCGAGGTCCTGGTGGATGCGTCCGAGCGCCTGGCAGGCGGTGGCCTCGCCGAGGTGGTTGTCGATCGCGCGGAACGCCGCGAGCGCCCGCTCGCCGAGCTCGACCGCGGCGCGCAGCTCCCCGCTCAGCTGCCGCACCCGCGCCAGATCGCAGAGCACGTGGCCCTCGCCCCAGCGCTTGCCGAGCGCGACGTAGAGCTCCAGGGCGCGCTCGCCGCGTTCGCCGCCGCGGGAGAGGTCGCCGGTGAGGCGGTAGGCGCGGCCGAGTTGGAAGAGCGCGTTGGCCTGGCCGAGGTCGCTGCCGATCTCCCGGTAGAGCTCCAGGCACTGCTCCAGCAGCGGCACGGCGGCGGCGTAGTCGCCGCTGAACAGGTGGACGCAGCCGCGCTCGTAGATCGCGTTGGCCTCGCCGAGGCGCGCACCCTGCGCGCGGTAGAGGGTGAGTGACTCCTCGTGGGCGCGGTGGGCGTCGGCGAAGTCGCCGCGCTGCATGTGGATGCGGCCGAGCTCGGTCAGGCACTCGGCCCGGCCGAACCGGTCGCCCGCGTCCCGCGCCGCCTCGGCGCAGGCGCGGAGCAGGTCCGCGGCGTCGGCCAGCGGGCCCTCCTGGTGCAGCAGCGGCGCGAGCGCGAGGGCCAGTTCGATCCCGACGGGTACGCGGTGCGCGGGCCGGCCGTCGCCGACGGCGAGCCGCGCCGAGGCGAGCAGGTTCTCGCGCTCCGCCCGCATCCACGCCAGCGCCGACTCCTCCGCCCACCCAGCTACCCGGCCCCACCCCGGCCCGGCGCTCCGGTCGCCGACCCGAGCTTCGCCGGCAATGCCCGAGCCGGGGCCTTTGTCTGAGCCGCTGCCCGCACCCGCGCCCGCGCCCGCGCCCCGCTCGTCCGGACAGGGTGTCGGGACTGCGCGGGGCCAGCGGCGGAGTTGGGTGGCGGCGTGTTCGGCGCCGTGGGCGTAGTGGGTGAGGAGGCGGTCGAGGGCCGCGTCGTGCTCGACCGCGTCCCATTGGCGCGGCTCGCGGCAGTAGAGGCGGATCAGGTCGTGGAAGCCGTAGCGGCCGGGCACGTGCTGGGTCAGCAGGTTCTGGTCCAGCAGCGAGTCCAGCAGCTGTTCCGCCGTGACGCCGTCCCCGCCGAGCAGGGCCGCGGCGGCGGGCGCGTCGACGTCGGTGCCGGGGGTGCGTGCGAGCAGGGTCAGCAGGCGCTGCTCGGCGGCGGGCAGCGCGGTGAAGGAGGTCGCGAAGACGGCGCTCAGCCCTCGCTCCTCCGGCTCCGCCGCCAAGGCATCGCCCGCGTCGGAGCCGTCCAGCTGGTCGAGGCGGGGGAGTCGGTGGTGCTCGTCGCGCAGGCGCTCGACCAGGTCGGTCAGGCGCAGCGAGCGGCGGCGCCGCAGCTGCGCGGCCGCGATGCGCAGCGCGAGCGGTACGAAGCCGCAGAGCGCGGCCAGTTCGCGTGCCTCGGGCTGCTCGGCGGGCACGCGCTCCGCGCCTGCGACGCGGCGCAGCAGGGTGAGCGACTCGGCCTCGCTGAGGACGCGCAGCGAGACGGCGTGGGAGTCGTCGAGCCCGGTCAGCCGCTTGCGGCTGGTGACCAGGACCAGGCAGCGGGAGGTGGCCGGCAGCAGTGGGCGGATCTGCGCGCTACTCAGCGCGTTGTCGAGGACGATCAGGGTCCGCGTCCCGGCCAGGCGGTCGCGGAGCTGGACCGCGCGCTCCGCCGGGTCCCTCGGGATCGTCTGCGGGGGCACGTCGAGGGCGCGCAACAGTGCGTCGAGGGCCTCGGCGGTGGTCATCGGCGCCGCGCTCGGGGTCCAGCCGCGCAGGTCGACGAAGAGCTGGCCGTCGGGGAAGTCGGCGCGCACCCGCTGGGCGACGTGGACGGCGAGCGCCGACTTGCCGACTCCGGCCATGCCGTCGACGGCGGCGACCACCGCCCAGCCGGTCTCCTCCCCGTCCGCGGCCTGCCGGGCGCAGCCGAGCAGCCGCTCGACCTCGGCCGCACGCCCGGTGAACGCGCGTGCCTCCGCGGGAAGTTGGCAGCGCACCGGCGGCCCGGCGAGCGCGGCCGCAACGCCGGACGCGTCGGCTGCCGCGGCCGTCGGCGACGACGGCGTCGGTTCGGCCCGCCGCCGGGCGGCGGGCGGAGCCTGGCGCTCCAGCCCCGCCGGTGCGTCCTCGGCCAGCGCCTGGAGGTAGACCTCCTGCACGGCCGCGCCCGGATCGACGCCCAACTCTTCACTGAGGCGCAGCCGCAGGCGTCCGTAGACGTCCAGGGCCTCGGCCCGGCGGCCGTCGTGCAGCAGCGCCGTCATCAGGTCCCGCTGCAACTCCTCGGCGAGCGGATGCTCGGCCGCCCAGCTGGTGAGCTCGGGGACGAGGTCGTGGTGGCGGCCCAGCCGCAGTTCCGCCGCGGCGCGCCAGGAGCGCAGCTGCAGACGGGAGTTCTCCAAGGCGTGCTGGAAGGTGTCGGCGGTGTCGGCCTCGGCGAGCGAGGGGAGGTCCTCCAACGGCCGCCCCCGCCACAGCCGCAGCGCGGCGTCGGCCTCGGCGCTGACGGCCTCCCAGTCCCGGGCGAGCCGGGCCCGCCGGGCGTCGTCGGCGCGACGGCGGAACTCCTCGGTGTCCAACTCGTCCGTCTCGACCCGGATCAGGTAGCCGGACGCGGTGGTGCGGATGCGCTCCTGCTCGGCCGCGCCGAACAGCCCGCGCAGCCGGGCGACGTGGTTCTGCAGGGAGGCGCGCGCGGTCGGCGGCACGGCGTCGCCCCACAGCGCGTCGAGCAGGCCGGCCGTCGGCACCGTCTCGTTGGCGCGCAGCAGCAGCGCACCCAGCAGCAGCCGGCCCTTGCGCGACTTCAGCGGCATCGCGCCGGCCGTGCCCTCCACCACGAGCGGCCCGAGCAGCCCGAATCGCATCTCCCACCCCTCACTCACCCCGCGTCCCAGTACGCGAACGGGAGGCGCGAAGGATGCTAACAGCCCGTTCGACTGCGGCCGACCCTCGCCCAACTGCGGTTTCCCTCACGCCGGGACGGTCTGTTGGTGATCCGTTGGCGAAAGCGTGGAATATTCCGTTATCGGCTCGGCCGACGGTCCGGGGGGAGCGTCGGCCGTGCCCGACGGGGGCATGGGCGTGTCCGACGTCACCGTGGTGCCGAGGCGGGGGGACCGCCGAAGCTCGGTGCTCGCTCCGGGACGAGGAACGCCGCCGCACGGGCTCGGATCGGGGGATACCGAGCCCGTGCGGCTGAGTGCTGCCCACAGACGCCGCTGTCGTAAACACCGGCGTCTGTGGACTCAGGGGCACCGTGCGCTACAGCATGACGGCGCCTACTCGAGGATCGCCTGCACCGCCCCGGCCGCGACCGTGCGGCCGCCCTCGCGGACGGCGAAGCCCAACCCCGGCTCCAGCGGCACGGCCTGACCGAGCGTCACGGTCAGCTCGACGGTCTCGCCCGGCCGCGCGACCGCGACGCCGTCCGGCAGCAGCACGTCACCCACGACGTCACCGGTCCGCAGGTAGAACTGCGGGCGGTAGCCGCTGGTGATCGGCGTGCGGCGGCCGCCGTCCGCCGCGGAGAGCAGGTGCAGCCGCGCGGTGAACACGCTGTGCACCGACGCGCTGCCCGCCGCCGCGACGACCATGCCGCGGCGGACCTGGCCGCGCTGCACGCCGCGCAGCAGCAGGGCGACGTTGTCGCCCGCCTCGGCGCTCTCCATGGTGCGCCCGAAGGTCTCCACCCCGGTCACCACGGAGCCGAGCTCCGAGCCGTAGCCGATGACGTCGATCCGGTCGCCCATGCGCACGGTGCCGCGCTCGACCGCGCCGGTCACCACCGTGCCGCGGCCGGTGATGGTCAGCACGTTCTCGACCGGCATCAGGAACGGCGCGTCGGTGTACCGGACGGGGGTGGGCACGTACGCGTCCACCGCGTCCAGCAGCTCCAGCAGCGCCGCGGTCCAGATCGGGTCGCCCTCCAGCGCCCGCAGCCCGGAGACCCGGACGACGGGCGCGCCCTCGCCGTCGTAGCCGTGGGCCCCGAGCAGCTCGCGCACCTCCAGCTCGACCAGGTCCAGCAGCTCCGGGTCGCCGGCGTCGGCCTTGTTCAGCGCGACGACGACGTGCTCGACGCCGACCTGCCGCGCGAGCAGCACGTGCTCGGCGGTCTGCGGCATCACGCCGTCCTGCGCGGAGACCACGAGGATGGCGCCGTCCAGCTGGGCCGCACCGGTGATCATGTTCTTCACGAAGTCGGCGTGGCCGGGCATGTCGACGTGGGCGTAGTGCCGCGTGGCCGTCTCGTACTCGACGTGCGCGATGTTGATGGTGATGCCGCGGGCGGCCTCCTCCGGCGCGCGGTCGATCCGGTCGAACGGCACGAAGGCGGCGCCGCCGTGCTCGGCGAGCACCTTGGTGATGGCGGCGGTGAGCGTGGTCTTGCCGTGGTCGACGTGACCCATGGTGCCGATGTTGAGGTGCGGCTTGGTCCGCACGAAGGCCTGCTTGGCCATGACGCTTCTCTTCTCCGGGAGTTGACTCCTGACGGGACCTCAGGGCGGGGCCGACCTTCCCCGGCAGAGGTCCCGGGGGATCGACCCGGGGAAGGTCAGCTTCGCGCGCCGCCGAAGGCGGCTGCGGGCCGTGCGTCGCACGCGCCCGCGGCGGCTGCGGACGTCAGGGCAGCGGCCATCGCGCCCGCGACTGCGGGGAACTGGGCGATGGCGTACCGGAACATGCGCACCATCGTGCCCGGGCCCTCGCCCCGGACGCCAACGGTTTTCGGGCGGGCGGCGGTTTCCGGGCGACGCGGACGCGATGCGCACAGCCCGGGCGTAGCCTGGGAGGACGGTGTGCGAGTGAGGAGGCGCACCATGCTCGGCGACCTGATAGGCGAGGAACAGGGCCGGATCACGGTCCAGCGGGTGCTCCCGTCCGAACACGGGCTGCCGCCAAGCGTCGAGACCACGTTCCAGGCGTCCGGGACCTTGCTCGGGGTCACGATCAGTGACATGGGGACCTACGTCGGCACGCTGCGGCCCGACGGCACGCTCTACGGCACGGGGACGGGCGTCATCATGAGCCCCGACGGGGCCTTCGCCAGCTGGCAGGGCACCGGCGTCGGGACGCTCGGCGAGGGCGGGACGGTCTCCTGGCGCGGCTCCATCGTCTACCTCAGCGACTCACCGGCCTTCGCCGGACTGCGCGGTGTGGCGGGAGCCTTCGAGTGGGAGACGGACCAGTCCGGGAAGGCGAGTGGGAAGCTCTGGGCCTGGCGTTGAGGCCAAGCCCGCCACAGGTGCGGGAGCCGACCAGATCGGGGTCCGGCATGGACACGGTGATCCGGGTCTCCGCCCTCCGGATGCGGTACGGCCCGTTCGAGGCCGTGCGGGGGATCGACCTGGAGGTGCGGCGCGGGGAGGTGTTCGCCTTCCTCGGGCCGAACGGGGCGGGCAAGACCACGACCGTCGAGATCCTGGAGGGGTACCGCAGGCGGACCGCCGGGGAGGTCGACGTGCTGGGGGAGGACCCGGCGCGGGCGGGTCCCGCGTGGCGGGCCCGGATCGGGGTGGTGCTGCAGGAGTCGCAGCCCGAGCGGGACCTCACCGTGGCCGAGTGCATGCGCCTGTACGCCGGCTACTACCCGGCGCCGCGTCCCGTCGGTGAGACGCTGGAGCTGGTCGGCCTCGCCGAGCAGGCGGACGCGGCCGCCACCCGGCTGTCCGGCGGCCAACGCCGTCGGCTCGACGTCGCGTTGTCGCTGATCGGCGACCCGGAGCTGCTCTTCCTCGACGAGCCCACGACCGGCTTCGACCCCTCCGCCCGCCGCGCCGCCTGGGACATGATCGCGGGCCTGCGCGCGCTCGGCGTGACGGTCTTCCTGACCACCCACTTCATGGACGAGGCCGAGCACCTCGCGGACCGGGTGACGGTCATCTCCGACGGGCTGATCGTCGCCGAGGGCACGCCCGGCACCATCGGCGGCCGCGAGCGCGCGGCGGCCGAGATCCGGTTCACCCTGCCGCCCGCCACCGGGCTCGCGGACCTGCCTCCGGCCGTCCGGGCGGCGCTGGCGGACGGCGAGGGGGAGGGCCGCCGCCTGCTGCTGCGGGCCGACCGCCCGCTCACCGTGCTCGGTCCGCTGATCGGCTGGGCCGAGGCGCGCGGCCACGAGCTGCCGGACCTCGAAGTGCGGCGTCCCAGCCTGGAGGACGTCTACCTGGCGCTCACGGCGAACGAGACGGCCGCGACGGAGGTGCCCTGATGGCCTCCCCGAAGAGCGCGCCGCCGGGGGACGTGGTCCGGCTGGCGCTGCACCAGTTCCCCTACGACCTGCGGGCGTTCCTGCGCAATCCGCAGTCGCGGTTCTTCACGCTCGCGCTGCCGGTGCTGTTCCTGGTGATCTTCGCCTCGGTCTTCGGCGGGCACAACACGGTGAAGGTGGCCGGTGGCACCATCGACACCTCCGTCTACTACGTGCCGGGGATCATCGCCCTCGGCATCATCGGCGCGTCCTTCGTCAACCTGGTGATCTCCGTGACCGCCCAGCGCGAGGCGGGCGTGCTCAAGCGCCGTCGGGCCACGCCGGTCCCGGCCGCGTCGGTCATCGCGGGCCGGGCGCTGACCGCGGTGGTCGTCGCCGTCGTCATCACCGCCGTGCTGCTGGTCATCGGCTGGGCCGCGTACCACGCGCACATCCCGGCCCGGACCGCTCCGGCGCTCGCGGTCACCGTGATCGTCGGCGCGCTCTCGTTCTGCTGCCTCGGCTACGCGCTGACCTCGGTGATCCGCAACGAGGACGCGGCCCAGCCGGTCACCCAGGCCGTGATGCTGCCGCTCTACTTCATCTCGGGGGTGTTCATCGCATCCTCGGTGCTGCCGCGCTGGCTGGTGGACGTCGGGAACGTGTTCCCGGTCCATCACCTCGTCGAGGCGCTGCTGACCGCCTACAACCCGCACACCACCGGTGCCGGCTTCGCCTGGACCGACCTGCTGATCATCGCCGCGTGGGGCCTGGGCGGTCTGCTGATCGCCCTGCGCCGCTTCAGCTGGCTGCCCCGCGGGGGCTGAGGGAGGAGGAGAGATGGCAACCGAGACGCAGAGCAGACGAGGGCGCTGTCCGCGCCACGGCACGGTGGAGGCGACCAGGGACCTGCCCGCCATCACCTTCCCGTGGCTGTACCACTGGGCCCGCCGCACCCTGGCTGCGCGCCGCGAGCCCTTCCGCTGCCCGGAGTGCGGCGCGCCCGTGGAGACCTGAGGTGCGCTGACGGCTCAGGTCGTGCCGAGGAGCGGTTGCCGGTCCTGCTCGCCGGAGCCGGACGGGTCGGCCGTGCCGGGGTCCGGCGCGAGGTGATCGTCCGCGCTCGTGGCGGCCACGCGCCAGGCCGAGCCGGCGATCAGGATGAGCAGCAGGCCCGCGCCGAGGAACAGGGTGCGGGGCCCGTGGAGCCAGGTCACGGCCGCACCCGCGAGGGCGGCGCCCAGGGGGTTGACCGCGAGGCTGATCACGCGGGCGGCTCCGGTGACCCGGCCGAGGAGCTCGCGGGGGGTGACGCGTTGGCGGAGGGTTCTGATGACGACCGTGGCGCAGGTGGCCGTCAGGCCGAGGACGAGATTGGCGGCGCCGAGCAGCCACACGGAGCGGGCCGCGCCGATCCCGATGACGCAGGCCCCCATGGCGAGCACGGAGAGCAGGATGACGGTGGACTCGCTGACCTTCCTGGCGATCAGGGGCGACACGGAGGCGCCGACGATCCCGCCGATACCGGCGGCTGCCACCGCGATTCCGCACAGGGACTGCGAGAGGTGGAGGGTCTCGCGCCCGAAGAAGACGATGAGCGTCTCGACGCCGAGGACGAAGTTGACGGCGCCCTGCAGCGCGGTGATGGCGCCGAGTTGCCGGTTGCGGCGGATGAACGCCAGCCCCGTGCGCGAGTCCTGGACGACCTGCCGCAGCCGGCCGGACGGCTCGCACGGCTCGGACGGCTCGGACGGTCGGGCCGAGGGGGCGGTGCGGGCGGGCAGGAACGCGAGGGTGGCCAGCGAGACCACGAAGGTCGTCGTGTTGATGACGAGGGCGCCGGTGAGGCCGATGACGGCGGTGAAGGCGCCGACGGCGGCGGGGCCGGCCACCAGGGAGATCTGGGAGGCGGTCTCCAGGTAGGAGTTGGCCGAGACCAACCGCGCCGCGGGGACCGCGTCCTTGACGGCGACGCTGAGGGCGCACTCGAAGAAGGCGCCGGCCGACGAGGCGATGAACGCGCAGATCAGGACGGCGACCACGTCGGTGGAGCCGGTCGCGCTCAGGATCGTGATGACGGCGAAGGCCGAAAGGCGGACGGTGTCGGCGACGAGCATGACCCGGCGCGGGTCCGCGCGGTCGACGACGACGCCGGCGATCAGCCCGACGAAGAGGTAGCCCACGGTGCGCGGCACGGCCGACAGCGCGGTGGCCAGCGCGCTGTGGCTCATCGCGAGGACGACCAACGGCACGGCCAGGAGCGCGAATCCGTCCCCGAGCAGCGAGACGGCCTGGCCGTCGAGGAAGACGCGCAGGCGCATCCTGGACAGGGTGGGGGCGGTGGGCTGCCCGTTCATGCGGAGGCCCCGACGGTGGCAACGGGTTCGGCGGGGGAGACCTGGATCGCGGCGCGGGCCCAGGCCGCCGCGGCACGCAACCGCTCTTCCACGGTGGCCTCGTCGGGGCCGCAGGCGAGCACGCTGCCGGCCTTGTTGAACGAGGAGGCGCTGGTGTCGGGCGTGGCCTGACCCACCTCGACGTTCAGGCGGACCTCGACGACACCGGGCAGGGCGAGAAGCTCCTCCGCCGTCGGCATCGCGGTGATCCGGCCGGGTGGGGCGGTCAGTTGGACCCATCCGTAGCAGTCGCGCGACTCGGCCGGGACGGGAGCGGGCGAGAGGCCGAGGACGGCGCGGGCCCAGCCGTCGGCGAGGCTGGTACCGAACTGAGCGCCCATCACCTCGCGGATCAGGCCGCCGCCCGTTCGTCCCGCGCATTCGCTGAAGGTCAACCGGCCCTCGTGCAGGAAGACTTCGAGGTGGAAGACGCCGTCGCGCAGGTCGAGCCCGGCCAGGGCCTGTTCGGTCAGGGCGCGGGCGTGGGCGTACAGATCGCGGTGGCGCTCGGGAGCCAGCCCGACCGACCCCACCAACTTGCCCTCGCGCAGGGCGAGGACGTTGTGCAGGTAGCGCGAGATGCCGAAGCCGGTGACGGCGCCGTCGCGCACGACGCCGTCCAGGTGCAGCTCCCGCCCCTGGGTGAACGTCTCCACCAGCCAGGGACCGGGGCGCGTGGGGGCGGTGGCGTTCGGGCTCGCCAGGGCCTGCCGGGCCTCCTCGTCGAGCACGGGGAAGGTGTCCGCGGTGGCGGCGCCGGCGACGGGCTTGACGACGAACGGCGGGGCGACCGGCAGCAGGGGAATCTGCTCGAGGGTGTCGGCCAGCGCACAACGGGCGGTGGGCAGCCCGATCCTGGTGATCACCGACTTCTGGACGTACTTGTCGCGCAGGGCGATCGCCGCGTCGACGGGCATGCCGCGCACGCCGAGGAGTTGGGCGAGCGTGGCGGCGGTGACGACGGTGAACTCGTCGTCGCTGGCGACCGCCGCGACGTTCGAGGCGCTGTGCCCGGCGCGGGTCAGCGCGGACAGCGCCTGCTCGATACCGGCGGGATCGGCGACGAGCAGTGTCTCGTCCACCGAGGGGGACACCCGCGCCGTTTCGTAGTGCGCCGGACTGCTGAGGCAGATGACGCGTGCGCCCAGCCGGTGGAGCGCGGTGGCGGCGTGGGGACGCCACCCGACGAGGACGACGGCGGGGGCTCCGGTGGGAGCCGTGCCGGCATCGACTGCTGATGGAACGTCAGGCTTCACGAAGTTCCGCTCGCTGTTTGTGAATTGGGGTCGCCCGGCGGTCCCGAAATCACGGTGTCTACGCGAATAGACTCCGGTGTGGTCCATTCGAATAGACGGAGAGCTGGTTCTGTCTGCGATTCCAGGGTTCTGTCGCGAGCAGGTCAGACCATATCACGATCGTGTGTCGGTGCTTTTGGTCCCAGTGCGGCCGGAATTCACCGTTCCGCCGGGCGCCTTTCGGGGCGAGTGGGCGATCCAGGTGCTTTGGGACAGCTTGGCGGTGGGATGTCCGTTTCGCCGGTGATGATGGTATGCATCCAGATAGACTCTGTATGAAGTGCCAAAGTCTTGGGTGGAAACTGTGTTTGACATGTAGTTACGTACATGCCTAAGCTGCCGTCCGCCCAAGTGAGGGCCTCGTTGTGCCTGCTGGATCGAAGCCTCGATCGCCGCCCAACGAATACGTGCCGCATCCTTTTTCCCTTTCTTGAACGGGGCTATATCTCCATGTCCATCGACGCTCGTGCAGACGTTTTCCGTGAGGGTGCCGAAAGGATCGCCGAACTTTCCTGGACGCGTGCCGACGCGGAAGTCGACACGTCCTGGCGGGTGGAAGTCACCGCGGATGTCCTGCAGGAATTCAAGACCCTGGTGTCGGGGCTCGAGGTGACCCAGGAGCTGCTCGACGGGATCGAGTCGGGCGACCACGCCCTGCCGGCGCTCGCCGACTGCGCCGCCCTGGTGCGCCGTCAGGTGCTGGGCCGCTTCGGCTTCGCGCACGTCGTCGGCCTCGGTCACGGTGGCTTCAGCGAGATGGAGCAGCGCCTTTTCTACGTGCTGGTCTCGCTGCACATGGGCGAGATGATGACGACCTACGGTCGTCTCCACGACGTCAAGGACCGTGGCTACGACTTCCGCAGCGTGGACGTGTCGGTGTCCAAGACGCGCGTGGAGGCCCCGTACCACACGGACAGCACCTCGCTGCGCACCTTCCCCAACGTCTTCGGGCTGCTCTGCCTGCGCCCGGCGATGGACGGCGGCCGCAGCCTGCTGGTGAGCGCCTGCCGTGCCTACCAGGAGATCGCGGCGAGCAGCCCCGAGCACCTCCCGGCGCTGTTCAAGGACCACTTCCGCAACACCGTCACCCCTGGTGACGAGGAGACGGACATCTTCGACAACACCTTCCCCATCTACTCCTGGGGCCAGTTCTCGAACGGTCCGACGCTGCGCTACATGCGCCACTGGATCGAGACCGGCTACGCCAAGGCCGGACGGAGCCTCACCGACGCCGACGTGGCGGCCTTCGACCGGCTCGACGCGGTGCTCGGCGACGAGGAGCACGTGCTGGGCGTCGACCTGGCCGCCGGCGAGTTCATCTTCTTCAACAACTGCACCGTGGCCCACAACCGCACCGCGTTCGTGGACTTCCCGGAGGACGAGCGGTCCCGGCTGCTGGCGCGCGCCTGGCTGCGCGTGCCGGAGGACGACTGACCCCGCAGCTCGTATCCGGACGCCTGCCGGGCACCGGCAGGCGTCACCGGCGGCAGCCGCCGAACCATCTTCGATCCGTCCACGCCATCATCACCGAACGAGGGAGACCATGCGCAAGGCCCTGCGGCGCGCTGAGACCAACGAACGCTACTGGGACCGGCGTTGGGAGGAAGCGGGCTCCGACGCCGCCGCCTTCGACAGTCTGGACATCTACCCCGTCAAGTACGCCCAGATGGTGATGACCGACCCGGACAGCAGCGCGCTGGAGCTGGGCTGCGGGCTGGGCCGGGTGGTCAAGCACTACCACCGCAACGGCTGGAAGATCACCGGCATCGAGCGCAGCCCCGTCGCGGTGGACCGGATGCGCGAGGACGATCCGGAGCTGGACGTGGCGGTCGGCGACGCCACCGACATCAAGCTCGAGGACGGCGCGGTCGACGTGCTGATGGCGTTCGGGCTCTATCACAACATCGAGAACGAGCTGGAGCAGGCGCTGGCCGAGTCGGCGCGCGTCATCGCCCCGGGCGGACGGTTCTGCATCACCATGCGCCCCGACAACATCGAGATGCGCCTCAACGAGCGCTACTGGCGCTGGCGCAACCGCCACCGCTCCGGGCCGATGCACTTCCACAAGTGGCTGGTGGGCCGGGACGAGTTCGCCGCGCTGCTGGCCACGCACGGCCTGAACGTCACCGACGTGCACTACGCCCGCAACATGTCGATCCTGTACCGGGTGCCGTGGCTGCGCGACCGTCGCATCGCGACCTCCGCGGAGAGCGTGCGGCGCGCGGGCGGCTACCGCCTCAACCGCTTCGGGCGGGCCGTCGACGGCTTCCTGATGCGCCGTCGCCCGCAGGACTTCTGCAACGTGTTCGTCTTCATCGGCACCAAGGGCGCGCCGTGACCGCGGGCCTGATCACCGGGGGGCAGCCGGAAGCCGGCTGCGAGGGCTGGCGCTTCGGCACCAAGGCGGAGACCCTGGACCGTCTCGGGCCGCTGATCACCGAGGCCCAGGTTCCGCCGCTGCGCTACTTCCAGGTCCGGCGCTGGCGGCAGGAACGCGAGCAGGTGCTGGACGAGCTGTTGGCGGCGGCGTGGGCGGACGCCCCGCTCATCGTGCGCAGCAGCACCCTGCACGAGGACGACCCGGACCACGGGCAGGCGGGTCGCTACGACTCGATCAGCGGGGTGCGCGGACGCGCCGCGCTGGCGCGGGCGGTCGACGAGGTCATCGACTCGTACGGTCGGTCCGAGCCGGTGGACGACCTCGGCGCGCACCAGGTGCTGGTGCAGCCGCAGGTGGAGCCGGTGCGGCTCAGCGGGGTGATGTTCACCTGCGACCCGAACACCCGCGCGCCCTATCTGGTGATCAACTACGAGGAGAGCGGCGACTCCGCGGCCGTGACCAGCGGTTCCGCCGTCCCCACCACCACCTTCTACGGGTGGAAGGAGAGCCGCCGGCCGCTCGCCGACGCGCGGCTGGAGCGCCTCGCGGTGCTGGCGCGCGAGATCGAGGCGGTCACCGGTCACGACTGTCTGGACATCGAGTTCGCCTTCGATCACGACGGAACGCTGCACCTGCTGCAGGTGCGCCCCCTGCCCGTGGCGCCCCTGGAGGCCGGTCAGGCGCAGGAACTGCAGCACGCGCTGCAGGCCTGCTACGACAAGGTGGCCGGTGCGGTGGCCCATCCGACGCTGCTGGGCGGCCGTGCGGTCTACGGGGTAATGCCGGACTGGAACCCGGCGGAGATCATCGGGGTGCGGCCGCGACCGCTGGCCCTGAGCCTCTACCGTCGTCTGATCACCGACCAGGTGTGGGCGGACCAGCGACACCGCTACGGCTACCGCGACGTGCGCGGCTGCCCGCTGATGGTCGACTTCATGGGCCTGCCCTACATCGACGTGCGGGCCAGCTTCAACTCCCTGGTCCCCGCCGACCTGCCCGAGCACCTCGCGGGCCGCCTGGTGGACTTCTACCTCGACCGGCTGGCCGAGAACCCGGCGCTGCACGACAAGGTCGAGTTCGCGGTCGTGCACTCCTGTTACACCTTCAGCACCCCCGACCAGGTGCGCGAGCGGCTGGGCGAGCGCTTCGGCGCCGACGAGCGGCAGGCGCTGGTCGACTCGCTGCGGCGGCTGACCAACGCCCTGCTGGACCCGCGGCATCCGGCGCGCCGTCAGGACCAGGACGCGCTGGCGGAGTTGGAGCGACGCTGGGACGTCGTCAAGAGCGCCGGCGTGGAGCCGGTGGCCGAGGCGCGGTGGCTGCTGGAGGACTGCGGGCGGCTGGGCACGCCGGCCTTCGCCGGCTTCGCGCGCCTGGGATTCATCGCCGTGGAGCTGCTGCGGTCGCTGGTGGCCGCGGGCGTGTTCTCCGAGCGTGACGTGGACCAGCTGATGGCGGGGCTCGACACCGTCACCAACCGCATGGCGCACGACCAGAACCGGCTGGAGCCGGGCGAGTTCCTGCGTGTCTACGGGCACCTGCGGCCCGGTACCTACGACATCCGCTCCCCGCGCTACGACGAGGCCCCCGAGCTGTACTTCGACTGGCCGCAGACGCGTGGCGCCCACCCGGGCGAGCCCGGGGCCCCGTTCCGGGCCGACGCGGGTCAGCTGCGCGCCGTCGAGGAGCTGATCAGGGCGCACGGCCTGCAGGTCGGGGCCGAGGACCTGGTGGACTTCATCACCACCAACATCGCCGCACGCGAGAACTCCAAGTTCCTGTTCACCCGCCACCTCAGTGAGGTGCTCACCCGCGTCCAGGCGCTGGGCGCCAAGGCGGGCCTGGACGTGGACGAGTGCTCCTACCTGGACATCCGCGTCCTCGAGGAGCTCTACCAGGGGGCCGGGGTCCCGCAGTCGGTGGTGGCCGCCGCGGCGGCGTCCGGGCAGGCGGCCTACCGGCAGACGCAGCAGCTGATGTTCCCCCCGCTGATCACCGAGCCGGGTGAACTGCTGGCCTTCCACTACCCGCCGTCGGAGCCGAACTACATCACGCACAAGACGGTGACCGGACCGGTGGAGGCGGCCGAGGGCGCGACCTCGCTGGAGGGCAAGATCCTGCTGCTGCCCAGCGGTGACCCGGGCTTCGACTGGATCTTCTCGCACCGCATCGCCGGGTTCGTCACCCAGTACGGTGGCGCCAACTCCCATATGGCCATCCGCGCCCATCAGTTCGACGTGCCGGCCGTCATCGGCGCGGGCGAGGGCCTGTTCCAGCGCCTGCAGCGCGCCTCGCTGGTCCGGCTGGACTGCGCGAACCGCAGGGCGGACGTGATCCGGTGATCCCCGTCCTGGTCACGCAGAACGTGGACACGGTGGGATCCCACGCGACGCGCAGCGACGTGCTGGACCAGCGCTGGCACCGCTTCCTGCACCGCGTCGGCCTGGTTCCGGTTCCGGTGCCCAACGACCCGCGCGTCGCCGAGCAGTTGCTCGACCGTCTGCCGGAGACGGCCGGGGTGATCCTGACCGGCGGCAACGACCTGGTCGCCTACGGCGGCCGGGCACCCGAGCGCGACGCCACCGAGACGCTGCTGATCCGTCACAGCCTCCAGCGCGGCCTGCCGTTGCTGGGGGTCTGCCGGGGCATGCAGCTCCTGCAGCACCATTTCCACGTCCCGTTGACGCAGGTCTCCGGGCACGTCAGGGAACGGCAGGTGATCCACGCCGACGGTGTGGAGCGCCCGGCCAACAGCTATCACCGCTGGGGCACGACCGAGACCCGCCCGCCGCTGGACGTGTGGGCCACGGCCGGCGACGGCGTGGTCAAGGGCGTACGGCATCGGACCCACCCGTTGCTGGGCATCATGTGGCACCCCGAGCGGCTCACCCCGTTCGAGCATGCCGACCTCGACCTGTTTCGACGCCACTTCGGAGCCGCCTGATGCACGCCGTGATCCTCGCCGCCGGCCGCGGAAGCCGGCTCGGCGCGCACACCGACACCCGTCCGAAGTGCCTGGTGGACCTGCACGGCCGGAGCCTGTTGCAGCACCAGCTCGCCGCGCTGGGCGATGCCGGGGTCACCGGGATCGCCGCCGTCACCGGCTATCAGGCCGAGCAGATCGCCGCGCACGTCCCCACCACCTTCCACGCCCCGCGCTGGCAGCAGACCAACATGGTGGTCTCGCTGACCGCCGCCCGGCCCTGGCTCTCCACCCGGCCGTGCCTGGTCGCCTACGGCGACATCTTCTACTCCGCCTCCACCGCCGCCGCCCTGTTCCACGCGCCGGGGGAGAACCTGGCCATCGCCTACGACCCGGGCTGGCTGGAGCTCTGGCGGGCGCGCTTCGCCGATCCGCTCGACGACTGCGAGACCTTCCGGCTCGACGCCGGGAACTCGCTGCTGGAGATCGGCCGCACCCCCACCGACACCGGTGACGTCCAGGGGCAGTACATGGGGCTGCTGCGCTTCACCCCCTCGTCCTGGGCGCAGGTCGAGGAGCACCTGGACGGCCTCGGTGACGGGCAGCGCGACGCCCTCGACATGACCTCGCTGCTGGGCGCGCTGGTCGCGCGCGGGGTCACCGTCGACTGCGTGGCGCGCACCGGCCCGTGGGGCGAGGTCGACACCCCCGGCGACCTCGAGGTCTACAGCGCGACCGCGCTGGCCGCACTCAACGACTACAACGTCAGGGACGACAACTCGTGATCACGTGGCTCATCGGCATGTCCGGCGCAGGCAAGACCACCATCGGCACCCGGGTGGCCTCCCGCCTGAAGGAGCAGCGCCCCCAGACGGTGTACCTCGACGGCGACATCCTGCGGGAGGTGTGGGGCGACGCCCCCGGGCACAGCGTGCCGGGCCGCGCGCTCAACGCCCACCGCATCTCCCACCTCTGCGCCATGCTGGACCGTCAGGGCCTGGACGTGGTGGCGGCGGTGCTGTCGATCTTCCCCGAGTGGCAGGCGTGGAACCGGGAGCACTTCTCCTCCTACTACGAGGTCTTCCTGGACGTGCCGCTCGACACCCTCCGCGAGCGGGACACCAAGGGCCTCTACGCCGCGGCCCTGCGCGGGGAGACGGAGAACGTGGTGGGCGTCGACATCCCGTTCCCCCGCCCCGCCCACCCGGACCTGGTGCTGGACTCCTCCGGCGCGGCCGGTGACGCCGACCACCTGGCCGACCTGATCGTCGCCCAGCTGCACGAGTTCGGCCGCCGATGATCTGGCTCTCCGTCATCGGCGCGGTTGTCGGGGCCTGGCTGGCGCTGGAGGCGCTGGCCTTCGCCCTGGTGCGCTGGCATCGTCCGTTCTTCCCCTGGCTGATCACCCCGGCCGACAGCGCCCCCGTCATCGACGAGGCGGTCGTCGCGGCGCACCGGGACCGCTCCTTCGACCCCGACCTCGGCTGGTGCCGCCGGCCGGGCGAGCACGCGACTGAGCACACCGACGACGGCGACGTCACCTTCCGCACGGACGCGCTGGCCCGCCGCGCCAACCCCGGCCACGAGGACACCCCCGCCACCGTCGCCTGCTTCGGCGACTCGTTCACCTTCTGCCGCCTAGTCGACGACGACCACACCTGGCCCCACCACCTGACCCGGCTCACCGGGGAGGTCACGGCCAACTACGGCGTCGGCGGCTACGGACTCGACCAGGCACTGCTGCGCCTCGAACGCGAGCTGCCCCGACTGGGGTGCCGGACCGTGATCATGGGCGTGGTGCCGGAGACCATGGCGCGCGTCCACTCCGCGTGGAAGCACTACTTCGAGTACGGCAACACCCTGGCCTTCAAGCCGCGCTTCACCCTCGAACGCGACGGCAGCGGCCTGCGGCACCACCCGCCAGCGGTGACCTCCCCCGAGGGCTACCGCGGATACCAGGCGCAACTGCCCGCGGTCCAGGCCCTCGACCCCTTCTACCGCGCCAAGTTCCGCCGCGACCTGCTCGCCTTTCCGTACACGCCGCGGCTGCTGGCCCGGGCCCGGCGCATCCTGCCGATCCTGGCCGAGCTGACCGTCTTCCGTGCGATGCGCCGCCCGGAGACGGCGTTCCGCCGCGCCTTCGCCACCGTGCTCACGGAGAACAACCGCGCCAGCAACCGGCTCTACCACGACAGCGGCGCCACCGACCTGCTGCGCGCCCTGGTCGTCCGCTTCGCCGACACCTGCCGTGACGCCGGTGCGCAACCGCTGCTGGTGATCCTGCCGCAGCCGGGCGACCTGCGGAACGACCGCACCGCGCGGACCCGGGCACGCTTCTTCGCCTCCCTCGAGGAGGTCCTGCCGGTGGTGGACGTGACCGAGACCTTCCGCACCCACCCCGATCCGGCTCGGCTGTACGCGGGCGGCCGCCTCGGTCCGCACGCGAGCGACGCCGGCAACCAGCTGGTCGCCGCCGCCGTCGCCGCGCGACTCGCCACCCTTCCCACCGTCGCCGCCCTCAGCAAGGAGCCCCGATGAGCCAGCAGCCCGCCGTCGTCTTCCTCTACCGGGAGAGCAAGCCCCTGCACCGGGAGATCTTCCGCGACTTCGTCCGGGCCATCGCCGACTGCGGCCACCTGTCGGTCTGCGTCGCCCCCGAGGGCACCGACCTGGGCGCGGAGCAGCTGGACTTCTTCGAGCCCTACCCGACCGGTCCCGGACGCGAGGAGGCGATGCGGCAGGCCGTGGCCCGCGCGATCGAGCGGCACCGGGTGGTCCGGATCATCTCCACCACCGAGGACGACGTCATCGCCGCCGCGCGGCTCCGCGAACACCACGGCGTCCCCGGCACTGGCCTGGAGACGGCCATCCACTTCCGGGACAAGAACGCCATGGTGGCCCGAGCCCGGGAACTGGGCTTCCGCGTCCCCCGGTCCTGCGTGCCGCACACCCTCGGCACGCTCGAGGCCTTCGCGGGGACCGTCGGCTACCCGATCGTGGTCAAGCCCCACAACGGCATCTCCTGCGGCGGGACCCACAAGGTCGAGGACGTGGATCAGCTGCGCGCGCTGTGGCCGACGATCCATCAGGAGCGGCACGACCTGCGGGCGGAGGAGTTCGTCGAGGGACGTCAGTTCCACATCGACACCGTGCTGCGCGACGGTCAGGTCGTCTTCGAGGCCGTGTCCGCCTACGCCGTGACCCTGCTGGACCACTTCCGGCACCGCTCCATCGGCAGCGTCGTCACCGGCACCCAGGACAGCGCACTCGAACAGCGTCTGGCCGCCGCGACCCGCGCGGTGGTGACCGGCCTCGGCCTACGGACCGGCATCGCGCACACCGAGTTCTTCGTCTGCCCCGACGGCGAGTTGGTGTTCGGCGAGACGGGCGCCCGGATGGGCGGCGGCTACATCTTCCCGCTGTACCGCCAGGCCTTCGGCGTGAGCCTGCCCTACACCTGGGTGCGCGCCGAACTCGACGCCGGCTACCGCCCGGACCCCACCCACCGGCGCACCGCGGCGGGCGACCTGCTGTTCAGCGCGGACAGTGGCGTGATCAGCGACATCACCACCGCCGACGAGCTGCTGGCCCTGCCCAACGTCGGTGAGGCGCAGGTGTGGAAGAACCCCGGCCACCACCTCGCGCACGTCGACGAGGCGGGGGGCCAGGGCCTCGGCTTCACCGTCGTCACCGGTGACGACGCCACCGACGCCCTGGAGAACGCCGCGAGCACGCTGCGCGCGTTCCGCGTCGCCACCCAGGCCGCTCGCTGACGGTCCCCACGGCAAAGGAACAAGGAACACAGCCATGTCTTCGACCCACGAACTCCTCGAAGCAGCCGAGCACGGGGGGTTGGGCAACTACCGCCCGGCCCCGCTCGTCGCCCTGACCGGGTCGGGCCGGCACCTGCGGGACACGGACGGCCGCAGCTACCTCGACCTGACCGCGGGCAACGCGGTCACCGCGGTCGGCCACGCCCACCCGAGGGTGACCGCCGCCATCGCCGAGCAGGCGGGGCGAGTGCTGCACACCTCGAACCTGTTCCACAACGAGCCGTCCATCCGCTTCACCCAGGAGCTGATCGCCCGGACCGCGTTCGACCGCGTGTACCTGTGCAACAGTGGCGCGGAGGCCAACGAGACGCTCATCAAGCTGGCACGCCGTCACCACTTCCGGCACGGCGCCACCGAGCGGGTCCGCATCGTCGCGACCACCGGCGGCTTCCACGGCCGCACCATGGGCGCGCTGACGCTGACCGGACGCGACCTCTACAAGACCGGCATGGGCCCGCTGCTGGGCGGCGTGGACCACGTGCCGTACAACGACCTCCGCGCCATGGAGGAGGCCGTCACCGAGACCACCGCCGCCGTGATCGTCGAGACGATCCAGGCCGAGGCCGGCGTGATCCCCGCGCGCGAGGACTACCTGCGCGGACTGCGCGAGATCTGCGAGCGGACCGGCGCCCTGCTCTTCTTCGACGAGGTCCAGACCGGCTACGGGCGCACCGGCGCCTTCCTCTCCCACGAACACAGCGGCGTCGTCCCGGACGCCTGCTCCCTGGCCAAGGGGATCGCCGCGGGCTTTCCGATGGGCGCGGTCGCCGTCCGCGAGCACCTCGCCGGGGCGCTCCCCCCCGGCACCCACGCCAGCACCTTCGGCGGCAACCCGGTCGCCTGCGCCGCGGCGCTGGCGGTCCTGGACGTCTTCGAGGACGAGGACCTCCTGGCCAACGCCACCAGCCGGGGCGAGGCACTGGCCACCGCCCTCGCCGCCATGGTCGCGGACCCCGCCCTGCCGGCCACGGCCTCGCGCGGCAAGGGGCTGCTGCAGGGTCTCGTGCTGGCGGACGACGTCGACGTCGCCGCGCTCCTGACGGGCCTGCGCGAGCAGGGCGTCCTACTGGCGCGGGTGGGCCACCAGGTGCTGCGGTTCTCCCCGGCCCTGAACATCACGGCCGAGGAACTGGACGAGGGCCTGGCCGTCGTCACCCGCGTCCTCGCGGAGGCACCGCGTGCAGCAGCCTGACCCGGCCACCGGGTGGGAGCTGGTGGATCGGCAGATCCCCTTCACCTACCGCCTGGGACACATCCGCAAGGACCGCCTCCGGATCGCCGAGGACCGGGAGCGGACGATCACCGTGCTCGAGAACGCGGGAGCGGTCTACGTCGTCCCCGTCACCGCGGAGGGCGAGGTCGTCCTGATCCGGCAGTACCGCTACACCGTCGACGACTGGGTCCGGGAGGTCCCGGCGGGCGGGCTGTTCGACCACGACGGCGACCTGGCGAGCCTGGCCGTGCGGGAGCTGCGCGAGGAGACCGGGGGCGAGGCGGAGGAGGTGCGGGAGGTCGGCTGGTTCTACGACAGCGTGCCGATCTCCACCTCCCGGTGCCACGTGTTCCTGGCCCGTGGCGTCCGGCTCGCGCATGTCCCGCGCCCCGGCGCCACCGAGCTCATCAGGACCGAGCTGGTCCCGGTGGCCGAGGCGATGGCCATGGCCCGCGACGGGCGTATCACCGACGGCCGTTCCGCGCTGGCACTGCTGCGGTGCGAGCCCCTGCTGACCGAGGCGCCCTGACCGGGCCGACGGCTGAAGGACCGCGGCCGAGGCGCCCACATGGCGGGACAGGCCTGTCCACCAACGACTGGTTGATCTACATTGCGAGGCACACCGTCGTCGGGGGGGTCTAACGGCGCTGTGCCTGGTCAGGCCCCCAGGGATATGAATACGGGGGATTCATGTCACATCCGCTGGCTGCCCAGAGCTTGCACGCGGCGCTGCCAGGCATCGTCGAGTCCTATCGCATGGGACTCCTTCGCCTCAACAGCCTGCTCGTCCTGCATCCAGCGGCATGGGACCAGTGTCGTCGTCAGGCGGTGACGATCATCCGGGAGTGCATCACCAGCCTGGAGGGCGACACGTCCGCGCAGGCAACGGAATCGGACGGATACACCCGACTGCTGGGGGCTCATCGGGCCCTGCAGGGCATACCCGCGGCCGAGTCCATCCGTGCTGTCGAGGTCCTCTGGTCGTCCCTTCAACCAGCCGTGCACGCTGCCGCGACATGTGAAGCGCCCGCGCAACGGATGCTGGTCTGGCAGACGGTCAACTCGGCCTTTCGAAGAGCGACGAGCGAGCGTCTCTATGCGGGGACGCTCGGCTACGACGAGACCAGAAGTCGCATCCTCGCCGTCGAACGCCAAGGAGCCCAACCCGTCACTCGCCGAGAGCCCGGCCCTTCGCCGGCAACCGAAGAGGGCGGGCCGCAGCGCGACGAGTTGACCGCGCGGGAGCGCGAGGTCATCGACGCGGTCTCCCGTGCCATGACCAACCGTCAGATCGCCCAGCAGCTGGGAATCAGCGAGGGTACGGTCAAACGCCATCTCTCCAACATCTTCGGAAAGCTCGGTGCCTCCTCCCGTATGGACGCGGTGCGGAAGGCAGCCGCATCCTGATCAGTGTGTGGCCAGCACCACGAGCATCACGGCATTGGCCGCGTACTGAGTGAGCATGAAGGCTCGGTAGGCGCTGCGGCGGGCACCTCGATCTCCTTGCTTCGACCGGCGCAGACGTCGGCACTCCACGGTGACCCAGGCCGCACCCACCGTCAGCACGGCGGCACCGGGGACTGCTTCGGGCGCCCAGATCGCCGCGGCGACCGGAGCTCCGCCGCCGACCAGTACCGCGCCGAGCAGAGCGAGCCGGGTGGCGGCTTGTGGCCCCCTCGTCGCCGCGAAGGTGCGTCGCCCCGCCGCCGCGTCTCCCTCGGCGTCCCCCAGATCCTTGACCACCGCGCCGACCAGCGCCATCCACGCGGCCATGACGCTCGCGAACACCACCGGCACGGCGCTTCCCATGTCGCCGCCGGCAGCCGTCACTCCCGCCGCATAGGACGTCCAGCCAAGGCCGAACACGACGATCGCGCAGGACGTACTGTGCCGCTTGGCCGCGAACGGCGATGCCGAATAAGCCCAACCGAGGGCCAGGAAGACAGCCACCCATCCGACAAGTCCCGGGACGCACCAGGCAATACCGAGTGCTGCCAGGGCCAGGGCGGCGGTGAAGACGCCGGCGGTCGGCAATGCGAGGTCCCCGCGGGCAATGGGACGGCGCGAACCGTTGTGGCGGTCCTCCTCCACATCCATGACACCGTTGATCAGGTAGGCGAAGACGATCGCACACCACCATGCCAGCGCCCCGAGTGCCACGTGAAGTAAGTTCACGGGTTGGTCGATGGCCAGTCCCACGCCGACCACGTACCTCAGGACGAAAACCACCTGAACGACCGGCCGAGCTTCCATCAGGCACAGCCACGCCGCCCGCGCAAGTCTGCGCAACTTCGTGCGCCCTGAAGGGTCGCCGATAACCGACCACGGGGCGCCAATGAACTCAGCCACGGGAAGGAGGATACAAGCACTCCAGCGGCGATCGAGCGGGAATGTACCCCGTCTGCAACTAAAGACACACAACCCGGCCCGGGTTCGCTACGACGCCGACGCCGCGCGGACCGCACGTGTGCGACGTTTCTGGGCGTGGCGTCACGGGGGCAGGCATGGGACTTTGGAGACATCCTGATGTCTCCTTCGGCATAACGGCATTGCTGAAGGGCTGATCCCTCTTCTAGCGTTGGCGATCTGCACTGTGACGTGCCATTCCGTCATCGAGGGGGACACGAAGTGGACTACGGTATTGCTACGGTCACCTTGGGTGGCGCCCTGCGAGGCAAGATGGAAGCCATCGCCGCGGCCGGCTTCCCTGGCTTCGAATTGATGGAATGGGACCTGCAGGGAACGTCGGCGCCTGCCGCCCGGGGCATGGCGGCGGACCTCGGCCTGGAAATCCTGAATTACCAGCCGCTTCGAGACTTCGAAGGCGGCCCCAGGGACCAGCTCCTGCCCAAGCTGGAGCGGGTCGAGCGAATCTTCGACGGCATGGAGCAGTTGGGGACGCGCACGCTGCTCGTGTGCAGCAACGTCAGCGACGTTCCGGACCTCGACGACAACGCCGTCGCCGACGACCTGGCGCTCCTGGGCGAACGGGCCGCAGCCAGAGGGTTTTCGATCGGTTACGAGGCGCTGTCCTGGGGACTGCGCGTCAATACGTTCCGTCAGGCGTGGCGAATGATCGAGCGTTCCGGTGCCGACAATATCGGTCTGGTGCTGGACAGCTTCCACACCTTTGCCCTGAACGACCCGTTCGAGGACCTGGCCGAGGTGCCCGTCGACCGCATCGCGCTGATACAGGTGTCGGACGCCCCCTGGATGGATCTGGACGTGAAGTCCTGGAGTCGGCATCACCGCTGCCTTCCGGGCGAGGGGGATTTCGACGTCGCCGCGTTCCTGGCGCCCGTCCTGGCCAACGGCTACGCCGGACCGATCTCCCTCGAGATATTCAATGATCATTACAAGCTGCGGCCTCCGGCGCCGCTGGCGCGACAGGGCATGGCCGCGTTGCGCGACGTCACATCGGCGGCGATGGACCTGACCACCAGGTCGTTGATCGCAAGCCCCTGATGCCCCACCGGCATGTGGATGCCGGCCTCCTGAGCAGAATGGAAGTTCGTTGAGCGCAGAATTCGAATACGAGGTATTCGACTTCCCGGAGGTCAAGCCGGGCCCGGAGAAGCCGTTGGTGCTCGGCCCGGCGGGCGAGGTCTTCAACTTCTTGCAGACCGGCGAAAGCAACGGCGGCAAGTACCTGTTCTCCAAGCTGACCGTGCCGCCGCACGTCGGCCCGCCGCCGCACATCCACCACCGTACCGACGAGTGGTTCTATGCGCCGAACGGCGGATTCAGCATCTTCATGGGGCCCAACGAGTTCCCCGACCTGGACGTGACGCCGGGCGACGGTGCCCCCAAGGAAACGCTCACCATGCTGCCGATGCGCCCGAAGGAGCTGCTCTACGTTCCGCGCAACTACACGCATGCCTTCGTCAACACCTCCAGCGTCAACCAGGAGATGTGGCTGGTCTGGACGCCGGACACGCCGGAGAGCTCGATCCTCCCGTACTTCATGAACGCGGGCAAGGTCGTGACCAGCAAGGAGGACGTCGAGGAGCCGGAGTTCCTGTCCCGTATCCGCCTTGTCTCGATGGCTCGCGACTACGGGATCAACCAGAGCGCGGACTTCTGGGACTTCGTCCAGACCGTCGTGGAGGACAGGCCCGACTGGTTGCCGAGCGACAGGCGCGGGGCGCTGCTGAAGCTGATGCACGACGAGATCGAGGCGCACGGCCAGTGAATTCCATAGCCATTGTCGGCGGCGGACTGGGCGGAGCCGCGACGGCCGTGCTGCTGCAGCAGGCCGGTTACTCCGTGGCGGTTTTCGAACAGACGCCGAGGTTCGACCCCGCCGGTGCCGGGATCCATCTGACGCCCAATGTGATGCGCATCCTGGCCCACATCGGGATCGCTGACGCACTGGTCGCGTCCGGACGCCTGCCCGCATCGTTCACCAGCCGGGACCTGGCGTCGAATTCCGTCCGGTGCGCGCTGTCGCTCGGTGAGCGGGCGGAGGAGAGGTACGGAGCTCCCTATCTCACCGTCGGCCGCGGCGTTCTCCATCGAGAACTGATCAACGCCCTGCGTCCGGGCACCGTGCGGTACAGCAAGCGACTGGTCGGGCTCGACGACCGCGGTGGCGCGGTGCAGCTGCGCTTCGCCGACGGAAGCACCGCCGAAGCCCCCTGCGTCATCGGTGCCGACGGTCTGGGGTCTCAGGTCCGCGAAGTGATGCACGGCGCCGAACGCCCCAGCTTTTCGGGCCAGATCGCGTACCGGGCGGTGCTGCCCGCGAGCGGCCGAGTCGCGGTCGACCGGCAGTGCATCACCAAGTGGTGGGCCGACGACAGGTTTGTCATCGGCTACTCGACCGACTCCCGGACCGATGACTACTACTTCGTCGCCGGCGCGCCGGCCGAGGCGTGGACGCATCCGCAGTCCTGGGTCGACGGCGACAGGGACGAGATGCTGGACGCCTTCGCCGACTCGTGCGAGGAGGTTCTCGGCCTCCTGAACGCGAGTCAGTCCCTGACCAAGTGGCCGCTCTTCGAGCGCCCGCCGCTGCAGCAGTGGGGCCGGGGGCGCATCGCGCTCCTGGGCGACGCCTGCCATCCCATGAGGCCGCACATGGCCCAGGGCGCGGCCATGGCCATCGAGGACGGCGCGCTGCTGCTGCGCTGCCTGGCAGCCGAGGACGAGATCGAGGAAGCCTTCTGGCGTTACGCCGAGAGTCGCAAGCAGCGCACCGCCCGGGTCCAGGCGGTGTCCGCCGAGAACTCGTGGCTCAAGGATGCCGAGGACCCGTCCTGGGTCTTCAGCTACGACGCGATGCGCATTGATCCGGCGCCGGGCCGGCCCAGAACCCTCACCGTTGCATGAAACGCTCGAACATGAATTCAGGAGACATTCCACGTGTACGACACTGACGTCCTGGTCGTCGGGAGCGGTCCGGCGGGGTCATCCGCTGCGCTGATGCTGAGCACGTACGGCATCGACAACATCGTGATCACGAAGCATCGCTGGCTCGCCAACAGCCCGCGCGCGCACTACAAGAACCAGCGCACGATGGAGGTCTTCCGGGACCTGGGCGTGGCCGACGAGATCCGCGCCAAGGCCTCGCCCAAGGAGGTCATGGGCAACGTCGTCTTCTGCACCAGCCTGGTGGGCGAGGAGCTGGGTCGGCTGCCCTACGGCGCCAACAGGCCGCAACGGCAGAGCGACTACGCGTCGGCCAGCCCCGCGGAGCACTGCGACCTGCCGCAGAACCTGCTGGAGCCCATCCTGCTGTCCAATGCCGCTGAGCGTGGCAGTCACGTGCGGTTCGACACGGAGTTCCTGCGGTTCGAGCAGGACGAGCACGGTGTCACCGCTCACGTCCTGGACAGGCTGAAGGGCGAGGTCTACCAGATCCGGGCCAAGTACCTGATCGGGGCCGACGGCGGCAACAGTCTCGTGGCGGAGCAGCTCGGCCTGCCCATGGAGGGCCACATGGGGCTCGCCGGCAGTATCAGCATCATTCTGCAGGCGGATCTCTCCCACCTCGTGGCACACCGTCCCGGCTATCTCTGGTGGATCATGCAGCCGGGCGCCAATGTCGGGGGCATCGGCATGGGCCTGCTCCGCATGGTGCGCCCGTGGAACGAGTGGCAGATCGTCTGGGGCTACGACATGGGGGCGGGCGAGCCCGATGTCTCCGAGATCGACGCGGTCGGCATCGCCCGGCAACTGATCGGCGACGCTTCGGCGGACATCACCATTCGCTCGGTCTCGACGTGGACCGTGAACCAGATGTACGCCACTCGCTTCTCCCAGGGGCGGGTCTTCTGTATGGGCGACGCGGTGCACCGTCATCCGCCGTCCAACGGCCTGGGCTCGAACACGTCGATCCAGGACGCCTACAACCTGACGTGGAAACTGGCGATGGTCCTGAAGGGGCAGGCCTCGGACCGGCTGCTGGAGACCTACGACCAGGAGCGCGCGCCGATCGGCCGGCAGATCGTGGAACGTGCCAACAAGAGCATCGAGCAGTTCGGAGGCATCTTCTCCGCGCTCGGGCTGGACGCGGACCTGGATGCGGACCAGATGCTTGCCAACATGTCCGTCCTCAAGGAGGCCTCCGCGGCGGGCGCCACGAAGCGCAAGATGTTGCGTGAGGCCATCGAGCTCAAGTCCTACGAGTTCGCGACGCAGGGCGTCGAACTGAATCAGCGTTATGAGTCCGGCGCCGTCTGCCCGGACGGCACTCCGGAGCCCGCATGGCTGCGCGATCCCGAGCTGTACTACCAGGCGTCCAGCCGGCCCGGCGCGCGCCTGCCGCACGCATGGCTCGACCGGCAGGGCCGGCAGGTCTCCAGCCTGGACGTGGTGGGCAAGGGAAGGTTCGCCCTGCTGACGGGGCTGAACGGACAGGCGTGGCTGGAGGCCGCCGAGCACGTTGCGCAGGAGTTGGGCATCGAGATCGCTGCGCATGTCATCGGTCCCGGCCATGCCGTGCAGGATCTCTACGGTGATTGGGCGGACGTCTCGGAAGTACCCGAGGACGGCTGTCTGCTGGTGCGGCCGGACGCGTTTGTCGCCTGGCGCGCCGCGGATTCCGTGGCGGCGGTGGACTCGCTGCGCGCAGTCCTTTTGGAGATTCTCGGGCTGGGTCTGGAGGAGCAGGTCTCGGCAGCTCTTCCGGACATGGCGATGAGCGAGTAGGAGAGCTGCCAATGACCATCCAGACGTCTTTCCAGGCCGAGCCCTTCACCCACGAGGATGCCGAGACCGAGGCATCGGCGGCCGGCATCCGCAGGATGCAGGAGCTCATCCGCGGCATGGCGGTCACCCAGATGATCGCCGCGGCCTGCGAAGTCGGGCTGCCCGACGCGGTGGACGGCGAGGGAACCTCGCTGACCTCACTGTCCGAGCACTTGAAGGTCCACGCGGACGTCCTGACCCGGCTTGCCCGAGCGCTCTCGTCCTTCGGCATCTTCGAGGTCGACGCGGACGGCAGTATTCGCCACAACGCATCCTCGCGACTGTTGCGGACCACGACCGGCCCCTCCCTCCAGGCGGCGGCACGCTTCTGGGCGATGCCGGGCATCTGGCGGTCCTGGGGGGCGCTGAGCCATTCCGTCGACACCGGCGAGGAAGCGTTCACGCACGTCAACGGCCAGGACTTCTTCTCCTACATGAACGGAAGCCCTGAGGAGGAAGCGCTCTACCAGCGGTACATGGCGAGCGGCTATCCCGGTCGCTACGCGGCGATCGCCGATGTGCTCACCGTGGCCCCGGGCCAGCGCGTGATCGACGTCGGCGGAGGAACCGGCAGCCTGGCGCGGACGATCCTCGAACGCAATCCGGACGTGCAGGCCCTCGTGTACGACCAGGCCAGCGTGATTTCGGCCGGGCCCGGGGCGTCCGGGAACGAGCGACTGAGCGTACGCGCGGGTAGTTTCTTCGACGCGGTGCCGACCGGGGGAGACCTGTACATCCTGTCGTGGATTCTCCACGACTGGCCGGACGAGCCGGCGGAGACCATTCTGCGCAACTGCCGCAGGGCGATGGACCCCGGCGCGCGGCTCGTTGTCGTGGACCGCGTGCTGCAGGAGGCGCCGCAGGAGTGTGATCCGCTCGATCTGGTGCTGGACCTGCAGATGCTGCTGTTGCACGGAGGGCGCGAGCGCACGCTCGACGACTTCGAGCGGCTGCTGGGTGCGGCAGGCTTTTCGGCGCCTCAGGTGCTGTCTGCCCGTCCGGAATTCGCGGTCATCCAAGCATGTGCCGTGTAAACGTCTAGTTCTACTTTGCCGAGAGAGTCATGGAAACTGTGACAGCGCCGCGCAAGACGGTGCAGCTGAGCATTTCACGCGGACTGACCTTCTTGATCGCCCTGGCATGCGGCGCGGTCGCAGCCAACATCTACTACGCGCAGCCCCTGGTGGGTCTGATCGGCCCAGCTGTGGGCCTGAACGCGCATGCCTCCAGTCTCGTGGTGACCCTGACGCAGATCGGCTACGGCGTCGGCCTGGTCGTGCTGGTTCCGTTGGGCGACATCTTCGAGAACCGTCGTCTCATCATGGTCACGCTGGTGGCGTGCATGGCGGCGCTGCTGAGCGCGTCAGTCGCCTCGAACGCCGTCCTGTTCCTTGCCACGTCGCTGGTCATCGGTCTGAGTTCGGTCGTGGTGCAGATGCTGGTGCCCTTCGCGGCCCATCTCGCCCCGGACGAGAGCCGTGGACGGGTCGTCGGCAACGTCATGAGCGGGTTGCTGATGGGCATCATGCTGGCGCGGCCGGTGGCCAGCATCACGACCGATCTGCTCGGCTGGCGTGCGATATTCGGCATCTCCGCCGGACTGATGCTGGTGCTCGCCGTGACCTTGCGCCTGGTCCTTCCGGAGCGGAAGCCGAGCGCGTCCGTCCCCTACCCGGTGTTGTTGCGGTCGATGGGTGAACTGCTCGTCCGCACGCCGATCCTGCGGCGACGGGCGTTCTACCACGCCATGCTGTTCGGGGCGTTCAGTCTGTTCTGGACCGCTGTGCCGCTGATCCTGGCGAGCCCGGCGTGCGGACTGGGCCAGGGCGGCATCGCCCTGTTCGCCCTGGCGGCGGTGCTGGGCGCGTTCGTGGCGCCGGTTGCCGGCCGGATGGCCGACCGTGGTCTGACGAAGCCCGCGACGGGCGCCGCGATCGTGGCCGTCGTGGCCTGTTTCCTCCTGGTGTTCGCAAGCGGCGGACATGTTGTCGCGACCCTGTTCGTCGCGGCGCTGCTGCTCGACGTCGGGGTCTCGTGCAACCTGGTGCTGGGGCAGCGCGCGATCTTCTCGCTGGGCGCGGAGATTCGCAGTCGACTGAACGGCCTTTACATGGCGATCTTCTTCTGTGGCGGCGCGGTCGGGTCGGCCGTGGCCAGTTGGGTGTACGCGACCTACGGTTGGATGGGTATCGCCTGGTGCGGTATTGCCTTCCCGTTGCTGGCGGGCCTTCACTATCTGACGGAGCTGGTGCCGCGGCGTCTCGCCACGGCGGCGTGACGCCCACCCGATACTGATCGTCAGGAGTCCATCGGCCCCGCTCACCTGGGTCGATGGACTCGATCATTCCGCTCCATCTGGCCCCGTTTTCCTGCGAGTTGGGATAAGCTGGGGCCACGCGTTCCCGTGGTCTGCCGCGGGATCCTGCTTGAGCCGTCACGAACGGCTCGCTCTGCTCCGACGAGAGTGCTGATCCCTCGGAGCCGCCGTGCGCGTGGTCGTCACCCGACACCGCTCGCAGCGCGCCACCTCGTAGTACTTCCCGGACATACCTTCCGCGAACTGCCGAGTTCTGCGCGCGCTGCCATTCGAATTCGTCTTGTGAACCACGCCAACAGGAACGAGCAGATGACCGAACAGATGACAGGTGCCCAAGCTCTGGTCAGGGCCCTGGAGAACGTCGGAGTCGATACCGTGTTCGGATTCCCGGGCGGCGCGATCCTGCCCGCCTACGATCCGCTCTACGACGCGACCAAGGTCCGCCACGTACTGGTGCGGCACGAGCAGGGCGCCGGACACGCCGCGGAAGGGTACGCCCAGGCCACCGGCAAGGTCGGCGTCTGCATGGCCACCTCGGGCCCGGGCGCCACCAATCTGGTCACCCCGATCGCCGACGCGTACATGGACTCCATCCCGATGGTCGCCATCACCGGTCAGGTGCCCAGCGGCCTGATCGGTACGGACGCCTTCCAGGAAGCCGACATCTGCGGCATCACCCTGCCGATCACCAAGCACAACTTCCTGGTGACCGACGCCGGCGACATCCCGCGCACCATCGCGGAGGCCTTCCACCTCGCCTCCACCGGCCGCCCCGGCCCGGTCCTGGTGGACATCACCAAGGACGCGTTGCAGGCCCGTACCGAGTTCCACTGGGATCCGACGCCGCAGCTGCCGGGCTACCGGCCGGTCACCCGGCCGCACGCCAAGCAGATCCAGGAGGCGGCCAAGCTGATCTCCGAGGCGGAGTGCCCGGTGCTGTACGTCGGCGGCGGCGTGCACAAGGCCGGCGCCTCGGCGGAGCTGCTCCGCCTGGCCGAGCTGACCGGTATTCCGGTCGTCACCACGCTGATGGCCAGGGGCACCTTCCCCGACAGCCACCCGCTCCACATGGGGATGCCCGGCATGCACGGCAGCGTCTCCGCGGTGGGCGCGCTGCAGCAGGCCGACCTGCTCGTCGCCCTGGGTGTGCGCTTCGACGACCGGGTCACCGGGCAGCTGTCGTCGTTCGCCCCGCGGGCCAAGGTCATCCACGCGGACATCGACCCGGCGGAGATCTCCAAGAACCGGGTCGCGGACGTGCCGATCGTGGGTGACTGCAAGGAGGTCATCGGCGCCCTCGTCGACGCGATCGACCGCCCGGGTGACTACGTCAAGTGGCGCGCGCAGCTCGACCGGCTGAAGGAGACCTACCCGCTGGGGTACGAGGACTTCGCGGACGGCTCGCTGGCTCCGCAGTACGTCCTGGAGCGGCTCAGCGCCATCGCCGGACCGGACGCCCTCTACGTGGCCGGCGTCGGGCAGCACCAGATGTGGGCGTCCCAGTTCATCGGTCACGAGAAGCCCGGTGCCTTCATCACCTCCGGCGGTCTGGGCACGATGGGCTTCTCCGTGCCCGCCGCGATGGGCGCCAAGATGGGGCGGCCGGACACGACGGTCTGGGCGATCGACGGGGACGGCTGCTTCCAGATGACCAATCAGGAGCTGGCCACCTGCGCGATCGAGGGTGTGCCGATCAAGATCGCGGTCATCAACAACGGCAAACTCGGCATGATCCGCCAGTGGCAGCGGCTCTTCTACGACGAGCGGTACTCCAACAGCGATCTGCAGACGGCCCAGCGCGTCCCCGACTTCGTGAAGCTCGCGGACGCCTACGGCTGCGTCGGTCTGCGGTGCTCTCGGCCCGAGGACGTGGACAGCACGATCGCCAAGGCCATGGAGATCAACGACGTGCCGGTGGTCGTCGACTTCGTGGTTCACGAGGACGCCATGGTCTGGCCCTTCGTCCCCTCCGGGACCAGCAATGACGACATCAAGATCGCCCGGGACATGACTCCGAGGTGGGAGAGCTACGACTCATGAGCAAGCACACGTTGTCGGTCCTCGTCGAGGACAAGCCCAGCGCGCTCACCCGGATCACCGCCCTCTTCAGCCGGCGCGGCTTCAACATCGACTCCCTCGCCGTCGCCCCCGCCGAGGTAGGCGGCTTCTCCCGGGTCACCCTGGTGGTCGACGAGGACGACTCGGCGCTGGACCAGGTCACCAAGCAACTCGAGAAGCTCATCAACGTGCTGAGCGTCACGGAAGTCGGCCGGGCGCGGCCGGAGACCGTCTACGCGTCGGTGGCGGACTGAGCCGTGGCGGGGACGGGGCACACCCCGGAACCACGCCTTGCGTTCCGGTTCGCCCCGTCCCCGCCTCGTGATCCCCGCTGTGGATTGCCTCGGACAACTCCACGCTCTGTCGTTCCAGGGCGCTAGTGTCTTCAGTGTCCAGGCTCGTCCGTTTGCAGGGGAGAACGCGCATGTCACGGCCTCGTGGGTGCTGGTCGGCGGCGGCCCGCACGGTGGGGGGGAAGTGATGGCCGACCCTTCCACCTACCGCCCCGCGCCTGGGCAGATTCCCGACTCACCCGGGGTCTACAAGTTCCGCGACGCCGACGCGCGGGTGATCTACGTCGGCAAGGCCAAGAGCCTGCGCCAGCGGCTGGCGAACTACTTCCAGGACCTGGCGAACCTGCACCCGCGCACGCGGCAGATGGTGACCACGGCCGCGTCCGTCGAGTGGACCGTGGTCGGCACGGAGGTCGAGGCGCTCCAGCTGGAGTACACCTGGATCAAGGAGTTCGACCCGCGCTTCAACGTCAAGTACCGGGACGACAAGAGCTATCCGTTCCTCGCCGTCACCATGAACGAGGAGTTCCCGCGCGCGCAGGTGATGCGCGGGTCCAAGAAGAAGGGCGTGCGGTACTTCGGTCCCTACGGGCACGCCTGGGCGATCCGCGAGACCGTCGACCTGATGCTGCGCGTCTTCCCCGTGCGCACCTGCTCCGCCGGGGTGTTCAAGCGGGCCGAGCAGATCGGGCGGCCCTGCCTGCTCGGCTACATCGGCAAGTGCTCCGCGCCCTGCGTCGGGCGGATCTCCGCCGAGGACCACCGGGAACTCGCCGAGGAGTTCTGCGACTTCATGGCCGGCCACGCCGGCACCTACGTCAAGCGCCTGGAAGCCCAGATGCGCGAGGCGGCCGTGGAGCTGGAGTACGAGAAGGCCGCCCGGCTGCGGGACGACATAGAGGCGCTCAAGCGCGCCATGGAGAAGAACGCCGTCGTCCTCGGCGACGGCACCGACGCCGACCTGCTGGCCCTCGCCGAGGACGAGCTGGAGGCGGCCGTGCAGATCTTCCACGTGCGCGGCGGCCGGGTGCGCGGCCAGCGCGGCTGGGTGACGGACAAGGTCGAGCAGATCGACACCGCCTCCCTGGTCGAGCACGCGCTGCTGCAGCTCTACGGCGAGGAGAGCGGCGAGGGCGTCCCGCGCGAGGTGCTGGTGCCGGCGCTGCCCGAGCCCGTCGAGCCGGTGCTGGCCTGGCTCGCGGAGCGCCGCGGCAGCAAGGTGGACCTGCGCGTGCCGCAGCGCGGCGACAAGCGCGAGCTGATGACGACGGTGGAGCGCAACGCGCTCCAGGCCCTGGCGCTGCACAAGACCAAGCGCGCCGCCGACCTCACCACCCGCAGCGTCGCGCTGCAGGAGATCGCCGACGCGCTCGGGCTGGAGAGCGCGCCACTGCGGATCGAGTGCTACGACATCTCCCACCTCCAGGGCCAGGACGTGGTCGCGTCCATGGTCGTCTTCGAGGACGGCCTGGCGCGCAAGTCGGAGTACCGGCGCTTCTCGATCAAGAGCTTCGAGGGCCAGGACGACGTCCGCTCCATGCACGAGGTGCTCACCCGGCGCTTCCGCCACCAGGAGCAGGCCCCGGCCAAGACTGAGCAACTCAAGGACCCGGAGACGGGCAGGGCCCGCCGCTTCGCCTACCCGCCGCAGCTGATCGTCGTCGACGGCGGTCAGCCGCAGGTGGCCGCCGCCCAGCAGGCGCTGATGGAGGCCGGCGTCACCGATGTGGCACTCTGTGGACTGGCCAAGCGCCTGGAGGAGGTCTGGCTGCCGGACGAGGACGACCCGGTGGTCCTGCCCCGCTCCAGCGAGGGGCTGTACCTGCTGCAGCGGGTGCGCGACGAGGCGCACCGCTTCGCCATCAGCTACCAGCGCCAGAAGCGGGGCAAGCGCGCCACGAGCAGCGCCCTGGACACCGTCCCCGGCCTGGGCGAGACCCGCCGCCAGGCCCTGCTGAAGCACTTCGGCTCGCTGAAGAAGCTGAAGGCCGCGACGATCGACGAGATCTGCGAGGTGCCGGGGGTCGGGCGGCGTACGGCGGAGGCCGTTGCCGCAGCGTTGGCCTCGCGTACACCGAGTGCTCCGGCGGTGAACATGGCCACGGGCGAGATTATGGAAGAGTCGGACATCATGGGCATCACCCCTGAGGCTGACGTCACTCCGGAGAGTGATGAGGGGAAGCCCTAGACGACCGCGCGCGTTGTGACTGTTGATGTGACCGAAAGCGGGGAGAAAGAAGTGAGTACGCCTGAAGGGCTGGTGCAGGGCGAGCCACAGGACAGCTCCGAGGTTCCGGAGCTGGTGATCATCTCCGGGATGTCGGGTGCCGGCCGCAGCACCGCGGCCAAGTGCCTGGAGGATCTCGGCTGGTTCGTCGTCGACAACCTGCCGCCGGCGTTGATACCGACCATGGTCGATCTCGGCGCCCGCTCGCAGGGCGCGGTGGCCCGGATAAGCGCCGTCGTGGACGTGCGCGGCCGCAGCTTCTTCGACGACCTGCGCACCGCGCTGGACGATCTGGAGAAGGGCGGCGTGCGGCTGCGGGTCGTGTTCCTCGAGGCCTCCGACGAGGCCCTGGTCCGCCGGTTCGAGAACGTCCGCCGGCCGCACCCGCTGCAGGGCGATGGCCGGATCGTCGACGGCATCGAGAGGGAGCGCGAGCTGCTGCGCGAGCTGCGCGGCGAGGCCGATCTCGTGATCGACACCTCCAACCTGAACGTGCACGAGCTGCGCGCCAAGATGGACGCCCACTTCGCCGACGACGCCGAGCCGGAGCTGCGGGCGACGGTGATGTCCTTCGGCTTCAAGTACGGCCTGCCGGTGGACGCCGATCTGGTGGTGGACTGCCGCTTCCTCCCGAACCCGCACTGGGTCCCGGAGCTGCGCGCCCACACCGGCACCGACGAGGAGGTGGCCCGGTACGTCTTCGACCAGCCGGGCGCCAAGGAGTTCCTCAACGGCTACGCCGAGCTGCTGCGGATCGTCACCGAGGGCTACCGCCGCGAGGGAAAGCGCTATATGACGATTGCCGTAGGCTGCACCGGAGGAAAGCACCGCAGCGTGGCGATGTCGGAACGACTGGCGAAGCGCCTGATCGCCGACGGCCTGGAGACGGTGCTCGTCCACCGGGACATGGGGCGTGAGTGACGAGGCGGCGGCACGGACGGTAACCGCGCCGCACCTCGACACGCTGAGGTGATAGGGGCGCGGGTTGGCGGGTACCTACAGCGGTGCGGCCGGCGGGCCGGGCGGGGCGTTCCGAGCGGCACGTCGTCGTGACAGACGGGCCCCGCGGATCGTGGCGCTCGGCGGCGGCCAGGGGCTCTCCGCCTCCCTGCGCGCCCTGCGGCGGCTCACTGACGAGCTGACCGCCGTGGTCACCGTCGCGGACGACGGCGGCTCCAGCGGCCGGCTCCGCGACGAGCTGGGCGTCCTGCCGCCCGGTGACCTGCGCAAGGCGCTCGCCGCGCTCTGCGGCGACGACGAGTGGGGCCGCACCTGGTCCGAGGTCATCCAGCACCGCTTCCAGAGCGACGGCGAGCTGCACGGCCACGCCCTGGGCAACCTGCTGATCGTCGCGCTCTGGGAGAAGCTGGGCGACCCGGTCGCCGCGCTGGAGTGGGTCGGCCGGCTGCTCGGCGCGCACGGGCGCGTGCTGCCGATGTCGAGCGTCCCGCTGCAGATCGAGGCGACGGTGCGCGGGCTGGATCCGGCGCGCCCCGACGAGCTCAGCACGGTCCGCGGCCAGGCCGAGGTGGCCGTGACGCCGGGTACCGTGGAGGCGATCAGGCTGCTGCCCGAGGACCCGCCCGCGGTTCCCGAGGCGGTGGAGGCGGTGCACGCCGCGGACTGGGTCGTGCTCGGCCCCGGTTCCTGGTTCACCAGTGTGCTGCCGCATCTGATGGTCCCTCAGTTGCGCGACGCGGTGGCCGGGACGCAGGCCTGCAAGGTGCTGGCGCTCAACCTGGTCGCCCAGCCCGGCGAGACCGAGGGTTTCTCGCCGCAGCGGCACCTGGAGGTCTTCCTGGAGCACGCCGGCGGCGTCGAGCTGGACTTCGTCCTCGCGGACTCGGCGGCGGTGGGCGCCGTCACCGACGGCGAGGAACTGCGGGACGCGGCCAAGCGCCTGGGCGCCGAACTCGTCCTGGCGCCCGTCGCGGCGAGCGACGGAGCGCGACACGACCCGGAGCTTCTGGCCGCAGCGTACGACCGGATCTTCAGAACGCATGGAAGGATCGCGCCATGGCGATGACGGCAGCTGTGAAGGACGAAATCAGTCGGCTACCCGTCACCCGGGCTTGCTGCCGCAAGGCAGAGGTGTCGGCGATCCTCCGCTTCGCGGGCGGTCTGCACATCGTGAGCGGACGCATCGTGATCGAGGCCGAGCTGGACACCGGAGTAGCGGCAAGGCGGCTGCGCAAGGATCTGCTGGAGATCTTCGGACACTCCTCGGACCTGGTGGTGATGGCCCCCGGCGGGCTGCGCCGCGGCAGCCGGTACGTGGTGCGGGTGGTCAAGGACGGCGATCTGCTGGCCCGGCAGACGGGCCTGGTGGACGGGCGTGGACGCCCGATCCGGGGGCTTCCCCCGGCGGTGGTCTCCGGAGCGACGTGCGACGCGGAGGCGGCCTGGCGCGGTGCGTTCCTCGCGCACGGCTCCCTGACGGAGCCGGGACGGTCCTCCTCCTTGGAGATCACCTGCCCGGGCTCCGAGGCGGCGCTGGCGCTGGTGGGCGCGGCCCGCCGGCTCGGCATTCCCGCGAAGGCGCGGGAGGTACGGGGTGTGGACCGGGTCGTGATCCGCGACGGTGACGCGATCGGCGCGCTGTTGACGCGCCTGGGCGCGCACGAGTCCGTCCTGGCCTGGGAGGAGCGGCGGATGCGCCGCGAGGTCCGGGCCACGGCGAACCGTCTCGCGAACTTCGACGACGCGAACCTGCGCAGGTCCGCGCGGGCGGCGGTGGCGGCGGGCGCGCGGGTGCAGCGGGCGTTGGAGATCCTCGGCGACGAGGTGCCGGAGCACCTGGCTGCCGCCGGGCGGCTGCGCATAGAGCACAAGCAGGCCTCCCTGGAGGAGCTGGGTTCCCTGGCGGACCCGCCGCTCACCAAGGACGCGGTCGCCGGGCGCATCCGCCGCCTGCTGGCCATGGCGGACAAGCGCGCGAGCGAACTGGGGCTCCCGAACACGGAACAGAGCCTGACGGAGGAAATGGTCGCCGGCTGAGGCAGTGGGGGAGTTGCACCCCCAGGGGCGCGAGGCTGTACCGATCTGCGGCTCCTCCCCCAGCCTTCGGCCGGGAGGTGCCCCCAGCGTGGGCGCGACCGGTAGTTGCAACCCCCAGGGGCGCGAGGAACTGCGCGACAAGCCACCGAAGTGGTGAGTCGCTCAGCGAGCAGGGCCATCCGCACAGGGTGGTTGCTTGCGCAGTTCCCCGCGCCCCTGGCGTTTGCAACTGGCTCATCTGCCTCAGACACCCCAGGCGCCACAACTGTTCGTTGTGCCAAAAGTCCCGTGTCCCACGGGCCGGTCGGATGTGCTCAAGAACACCTTGCGGAGGTAGGGTCGTAGGCGGTCGGGGACATCCCAAAATTTCCAGCTCGTCGGCCGGCGAAGGCCGACGTACCAGCGAGGAGATCGGTTCGTGACGATCCGGGTAGGCATCAACGGTTTTGGCCGTATCGGCCGCAACTACTTCCGAGCGATCGCGTCCCAGGGCGCCGACATCGAGATCGTCGGTGTCAACGACCTCACCGACACCAAGACCCTGGCGCACCTGCTGAAGTACGACTCGACCCTGGGCACCTTCCACGCCGAGGTCACCCACACGGATGACACCATCACCGTCGATGGCAAGACCTTCAAGGTCACCGCGGAGCGCGACCCCGCCAACCTGCCCTGGGCGGCGCTCGGCGCGGACATCGTGATCGAGTCCACCGGCCACTTCACCAAGGCCGAGGGTGCGAAGAAGCACCTCGACGCCGGCGCCAAGAAGGTCCTCATCTCCGCCCCCGCGTCGGGCGAGGACATCACCATCGTCATGGGCGTCAACGACGACAAGCTCGACGTCGCGACGCAGAGCATCATCTCCAACGCCTCCTGCACCACCAACTGCGTGGCGCCGCTGGCGAAGGTGCTGCAGGAGGCGTTCGGCATCGTCACCGGCTTCATGACGACGGTGCACGCCTACACCAACGACCAGGTCACCCTGGACTTCCCGCACAAGGACCTGCGCCGGGCGCGGGCCGCCGCGCTGAGCATCATCCCGACGTCGACCGGCGCCGCCAAGGCGACCGCGCTGGTGCTGCCGGAGCTCAAGGGCAAGCTGGACGGCACCTCGCTGCGCGTCCCGGTGCCGACCGGCTCGATCACCGACCTGGTGGTGACCCTGCAGCGCGAGGTCACCAAGGACGAGGTCAACGCCGCGTACCAGAAGGCCGCCGAGGGGCAGCTGAAGGGCATCCTGGCCTACAACGAGGACCCGATCGTCTCCCGCGACATCGTCAACTCGCCGTACTCCTGCATCTTCGACGCGCCGCTGACCATGGTCCAGGGCAACCAGGTCAAGGTCTTCGGCTGGTACGACAACGAGTGGGGCTACTCCAACCGTCTCGTGGACCTGACCGTCGCGGTCGGCGACCAGCTCTGACGGACGGGAACACGTCAGTGTGAAGCGGACAGGGTCCGGGCGATATCGTCCGGACCCTGTCCACGTGCAGAAACCCCATGCCCGTGAAGCACCAGAAGCAGAAGAGGGACACAGCCCGACCATGCAGACCATCGACGACCTGATCGCCGGCCCCGGTGTCGCCGGCCAGCGTGTCTTCGTCCGTGCCGACCTCAACGTGCCCATGTCGGACGGCCTGATCACCGACGACGGCCGCATCCGCGCGGTGCTGCCCACCATCAAGAAGCTGGTCGAGGCCGACGCCAAGGTGATCGTCGCCTCGCACCTGGGCCGCCCCAAGGGTGCCCCGGACCCGGCGTTCTCGCTGCTCCAGGCCGCCGAGCGGCTCGCCGAGCTGCTGGGCAAGCCGGTCGCGTTCGCGCAGGACACCGTCGGCCCGGCCGCCCACGACGCCGTGAAGGGCCTGGAGCCCGGCCAGGTGGCCGTGATCGAGAACCTGCGCTTCAACCCCGGCGAGACCAGCAAGGACGACGCCGAGCGCGGCGAGTTCGCCGACCAGCTGGCGGCCCTGGCCGACCTCTACGTCGGCGACGGCTTCGGCGCGGTGCACCGCAAGCACGCCTCCGTCTACGACCTGCCCGCCCGCCTGCCGCACGCGGCCGGCCTGCTGATCGGCACCGAGGTGGGCGTGCTCAAGCGCCTCACCGAGGACGTGCAGCGCCCGTACGCGGTGGTGCTCGGCGGCGCCAAGGTCTCCGACAAGCTGGCCGTGATCGACAACCTGCTCGGCAAGGCCGACCGGATCCTGGTCGGCGGCGGCATGATGTTCACCTTCCTCGCGGCCCAGGGCCACCAGGTCGGCAGCTCGCTGCTGCAGGAGGACCAGATCCCGGCGGTCAAGGAGTACCTGGCCCGGGCCGAGCGCGAGGGCGTGGAGTTCGTGCTCCCCGTCGACGCGCGCGTCTCCGGCAGCTTCCCCGACCTCAAGACCAAGGCCCCCGTCGACGACGTCGAGGTCGTCGACGTGAGCGCCATGCCCGCGGGCAAGATGGGCCTGGACGTCGGCCCGAAGACCGAGGAGCTGTTCGCGGCCAAGCTCGCGGACGCCAGGACGGTCTTCTGGAACGGCCCGATGGGCGTCTTCGAGCACCCGGCCTTCGCCGACGGCACCCGCGCCGTGGCGCAGGGCCTGCTCGACTCGGACGCCTTCACCGTCGTCGGCGGCGGCGACTCGGCCGCGGCCGTGCGCACGCTCGGCTTCGACGAGTCGAAGTTCGGCCACATCTCCACGGGTGGCGGCGCCAGCCTGGAGTACCTCGAAGGCAAGTCCCTGCCGGGCCTCGCCGCACTGGAGAAGTGAGCTCACCGATGACATCTCGCACGCCGCTCATGGCCGGCAACTGGAAGATGAACCTCAACCACCTCGAGGCCATCGCGCACGTCCAGAAGCTGGCCTTCGCCCTCGCCGACAAGGACTACGACGCGGTCGAGGTCGCCGTCCTGGTCCCGTTCACGGATCTGCGCTCGGTGCAGACCCTGGTCGACGGCGACAAGCTGAAGATCAAGTACGGCTCGCAGGACATCTCCGAGCACGTGTCCGGCGCCTACACCGGCGAGATCTCCGGGCCGATGCTGGCCAAGCTGAAGTGCGCCTACGCGGTGATCGGCCACTCCGAGCGCCGCCAGTACCACGGCGAGAACGAGGAGATCGTCAACGCCAAGGTCAAGGCCGCGTTCGCGCACGGCATCGTGCCGATCCTCTGCATCGGCGAGGGCCTGGACGTCCGCAAGGCCGGCAACCAGGTGGCCTACACCCTGGCCCAGCTGGACGGCGCGCTGGCCGACGTCCCGGCCGAGCAGGCAGCCACCATCGTCGTCGCCTACGAGCCCGTCTGGGCCATCGGCACCGGCGAGGTGGCCACCCCCGAGGACGCGCAGGAGGTCTGCGGCGCGATCCGGGCCCGCCTGTCCGGGCTGTACGGCCAGGAGGTCGCGGACAAGATCCGCGTCCTGTACGGCGGCTCCGTCAAGGCCGGGAACGTGGCCGCCATCATGGCCCAGCCCGACGTGGACGGCTCGCTGGTCGGCGGCGCCTCGCTGGACGCGGACGAGTTCGTCCGGATCGTGCGCTTTCGCGACCAGTGATTCCAGGCTGTCGACCCGACGGCTTTCCTCGTAGGCTGTCGCACGCCTAAGGTGATAGGGCCCGGGCCTGTAGGCTCGGGTCCTACCGCCAGCAGTGGCAGTCCCGCATCGACAAGATAGGTCCGGCTGTGATCCTCGGTTTCTCCATCGCGCTGATCTTCTTCAGCGTGATGATGGTCATCCTGGTCCTGCTCCACAAGGGCAAGGGCGGCGGCCTGTCCGACATGTTCGGTGGAGGCATGTCCTCCACCGGCGGTGGTTCCGCGGTGGCCGAGCGCAACCTGGACCGCATCACCATCTTCATGGGCGTCGGCTGGTTCGTCTGCATCATCGTCCTCTCGCTGCTGATGAAGGCCAAGAACGGCTGATTTCCAGCAGCTCAGCGGGGTGACGTCAGGACTTCTGACGCAGCGTCGCCTCCACGCCTATCATGGGTGACAGTCGTCACCGAGACAGGGGTGTGGGGCGACGCTTATGCGTTCCGTACACTAGGACGACCTTCGCCCGGGGCGAGTCGCCGGGACGACTTTCGCAGTACCGCACCATCACGCAGGGAGTCAGACCGTGGCAAGTGGCAACGCCATCCGTGGCAGCAGGGTCGGGGCCGGCCCGATGGGAGAGGCCGAACGCGGCGAGTCCGCTCCGCGCCTCCGTATCTCCTTCTGGTGCGCCAACGGGCACGAGACGAAGCCGAGCTTTGCCTCCGACGCCCAGATTCCGGACACCTGGGACTGCCCGCGTTGCGGCTTCCCGGCCGGTCAGGACGAGGAGAACCCGCCGGCGCCGCCGCGCACCGAGCCGTACAAGACCCACCTGGCCTACGTGCGCGAGCGTCGCAGCGACGCCGACGGTGAGGCGATCCTCGCCGAGGCGCTGGCCAAGCTGCGCGGCGAGATCTAAGGCCTGGACGCTTCCCTGGATGCGGCTCAACTTGCATGCAGGGAAGCCATCTTGGCGGCTACCATCGCCAGGTGGATCCCCCGCCGCTGCCGACCACGTCGTGGGCTGTGCTCGGTCTGCTCTCCTTCGGGCGGGAGTTGACGGGCTACGAGCTGAAGAAGTGGGCCGAGCAGACGCTGGCGCACTTCTACTGGAGCCCCCAGTCCGGCGAGATCTACCGCGAGCTGTCGCGCCTGGAGGGCGCCGGCTACGTCGCCGTCGACACCCTCCCGGGGGAGTTGGGCGGCAGGCGCCGCTACCGGATCACCCCCGACGGCGAGGACGCGCTGCGTGGCTGGGTCGCCCGCACGCCGCTCCCGGCAGCGTTCCGCCTCTGGCTCGGCCACCTCCAGGACCCGGACCGGCTGCGCGACTCCCTGCGCGCAGCCCGTGCCGCGGCCGACAAGCTCCGCGCCCACGCCGAGGCGGACGCGCTGACCCTCTCCGACAGTCCGGAGCTGGCCCACGCGGTTCTGGCGCTCCGCCTCTCGGCCCGCTCCCACGCGGCCGAACGCGACCGTCTCACCGCCGCCCTGACGGAGCTGGACACCTGACCCCGACTCAGACCGCTGCCGGCTCGCCCGCCTTGCCGGCCACCTGTCGTCCGGCAGGACCGGGTCCCAGGCGAGTACGGCATCGGTCCGGGACTCGGCGGCGCGCGCCGCGTTGACGGCGTCGCACACCGATCCCCTCAGGAAAGCAAGGGCCCGCCTCCGACGGACGGAGACGGGCCCCTCGTGGCGGGACGCCTACGCGACGTCCGGCGGGTAGAGCTGAGGCGGGATCTTGGCCGCGGCCGCGCGGTCCAGGAGCCAGAGGGTGCGCTGGCGGCCGACCGCGCCCGAGGCCGGGGCCTGGACCGGGCCGGGGCCGGAGAGGGCCAGGGCGACGGCGTCGGCCTTGTCCTCGCCGGCGGCCAGCAGCCAGACCTCGCGCGCGTTGCGGATCGCCGGGAGGGTCAGCGAGACCCGGTTCGGCGGCGGCTTGGGCGCGCCCCGGACGCCGACGACAGTCCGCTCGGTCTCCCGCACGCCCGGGTGCTCAGGGAAGAGCGAGGCCACGTGGGTGTCCGGGCCGACGCCCAGCAGCAGCACGTCGAAGCTGGGCACCGCCACCCGGTCGGTGGGCGACGCCGCCTTGGCGAGCTCCTGCGCGTAGGCGGCGGCCGCCGCCTCCGCGTCGTCGCCGAAGGCGCCGCCGGAGGCCGGCATCGGGTGCACCCGGGCCGGGTCCAGCGGCACCGCGTCGAGCAGCTCGGTGCGCGCCTGCGTGTAGTTGCGCTCCGGGTCGCCCTCCGGCAGGAACCGCTCGTCGCCCCACCACAGGTCCAGCCGGGCCCAGTCGATCGCGTCCCTGGCGGGGGAGGCGGCGACGGCCGCGAGCAGCGCGTTGCCGTTCCGACCGCCCGTCAGCACCACCGAGGCGGAGCCGCGCGCGGACTGGGCGTCCACGATCCTGGTGATCAGCCGTGCCGCCGCGGCAAGGGCCATCAGCTCCTTGTCGCGGTGGACGACCAGCTGCGGCGCCGTCACTTCTGCGTCCGCGACGGCGAGGCGGTGGACTTCTTAGCCGCCTTGGCCGGCGCGGACTTCGCCTCGGGCGCGTCGACGACCTCGCGGGTCGCCGAGCTGGAGTGGAGGTTGTCCACGCCGTAGCGCACCGCGGACGCGTAGATCAGGTCCGGGTCCAGGCGGCGCAGCTCCTCGGCGATGAGCTCCGAGGTCTCCCGGCGCTTGAGCGCCACCATCCGGTCCGGCTGGCCCGGCATGGACAGCTTGGCCAGCGCGCCGTCGGGGCGGTCCAGGCAGACGTCCCCGTCCACGGTGTGCATCCGCACGGCCGTGATACCCGGTCCCTGGCTGACCTTGCGCTCGACCTTGATGCCGAGGCGCTCCGCCAGCCACAGGGCCAGGAGCTCGGTGGAGGGGTTGTAGGACTCGCCCTCCACCGTCGCCGAGTCGACGCTGACGTGCTTCTGGTCCAGGGCCGCGGCGAGCATGGAACGCCACGGGGTGATCCGGGTCCAGGCCAGGTCGGTGTCGCCGGGCGCGTAGGACGCGGCCCGCGTGGCCAGCTGCTCCACCGGGTTCTCCGCCGTGACGGCGTCGGTGATCCGGCGCTGGGCGAGCGCGCCGAGGGGGTCCTTGGCCGGGTCGGCCGGAGCGTTGTCCGGCCACCAGACGACGACCGGCGCGTCCGGCAGCAGCAGCGGCAGCACGACGGACTGGGCCTGGCCGGCCAGCTCGCCGTGGAGCCGCAGCACCACCGTCTCGCCGGTGCCCGAGTCGGAACCGACGCGGACCTCGGCGTCCAGGCGCGCCTGGGACCGCGCCCGGGGCGAGCGCCCCGGACGCTTGATGACGGCCAGGATGCGCGAGGGGTGCTCGCGCGAGGCGTCGGAGGCGGCCTTGAGCGCGTCGTAGGCGTTGCCCTCGTCGGTGACGATGACCAGGGTCAGCACCATGCCGACGGTCGCCGTGCCGATGGCACGGCGGGCGTCGATCAGCGCCGCGTTGATCTTGCTGGAGTTGGTGTCGGTGAGATCGATCTTCATGGCCGGCGCCAGCTCCTGCCGTCTCGTGCGAGCATCTCGTCCGCCGCGGCCGGGCCCCAGGTCCCGGACTCGTACTGCGCGGGCTTGCCGTGTGCGTCCCAGTACTTCTCGATCGGGTCGAGGATCCGCCAGGACTCCTCGACCTCCTGGTGGCGCGGGAACAGGTTCGCGTCCCCGAGCAGCACGTCCAGGATCAGCCGTTCGTAGGCCTCGGGGCTGGACTCGGTGAAGGACTCGCCGTAGGCGAAGTCCATCGTCACGTCCCGCACCTCCATGGAGGTGCCCGGCACCTTGGAGCCGAAGCGCACCGTCACGCCCTCGTCCGGCTGGACGCGGATGACCAGTGCGTTCTGGCCCAGCTCCTCCGTCGCCGCGGCGTCGAAGGGCAGGTAGGGGGCCCGCTGGAAGACCACCGCGATCTCGGTGACGCGACGGCCCAGCCGCTTGCCGGTGCGCAGGTAGAACGGCACACCCGCCCAGCGGCGGTTGTTGATCTCCAGCTTGATCGCGGCGTAGGTGTCGGTCTTGGACTTGGGGTCGATCCCCTCCTCCTCGAGGTAGCCCGGCACCTCCTCGCCGCCCTGGAAGCCGTGCGCGTACTGGCCCCGCACGGTGTGCTTGCCGAGGTCGTCGGGGATCTTCACCGAAGTGAGGACCTTGAGCTTCTCGGTGACCAGCGCCTTCGGGTGGAAGGAGGCGGGCTCCTCCATCGCGGTCAGCGCCATCAGCTGCAGCAGGTGGTTCTGGATGACGTCCCGGGCCGCGCCGATGCCGTCGTAGTACCCGGCCCGACCGCCGATGCCGATGTCCTCGGCCATGGTGATCTGCACGTGGTCGACGTAGCCGCGGTTCCAGATCGGCTCGAACATCGAGTTGGCGAAGCGCAGCGCCAGGATGTTCTGGACCGTCTCCTTGCCGAGGTAGTGGTCGATCCGGAAGACCTCGTCACGCGGGAAGACCTCGTGCACGACCTTGTTCAACTCCTGTGCGGAGGCGAGGTCGTGACCGAACGGCTTCTCGATGACGGCACGTCGCCAGGAGCCCTTGGGCGGGTCGGCGAGGCCGTGGTCCTTGAGCTGCCGCACCACCTGCGGGAAGAACTTCGGCGGGACGGAGAGGTAGAAGGCGAAGTTGCCGCCGGTGCCCTGCTCCTTGTCGAGCTCCTCGATGGTCGAGCGCAGCTTGTCGAAGGCCGCGTCGTCGACGAACTCGCCCTGGATGAAGCGCATGCCCTTGGCCAGCTGCTGCCAGACCTCCTCGCGGAAGGGCGTGCGCGAGTGCTCCTTGACGGAGTCGTGCACGACCTGGGCGAAGTCCTCGTCCTCCCAGTCGCGGCGGGCGAAGCCGACGAGCGAGAAGCCCGGCGGCAGCAGACCGCGGTTGGCCAGGTCGTAGATCGCGGGCATCAGCTTCTTGCGCGACAGGTCGCCCGTCACACCGAAGATGACCAGGCCCGACGGCCCCGCGATACGCGGGAGCCGTCGGTCCGCCGGGTCACGCAGCGGGTTGATCCACACATTGGTCTCGCCAAAGTTCTCCGGCGCCACGTCGTCGAGGACGGGGTCGTCGGATACCGCTGCGGGGTCGGTCACTTGGCCGCGCCGCCCTTCGCGTCGAGGGACTGCTGCACGGTCTCCAGCAGCTCCTTCCAGCTGATCTCGAACTTCTCGACGCCCTCGTCCTCCAGCACCTGGACGACGTCGTCGTAGGAGATGCCGAGCGCGGCGACCTGGTCCAGTACGGACTTGGCGTCGGCGTACTCCGGGGTGATCGTGTTGCCGCGGATCACGCCGTGGTCGGCGACAGCGTCCAGGGTGGCCTCGGGCATGGTGTTGACCGTGCCCGGGGCGACCAGGTCCACGACGTACATGGTGTCGTCGTAGTTCGGGTCCTTGACGCCGGTGGAGGCCCACAGCGGACGCTGCGGCTTGGCGCCCGCGGCGGCCAGCGCCTTCCAGCGGTCGCTGCTGAACACCTCCTCGTACGCCTGGTAGGCCAGGCGGGCGTTGGCGATGGCCGCCTTGCCCTTGAGGGCCAGCGCCTCCTCGGAGCCGATCTTCGTCAGGCGCTTGTCGATCTCCGTGTCCACGCGGGAGACGAAGAAGGATGCCACGGACTCGATCGTCGACAGGCTGTGGCCGTTGGCCTTGGCCTGCTCCAGGCCGGTCAGGAAGGCGTCCATGACGGCCTTGTAGCGCTCCAGCGAGAAGATCAGCGTGACGTTGACGCTGATGCCCTCGGCCAGTACCGCGCTGATGGCCGGCAGGCCGGCCACGGTGGCCGGGATCTTGATGAAGGTGTTCGGCCGGTCGACCAGCCACCACAGCTGCTTGGCCTCGGCGACGGTCGGCGCCGTCTCGTGGGCCAGCCGCGGGTCGACCTCGATGGAGACCCGGCCGTCGCGGCCGTTGCTCGCGTCGTAGACCGGGCGCAGCACGTCGGCCGCGTCGCGGACGTCGGCGGAGGTCATCATCCGCACGGCCTCGTCGACGGTGACGCCGCGCACGGCCAGGTCGGCCAGCTGGGCCTCGTAGCCATCGCCGGAGCCGATCGCCTTCTGGAAGATCGACGGGTTGGTGGTCACGCCCACCACGTGCTTGTCGCGGACCAGCTCGGCCAGGTTGCCGGAGGTGAGCCGCTTGCGGGACAGGTCGTCCAGCCAGATCGCCACGCCTTCGTCGCTGAGGCGCGCCAGGGAGTCAGTCATTTTGAAGCTCTTTCCTCTGCGATACGTAGGGTTCAGCGACCGGCGGCGGCCAGAGATTCCTTGGCGGCGGCGACCACGTGCTCGGGGGTGAAGCCGAACTCGCGGAAGAGCACCTTGGCGTCGGCGCTGGCGCCGAAGTGCTCCAGGGAGACGATGCGGCCGGCGTCGCCGACGAACCGGTACCAGGTCAGGCCGATGCCGGCCTCGACCGCGACCCGCGCCTTGACCGAGGGCGGCAGCACGCTGTCGCGGTACTCCTGGCTCTGCTCCTCGAACCACTCCACCGAGGGCATCGAGACCACCCGGGTGGGGACGCCCTCGGCCTGCAGCGCCTCGCGGGCCGCGACGGCCAGCTGCAGCTCGGAGCCGGTGCCGATCAGGATCACCTGGGCGGAGCCGCCCTCGGCCTCGGTGTGGACGTAACCGCCCTTGGCCGTGTCCTCGTTGCGCGCGTAGGTGGGGACGCCCTGACGGGTCAGCGCCAGACCGTGCGGCGCCGGGTTGGCGCTGTGGCGGCGCGTGATCTCCTCCCACGCCACCGCGGTCTCGTTGGCGTCGGCCGGGCGGACCATGTTCAGGCCCGGGATCGCGCGCAGCGCGGACATGTGCTCGACCGGCTGGTGCGTCGGGCCGTCCTCGCCCAGGCCGATGGAGTCGTGCGTCCACACGTAGGTGACCGGCAGCTTCATCAGCGCGGCCAGCCGCACGGCCGGGCGCATGTAGTCGGAGAAGACCAGGAACGTGCCGCCGTAGACGCGGGTGTTGCCGTGCAGCGCGATGCCGTTCATGGTCGAGCCCATGGCGTGCTCGCGGATCCCGAAGTGGATCGTGCGGCCGTAGGGGTTCGCCTCCGGCAGCGGGTTGCCCACCGGGAGGAACGACGAGGAGGCGTCGATGGTGGTGTTGTTGGAGCCGGCCAGGTCGGCCGAGCCGCCCCACAGCTCCGGCAGCACCTTGCCCAGGCCCTGCAGCACCTTGCCGGACGCGGCACGCGTCGCCACCGAGGAGCCGACCTCGAAGGCGGGCACGGACTGCTGCCAACCCTCCGGCAGCGCACCGGCCTGGACCCGGTCGAACAGCTCGGCGCGGGCCGGGTTGGCGGTGCGCCAGTCGGTCAGCTGCTTCTCCCACTCGGCGTGCGCCTCGGCGCCGCGCTCGCCGACCTCGCGGGCGTGCGCGAGCACCTCCGGCTCGACGACGAAGGACTTCTCGGGGTCGAAGCCGAGCACCCGCTTGGTGGCGGCGACCTCGTCCGCGCCGAGCGCGGAACCGTGGGCGGCCTCGGTGTTCTGCTTGTTCGGGGCCGGCCAGGCGATGATCGTGCGCATCGCGATGATGGACGGCTTGCCCGTCTCCTCCTTGGCGGCGGTCAGCGCGTCGTTCAGCGCGTGCACGTCGATGTCGCCGGACTCCGCCGGCTCGATGCGCTGCACGTGCCAGCCGTAGGCCTCGTACCGCTTCAGCACGTCCTCGGAGAAGGCGGTCTCGGTGTCGCCCTCGATCGAGATGTGGTTGTCGTCGTAGAGGAAGACGAGGTTGCCGAGCTTCTGGTGGCCGGCCAGCGAGGAGGCCTCGGAGGAGATGCCCTCCTCCAGGTCGCCGTCGGAGACGATCGCCCAGATGGTCTGGTCGAACGGAGAGGCGCCCTCGGGCGCCTCCGGGTCGAACAGGCCGCGCTCGTAGCGGCTGGCCATCGCCATGCCGACCGCGTTGCCGATGCCCTGGCCCAGCGGGCCGGTGGTGGTCTCGACGCCGACGGTGTGCCCGTGCTCCGGGTGACCCGGCGTCAGCGAGCCCCAGGTGCGGAAGGACTCGAGGTCCTCCAGGGTCAGGCCGTAGCCGGCGAGGTAGAGCTGGATGTAGAGCGTGAGCGAGGTGTGACCGGGCGACAGGACGAAGCGGTCGCGACCGACCCACTGCGCGTCCGCCGGGTCGTGGCGCAGAAAGCGCTGGTAGATCAGGTACGCGGCGGGAGCCAGGCTCATCGCCGTCCCGGGGTGACCGTTCCCGACCTTCTGCACCGCGTCCGCCGCCAGCACACGCACGGTGTCCACCGCGCGCTGGTCGAGTTCGGTCCATTCGAAGGTGTTACTCGGCGTCGTGCTCACCCTGAATCAGGGCTCCTTCCGTAACGTCTTCCGACTCGCGCCAAGACCGACAACGGCGGCGGTTACTTGTCACAGTGCGTTGACCCTCTTTACAGACGCGAGCCTACCGCTCATACGTGCGTCCGTTCCCGCTGAACGGAGCAGACCGGTTACGGGCCGCGAGCACAGTTCGCCCGCCGTTCACCCTGGTGAAGACGGCGTTCTCGCCGACACGGCCCCCCGCCGCAATAGCGGAGATATGGAGCGTCTAAGGTGGCGTGGTACTGCTGAGCTTCTTCACCAGGGGTGTTCGTGACCGCCGTCGAAACCCGTCCGGCCGGTCTGGTCGAGCGGAACCCCGGGCACCGGCCGCTGACGGCCCGCCTCGGGGCCTTCATCGCACTGACCAAGCCGCGGATCATCGAGCTGCTGCTGATCACCACCGTGCCGGTGATGTTCCTGGCCCAGCGCGGCGTCCCGGACCTGCTGCTGGTGCTCGAGGTCGTCGTCGGCGGCTACATGTCCGCGGGCGGCGCCAACGCGCTCAACATGTACATCGACCGCGACATCGACGCGCTGATGTCCCGCACCGAGCGGCGTCCGCTGGTCACCGGCATGGTCTCCCCGCGCGAGGCGCTGGTCTTCGGCATCAGCCTGGGCGTCATCTCGACCGCCTGGTTCGCGGTGCTGGTCAACCCGCTGAGCGCGGCCCTGTCGCTGACGGCCCTGCTCTTCTACGTCTTCGTCTACACCCTCGGCCTCAAGCGCCGGACTTCGCAGAACATCGTCTGGGGCGGGATCGCGGGCTGCCTGCCGGTCTTCATCGGCTGGACCGCCGTCACCGACTCGCTGGCCTGGCCGCCGCTGGTGCTCTTCCTGGTGGTCTTCTTCTGGACGCCGCCGCACACCTGGCCGCTGTCGATGAAGGTCAAGGACGACTACGCGAACGCCGGCGTGCCGATGCTGCCCGTGCTCGCGACCAACGAGGCGGTCGGCAAGCAGATCGTCGCCTACAGCTGGGTCATGGTCGCCGTCTCGATGGCGCTCTGGCCGCTCGGCCACACCAGCCTCGTCTACCCGATCACCGCGGCCGTGCTGGGCGGCATGTGGCTCAAGGAGGCGCACGGCCTGCTGGCCCGCGCCAAGGCCGGGATCGTGGGCGCGAAGCTCAAGGAGATGCGGCTGTTCCACTGGTCGATCACCTACCTGACGCTGCTGTTCGTCGAGGTCGCGATCGACCCCTTCCTGAAGTAGCCGTTCGAGGCTGGGCCCCGGTGTGCAATAACGCACACCGGGGCCCGGTCGTCTGCTGCCGTACTGCTGAGTAATCTGCTGCTATGACCACCGAAGAGACCACCGCCGTCCTCTCTCCCCGGGACGAGAAGCGCGCGCAGCGCATCGCCAAGAACGTCAAGGCCTTCGCCGCCGCGCACGGTGGCAGCGCCGACGGCGTCGTCGAGTACGTCGGCAAGCTCGCGACCCGCATCGCTCTGGTGGGCGCGGACGGCGCCTGGGGCGACCAGGTCGCCCGCACCAAGGCCGTCGCGGACCGTGCGGTCGAGCTGTCGGGCATCACGCGGCACGAGTCCTTCGAGGGCGAGCTCGGTCTGAAGGTCAAGACCAGCGCGTACG
>NZ_QKYN01000195.1 GCF_003258295.1 Streptacidiphilus pinicola | reverse complement strand
CCCCGGCACCCCAACCGGCACCCGCCGCCCACCCGTGGCCCGCACCCGCGGCCGCGGCCGGGGACCCCGAGGTGCGCCCGTGGGTCACGACCCCGGCGGGGCCCGTGACGGTGTCGCCCGGAGGGAGCCCTGGGGCCGACCCGTGGTCCGTGCGAGAGGTGTTGGATCTGGCGGCGGCCGCGGAGTTGGGGGCGCGGGCGGTGGCGCCCAGTGGGCCCGCGCAGTCGCCGATCGGGCCGGTGACGCCCGGGCAGGCGGCGCGGCTGCAGGCGGTGCACACCGAGTCCGGGCGGGCGGCGGCGCAGACCGCGGACGGGGCGGGGGATCCGTTCAACCCGCCGAACATGGTGGCGATGCCGCCGCTCGCCGAGCACGCGCCGCGGCCGCCCGCGCCGGAGGAGTTCCGGCCGGCGGACGAGGAGCACGGCGGCGGGGAGGTCGCGCGTGTCCGTTGAGCCCATGGACCGGCTCGCCGCCGACCTCGTCGTCGACGCCAAGGTCGCCCGCGAGCTGAAGCGGCAGGTCGCCGCCGAACTGTTCGAGCAGCTCAGCAACGCCCCGTCGAGCGTGCCCGCCGACGCCGCCGGACGGCGTCAGCGCGGGCGCGCGCTGATCGAGGACGCGGTGGCGCGCTGGTCGGACGCGTACGCGGTCGCCCACGGCGTCGCCCCGACCAGGGACCAGGACCGGGCGCTCGCCGAGGTCGTCTTCGACCTGCTGTTCCGCGCCGGGCGCCTGCAGCCCTACCTGGACGACCCCGACATCGAGAACATCCTCATCAACGGCTGCGACGACGTCTGGATCTCCAAGGCCAACCAGCCGCTGCGGCAGGTCCCACCCGTCGCCGACAGCGACGAGGAACTCGTCGAACTGCTGCAGGACCTGGCACGCCGTCACGGCGGCGGCGAGCGCAGCCTCTCCGTCGCCAGCCCGATGCTCGCGCTCCGCCTGGAGGGCGGCATGCGGCTGCAGGCGATGACGCACGTGACGCCGCGCCCGTACGTCGCGATCCGGCGCCACCGCGTGCAGAGCGCGACGCTCGGCGACCTCGTCCAGCTCGGCACCGTCGACTCGACCATCGCCTCGTTCCTGGCCGCCGCGATCCGGGCCCGGAAGAACGTGATGATCACCGGGACCCAGGGCGTCGGCAAGACCAGCCTGCTGCGCGCCATGGCCGGCGAGATCTCGCCGGACGAGCGCGTCGGCACGCTGGAGTCGGAGTTCGAGCTGTGGCTGCACACGCTCGGGCACCTGCGCCAGGTGGTGCCGATGGAGGCGCGCGAGGGCAACGGCGAGCGGGTCGACGGCCGGCCGGCCGGCGAGCTGACGATCGGCGAGCTGATCCCCGCCGCGCTGCGGATGACGCTGAACCGGATCATCGTCGGCGAGGTCCGCTCCGCCGAGGTCGTCCCGATGCTGCGGGTGATGACCAACGGCGAGGGCGGCTCGATGTGCACGCTCCACGCCCGCACCCCGCACATGGTGGTCGACCGCATCGCCGAACTCTGCCTGGAGTACGGCGCGCAGATGACCGACCAGCTCGCCTACCGGCTCACCGCCAACGCGCTCGACTTCGTCGTGCACGTGACGATGATCGACGAGACCGGCATCGGCGGACGGCGCCACCGCTTCGTCTCCCACGTCCTGGAGATCGCCGGCCTGGGCGAGCAGGGACGGCCCGCGCTCAACACCGTGTTCGGACCGCGCAAGGGCGGCGTCGACGTGCAGGGCCGACCGGTCTGGCCCGAGCCGCGCGCGGTGCCGCAGACGCCTCCGGCGTGCCTGGACGACCTGCGCCGCGCGGGCTTCGACGCCGCGCTGCTGGACCACCCCTACGGGTCCTGGGCGACCGCGCTCGGCCTGCGGGTCAACAGCGGCGGAGTCGGGGGTGTGGCATGACCGTGCTGGTCTGGGCCGGCTGCGGCGCGCTGCTGCTCGGCGGCGTGCTCGCGCTCGTCCTTTACGGCCGCGGGTCGGCGCAGGAGCCGGAGACCGCGCCCCGGCGCGGCGTCCGACTGCCGCGCGCGGTACAGGAGCGGCGACGGCTGCAACTGGTCGTCGCGTTCGCCGGTGCCGTGCTGGGCTGGCTGCTCAGCGGGTACGTGGTGTCGCTGCTGGTCGTGCCGCTGCTCGTCTTCGGCCTGCCCTGGTTCCTGCGCGCCACCATGGCGCAGCAGCAGGGCATCGACCGGCTGGAGGCGCTGGCCGAGTGGACCCAGCGCCTCTCCGACGTGCTGCTGCTGGGGCTCGGCGTCGAGCAGGCGATCACCGGCAGCCTGCGCACCGCCCCCGCCGCGATCGAGGCCGACGTGGTGGAGCTGGTCGGCCGGATCCAGTCGCGGACGAGCCCGCAGGAGGCGCTGCGCCTGTTCGGCGACCGTCTCGGCGACGCCACCGCCGACAAGGTGCTGGCCACGCTGCTGCTGCGGATCAGCGACCGCGGCCCGGGCCTGGCCTCGGCGCTCGCCGACACCGCCGACTCGGTGCGCGAGGAGGTGCGCCAGCGGCGCGCCATCGAGGCGGACCGGGCCAAGCACCGCGCCACGATCCGCTGGCTGGTGCTGGTCCTGGTCGCGGTCTCCGGGGTCATCGCGCTCAACCCGTCCTACGCGGCCCCGTACGCCACCCCGCTCGGCCAGATCGTGCTCGGCTGCGTCGTGCTGGCGCTGGTCGCGGTCGTCGCCTGGATGGCGTCGATGGCCACCCACCGGCCCGTGCCGCGCTTCCTGGAGGCAGACCGGCGTTCCCGCGTGCGCCCGGCGGCACAGGAGGAGGAGACGTGATCACCTGGCTGGTGCTGACCGGCGGGCTCGCGGGTCTCGGCCTCGCCCTGTTCGTCGCCGAACTGCGCCCCGCGCCCCCGCAGTTGGGCTCCGCTCTGGAGCGGCTGCACCCCGACCCGGTGGCCCCCGGCGAGCCCGTCACCGGCGCGGTGCCGAGCGGCTTCTACGAGGCGCTGGGCGCCCGGCTGCGCAACCTGCCAGGCGTCACGATCCCGCGCCGCGAGCTGGCGCTGGTCGGCCGGACGCCCGAGCGGCATCTGGCGCAGAAGCTGATCAGCGCACTGATCGGCCTGGTGCTCTTTCCCTACATCGCCTTCATGGCCTCGATGGTGGGCGTCTCCCTCCCGGTGCTGGTGCCCGCCGTCTGCTCGCTGGCCCTGGCCGCGCTGATGTGGTTCCTCCCGGACCTGCTGCTGCGGGACCAGGCCGCCGAGGCGCGGGTGGACTACCTGCACGCCATCGCCGCCTACCTGGAGCTGGTGGCGCTGGAACGGGCTGCCGACCGAGGTCCCGCCGAGGCCCTGTTGAGCGCCGCCCGCGTCGGCAGCGGCCCGGTGCTTCGACAGATCTCCACGGCGCTCGACCGCGCCACCCTGGACCGCCGCCCGCCCTGGGACGGCCTCGACGACCTGGCCGAGGAGTTGGGCCTGACCCCGCTCCAGGACCTGGCCGACACGATGCGGCTGGCCGGCACCGACGGCGCCGCCGTCTACAGGACCCTCCGCGCGCGGGCCGCGAACCTGCGCTCGGAGCTGCTCTCCGACGAACTGGCCCGAGCCAACGTGGTGAGCGAACGCATGGTGCTGCCCGGGACGGTGCTGGTGATGATCTTCACCGTGCTCGTCGCCTTCCCGGCGGTCTCCCGGATGTTGCAATGAGCGAAGGAGAGATGACAGATGTTCCGTGGCCGTCGCGTACCGGACGAACTGCTGCCGGTGCTCATGGTGTGGACGTGGGTGGGGTCTCGTGCCGACCGGGTCAGGGCCCGGGCGCGCCAGGTGCACAGCAAGCGAGAACTGGGCGCGCTCAGCGTGGAGCTGGTGATCCTGGCCGTCGGGCTGTTCCTGGTGGCCGGCGCTCTCGTCGTGGTCATCACGAAGTTCGTGAAGACGAAGTCGACCCAGATCCACTGAGCCGGGGCGACGACGGCGCGTTCTCCATCGAACTGGTCATGCTGTTCGGCGTGTTGCTGCTGCTCGTGCTGCTCGTGGTGCAGGCGTCGTCGTGGTGGTTCGACCGCCAGGTCGCGCTCGGTGCCGCGCGTGAAGGTGCCGCGGTCGCCGCCGACACGCAGTCGGGGAGCAGGGACCCGGCGCGGGTGGCGTCCGACTTCCTGCGGCGCGGCGGCTGGTTGCTGAAGGACCCGCAGGTCGACGCGCCCGTCCAGGACGCGGGGGCGCACACCGTCACGGTGACCGTCCACTGCCGGGTGCGGTCCGTGCTGGGCAGCCTGTTCGACGGCCCGGAGATCACGGTGCCGGTGACCGTGCCGGTCGAACGATTCGTGGGAGCGAACGGATGAGCGCGGCGCGGAGACGCGGCAGGGACGAGGCCGGATCCCTGTCCGTGGAGACGGTGGTGGTGCTGCCGGTGGTCCTCGCCTTCTTCGGCTTCGTCATCGCCGTCGGGACGCTGCAGGACGACCGGGGCACCATGGCCGCCGCCGTCCAGGCCGCCGCGCGCTCCGGCTCGCTGACGCGGGATCCGGCCAAGGTCGGCGACAACATGACCGCGGCGGCGGACGTCGTTCTCAAGCAGGGGGGACTCTCGCAGTGTGTCGGGTCGGTGGGGTTGGTGGGCGTCAACGGGGTCGCTGCGGCGCCGCCACGGCCTCCGGCGAGCTACTACAACGTCGTCGAGGCCGCGGGGACCTGCACGGTCCGGATCGACTTCGGCCTGCTCAGCCTGAACGAGCCGGTGAGGGGCGACTTCACCTCCGTCGTGGACACCTACCGGGGCAAGGGATGACAGGGCGAGGGGCGGCGGGAGGGTCGGCGCAGGACCAGGGCGCGGTGTCCATCTTCGTGGTCGGCTGCGTCATCGCCTTCTTCGCTCTCGCCGGGCTCGCCTTCGACGGCGGAGGGAAGCTCCACGAGGGCGAGCACGCCGACGCGGTCGCCCGCGAGGCCGCCCGGGCCGCGTGCGAGCAGGTCGACCCGACCGGCGTGCTGAGCGGGGTCTACCGCCTCGACACGGACTGGGCGCGGCAGGCCGGCGCGGCCTACGTCAGCGGGGCGAAGATGGGCGGCTACACCCTCAGCTTCCCGCGCCCCGACGTCTGCCGGGTCACCGTCACCGCGTCCTACCCGACGCAACTGCTCGGCTTGATCGGCATCTCGCAGTTGACCGTCAGCGGCAGCGGCGAGGCGGAATTCGTCTACGGCGTCACCGGCATCGAGGGGTGAGGGAAATCGTGCGCACCTTCCTGCGCGCGTTCGGCGCGCTCGTCACACTGCTCGCCCTGCTCGTCGGCCTGCCCGCCGTGCTCGGCTACGGCACCTGGGCCATCGCGCTCCACGCGCGGCCGCAGCAGAGCTCGCTGACGCAGCTGCTGACCACACCCGACAACGGCAACCTCTTCCTGTGGGCGCTGGTCGTCGTCGGCTGGCTGGCCTGGCTCGCCTTCGCCGTCTCGGTGCTCGTCGAGATCCCGGCGCAGCTGCGCGGCCGGGTGGCCCGGCGGCTCCCGGCGCTCGGCTGGAGCCAGCGGCTCGCCGGCGGGCTGGTCGGCGCGATCCTCACGCTGGTCCCGATGGCGGGCGGAGCCCTCGCCGCGACGGGCGCACCCGCGCCGCGCCTGGCGGTCGGCGCGCCGCTGTCCCCTGACACGGTGTCCGCTTCGGCCCTCTCCGAGGCGGTCGCGCCGGAGGCCGCCCCCGTCGCGGCGGCGACCGCGCAGGCCGCCCACCACCCGCACTACCTGGTGCGCGCCACCCGTCCCGCCGACACACTGTGGGGCATCGCCGAGCGCACGCTCGGCTCCGGCGAGCGGTGGCGCGAGATCGCCGCGCTCAACGACGGCCGGGTGATGGACGCGCAGCACCGCGTCTTCGACGCGGAGCGCCCGCTGCAGCCCGGCTGGGACCTGCTGCTGCCGCGGGACGCGCGGGACGCGCAGGCGGTGCAGACCGCTGGGCCGGGGGAAGGCTCCGGCGCGGCGTCGAGGTCGGTGCCGGGTCCGGCTCGGCCAGGAGCCGCCGCCGCGTCCGGGGGCGCGCACGACCCGGAGGTGACGGTCCGTCCGGGCGACACGCTCTCCGCGATCGCCCAGCACGAGCTGGGCAGCGCCACGGCCTGGCCCCAGATCTTCGACGCCAACCGCGGCGTCACCGCGCCGGACGGCGTCCGCCTGACCGACCCGAACCTGATCGAGCCCGGCATGCGGCTCACCATCCCCAGCCCCGACGACTCCGACAGCGGCGGCCTGCAGGGGGCGCAGCCTCCCGCGCCCACACCCCCTCCGCCGGTGAGCACGCCGACACCCGGCCCCGGCCCGAGCGGTGGCGCGACGGCCGCGCCCTCGCCGAGCGGCGGCGGTGGCGCGTTCACCCACGGCCAGGGCGGCGGCCCATCGCCGAGCGCCACGCCCACACAGACGCCCGCGCCCACGTCGGCTCCGACGACCGCGGCCGGATCCGCCTCCGCCTCGGCCTCCGGCGACAAGGTTCACGGTGGGCACCAGTCGCCCACACAGTTCGCCGTCGCCGCCGGCACCAGCGTGCTGGGCGCGGTGCTGCTCGGAACCGTCGCGCTGCGCCGCTCCCGCCGTCGGACCATGCCGCCGCGTCAGGCGCCACAGCACCGAGCCTCCGGCCGTCCGCCGCAGCCACCGCTCGAACCCGCCGTCACGGCCATGCCGCCGGTGCCCCTGCCGCCCCCTCCCACGCCACCCGCGCCCGGGCCGTACCTGCCGACGCTGACGCCCCCGGCCGCGTCGCCGGGGTCGCCCGCTTCGGCCGCCGCCTCGGGGCCGAGCAGGCCGGGTGCGTCGGGCGTGCACCACCACACCGTGGACGCGTGCGCGGCGCGGAAGGGTGCGACCGGCGGCGAGGGTGCGACCAGGTGCAGCTCGACGGTGTGCGCGGGGGTGACCCGGACGACGTTGAGCGGCGGCAGTCGCCGGCCCTCGCGGGCGACGTTGCGGGCCATGCTGCGCAGTGCGCGGCCGAGCAGGTCCAGGTCGCGGACGGCCTGCTGCGCGCCCGGCGGCGCGACCACGGCCGGCGGAGCGGCGGCCGAAGCGGGCGACC
>NZ_QKYN01000194.1 GCF_003258295.1 Streptacidiphilus pinicola | reverse complement strand
GGGGGGGGCGCGGGCGGCGTCCTCGACCGCCTCGTGCACCGGCACGCCGACGGCGGCGAGGGCGCGGCAGCTGACCGATCCGGGGTACATCGACTGCACGACGAGCGGTTTGCCCGACGCCGGCACGGCGGCGGCGATCGCCCGCGCGGCCGCCAGTTCGGCCGCGCCGAGCGCGCTGAGCCCACTGCCCGGGCCCTCCGCGCCGTGCGGGCCGTGCCCACCGCCCCGGCCGTGCGCGCCGTGCGCGGTGTCCCCACCGTTCGCGACACCCGCACCGCCCGCACCGTGCCCGCCGTCCGCGCCGCCCGCGCCGTCCGAGCTGTGCGCGCCGTGCGCGGTGTCCCCACCGTTCGCGAGGCCCGCACCGTCCGCACCCTGCCCGCCGTCCGCGCCGTCCGAGCCGCCCGCGCCGCCGCCCAGGCCGCCTTCGGCTGCCGCGTAGCCGCCGAAGTAGCCGGTCAGCAGCACCGCGTCGACCTCGTCGGAGTCCAACAGCGCCTGGACCGTGTCGGCGTAGGACGCCGGATCCTGCTCGCCCATGCCGGCCAGGTCGACAGGGTTGCCGACGGCGGACTGCTCCCAGAGCCGCCCGCTCAACTCACCTTGCAGCGACGCCGACAGCTCGGGCACGGACAGGCCCGCCGCCTCGACCGCGTCGGCGGCGATCGCGCCGTGGCCGCCGCCGTCGGTGAAGACGGCGACGCGACGGCCGCGGGCGCGTCGGCCGGCGTCCAGGGCGCCCAGCACGCAGGCGAGTTCACGCGGGGTTCGGGTCAGCTCGATGCCGGCGTCGCGGCACGCGGCGAGCACCACGTCGCTGGAGGTGGTGAGCGCGCCCGTGTGGGACTTGGCGCTGCGCGCGGAGGCGTCGCCGCGGCCGGCGGTGAGCAGCACGACGGGCTTGCCGGCCCGTGCGGCGGCCTCGGCGAAGGCGCGCCCGTCGCCGAAGTCCTCGGCGTAGACGGCGATGGCCCGGGTGCCGTCGTGTCGGGCGCAGTCCTCGACCAGGTCGACCAGGGTCACGTCGGCCTGGTTGCCCAGGGAGACGAAGCGGGAGAAGCCCAGCCCCTGCGGTTCGAGGCGGAGCCCGAGTTCCAGCGCCAGGTTGCCGCTCTGGCTGAGCAGCGCGACGCCGCCGTGGGCGAACCGGTCGGAGGCGAGGTAGAGCTCGGTGGTGTTGTCGGCGACGCCGAGGCAGTTGGGACCGACCAGCAACGCCCCGGCCTGCCGGACCTTCTCGGCGACGGCGCGCTGACGGGCCAGGCCCTCCGGGCCCAGCTCGGCGAAGCCCGCCGTGATGGCCACGATCGCGCGCGCTCCGCAGGCGAGCGCCTCGTCGACGGCGTCCTCGAAGCCCGGCAGCGGGACGCTCACCACGACCAGCTCCACGGGTTCCCCGATCGCGCCGAGGCTGGTGGCGGCGGTCCGGCCGAGCACGTTGCCGCCGCGCCGGTTGACCAGGTGGAGCGGTCGTCGTCCGTCGGCCCGCAGGGCCTGGACGGCTATGGCGTGGCCGTACTTGGCCGGGTCGTCGCTGGCTCCGACGACGGCGACCGAGGCCGGGTCGAAGAGGGGGCTCAGTTCGCGTGGCACCGGTCACCGCTCCAGTCGGAGTGCGCTGTTGGGGCAGGCGTCGACGGCCGCACGGGCGGCGGTCTCCTGATCGCCAGTCAGTTCCACGACCAGGAGCCGGGCGTAGCCCCACTCGTCGAGGTCGATCAGTCCGGGGGCGGGCGGCAGGCATTCCCCGTAGCCCTGGCATCGGGTGGAGTCGATGTGGAGTTTCATGGCGGTCCTCTTCGAAGAGCGGTGGAACGAAAGGAGGAGGAGTAGGGGGCGGGGCTCAGCCGACGCAGGCGGGCGTGGACCGCGACGGGCGGGAGGTGTCCGTGGCCGGAACGGGGACGGGCACGCGCAGACGGCGACCGGCGTCCGGTGGGGTGGCGGCGCAGACCGGACAGGGGCTGCGCCGCTGGGCCTCGACCAGGTGGGGGAAGCCGGCGAGCAGCGTGCCCGCGAGCCGTGCGGCGGCGTCGAGCAGTCCGCAGGCGCCGCGTCCGGGCAGGCCCTGTGCCCAACGGGCCAGCTTGACCACGCCGTCGGCGTCGCAGCGGCCGTCGGCCAGGGCGACCAGCGTGTCCCGCAACGCCCTGGTGCCGGAGACGCAGACGCCGCACTGGCGGCTGCTCTCGACGCTCAGGTAGTCCACGGCGTCGGCGGCGACCGACACAGGGCACTCGTCGGGGGCCAGGAAGCGGATCGCCCCGCAGCCGAGACCGGTGCCCCCCTCGGCCAACCGTGTCCGGTCCAGAGGCAGATCGAGCGCGTCGGGCGGGAGAAGTCCGCCGAAGAGCCCGCCCATCAGCACGGCCGATGGATCAAACGTTCCTTGGATCACGGCCAGTTGACGTAGCGTCACACCGAACTGCCGCTCCGTCAGCACCGCCGCGCCGGCGGTGCCCGACAGGGTGAGCAGCGCCGAGCCGCCCGCGCCGCTCCCGCCTGCCGACGGGACCGGCAGCGCCAGCAGGGCCAAACGCGCCAGCGTCTCGACGTTGGACACCAGGGTCGGCGCGCCGCCGACGCCGTGTTCGAAGACGCGCGGGGGCTTCGCCTTCGGCAGGGCCGGTCCGCCGTCGATGCAGCGGACCACCGCGCTCTCCTCGCCCGCGACATAGGCGGGTTCGGTGCGGACGACGTACACGGGCAGGCCCGGATCGCGCTCGGCCAGTGCCGCGCGCACTCCGCGCTCCGCCGCCGCGTCGGAGAGGTAGACGTAGGCGCGGTCGGCGCCGGTGATCCGGGCCGCCCGGATGAGGCCGTCCAGCACCAGGTGCGGGCGGGCGCGCAGCAGCCAACGGTCCTTCACCGAGCCCGGCTCGCCCTCCTCGCCGTTGGCGACGACGACGGGCGTGCCCACGCCGTCGCGCACCGCGCGCAGCTTGACCGCCGTGGGGAAGCCGGCGCCGCCGTGGCCGCGCAGGTCGACGGCCTCGGCACGGGCCAGCAGCTCCGCCGGCCCGACGTCCGACCGGTATCCGCCCCGGGAGAGGTAGCAGGCGAGGCTCTCGACCTGATTCGGGGTCGGGCCGAGCACGGGTGCGGAGCGGCCGGGGGCCATATGGATCAGGGTCATCGCGGACCTGCCTCCGGATCTTGTTCGACGGCCGATCCGGGCTGCAGGCGTCGCAGCCGGTCGACGGCACGGGTGAGCAGCGCCCGGTCGGCGGCGGCCTGGTGGTAGGCCGGGCCGGGCAGGCCGATCAGCATCTGGTGGTGGGCGAGGACGACCTCGCCGGCGACCAGCGCCGCCTCGACGTCCTGCGGGCCCGGTGGCCCCTCCCCGTGCGCGATTCCGGACGCGACGTCGGCCACCAGCTCGGCGACCTCGCGCAGGTAGCCCAGCCAGCTGCGCCGGTTGCCGTGGAGGATCAGACGCTCGACGCGGCGGCGCTCGGCCGCCGTGGCCGCGCACGCGACCGGGTTCACCGAAGGCGCGGTTCCCAGCACCGCCGCGTCGGGGAGCCAGCCGCGCAGGCGGGCCACCGCGTGCGGCAGCTCGCGCTCGGGCTCGGGGGTGAGCCCGAGCCAGGCGTTCCTGCGGGATCCGTGCATGCCTGCCTCCGCGGTGGGACGGGGTGCGATGCCGAGAGGTCCGGTGAGGGCCGGACCGCGTGGGAGAGGTGGGGAGAAGCGCCGTGTCCGGGAGAGGGGCCGCTCCTGGGATGGGACATCAGGAGCGCCGGTGTCGGCCGGGCGGCGTGCTCGCCACGGTACTGATCAACCAGTTAGTCAGCAAGTATTGACAGCGAGGACGTGAGGGCGCAACCTTGCCGCACCGCTCGCTGAGCAGACAGTCAGTCTCTGCCCCACCCCCGGCCCCGCGCGATGAGCAGGAGTGCCATGCAGTCCGAACTGACCCGATCCGGTCCCCCGCACGCCGAGCCCGTCCCACCGGCTCCGGCTCCCGACGGGGGCGCCCCGCCCGTGGCCGCCGGCCTGGCGGCCCGCTACTACACCGATCCGGCCGTCGCCACGGCCGAGCACGACCGCGTCTTCGCCCGCAGCTGGCAGCTGGTCTGCCACGAGACGGACCTGCCGGGCCCGGGCGCCCGGATCACGGCCTGGGCCGCCGGCCGCGAGGTCCTGGTGGTCCGCACGGAGGACGGCGGCATCAGGGCCCACCTCAACGTCTGCCGCCATCGCGGCACCCGCCTGGTCTCCGCTCCCGAGCCGTCCGGGAAGGCGATCCGTTGCCCGTACCACGGCTGGACCTACCGCCTCGACGGCAGCCTGGTCGGCGCGCCGGAGGCCCGGCAGATCCCCTGCCTCGACAAGCCGAAGCTGGGGCTCTTCCCCGTGGCGGTCGAGTCCTTCCTCGGCTTCGTCTTCGTCAACCTCGACGGGCAGGCGACACCCCTGGCCGAGCAGTGCGCCGGCCTCGCCGAAGCCGTCGGCCGCTACACCGGGCCGGAGCTGCAGCCCGTCGGACGCGGCCGGATCCACGACCTGGCCGGCGCGGAGGTGCAGCACGCCAACTGGAAGGTCGCCGTCGACAACTACCTGGAGGGGTACCACGTCCCGGTGGCGCATCCCGGGCTGATGCGGCTGCTCGACTACCAGCGTTACACCGGCGAACTCCACGACTCCTACGCGCTGTTCGAGTCGCCGCTGCGCGAGAAGCCCTCCTCGAACCTGATCGAGCGGCTCTACCAGCAGGTGGCCAGCCCGATGCCGGGGCTGACCGCCGAGGACCGCCGCACCTGGCGCTACGCGATGATCTATCCGAACACCCTGCTGGACTTCTATCCTGACCACGTGATCGCCTGGACCGCCATCCCCACCGCGCCCGACCGCGTGGCGGTGCCCGGCGCCTTCTACGCCAAGCCCGGCTCGGGTCTGCGCACCGCGCTCGCGCGGCGGCTGAACATCAAGATCGGCTGGATCACCAACGACGAGGACGCCGTGCTGGTGGCGCGCGTTCAGCAGGGCCTGGGCACACCGGGGTTCCAGCCCGGCCCGCTCTCGCGCCGCGAATCGGCGGTGGGCTGGTTCGCGGAGCGGATCCGCGCCGACCTCGACGGCGCCGTCGACGTGACGCGCCCGGACGTCACCCCGGGAGCGACCCCCGGAGCGACCGCGTGAGCGCCGCGATCCGACCCGTGCCGGTGCCCGCGGCGGGACGCCGCGCCAGTCACGAGGAGCGCACGGAGCACACCCGCCGGGTCATCCTGCTCGCGGCCTGCGAGACGATCGCCGAGGTCGGCTTCGAGAAGGTCCGGATGCGCATGGTGGCGGAGCGGGCCGGGGTCTCCTCGGCGCTGCTGCACTACCACTTCGAGAACCGCGAGAAGCTCTTCCTGGAGGCGCTGGCGTTCTCCTACGAGCACGCGGGCGTCGAGGGCTACGCCGCCGAGCCGCCGGACGAGCTCCCCCACACCTGGCGGCTGGGCCGCGTCATCGACGCCTGCCTGCCGATCGACACGGAGCTGCGCCGCGACTTCCTGCTCTGGCAGGAGCTGCACCTGCGCGCCGTTCGGGACGCGGACTCCCTCGGCGTGGCCCGGGACCTGTACGGCAACCTGCGCGACTGGATCGCCGGCGTGGTCCGTGACGGCCAGGCGGCCGGCGAGTTCGGTCCGTGCGACGTGGGCCGGCTCGCGGATCTGGTGATCGCGCTGACCAACGGCTACGGCACCAGGATCCTGATCGGCTCCTCGGCGACGGACGTCGCAGACGCCCGCGACCAGATCTGGTCCCTGGTCGCCCCGCAGCTGGGCGTCACCGCCCCGTTCCCGCCGGCCACACCCAACGGCCACGCCGGCCACCACGGCTGACGGCACCACTTCTCCCCTCCCCCACGCCCCTCCC
>NZ_QKYN01000193.1:5719-5977 GCF_003258295.1 Streptacidiphilus pinicola | reverse complement strand
CCGACTCCGACGCCGACCCCCACCCCCACGCCCACGCCCACGCCGACGTCGACCGGCGGGACCTGCGCGGTGGCCTGGAGCTCGTCCACCACCTACACCACGGGTGCGGCGGTCTCCTACAACGGCGTGAACTACACCGCGACCTACGGCTCGACCGGCGCCGTGCCCAGCGATCCGGCCTCGTGGGCGGTGTGGAAGGCCGACGGGCCCTGCACGTAAGCGCGACACCCCCACCCCGTAGGGCCCGGCCGCCGCGGC
>NZ_QKYN01000193.1:327-5556 GCF_003258295.1 Streptacidiphilus pinicola | reverse complement strand
CGGGCTCGGCCTCGGCGACCTGCTCTCGCTCGCCCAGAACGAACTGGCGCGCCAGGCCCGCGTGAGCCGGACGGCCCGCGGCCGCACGTCGCCCACCGCCCGGCACGACGGCCTCTGCCTGGCCGCGTGACGCCGTCGGGGGCCGGCGCCACGGCCGGCCCCCGACCGCCCCCCGCCACGGCCGGCCCCCGACCGCCCGCGCCACACACTCAGACGAACGCGAGACGCCGGCTCAGCACCTCGTCGGCGAGCCCGTAGGCGACGGCCTCCTCGGCGGTGAGCACCTTCTCCCGGTCCATGTCCGCGCGCAGCGTCGCCTCGTCGTGACCCGTGTGCCGGGCCAGGACCTCCTCCACCTGCGCGCGGATCCGGATCATCTCCTTGGCCGCGAGGCTGAGGTCGGAAACCGTCCCCTGCCGGCCGCCGCTGGCGGGCTGGCCGAGCAGCACCCGCGCGTGCTGCAGCACGAAGCGCCGCCCGGGGTCTCCCCCGGCCAGCAGCACCGCCGCCGTCGACGCGGCCTGGCCGACGCAGAAGGTGGAGATCGGGGCCTGCACGAAGCTCATCGTGTCGTAGATCGCCATCAGCGAAGTGAAGGACCCGCCCGGCGAGTTGAGGTAGATCGAGATCTCCCGCTCCGGGTTGGCGGACTCCAGGTGCAGCAGCTGCGCGATGACCACGTTGGCGACGCCGTCGTCGATGTCGGTGCCGAGGAAGATGATCCGCTCGTTCAGCAGCCGGCTGAAGACGTCGAAGGACCGTTCGCCCTGCGCCGTGCGCTCGATCACGTAGGGAACCGTGTACGACCCCATGTCACAACCCCATCCGCGGACGCGTCGCGGCCGGGCGGATGTCGGCGAGGGACTCCACCACCCGGTCCACGATCCCGTACTCCTTGGCCTGTTCGGCCGTGAACCAGCGGTCCCGGTCGCCGTCGCGCGCGATCGTCTCCACGCTCTGCCCGGTGTGCTCGGCGGTGATCCGCTCGATCGCCTGCTTGGTGAACTGCAGGTTCTCCGCCTGGATCTCGATGTCCGCGGCGGTGCCCCCGATGCCCGCCGACGGCTGGTGCATCATGATCCGCGCGTTGGGCAGCGCGTAGCGCTTGCCGCACGCCCCTACGGTGAGCAGGAACTGGCCCATGCTGGCGGCGAATCCCATCGCCAGCGTCGAGACGTCGTTCGGGATCAGCCGCAGCGTGTCGTAGATGGCGAGCCCCGCGGTGACCGACCCGCCGGGGCTGTTGATGTACAGGCTGATGTCGGTGCGCGGGTCCTCCGCGGAGAGCAGCAGCAGCTGCGCGCAGACGCGGTTGGCCGACACGTCGTCGACCTGCGTGCCGAGAACGATGATCCGCTGGCCGAGCAGCTGCGCCGCGAGGTGGTCGTCGAACGGGGTGGGCGGGGTGTCACCCTCCTGCCCGCGTGGCCGGAACGGGGGTTGGGTGTGTGGAGTCATCAAGGTCTCCCGGTCGATGAGGGGTTGCCGTCACTCCACTCTTGACCGGCCGGCCCCGCGACCGACCCCTTCTCTGCCCGCCGCAGATTCGCCACGGGCAGAGCGGCCGCCCGGGAGCGGAGCCGCCGGGGCCCGGGGCGCCGGGTGCTTCCACCCCTGGCCCAATCCGCGCTTTCGCCGTCGCCGTCATCGGTTGATATGATCACGCCTTCGAGATCCCATTTGTGAGGATACGTCACGGGATCTCCATGACTTCTTCTCAACTTCCATGCAAGGCACGAAACGGGGAACTGATTTCATGACGCGCAACACCCTCGCCGCCATCGCCACGAGCGCCGTCGTCCTGCTCGGAGCGTCGGCGTGCAGTGGGTCCACGGGCGGCTCGACGTCGTCCGCCACGGGCTCGGGCTCGGTCGCGAGCACCGGTGCCAGCGCCCCGGCCGGCGGCGGCAGCACCCAGGACATATCGGCGCTGCCGGCCGCCACCCAGGCGCAGCTGGACAAGGCCCTGCTCGCCACCGGCGAGCTGGGCAAGCTGGAGGGCGTGGTCAAGGACGACCCCTCGTCCGCGTTCATCGCCAACAACACCCTGGACACGGCCACCCCGGCGAGCTGCGACATCTTCAACCTGGTGGGCGAGGCCGGCGGCGACAAGTACCAGCCCGCCGCGGTGGCGGACGCCCACATCATGGAGGCGGACGCCTCCGCGCCGAACACCCGCCACTTCGTGCACCTCTCCGGTTACACCGGCAAGCAGGCCCAGGCGTTCATGGCGGCCATCAAGACCGCGCTGCCGGGCTGCGCCTCCTTCAAGGAGACCGGCAACGGCGAGCACTACCAGGAGACCCTCAGCCCGGTCTCGCTGACCGCGGGTGACGAGGCGCTGGCCTGGCGCGCCGAGATGACCATGGGCGGCAAGAGCTTCACCATCGTCGAGTCCGTGGTCCGGGTGGGCTCGACCGTGGCGACGTTCGCCGAGTTCGCCCCCAAGAGCCCGAGCCTGCCGATCACCAAGCAGTCGATCATCGACAAGCAGGTCTCGAAGATGCAGGCCATCAGCAAGGCCTGACATTCCGTCGGTTCGGCTGTTCCCGTGGCCCGGGCGTCCGCGTGGTCGGACGCCCGGGCCACCGGCATCATGGAGGCGTGGCGATCGTGAACGTTCTGGTGGTCCAGCACGAGGACGGGACCGGTCCCGGCATCGTCGGCGCCGCGCTGACGGCCGAGGGCCTGGACCTCGACGTCCGGCATCCCTGGGCCGGGGGCGCGCTCCCGGCCTCCCTCGCCGACCACGACGCTCTGCTCGTCCTCGGCGGCGCGCCCAACTGCGAGGACGACGCCGCGGCGCCCTGGCTGCCCGCGGTGCGCTCGCTGATCCGGGAGGCGGTGGCCCGCGAGGTCCCGTTCCTCGGCATCTGCCTCGGCGCCCAGATCGCGGCGTCCTGCCTGGGCGGCAAGGTCGTCCGACGCACCCGCCCGCCCGAGGTCGGCGTCGTCCCGCTGCGCCGCCTCCCGGCGGTCGACGGCGACCCCGTCCTCGGCGCGGTCCCCGCCGGCGCGCCGGCCGCGCAGTGGCACTGGGACGAGGTGGCCGTCCTGCCTCCGGGCGCGGTACCGCTCCTCACCGGCGACGACTGCGAGCATCAGGCCTTCCGCGTCGGCCCCACCGCCTGGGCCGTCCAGTTCCACCCGGAGGTCCTCGCCGCGGACGTCACCCCCTGGGCCGCCTCCGACGGCCCCGCCGTCGCCGCGGCCGGCGCCGATCCGTCCGCGGCGCTGGCCTCCGTGCAGGCGGCGGAACCCGAACTGCTGGCCGTCTGGAGCGCCATGGCTCGCGCGTGGGGCGCGGTGATCCGCGCGCGGGCAGCGGGCGGGTGACTGCGACCGCCCCGTGCCGGGCACCAACTCGGCCTCACCGCTGGACATAGCCAGGCAGCTGGTCACATTCCGGCAACACCCGTCACATCATCTTCACGCGCGCGGGACGCTGCCAGGATGAAGCGGATCCCCATCTTCACTCTCGGCGCGGCGGCGGTTCTCGTGCTCGCCGGCTGCGCTTCCGGAAGCACCTCCACCAGCTACGACGGGCCCACTGACAACCCGTCCGTCGGCATCACCACGCACAGCGTCGTCATCTCCGGTGCAGGAACGACCCCAACGCCGGCCAGATCGAGCGCCAAGCCCCCGCCACCTCCGACGCCGAGCCCGACAGCGACCCCAGAGGCCACGAGTCCTGACGGCGGCTCGTCCAGTGGGTCATCCGGCGGAGGTGGGAGCGGAGTTCAGGTCATCCTGTCCCCGTCCGGCAACCACTATCGAGCGGGCGAGTTCTGCCCGACCGCAGACGACGGCGTGACCACCGTCGACGCCCAGGGGCGCCACATCACCTGTGTGATGGAGTCTGGCCGCTACCACTGGCACTACGCGTAGCCGAGGGTCCATCGGGCCGAATGAAGCGGTAGATCGTGATCACGGACCTGGTCGCTGTATACCTCGCGCACTCCGCCGCCCACGGAGACGCTGCCATCGACCGAGCCGCCGCCGCGGATCTCGCCTCCAGCACCCGTCCGCACCGGCTCTACCGCGCGGCCGCACGGAGGCTGCGCGCCGGGCACAGCAGTTCGCCCGCCGACGCGGGCGAGGCCCTGCTCGCCACCCGCCGCCCGGTCCACGCCCTGGCCGCGGCTGAACCGGGCCCGCACGAACACGGCACGGCCCGGACCGTCGCGCTGCTCCACCGCGCACTGTCGGCCCCTGCGGACCCGCTGCCCGAGCTGCCGAGTACCTCCGAACTCGACGGAGCGCTACGGCAGTTCGCCGCAGCGCTCCCGTCCCTCGCCGTTCTCCGCCCGATTGCTACGAACCGCTGCCCCGCGAGGGGCCGAAGAACTCGATCTCGGCGATCGCGACCTGCTTCGTCGGGGAGGCGTTGAAGGCCGAACGGATGACGAACCTGACGGAGACCACGCTGCTGAAACGCAACGGGCGCGTCTGCGGGCCGACGTTCGGGTCGAGCGTCAGCGTGGTCGTCTGGACCTTGCCGTCCGCGGTGGTGACGTCCGCCTCGAGGTTCTGCGGGAGGGCAGAGCTGTCGAGGTCGGAGGCGTTGGTCGACTCGCCCGGGCTGATGACCACGTCGAGCAGGTCGACCGGCTGGTTGAAGCCCGCCTGGATCCACCGGCCCGCGTCGTCGCCCGTGAAGCCCGGACCCCACCAGGTGTTGTTGTGCTCGTCGAAGGCGAGCTGGGGGCCGTGCTGGGCATAGGAGTTGGACGCGGTGATCTTCGAGGTGTCCGGCGGGATGAGGACGCGCTTGGAGAAGTGGTCGCTGACCGTCTGCGCGACCGAGCCACCGTTGACGGCAAGGGTGATGACCGCGGCCAGGACGGCGGCCGTGACCACCCAGCTGACGACGCGGCTCCAGTCGCTGCGCAGCCGGGGCCGCTCACCCGCCCAGGGGTTGCGGCGCGGGCCGAAGCCCGGCAGTCGGCGCCACCAGGCGAGCTTGGGCGGGTCCTCGGGGCGCCCCTCCATGGACATGGCGCAGCGGCGGCAGAAGTGCCGGTCCGGCCGGTTGCCGGTGCCGCACCAGGGGCAGGGCGTACCGCCCTCGTCGCCGGGCTCGGCCCCCGGGCTCTGCACGACCGGCCGCGCGGCGGCGGGCCGGCCCGGCAGCACCGGGACGATCGCGGGCGCGGCCTCCTGCTGCGTCGGGTCGTTGACGGGCACGAGCAGCGCGCGAGCGCGCTCGCTCGCCGCGGACTCGGCGGA
>NZ_QKYN01000193.1:0-305 GCF_003258295.1 Streptacidiphilus pinicola | reverse complement strand
CCGCGCCGCCGTCGCCGTCCCCTGCGCCCGACGCGGCAGGGCCGTTCAACGCCGCGGAGGCGGCGGAACCGGGAGCCGGGCTCACATGGTCGACGCCACCCGCCAAGCCCGCCGGACCGGCTGAGCCCGCGGCGGCGGCCGTGGATCCTCCCGCCGCTCCAGCGCCAGGCCCGACGCCCGGGCCGACGCGGCCCGACGCGGCGTCAGCCCCGCCCGTGGAGCCCGGCGTCCCCGGGCCCGCGGCAGCAGAGGCTCCGACGGAGCCCGTCGGGCCGTCGGCCAAGCCGCCGGCACTCGGCGCCGCG
>NZ_QKYN01000192.1:772-14691 GCF_003258295.1 Streptacidiphilus pinicola | reverse complement strand
GCCCTGGATGTTGCCGTTCTGGGCGCCGGCGTCGTGGTGCTGGCCGTGATCGTGGCGGTGGCGCAGTGACGATCAAGGCAGTGACGATCAAGGCAGTGCCGACTCGGACCTTCTGCTGCACGGAGGCGACCGCCCGATGACCGCCCTGCTCCTCGCCCTGCTCGCGCTGCCGCTGGCCGGCGCCGCCGCCACGCTGCTGCCCCCGCTCGGCTGACGCCCCGCGCCCTGGCCCGGCGTCGCCCTCACCGGCGCCGGCCCGTGCCCGCCCACCCCGCCGGCCGCCGCCTTGAGCGCCGCCGCGAGGTCGAAGGTGTCCGCGGAGTTCGGCAGGGTGACCGAGACCGGGACGCCGTAGTCGGCGAAGTGGCGGTCGATGTCCAGGTCGCCCTTCTGCGTCACCGTGTGCTCCTGCACCCGGACCGGCAGCGCCCGCTCGTTCAGCCAGATGTCCACGTCCTCGCCGGTCAGCCCGATGCTCGTGTCGGCCTTGCCGAGGGTCTGGCGCTGGGCCCCGGTCAGGCCCGGTATGGCCGCCAGCATCTGGTCGAGCGTCAGGTGGCCCGAGTAGTGCGTGGTCGCCTGGCCGTCCATGGTCTCCCGGCCGACGCTCCGGACACCCTTGTCGCCGGTGAGCGCCCGCACGGTCTGGACCGGCGAGATCTGCTTCAGCGCGCTGTCCATGCCACCGCCGAGGCTCGACGCCTGCGGGTTCCTGGAGAGCGCCGCGATCTCGGCGAAGTCCAGCTTCATCCACGACTTGCCGCCGGTCTGCGCCAGCGCCGTCGGGTTGCTGACCTTCATGTAGATCGCCCCGCCCACGATCACGGCCGGGAGGCTGCCGTCGGTGGAGAGCGCGGCCATGCCCGGGGCTCCGGTCACGTCGCCCGTGAAGCGCATGCCGGAGTCCCAGGCCATCGCGCCCTTCATGGTCTCCGCGGTGGCCGCTCCGGGCATCCGGATCGTGGCGGTGACCTTCGCCGAGTTCTGCGACTGCAGGTGGGTGTTGGCCAGCCCGAGCGCGGCCAGCGCGTCCGCCGGCAGTGCGGAGGCGGCCTGGGCGGCCGCGTGGGCGGCGTCGCTGGTGGCCTGCTTGGCGGTGGAACACGCGGTCAGGCCGGTGAGGGCCAGGGCCGCGACGGCGGCGAGCGCCGGCGTCCGGTTCGTTCTCATCGTGGGTTCCCCCCAGCTCAGGATCCGGATCAGGATCGGACCAGTGACGCTACACCTGTCCTTCGACGACGAACGGGCCGGTACCCGCTCCCGCAAGGGAGCTGGTACCGGCCCGTTACAGACCTACGTGGCTGAGGTGACTCAGACCGACGCCGGGTCCTCCTCGACGAGGAGGTTGCGGGTGCGGTTCGGGTCGACCTGGATGCCGGGGCCCATCGTGGTGCTGATGGCGACCTTCTTGATGTAGCGGCCCTTGGCGGCGGACGGCTTGGCCCGGAGGACCTCCTCGAGCGCCGCGGCGTAGTTCTCGACCAGCTTCTCGATGTCGAAGGAGGCCTTGCCGATGATCAGGTGCAGGTTCGAGTGCTTGTCGACGCGGAACTCGATCTTGCCGCCCTTGATCTCCGTGACGGCCTTCGCCACGTCGACGGTGACGGTGCCGGTCTTCGGGTTCGGCATCAGACCACGGGGACCGAGCACGCGGCCGAGGCGGCCGACCTTGCCCATGAGGTCCGGGGTGGCGACGACGGCGTCGAAGTCCAGGCGACCCTTGGCGACCTCGTCGATCAGCTCGTCGGCACCGACGATGTCGGCGCCCGCAGCCTCCGCGGCCGCGGCACGGTCACCGGTCGCGAAGACCAGGACCCGGGCGGTCTTGCCGGTGCCGTGCGGGAGGTTCACGGTGCTGCGGACCATCTGGTCGGCCTTGCGCGGGTCGACACCCAGACGCATGGCGACCTCGACGGTCGAGTCGAACTTGGTGGTGGAGGTCTCCTTGGCGAGGCGGATGGCCTCGAGGGGGGCGTACAGACGCTCGCGGTCGACCTTGGCGGCCGCGGCAGTCAGAGCCTTGCTGCGCTTCACTGCTGCTCCTACTGGATCTCTTGGCGTGGAGTCGTGGTTGCTACGGACCGCGCCCGGCCCTACCACGGGTGGTGCTCTACCGAGGGGTTCAGCCCTCGACGGTGATGCCCATCGAACGAGCGGTACCGGCGATGATGCGCTCGGCCATCTCGATGTCGTTCGCGTTCAGGTCGGGCATCTTCGTGGTGGCGATCTCGCGGACCTGGGCAGCCGTGATCTTGGCGACCTTGGTCTTGTGCGGCTCGCCGGAGCCCTTCTCCACGCCCGCGGCCTTGAGGATCAGCTTGGCGGCCGGCGGAGTCTTGGTGATGAAGGTGAAGGAACGGTCCTCGTAGACCGTGATCTCCACCGGGATCACCATGCCACGCTGCGACTCGGTGGCCGCGTTGTAGGCCTTGCAGAACTCCATGATGTTGACGCCGTGCTGGCCCAGGGCCGGGCCGACGGGCGGCGCGGGGTTGGCCGCGCCGGCGTTGATCTGGAGCTTGATAAGCCCCGTGACCTTCTTCTTCTTGGGAGGCATGCTCTCTCCGGGTCCTTACGAGAGGTGTCCCACCGGGCACGCGAAAGCGGACCGGCAGGGCCTGTGGGTTTCGGCGTGGCGCTCGTCCGACGGCCTGGGGCCGGAAACGGACAGGGCACACGCGCGACCAAGCATAGCCTGGTGCCGCGTGTGCCCTGAAATCGAGCGCCGCTGGGGCTGCCGGAGCAGCTCAGTCGTTCTTGGCGATCTGGTCGAAGGAGAGCTCGACCGGGGTCTCGCGGCCGAAGATCTCGACGAGGCCCTTGACCTTCTTCGAGTCCGGGTTGATCTCGTTGATGGTGGCCTGCAGCGTCGCGAACGGGCCGTCGGTGACGGTGACCGAGTCGCCGACCTCGAAGTCCAGCACCTGGACCTCGGCCGGACGGACCGGGCTCGGCTTGCCGGCCTCCTTGGCCGCGGCACGCTCGACGTCGGGGGCCAGCATCTTGACGACCTCGTCCAGCGTCAGCGGGTACGGGTCGTAGGCGTTGCCGACGAAGCCGGTGACACCCGGGGTGTTGCGGACGACGCCCCAGGACTCGTTCGTCAGGTCCATGCGCACCAGCACGTAGCCGGGGAGCTTGTTCTGGCGGATGGTCTTCCGGTCGCCGTTCTTGATCTGGACGACCTCTTCCTGCGGCACCTCGGCCTGGTAGATGTAGTCCTCGACGTTCAGCGAGACGGCACGCTGCTCCAGGTTGGCCTTCACCCGGTTCTCGTAGCCGGCGTAGGTGTGGATGACGTACCACTCGCCCGGGGCGATGCGCAGTTCCTCACGGAACGCGGCCACCGGGTCGATCTCCACACCGTCCTCCTCCTCGGAGACGGTGGAACCGGACTCCTCGAAGGCCTCCGTCGCGGCGGACTCGTCGTCGCTGACCACGGTCACGGCCTCTTCCTCCGCGGAGCGGCCGGCCTCTTCCTCGGCAGCCTCGACCTCGTCGACGTCCGCGCCGCTGTCGACGATCTCCTCGAAGTGGGACTCAGACACGTTGGCTGCTTCTTCCTGCTTGTTGCGATCGGTGGATTCAACGATACCGAAGCAAAGGTAGCGGAGCGCCCGGACAGCCGGACGAGCCGCACAAGAGGTGAGCGTCAGCCAGAGGGTGAACGTCAGCCGAAGACGAGCTGAGCGAGCTTCACGAAGCCGGTGTCGAGACCGTAGACGATCGCCATGATCACCAGGACGAAGGTGATGACCACCGTGGTGTAGGAGGTCAGGTCGGAGCGCGACGGCCAGACGACCTTGCGCAGCTCGGTGATGACCTGACGGTAGAAGAGAGCGATCCGCTTGAGGACGTTCGGGCGCTTCTCGCGCTTGCGACCGCCCGTGCCCTCCGGGTCACCGGACTTGCGAGCACGCTTCCGGTCACGGCGGGAGAGATCCTCGCCACCGGCGGAGTTGCCGCTCTCAGGTGTGGCGGTGGAGCCCACGGTCTCCGTCACTTGTCCCTCACCTGATATCCGGGTACCTGTAGGGGCTCCCGCGTAGCGCGGGGCCCCTGTGTGCACTGCTGACGGTACCGCCTGTCCAAGGTTTCCGACAGAGCGGACAGCAGGGCCAGAGGGACTTGAACCCCCAACCGCCGGTTTTGGAGACCGGTGCTCTACCAATTGAGCTATAGCCCTTTGAGCCCGTGGTGCGGACTCGCAGTCCCAACCTACAGCATCGCGGCCACCGCACGGGTCTGCGGTCTGGCGTGCCGTTGGAAGGGCTTCCAACGAGGGTTGAGTGTAGGGGCTGGAAGCCCCGCACGTCGAATGCGTTCCCCGCGCGTTCCCTCGAGTGTTTCGGAGAGGACCGCAGTTCGGACCCGTTCGGGTCGCATTCCGGAATGCCGCCGCGCGCCCACAGGCCTTCTGCGAGCATGCGGCCATGAGCGCTGCCTCCTCCACCCCAGACGTATCCGTCCGTCCTGCCGACCGCCGGGTCTCGGCCCGCGTCGGCGCCATCGCGGAGTCCGCGACGCTGGCCGTCGACGCCAAGGCGAAGGCCCTCAAGGCCGCCGGGCGCCCGGTCATCGGCTTCGGCGCGGGCGAGCCGGACTTCCCCACGCCGGACTACATCGTCGAGGAAGCCGTGGCCGCGTGCCGCGACCCGAGGAACCACCGCTACACCCCGGCCGGCGGCCTGCCCGAGCTCAAGGCCGCCATCGCCGCGAAGACGCTGCGCGACTCCGGCTGGGCCGTCGACGCCTCCCAGGTACTCGTCACCAACGGCGGCAAGCAGGCCATCTACCAGGCCTTCGCCGCGATCCTGGACCCGGGCGACGAGGTGATCGTCCCGGCCCCCTACTGGACCACCTACCCCGAGTCGATCCAGCTCGCGGGCGGCGTCGCGGTCGAGGTGGTGGCCGACGAGTCCACCGGATACAAGGTCTCCGTCGAGCAGTTGGAGGCGGCCCGCACCGAGAACACCAAGGTGCTGCTCTTCGTCTCCCCCTCGAACCCGACCGGCGCCGTCTACACCCGCGCCGAGGTCGAGGCGGTCGGCCGCTGGGCCGTCGAGCACGGCCTGTGGGTGCTGACGGACGAGATCTACGAGCACCTCGTCTACGGGGACGCCGAGTTCGTCTCCATGCCGGTCGTGGTCCCGGAGCTGGCCGACAAGTGCATCGTGGTCAACGGCGTCGCCAAGACCTACGCGATGACCGGCTGGCGCGCGGGCTGGGTGATCGGCCCCAAGGACGTCATCAAGGCCGCGACCAACCTGCAGTCGCACGCCACCTCCAACGTCAGCAACGTCGCCCAGCGGGCGGCGCTGGCGGCCGTCGCCGGCGACCTGTCGGCGGTCGAGGAGATGAAGGTGGCCTTCGACCGGCGCCGCCGCACCATCGTCTCGATGCTCAACGAGATCGACGGGGTCCTGTGCCCCGAACCCGAGGGCGCGTTCTACGCCTACCCCTCGGTCAAGGCCCTGCTGGGCAAGGAGATCCGCGGCAGGCGCCCGGCCACCTCGGCGGAGCTGGCCTCCCTGATCCTCGACGAGGCCGAGGTCGCGGTCGTCCCCGGCGAGGCCTTCGGCACCCCGGGCTACCTCCGGCTGAGCTACGCGCTCGGCGACGACGACCTGGTCGAGGGCGTCAGCCGGCTCCAGAAGCTGCTGGGCGAAGCCCGCTGACGGACGTTGCACCAACCTGGGGGCGCGGGGAACCGCGCCCCTGAGGGCTCACGCCTCCCGGTAGGATCTGTGGATGGAACAGGTCCTTGCCCCGTCCCGTCCATCGACGGCGCCTTCCGCACCCCGTGACGTCCGGCTGCTGCCGAAGGCCCACCTGCACCTGCACTTCACCGGCTCCATGCGCCCCGCAACCCTGCTGGAGCTCGCCGACAAGCACGGCGTCCGGCTGCCCGAGGCACTCGTCAGCGCCGAGCCGCCCAAGCTGCGGGCCACCGACGAGCGGGGCTGGTTCCGGTTCCAGCGCCTCTACGACGCCGCGCGCAACTGCCTGCAGGACGAGGAGGACATCCGGCGGCTGGTCCGCGAGGCCGCCGAGGACGAGCGGGCCGACGGCTCCGGCTGGTTGGAGATCCAGGTCGACCCGACCTCCTACGCGCCGCGCCTCGGCGGGCTGATCCCCGCGCTGGAGCTGGTGCTCGACGCCGCGGACGACGCCTCCCGGCGGTCCGGCGTCGGCATCCGCGTGCTGGTGGCCGCGAACCGGATGAAGCACCCGCTGGACGCCCGCACCCTCGCCCGTCTCGCGGTGCGCTACGCGGACCAGGGCGTCGTCGGCTTCGGGCTGTCGAACGACGAACGCCGGGGCTTGGCACGGGACTTCGACCGCGCCTTCCGGATCGCCACCGAGGCGGGCCTGCTGGCCGCGCCGCACGGCGGCGAGCTGGCCGGGCCTTCGAGCGTGCGCTCCTGCCTCGACGACCTGGGCGCGCGCCGCGTCGGCCACGGCGTCCGGGCCGCCGAGAACCCCGCGCTGCTGCGGCGCCTCGCGCAGGAGCAGATCACCTGCGAGGTCTGCCCGGCGTCCAACGTCGCGCTCGGCGTGTACGAGCGCCCGGAGGACGTGCCGCTGCGCCGGCTCTTCGAGGCGGGCGTCCCGATGGCACTGGGTGCCGACGACCCACTGCTCTTCGGCTCGCGCCTGGCCGCGCAGTACGAGTCCGCGCGGCAGCACCACGGCTTCACCGACGAGGAGTTGGCCGAGCTGGCCCGGCAGAGCGTGCGCGGCTCCGTCGCCCCCGAGCCGGTCCGGACCGAACTCCTGTCGGGCATCGACGCCTGGCTGGCCGCACCGGCGGGTCAAGCGGAGTGATGCCTCGCACTTGAAGGCCCGTTTCCTGGGGGCACAGGCGTTCGTGGTGAGATGTGACGTCGAGCCGTCAACATCTGCCAGGAGTACTGCCCGTGATCGAGGCGCGTAGCCTGACCAAGCGCTACGGCGCCAAATCCGCCGTGGACAACCTGACCTTCGCGGTCAAGCCCGGCATCGTCACCGGATTCCTCGGCCCCAACGGGTCGGGCAAGTCCACGACGATGCGCCTGATCCTCGGCCTGGACGCGCCGACCGCGGGCGCGGCACTGATCGGGGGCGTGCCGTTCCGGCAGCTCACGCATCCGGCCCGGACCGTCGGCGCGCTGCTCGACGCCAAGTCCCTGCACCCCGGGCGCAGCGCGCGGGCCAACCTGCTGAGCCTGGCCCGGCTGAGCGGCCTGCCGAGCCGTCGGGTGGACGAAGTCCTGGGCCTGGTCGGCCTGCAGGAGGTCGCGGGAAAGCGCTCCGGCGGCTTCTCGCTCGGCATGGGCCAGCGCCTGGGCATCGCCGCCGCGCTGCTCGGCGACCCGCAGGTGCTGATGCTGGACGAGCCGGTCAACGGACTGGACCCCGAGGGCGTGCTCTGGATCCGCCAACTGATCCGCGGCTGGGCCGCGGAGGGCCGGACCGTCTTCGTCTCCAGCCACCTGATGAGCGAGATGGCGCTGACCGCCGACCACCTGGTCATCATCGGCCAGGGCAGGCTGCTGGCGGACATGAGCCTGCAGGCCTTCGTCAACCAGTACTCGACCGGCCACGTCGCCATCCGCTGCGCGCCCGAGGACACCGCCCGCCTGATCCCCGCGCTCGCCGCCGCGGGCGGCAACGCCCAGCCGCAGCCCGGAGGCGCGCTCCGCGTCACGGGCATGGAGGCGCACCAGATCAGCGAGTTGGCGCACGCCCAGGGCATCCGCCTGCTCGAACTGGCGCCCCAGCAGGCCTCCTTGGAGGAGGCGTACATGGCGATGACCCAGCAGGCGGTGGAGTACCGCGCCGCACCGGTGCCCGGCCAGCCGATGCCGGGCCAGCAGATGCCCGGTCAGCCGATGCCGGGCGCGCCCGGGCCGGGTCAGTACCCGCAGCAGCAGGCTCCCGCGCCGGCCGCCGCCCCGCAGGGCTACCCCGCGCAGCCGGGGTACGGCGGGCAGCCCGGGTACGGCGGACAACCGGGGTACGGGGCCCAGCCCGGCTACGGCATGCAGCAGCCCGGCGCCTATCCCCCGCCGCCGCAGCAACCTGGTGCGCCGAACTACGGCTACCCGCAGGCGCAGCCGCCCCAGCCCCAGCAGTCCGCCCCGGCCTACCCCTATGCGGGCCCGAAGAGCGAGGGATGACCGTGTCGCAGCCGTACTCGTCCTACCCGTCCCCGCAGCCGCCCGTCGGCTACGCGCCGCAGCCGCAGCCGGGCTACCCGATGCAGGCTCCCCCGATGCAGGCCCCGCCGATGCAACAACAGCAGCCGATGCGGCCCGCGGCCTCGGGGCCGAGGCCGAACATCCTGAACATGGTCGCGTCCGAGTGGACCAAGCTGTGGACCACCCGCGCGACGCTCTGGCTGCTCGCCAGCGCGCTGGTCGTCATGCCGGCCATGGACCTGCTGCTCACCGAGCACTACAGCGGCAACGAGGTCGTCTTCCGGGACCAGTTCCTCAGCAACTCCGCCATCGCCGCGCTCACCGCGGTCATGCTCTTCGTGCCCTTCGGCACGCTGGTGATCACCACGGAGTACACCTCCGGCATGATGCGCAACACCCTCATCGCCGCCCCGCGCCGGCTGGAGGTGCTCACCGCCAAGGTGCTGGTGCTCTTCCTCGGCTCGTTCCTCGCGGGCACCGCGCTCTGCGCGGTCTGCGTGCTGACGGCGAAGTCGATGCTGCCCGGCAACCACGGCGACGCCGCCCCGAGCTCCGAGATCACCGAGGCGATCTTCGGCGGTGGGCTCTTCCTGGCCCTGTGCGCCCTGCTCTCGTTCGCCATCGGCACGCTGCTGCGCCGCTCCGCGCCGACCGTCGTGATCCTGATGGCGCTGATCTTCCTGCCGTTCGTGATCGGCGTCGTCTCCGGCGGAACCCCGGGCGGCCTCGGGGACAAGCTGATGAGCTACTCGCTCTTCTCCGGCCTGTTCGCGCAGTTCAGCCAGCACATGACCGACAACGCCCCGTCCGGCACCAGCATGCTGGAGCTGGTGGGCGTCGTGACGGTGGTGCTCCTGGGCGGCGGCTACGCCGCCTTCCTGCTGCGCGACGCCTGACGCACGACGCCCGGCGACGCCCGAGGAGCACCCCGGGCGTCCGCTACAGCTCGACGCCGACCATCACCGGCTCGTTCACCAGGGTCACCCCGAACGCGGCGTGGACGCCGTCGCGGACCTCGCGGGCCAGGGCCAGCAGGTCGGCGGCGGTGGCGGCGCCGCGGTTGGTGAGGGCGAGGGTGTGCTTGCCGGAGAGGCGGGCCGGGCCGGCGCCGTAGCCCTTGGTGAAACCGGCCTTGTCGATCAGCCAGGCCGCGGAGGTCTTCACCCGGCCCTCCCCCGCCGGGTAGGCGGGCGGCTGGACGTCGGGGCCGAGCCGCTCGGCGACGCGGGCCAGGAACGCGGCGTGCTCGGCCTCGGTCAGGATCGGGTTGGTGAAGAAGGAGCCGGCCGACCAGCTGTCGTGGTCCTCGGGGTCCAGCACCATGCCCTTGCCCGCGCGCAGCTTCAGCACCGTCTCCCGGGCCGCCCGCAGGTCCGCGCGCTCGCCCTCGGCGACGCCCAGCGCGCGCGCCGTCTCGGTGTAGCGGACCGGCCCGGAGGCGCCGTCCGCGTCGTTGAGGGCGAAGGTGACGCGCAGCACGACGTAGCGATCGGGATCGGCCTTGAAGCGGCTGTGGCGGTAGGCGAAGCCGCAGTCGGCGGCCGGGACGGTCACCGTCTCGCCCGCGCGGCGGTCGTAGGCGACGACCTCGGTGACCGTGTCGGCCACCTCCTGGCCGTAGGCGCCGACGTTCTGCACCGGCGTCGCGCCGGCCGAGCCGGGGATGCCGGCCAGGAACTCGATGCCGGACAGGCCGTGCTCCAGCACCGCGCGGTCGACGGCCTCGGTCCAGACCTCGCCCGCGGCGAGGGTGAGCCGGGTGCCGTCGAGGTCGAAGCCCTTGGTGGCGATCCGCAGCACGGTGCCGGGGAAGCCGGCGTCGCCGATCACCAGGTTCGAGCCGCCGCCGAGGACCAGCAGCGGCTCGCCCGCCGCGTCGGCGGCACGGACGACGGCGACGACCTCGTCATCGGTCGTCGCCGTCACCAGCCGGGCGGCGGGGCCGCCGATCCGGAGCGTGGTCAGGGGGGCCAGGGGCGCGTCATGGAGTTCCTGCACGGGGTCTAGCGTACGGGCCGCCGTGCCCGCCCCCGTCAGGCCACCGGCACCGGGGAGCTGTCCGCCGCGTCCGTGCTCGGCTCGCCCGAGGCGATCGGCTGGGCGGCCGCGGCGCGGGAGCGGCGCGGGGCGCAGAGGATCGCGACGGTCGCGGCGGCGATGGCGGCCGCGCCCACCCACAGGGCCGGGGTGAGGCCGTTGACGTAGCTCTGGCCGCTGGCGTAGCTGCCGTGGGCGGTGAAGACCGACGTCAGCACCGCGACACCGAGCGCGCCGCCGACCTCGCGCAGGGCGTTGTTGGCGCCGGAGGCCACGCCCTGCTCCTGCGGCCGGACCGAGCCCATCAGCACCGCCGCGACCGGGGCGAAGAAGAGCGCCATGCCGGTGCCGGAGATGATCAGCGCCGGGACCTGCGAGGCGTAGCTGACGTCCGGGGTGACGATGAGCGCGAACCAGGCCAGGCCCACCGCCTGCATCGCCAGGCCGATCGCGATGACCACCCGGCCGCCGATCCGGTCCACCAGCAGCCCGGCCAGCGGGGCGACGAGCATCGGCATGCCCGTCCAGGGCAGCATCCGCACACCCGCCGTCATCGGGCTGTACCCCTGGACGTTCTGCAGGAACTGGCTGAGCAGGAAGATCGCGCCGAACATGCCGAGCGACATCAGCATCGAGGCCGCGTTCACGGCGGAGAAGGTGCGGATCCGGAAGAGCCGCAGCGGCAGCAGCGGGGTCGCGGTGCGGGTCTCCCAGACCAGGAAGGAGACCAGCAGCAGGGCGCCGACCACCAGGCCGGAGAGCACCGTCGCGCTGGTCCAGCCGTCGGAGTTGCCGCGGATCAGGGCGTAGACGACGCCGAAGAGGCCGGAGCTGGCCAGACCGGTTCCCACCACGTCCAGACGGCCGTTGGGGCCATGGGACTCGGCCAGCCGCAGCCGGGCGAGCGGCAGCAGCGCGAGGCCGATGGGGACGTTGAGCGCGAAGATCCACTGCCAGGAGAGGTGCTCGACGATGGTGCCGCCGATGAGCGGGCCGAGCGCCACGGCCATGCCGTTGACCGCTCCCCAGGCGCCGAAGGCGAGCCCGCGCCGGGCGACCGGCACGGCCGCGGTGAGCAGGGTCAGGCTGACGGGTGTGAGCAGTGCCGCTCCGACGCCCTGGGCCGCCCGGGCCGCGACCAGCGCGCCGATGTTGGGCGCGAGCGAGGCGGCGAGGGAGGAGAGCGTGAACAGGGCGAGGCCGGTGGTGAACACGCGTCGCCGGCCGAAGCGGTCGCCGAGGGCCGCGCCGAGCATCAGCAGCACGGCGAAGGTCAGGGTGTAGGCGTTGACGGTCCACTCGAGGTCGGTGATCCCCCCACCCAGGTGGGCCCGGATGGATGGCAGGGCCGTGGTCACCACGAGGTTGTCGAGGGCGGCCATGAAGCCGGCGGTGCTGGTGATGAGGAAGGCCCAGACGGCTGGACTGATCTTGCGCATGATTCCCCCAGGCGCGATTGGTAGTAATCAATCAATAACTTTGACGGTCAAAAAAACACGCTTCGGCTCGGTCACTCGGAGACGGGGACCGCGGGGCAGCCCACGTACTCCTCGCCGAAGCCCTGCCACAGACGGTGCTCCACCGGAAATCCCATGGCGACCAGGTTGTTGATCAGCATCCCGTAGGCGAAGAACTCCGTGATCTCCTCCGGCGACGCGCCGGTGGCCGCGGCCACGGAGTCCCACAGATCCGTCCAGAGCGCACGGACGGCCTCGCCCACCTCGTGATCGCCGGCGGCCTCGGCGGCGGCCGTGGAGACGTACATCTGCAGCTGCATCAGCAGCCACGACTTGTCCCTGATCAGCTCGAAGTAGACCGCGGCCATCGCCTGGCGGGCCTCCTCGCCCTCCTTGCCCTCGGCGGCGCGAAGGAAGGTCTCCTTGAGCTCCTCGATGCAGCGCCGGACGGCGGCCTCGAAGAGCGCCCGCTTGTTCTCGAACAGGCGGAAGAGATAGGGCTGCGACACCCCGACCCGACGGGCGATCGCCGCGGTCGAGGTGCCGTTGTAGCCACGGTCGGCGAACTCGACCATGGCGGCGCGGATGACGCTCTCGCGTCGCTCCTCCGCGCTCATTCGCATGCTCGTCTTCGCCATGCTTCAAAGTTAGTGGTTGATTACTAACTACGTCAAGAGGTGGATGTGAGTTCCGTCTCGACCGGCTCGTCCGACCAGGTCAGGGCCGGTCCGAGCCGGTCAGGGCAGGGCCGGTCAGGCCAGCTGGACGACGGCCCGGGACATGCCGAGCACCTTCTGCCCCGCGCTGGTCGCGACCAGGTCGACCCGGATCCGGCGGTCGTCCAGCTTGGCCGCGACCTTGCCGGTGACCTCGATCACGGCGCCCGCCTCGTCGTTGGCCACGACGACCGGCTTGGTGAAGCGGACCCCGTACTCGACGACCGCGCCGGGGTCGACCACCCAGTCGGTGACCACGCGGACCGCCTCGGCCATCGTGAACATGCCGTGGGCGATGACGTCCGGCAGGCCGACCGCCTTGGCGAAGGCCTCGTTCCAGTGGATCGGGTTGAAGTCGCCCGAGGCGCCGGCGTACTGCACCAGCGTGGCCCGGGTCACCGGGAAGGACTGCGCCGGCAGCTCGGTGCCGACCTCGACCTCGTCGTAGTTGATGCTCGCGCCCATCGTGTTCCTCACTCCCCCTCGGCCGCGCGGGCCACAAGCGTCATGTAGGCCGTCACCACGTGCTCGCCGCTCTCCTCGGCGACCTCGCCGCGGACGGAGAGGATGTCGTTGCCGGCCAGCGACTTGATCGAGTCGATCACGCAGGTCACGCTCAGCCGGTCACCGGCCCGGACCGGGCGGGTGTAGACGAAGCGCTGGTCGCCGTGGACGACGCGGGTGAAGTCCAGGCCCAGCTCCGGGTCCTGAACCACCTGGGCCGCGGCGCGGTAGGTGATCACGAAAGGGAAGGTCGGCGGGGCGATCACGTCCGGGTGACCGAGGGCCTTGGCGGCCTCGCGGTCCGCGTAGGCCGGGTTGGCGTCGCGGACGGCCTCGGCGAACTCGCGGATCTTCTCGCGGCCCACCTCGTAGGCCGGGGTGGGCGGGTAGGACCGCCCGATGAAGGAGGGGTCCAGCGGCATGCGTGACTCCTGAGGTCGATTGAGGTCGATGGACGAGCAGGTCCGAGGACCGGCATGGATGCGGACGCGACGAAGGCCGCCCCCAACAGGTGGGAGCGGCCTTCGCCTGAAAACCATCGGTCGAGACCGACCCGGTGCCGTGAGGCGTGGGGTCAGCGGGTCTCGCGGTGCGCGGTGTGAGCGTTGCAGCGGGGGCAGTGCTTCTTCAGCTCAAGACGATCCGGGTCGTTACGCCGGTTCTTCTTGGTGATGTAGTTCCGCTCCTTGCACTCCACGCACGCCAGCGTGATCTTCGGACGGACATCAGTGGCGGCCACGGGAGTGCCTTCCTCGGACAGACAACGTTACAGACAGACAAGAGTAGCCGATCGGGTCACTGACCGAAAATCGGCTACAGGCGTGGTAGCGGTGACCGGACTTGAACCGGTGACACAGCGATTATGAGCCGCTTGCTCTACCAACTGAGCTACACCGCCACGACGATCGCGTTCCCCGCCGAGCGGAGAGGAACCCTCTCATCCGAGCCCCCATGCGGAATCGAACCGCAGACCTTCTCCTTACCATGGAGACGCTCTACCGACTGAGCTATAGGGGCGAACG
>NZ_QKYN01000192.1:0-710 GCF_003258295.1 Streptacidiphilus pinicola | reverse complement strand
GACTGAGCTATAGGGGCGAACGAGGAAGACCTTACCTGGTCAGCGAGCGGATGTGAAATCCGGGATCTTCCCCGGCGGAGCTACTGCTGTCGCGGCGGCCGACCGTACGGATTCCCCTGCTGCGGGTAGGCTCCCGACGCCCCGGGACCACCCCCCGGCGGATGGGATCCTCGGTCACCCACCCTTACGCGGCGGTCTGCGGCCGAAATCCACAGGCCCGGGCAGCCGCATGCCAACCGCGCGGATGGAAGCCGATCCCACCATTCATGTGCCAGCGCACCGGCGGAGTCAGCACGTCGTCAGCAGCCGGGCGACGCATCCATGCGGCGGTACGACGTGCGACCGGGTCTTCATTGCCCGTCATCTGGCGTCCCACCTACCCGGACAGCTGGGCCGCCGGGACGACGCTCACGCGTCCTCGGCGAGCTCCAGCCACTGCAACTCCAGCTCCGCGCCGTCAAGGCCGAGCGCGTCGAGCTCGGCGATCTTGCCGAAGTCGGCTGCGTGCTCGGCCATTTGGGCGTGGAGCTTGGTCTCCTTCTCCTCCAGCTTGGAGAGCTGGCGCTCGATGCGCTGCAGTTCCTTCTTGGCCGCGCGGGAATCGCCGCCGGTCTTCTTCGGGGCCGGGGCCGGGGTCGTGGCCTCGACGAGGGCGGCGCGGCGCTCCAGGTACTCGTCGATGCCGCGCGGGAGCATCCGCAGGCGGCGTG
>NZ_QKYN01000027.1 GCF_003258295.1 Streptacidiphilus pinicola | reverse complement strand
GTGTAGCGGGTGCCCCAGCGCTCCGACAAGTGAGCCACCAGGAAGAGGCCGCGCCCGCCCTCGTCCGTGGTCGCCGCGTACCGTACGTGCGGTGAGGTGCTGCTGGCGTCGGCGACCTCGCAGACCAGGGAACGAGCGCGGAGGAGCCGGACCGTGATCGGGCCGTCGGCATAGCGGATGGCGTTGGTGATCAGCTCACTGAGGATCAGCTCGGTGGTGAACGACAGGTCGTCGAGCATCCAGTGGTGCAGCCGGCGTGTCGCCGCGGCGCGGATCTCGGCGACCGCCGCAGGGTCGGCGGGGACGTCGAAGCATGCCACCTGGTCGTCGGGAAGCCCGTTGGCGCGCGCTACGAGCAACGCGACGTCGTCCTCGGGTGGTTCACCGGCCGCGTCCCCCGGGAGCAGGGCGGAGATCACGGCGTCGCACAGGCGGTCGGGGGAGGCGTTGTGGTCCTGGCGGACCGCCAGCAGCAGCCGGTCCAGTCCGGTGTCGATGTCGCGATCACGTCGCTCGACCAGACCGTCGGTGTAGAGCAGGAAGCCGGCGCCGTCGGGCAGCGGCAGCTCGACCGTCTCGAACGGCATTCCGCCGAGGCCGAGCGGGGGGCCGGCCGGAACGTCGGCGAATTCGGCCCGGCCGTCCGGATGGACCACCACGGGCGGCACGTGGCCCGCGCGTGCCACCGCGAGCTGCCGGGCCACCGGGTCGTAGACGGCGTAGATGCACGAGGCACCGATGATGTCGTTCTGGCTGCCGCTGCCTGCGGTGCCGCGTTCCTCGTCGAGGCGGCTGACCAGATCGTCGAGGTGGGCCAACAACTCGCCGGGAGGGAGGTTGAGATAGGAGACGTTATGGACGGCGGTGCGCAGCCGTCCCATGGTCGCGGCGGCGCTCAGGCCGTGGCCGACCACGTCTCCCACGACCAGTGCGATCCGGGCACCGGACAGGGGGATGACGTCGAACCAGTCCCCGCCCGCCCCGGCCTGTGCCGGGAGATAGCGGAAGGCGGTCTCGAGCGTTTCGAGCTTCGGCAGGTCCCGCGGCAGGAGGCTGCGTTGCAGCGCGGCAGCCAGGATCTGGTTGCCGGTGACGGCCGACACGATCTGCTCCTGGCTGGCGTAACGCGTCTCGAACACTCCCGCATTGCGTCCCAAGCGCAGGACCGCGACGCGGTCGGCGACCTCCAGCACGTCGTCGATGTTGTGACTGACCAGGACGATCCCCCGCCCGTTGCGGCGCAGCCGGCCCACCAGGTCGAGCACGAGGGAGCTCTGCTCGGGGTCCAGCCCGGCCGTCGGCTCGTCCAACAGCAGCAGAGCCGGATCGTCGATCAGTGCCATGGCGATGGCGACCGATTGGCGCTCCGCGGCGGTCAGCGCCGCCAGCGGTGCCCGTAGGTTGGGGATGCGGACGTTCAGGCTGTCCAGCAGTCCCCGCGCCTTCTGCTCCATGGCGACCTCGTTCAGAAGCCCGAAGCGGCGCAACTCCCGCCCGAGGAAGAGCTGGGAGATCACATCGAGGTTCAGGCACAGCTCGGGGTCCTGGTGCACCGCGGCCACACCGAGCCGTCGGACCTCCCGCGGCCTGCGCAGGTCCACCGGCCGTCCGTCCCACAGGGCGGTGCCGGTGTCCGGCGCCTGGACTCCGGCCATCAGCCGGATCAGCGTGGACTTGCCGGCACCGCTCTCACCGACGACGGCGACCACCTGTCCGGCCTTCACGTCGAGGTCGACGTCCACGAGGGCGCGCACCGCGCCGAAGCGCTTGGAGACGCCCCGCAGGGACAGCAACGGTGATTCGGCCATGCGGTGCGAATTCCTCTCCCGGAGCGTATCCCTCCAGTCTCCCGCGAAGCCCGCCCGGCCGGTACCCGCGCCGCACGGGTGTCCCCTGGTGGGATGGCCCGGTTCAGGCCGTGGCGCGTCGGAACGGCCAGGACAGCGCGGCGTGGAAGCGTCGCGGATCCGGGTACGAGGCGGGGTCGATGAGACCCATCCGGTCCGGGATGCGGCGGGGCTCGTAGACGAAGGTCCGGAAGAGGATGTCCCAGACCGGGACGACCGATCCGAAGTTGCCGCCCTTCTCGGCGGCGTGGTGGTAGCGATGGGTTTCGGTTCCGATGAGGACGTAGTTCAACCATCCGGTTCGCAGGTCGCTGTTGACGTGGCTGACCGTCTGCTGGAGGCCGAGCACGGCGATGGCGATGAAGGCCGCCGCCGGGCCGATGCCGGTGAGTTTGAAGACGACCAGGGAGATGACGAACCGCGACACCAGCAGGTCCAGCGGGTGGAAGACCTGGTGCATCAGGACGTAGAGCTGCGAGGGCGAGTGGTGCAGGCCGTGGACGCGCCACAGCCGGGAGAAGGTGTGCGCGGCGCGGTGATACGCATACCAGAGCAGGTCCAGCGCCAGGAGCGCGAAGACGGCCTGTACGACGAGCGGCGCGCGTCCCAGCAGGCCGAACCCGTCCTTGGGCACGGCCGCCGAGGCGACAAGTGAGACGCCCACTGTGGCGATCTGCTCTACCACGACGGCCAGTCCGATGAACGGCAGATCGCGCTCGACCAGGCTGTGCTTCGTCATCGACCAGCGGTCCAGCAGCGGGTTGATCCGCTCGACTGCGAAGACGACCACGATGGTGATGCCCGTGAGCAGGCCTATCGCTGCACCGGGGCTGAGAATCCCGCGCAGGGCTGCCCAGATCCCCGCGCCGGTGATGAGAACGAGTGTGGGATATGTTCCGTAGGTGAGAACCGGCTTCGCCGGCTTGTCCAATTCCATGTCACGATGCTCTGACTCCTACGAGGGAATCCGCTGCCCCGTGAGCGCGAACCACTTGCCCTCGGACGCGGATCCGATCGCTGCGCAGGTCCTGGCATTCGGTGCCGCCCATGGTGTCGACGCCGTGTCGCCCGACCAGACGTGGGAGTTGCTGGAGCGTACGGGTGTACCCCATCCCGGTCTCGAGTTCGCCGCGTGGACGGACACGATGGCCTTCGGCGGGCTGCTCGGGCCGGTCATCGTGAACAGCCCGGACGTCCGGACCCTGGTCGAGGACCTGTGCCGGTTCCATCCGATGTTCGACCGGGACCGGATCGTCGTGGCGCGAAGGCCCACGGGCGTGTCGGTCTCGGTGCTGTCCGCAGAGGGCGGGCCTTCACACCCGGACACGGTGGACGCGGTCTTCGCCCTGCTGTGCCGGACGGTCCGACGCCTGGCCGGGCATCAAGCCGCTCCTTCGGAGGTCAGGTTCCGGCGGCCGACTCCTGGCGATGCGGGCGTCTATGACGCGCTGTTCGGACGCGTGGTCTTCGCCGCACCCGGCGACGTTTGTTTCTTCGGCGAAACCGCGCTGAGCGCTCCGATTGTTCAGGCCGACCCCGTCGTGCGGTCGATGCTGTGGCCGTACGCCGAACGGCGGGCCACTCACCGGGAGGTGTCGTGGGCGGCTGCCGTGGGGAAACTGCTCGCCGACGGGGGCGCAGAGCTCACCGATGTGGCGCGGGCGCTTGCGGTCAGCACCCGGACGCTGCAGTCGCGGTTGGAAGCCGAAGGCACGTCGTTCGCGGCCCTGGCCGATTCCGTCCGGCGCGAGCGGGCCCTGGGCATGATCGCCATGCCTGATCTGCCGGTGACGGTGATCGCGGCCCGGCTCGGGTTCGCAACGCCGTCTGCGTTCACCCGAGCGTTCCGGCGCTGGACCGGCATGTCGCCCTCCCGGTACCGGCAGCAGCCCGACGCGCCCTGAGCAGCCTCACTGTTCGAAGAACGCCCGGATCACTCGTTCTGCGGCCTCGTCCTCCGCGGCTGCCGGAGAGATCTCGTCGAGCGTGTCGAGATCGGTGTCGTCGGTCAGTTCCGCCTCCCAGGCTTCGGCGAGCTGCCTTTGCTGCTCGGGGGTCTGGGAACGGACCTTCGCGCGGCCGGCAGGGCTGAGCACGGCGAGGAAGCGGGTGAGTGCGTCGTCTGGCATGGGAACCTCTTCAGGGCTGCTGCGGGGAAACCGCGTCCTCCGCCAGGGTGCCGGGTGCGCGGACAGCACGCACCCCGGGTGGCATGAGCAGTCCGGCCCGTTGCACACCAATGGACCCGCCCGGAAGGCAGCCCCAGCGCATCCCGCAGAGCCTGGCATGTGACGGCACACGTCGTGCCGTCACACCGACCGAGAGGGTGCGACATGCGAGTCCTGCTCACCGCCCAGATGGACACGGCCAAGGGCAATCAAGCGATCAAGGACAAGAGGCTGGCGGAGATCATGAAGACGGCGCTGGGATCGCTCCAGCCTGAAGCCGCGTACTTCGGGGCCAAGGACGGCTGCCGTACGGCGTTCATCGTCTTCGACCTGAAGGACGTGTCCGACATTCCCAAGGTCGCTGAGCCTTTCTTCATGGAGCTCGATGCCAAGATCGAGTTCATCCCCGTGATGGACTTCAACGACGTGCAGTCGGGCTTGGGCAAGGTCGGGTGATGTAGCCGTTGGCGCCGTCAGCTTGCGTGGAGGGCCGCGGCGCGGCGGCGCTTTGCACACGGCTGGCCGCAGATCGCCGAAGCCCCCGGTGCCGCGGTTGCGGCATCGGGGGCTCTCTCGCGCTCGCGTGGAGGCCCGCTTCTATTCGTCTGCCAAGACGATGTTCAGGTCGTCGAGGAAGTCGTCGTCGGAGCTGTCCGGTTCCTCCGGTCCGTAGAATCGTTCGAGGTCGTCGTCGTGGTCCCGGTCTCGCGGGATCATCTCCTGCATGGCGCTCCTCCTCAGCTCGTTGAGTGGATGAGCGCCCAGCTCAGCAAAGACTTACGGAGGGTGCGCGTCGTCGCGTCCGATCGGGTGGGTCACCGACCGTCGCCGCCCCAGGTGCCCCGCAGGCGGGCTGCTTCCAGCTGGGGCAGCTTGGAGGAATGAGCGATCAGCCGTCCCCTGAGCATCATCACGCACACGTCGTCGTCCACCCCGTCCAGGCGGACGCGATGACGGGCCCCTACCGGCGCGTGGACATTCTCGGCGAGCAGATCGGCAAGGCGCATGAGCTCGCCGACGTGGCCGAGTTCTGCCGCCGCGCCGGACTGGAAGAGCTCGACTTGGACGCCGACGGCATGGTCGACTGGATGGGCGGGGGCTCGGACGTGTGGGAGTGACCGGCCAGTTGAACCACCCCACACCGGGAGTCTCCGTCATGACGACGCCCGGGGCTTACTCCTCGGCGAGCAGCGCCTCGCGCAGGTTCGCGAGGACCTTGGAGAGTATGCGGGAGACGTGCATCTGCGAGATGCCCAGGTGGGCGCCGATCTCCGACTGGGTGAGTTCGCCGGTGAAGCGCAGTGCCAGCACGGTCCGCTCCCGCTCGGGGAGGGCGGCTATGAGGGGCTTGAGGCTTTCCAGGTTCTCCACGCCCTCGATGCCGCGGTCGAGGTATCCCATCCGGCGGGCCTGCGGCCCGTCGGCGTCCTCGCGTTCCGGTCCCTCGAGGGTGCCGGCGGTGTACGCGTTGCTCACGGCCTGACCCTCGGCGATGTCCGCCTCGCTCACCTGCAGGTGTGCGGCCAGCTCGGCGTCGGTGGGGTCGCGCTCCAGTTCCTGGGAGAGCTCGTCGCGAGCCTTGGCCAGGCGCAGCCGCAGCTCCTGGAGGCGCCGCGGGACGCGCACGGACCAGCTGGTGTCCCGGAAGAAGCGCTTGAGCTCGCCGGTGATGGTCGGCAGCGCGAAGGTCGAGAACTCGACATGGCGGTCCGGGTCGAAGCGGTTGATGGCCTTGATCAGACCCACGATCCCGACTTGCAGCAGGTCCTCGGTGGGTTCGGTTCGGTGCCGGAACTGCGCGACCGCGTAGCGGACCAGGGCGAGATTGCTTTCGACCAGGGTGTTGCGCACGTAGGAGTAGTCGGCGGTGCCTTCCTCGAGCTCGGCCAGGCGTGTGAACAGCAGATACGAGAGCGCACGCGCGTCCTCGGTGTCCACGGCGTGGGGCGAGGGAAGCCGACCGGGGGCTGCCGGTTCGGCGCCGACCAGCGGCGTAGGCAACATGAAAAGGGCTCCTCAGGTGGTATGTGCCCGTGCTGTCGTCGACTGCGCGGGCCGTCCCGCTTCGGGGCGTCCTGAGAGAGCGCCTACCCGTTCCGGGCCCGGACATGCGAAGAAGGTTTCCGGAATGCGCCAGCCGGGGACAGGCACCCAGCAGAGCCTCGGAAGACGATCAGACGATGGCGAGTGAGGTGACCTGCCAGCGCTGGAAGCCCTGCTTGTTCATCGCGAGTGCGACATAGTGCGCACCGGTGGCGGTGGCGGGCAGGAGGCAGATGCGCTGCGCGTTCTGGATCCATTGCGGGCCTCCGGCTGCGGTGAGACCGGCAGCGGGGGCGGGAATGTCGAGGGAGTTCTCGCCGTAGCAGCTGGGGGTGGCCTGGAACGCGTCCGGATACGAGCGGAGCTGGTTGGCGGCCTCCGCGGCGACGCCGGCGGCTGACAAGGACTGCGCCGCCTGGGCGTCGCCATGGCGGATGTCGGTGACGAACTGCGCTGCGGTGGCCAGTTCGGTGGTGGCCGACAGGTTGGCGGCGGTGATTCCGTGGCCGTTCCACCGCAGCGTCGCGGTGTAGTCCAGGCTCGACATGGCACCGGGGTCGCCGTCCTCCGGCGTGGACCATTCGGCGACCACCGCACCGTTGTCGTAGCGCAGTTGGTAGACGTCCGCGTGCTCGCCAGGCTGGCGCCCGGGTGCGTTGATGTCGCCGAGGCTGACGTATCCCAGTAGGTGCGGCCCGGGGGTGTAGAAGGCGACCAGCTCGGGCCAGGCCACGCCGCCGGCGTTGCAGGCGAGCGTGGCGGCCGCGTCACCGTAGCCGTCACCGTTGAGGTCGCCCAGGGCGAGCAGGTCGGACCGCTGGCCGCCGTCGAGCCAGGCGAGCTCCATGCTGCCGTGGTTGGCGGGGATTCCGGCGAGCCTGCCGCCGGTGAGGGTGCCTGCGTCGTGTTCGCAGGCGGCCGGCACGGGCGCGGACAACAGGTCGGCTGCGGTGACAGGTTGACGGGAGCTCAGGTCGTCGGCCACGGCGCCGAGAGCCTCGTTGGTCAACTCGATGCCACGCATGAGATCGACGTGGAAGCAGGCACCGGTGAAGGCCTTGAGGGGCTCCTGCGCAATGTCCGCCTTGCTGGCCAGCCTGAGCCTGAGGTCGAGGAAGTCACCGGCGCCTCGGGCCGGGTTGAGTTGGTAATCGCAGGACACGGTCTTGGTCAGCGTCGCCCCGTGCTGGGCGGAGTCGGCCGTCACGATGATGTCCCCCACATTGACCGGGACGGTGTCCCAAGGCAGCGCGAACCAGCCCAGGTCGGGAACCTGGAAGGTGGTCTGGCCGGCGAGGGCGTCGACTGTGATGCCGGCCGGCCAGGGTTTCAGGGCGGCCAGTTGGGGCGATCCGTAGCGCAGGGCTTGTCCGGCGGTTGATTCGAGGGCCCGGGCCGGGGCGTACAGTCGATCGCACAGCGTTCCTGTCTCGATCTCGTTGCTGGTATAGCTTCCGCACACGGCGAGAATCGTCCGGATCAGCGCCAGCGTCTGGTTGGTGACGGCCCCCTGGTCGAGCAGGGTCTCGCCCAGAAGCGCGGCGACCGAGCCGGTTTCCGGGGTCCCGAAGGTCACGACGGTGCTGATCTCGCGGGACCGGTCCGCTGCGCCCGGGCCCGGGTGGGTCGCTGCGTAGCGGGTGACAAGGCCGCCCATGGAGTGCGCGACGACGATCACCTTTTGCCCACTGGCCTGATACAGGCAGTCGATGACCTTGCCGAGAGCCGGGCCGAGATGCGAATCGTCCACCCAGCGAGCCGAATAGGGGTGGTAGTCGAAGGTGAACACCGCGGCGCCCGGCACGTTCTGGAACTGTCCGATGAGCGACCGGGTGGTGTCCACTGTGCCGAGGGCGTTGGCTGTCAGATCGATGATGCTGGAGAAATCACCTGTGCGGTCGCTGGTGTGGGTGTCACTGCCGGTCCAGCCGTGCACGATGATGACCGGTGTGTACCTCCGGCGGGAGTCCGGTGCGTAGGCGACGGGCTTTCCCTGCGGTGTGGTGTCGCCGGCCAGCGTCGGAGCGAGCTGGACGGTGTCCTGGTCCAGGCCGAGCCGGTCCGACTGACACTGGTCGCTCCAGTTGATCAGGACGCTGGGAAGCGCCGGAGCGGAAGCCGCCGCTCGTGGCGCGACGGCCTGCGTTCCCGCGAGAAGCACAAGGGCGGCCAGGGCAGTGACGACGCGTCCGGTGTAGCGGTGTTTCATCGCGCGCCCGCCGTTGACGAGTTGGCCGGACCGGGCAGCAGCAGGGTCGCCATGACTTTCCAAGCACCCCGCTCCTGCACCATCACTGCTGCGTAGTCCGCCGCCGGCGTGCCGGGCGCCGCGATGGTCACCGTCATGATCCCCCCGCCGACCCCGTCGGGCAGCCACGAGTCGACCTGCGGAGTCACCGTGGTTCCCGGCGGCACGGCTTGGCGCGCCTGGTTGCCCACCTCCGAGCGCGCGCTGGTGGCCACAAGGGCGGCGGGGTCGGTGGACAAGCGCGTCAGGGCCTGCGCAACTTGCTGTGCCTGCTGCCGAGTTGCTGATGGCGCGCCTGATGTTCGGTGGTGGGCGGTGTCTTGCGTGCCCCGAAGAACGAACCAGCTCGCGGCTGCGGCCAGGGAAGCAAGAAGGATGACCGCCCACGCCCATCTGCCACGCGATCGCATCGAACAGCCCCCGGAGGACGAAGCGGACCTGAGGCGATGATACGAATGGTTACGCAGAATAGTCGGCTGGTTACAGATCTGTGATGTGAGTGCGCTCGGTGCGGTCGTCGTATCGGTCGTCGTACTCCCCGCGGGCGGTGATGACGTCCTCGATGTGTAGCACCGACCACTCCGTGAGCGCCTTCAGCGGTTCCCGCAGTGTCTGGCCGAGCGCGGTCAGTTCGTACTCCACGCGCGGCGGCACCTCCGGGTAGACGGTCCGGCTGATCAGCCCGTCGCGTTCGAGGGTGCGCAGTGTCTGGGTGAGCATCTTCTCGCTCACGCCCGCCAGCGCCTGCCGGAGCCGGCTGAACCGGGCGGTCCCGTTCCGGCCGAGCTCACCCAGCACGAGGACCGCCCACTTGCTGCCGATCTGGTCGAGCAGGTCCCGTGACGGGCAGCCGCGCTCGTACGGATCGAATGACGCCACCGGTCCGGTCGCCTTTTCGACAGCCTCCATACCGCCCACCTCAATGCTTTCGCTCGGGTAAGTACCCTACCAAGAAGTGGCTACTTCCCAACAGAGAGTGTGCAGGTCACCCTGATTTCCATCCCGCGCGGACGAACTGCGACGGGCGCGCGAGGCGCGCACGAAATGAAGGAGTGACCACCATGTCGATCGTCGTCACCGGAGCCACTGGCCAACTGGGCAGGCTCACCGTCGAGGCGCTGCTGCGGCGCGGGATCCCGGCCGCGGACATCATCGCGACCGGCCGGGACATCGCCGGGATCAAGGACCTGGGCGACCGGGGCGTCACGGCACGCCGCGCCGACTTCGCGGACGCCGACAGCCTGACCGAGGCCTTCGCAGGGGCGGACAGGCTGCTGCTGATCTCGGCCTCGGTCCCCGTGGGAGAGCGGGTCGCCAACCACCGCCGCGTGATGGACGCCGCGGTGGCCGCGGGTGTGTCGCTGGTGGCGTACACGAGCACGACGCACGCGGACACGGCCACCACCATCATCGGCGCCACGCACGGCGAGACCGAGAAGTACCTGCGGGACCGCCACATCCCCAGCGTGCTGTTGCGCAACGGCTGGTACCTGGAGAACTACACCAGCCAACTGCCGCAGATCCTGCAGAACGGCGCCGTCGTGGGCGCCGCGGGTGAGGGGCGGATCAGCGCGGCGTCCCGCGCCGACCTGGCCGAGGCCGCGGCGGTCGTCCTCACCACCGAGGGCCACTCCGGCGCCGTGTACGAGCTCGGCGGCGACGAATCCTTCACCCTGGCTGAGCTCGCCGCCACGATCGGCGCTGCGGCCGGGAAGAAGATTGCCTACGCCGACCTCCCGGTGACCGAGTTCGCCCAGGCGCTGGCCGCCGTAGGCCTACCCACCGAGCTGGCGGAGGTCCTCGCCGACGCCGACCTAGGCCTGAGCCGCGGCGAGATGTACACCGATTCCGGCGACTTGCGGCGCCTGATCGGCCGCCCGCCCGTGACCCTGACCGAGGCACTCGCGGCGCTGCAGCCCCTATAGCAGGAGCAAGCCTTGGCGTGCCTCCTGCCGGTAGTGCAGAGAACGCGGCGGCAGTCCTCAAGTGGCGGCGCGGCATCGGCCCGGGTTGCATGGGTGCGACAGAGGGCGTCGGCCCGGCAGCATCCGCGCCGGCGCGTCCGCGGGATGCCGTTCGAGCGCGAGAGGCCGAGGTATGCGGGAGCAGGAAGGCACCTCCGAGCTGGACCAGGCTGCCGAGACCGAACCGACGATGCCCCGACCTTCAGCGCGGGCTCGTCGAATACGCCGCGGTCTGCTGCGCCGCCGTCCGCGCCCGGCGGGTCCGATCACCCACCGGCGGTGGATCTGGCGGCGGATATGGCGCTGCGCGCTCGCCTTGACGGTGGCCTTCTCTCTGTGGCTCGGCTACTCGGTCTACGGAGCTCTGTCGGCACCGGGAACGGACAGCACGGCGGCCCGATTGGCCGAGTGGGGCCGGGACCATGGTCTGAACTGGGCGGTCAACTGGCTCGAAGTGCAGACCTACACGCCGCCGAAGGCCGGGGGCGCCGTCCCGCCGGACGCGCTGGCCCGGATGCAGGCCGCACAGCGGCAGCAGGACCTCGCGCGCAAGGCCGCCATCACGCTGCACGCGCCGGTGAAGCCGTTGGTCAGCCCGGCGCTTCCGGGCGAGGGGGATTTCAGCCCGCTGATCGAGGAGCACGGGCAGCCGGTCGTCCAGAGCGCCACGATGCGCCCGGACACCCAGTACACCTCCTTCCCGGTCGGTGTCGTGTGGATGAAGCAGAGCGCCCTGTCCTTCGCACTGCACCCCGGCTTCCAGGAGCCGGGCGGCAACTGGGGTGTTCCCGACACGGTCCCGTCCGGGCAGCGGCTCGGCCTGGTCGCCACGTACAACGGCGGCTTCAAGGTGTCCAACGGCGATTCCCACGGAGGGTTCTACCTGGACGGCCGCACGGTGGGAACGCTGCGGGACGGCGCCGCCACCGAGGTCTTCTACAAGAACGGGTCGCTGCGGATCGGCGTGTGGGGGCAGGACGTCCGCATGACGCCGGACGTGGTCGGAGTCCGCCAGTGCCTGGTGCCGCTGGTTGCGCACGGGCAGGTCACCCAGCAGGTCTACGACGGTGGCACGGCGACGTGGGGCTTCACCGACCAGGGTGCCCCGTTCGTGGCCCGCTCCGGCGTGGGCGTCGACAAGAACGGGAACATCATCTATGTCGGCGGCCGGGTTCTCTCCGTGCAGACCCTCGCGGTCCTGCTCCAACGCGCCGGAGCCGTCACGGCAATGATGCTCGACATCAACCTGAGCTGGCCGTCCTTCATCTCCTACGACGGCTCCCACGACACGGCCGATCCCACTCCGCACAACCTCGTCAACTTCGTCCGTCCGGCCGATCGCTACTACCAGGAATCGAGCCGCGACTTCGTGGCTGTCTACACCCGCAGTCACAGCTGAGGAGACGTCAGCGAGGCCCGTCCCCTCGGCGGGTCGCTGGCCTTCGCCTTCGGCATCCTGCGGAAGCCTTCAAGGGTTCGCGCGTGCCGCCGCCCGGATGATGAGGTGGCACCGTGACCCATCATCATGAGGCGGCCACTGTCCGACCGTTGACACTGGCCTGGGTGCTCCGGCATCTGGAGTCCGGCGAACGGTTCGTCCGAGCCGAGACGCTGCGGGGCGGCGCCACCGCCGACATGCGGAGACTGACCATGGCACCCGGGACGGAGGCACCCGGCACCTGGTGCTGCGCTCCTTCGTCGACGAGACCCGGCAGGGGCCGGCCGAGGACCTCCTGCACAGGGAGGCCGACGCCCTGACCACGCTCACCGACACCGGCGTGCGGGCTCCCGGACTTGTCGCCGTCGATCCGACCGCCGCGCACTGCGAGTACCCCTCGCTCCTCATGACCCACCTGCCGGGCCGGATGCTCCTCGACGACGAGGGGCCGGAGACGCGCCTGCCCCTGCTGGCCCGTCAACTCGTGGCGGTCCACGCGGTGCGGCCGGCCGTCCGGCCCCGGGAGTACGTGGCGCTGACGACCGCCGGCACGGTGGTGACCCCCGAGGGCGCGGACACCGCGGTCTGGACTGCAGCGATCGACGTGATCCGCACGCCCCCGCTGCGCTACGAAGGGCGGTTCCTCCACCGGGACTTCCAGCCCGGCAACGTGCTGTTCGGCCCGCCGCCCGAGGACCCGGCCGGTGTAGCCGGTGCCCGGATCGGCCGCCCCGGCCCGACCACGTGAGGACAGCGCCGCGGCCCTGGAGTCCATCGTTTGCGGCCCGCCCGTTCACCCGTGCTGCAGGCGGTCGACCGCGGCCTGCTGGGCTTCCAGCCTGGCCTGGAGCTGCTCGGCTCGACTCTCGGCCGCGGCCACCTCGGTTTGGGACGCCGCCGCCGTCTGCTCCGCCGCGTCGAGAGCGTCGCGGGCCTGGACGAGGGCCCGTTCCGCGTGCTGCACGCGTTCCCGGCTCCTGCGGGCCTGGTCGTCGGCACGCTCGGCCTGGGCGCGGACGCGATCGAGGGTTGTTCCGACGGAGCGCTGCTCGGCCTCCAGTTGGCGTAGCTCCTGCTCGGCCTCGGTCAGGCGCCGCTTATTCTCCGCCGCGCGGTCCCGTTCGGCTTCGCCGGGTGCGGACGGGCGGGCCGCTGGGTGCGTGGGGGCGTCGGTGGGCAGGCCCCGGAGGGTGTTGCCGGGGGTGAGGGCGTGTGTGAGCCGGCCCGCGGCGAACTCCTCGGCGGCGGTCTCGTCGGCGAGAACGGCGCGCAGCGTCTGGTCGAGCTCGTCGGCGGCCTGGTCGGTGACCGGCTGCCCGGCCTGAGCGGCTTCGCGCCGCGCCTGCGCCGCGACGGCCTGGACGAGTGCACTGCGCCGGGCGGAGAGTTCCCGCAGCCGGAGACCCTGCAGTCGCTCCTGGGCGTTGCGCAGGCCCGGCCCGAGTTCCCGCAGCTGCTCCACCTGGTCCGGATGGGCGCGCACCAGCAGGTTCAGCGCGTGCGCCGCCGCGGTCGGGCGGCGCAGCGTCCTGAGCCGCTCGACCAGCTCGCGGTCCCCGGCGCGTTTGGCCTGCTGGGCCGCCTCGTTCCGGGCCTCGGTGAACTCGCTGGGCGGTAGCGCGTAGAGCGCGTCGGCGACTTCGCTGAACGCTGAAACGAACGGGTTCCCGGATTCCTGGAGCTCTGACGCTGCGAACTCGTCCGCGCTTTCCGCCTGAGGGGCGTTCTGTGTGCGGGTTCGTCGGTTTGGGCGAGGAGCAGGCCCCCTGGGGTTACCGGACCGCTGAGTCATGCCTGACACGCTCCAAAGGGAGCTGACCTTCGTTCTCGCTTCCGCTGACCAGTGTCATCGCTGCAGGTCAGGTCGGCGAGCTGTCCCGGTTCGTTGCGTGAGCGGTTGGCTCCGTCAGCGGAGCAGATCCGGGATGGCCAGGGCCGCCATCGGACGCTGGCATGTTCCCAAGAAGCCTCCGCCGGGCAACGACGGCATCTCCGCGGGGCCTAGCGTTGCGCGGTCCGTCCTGACCGGCGCCAACGCCAGCCGAGGAACAGCAGGTCGATGACGAGGAGTACCGCGCCGATGATGAGCAGGTAGAGCAGTCCGTGGGCGACGAAGCCGATGATGCCCAGGACGATCGCGATGATGATTACGATCAGGAACAGGACCATGGCGGCAGCTCCTCTCGCTGCGGCCGGTCAGCGGCGGGCGAGCTGCCGCTCGCCGCCGGCGCCGGGTTGGTAGGCCAGGCCGTAGTGCTGGAAGATCGCTTCTTCGTCCGTGGCCGGCAAGACATCGTCGGTGCCGATGGCCGGGCAGTCCTTCACGAGGGACCTGGCGTAATCGACCTTGACGTAGCCGGGGCCGACAATCGCGTGATCCAGCGGCACGAAGACCAGGCGGTGTCGGGTAGGCAGGCCGACCTGGACAGTGGCCATGGCCGGCTCGTCGGTGGTGGTGTCCACATACACGGCCTCCAGCACCCCGATCTTCTTCCCGTCGGGGTCGACGACATCATGCGTGCGCCATTCCCGGATGTCCGCTGCCTCGATCACAACCCACCGCCTCTCTGCTCCAGCCACTGCGACCTGTGTACTTCCAGCGTGTGCCACCAATCCACGGTGCGCTACCAACCGGGCGCCCGCCTGGCCGAGCAAGGCAACTCACCAAGGACAAAAGCAACAGCATTGCCGCACTGCTGCGCCGGGGGTTCGCCCTGGAGTGGGGAGCTGGCCGATCAGTCGGCTCGGCGCGTCTTTTCGGGGGCGTGTGGTTCGGTGGTGGATGGGCTGGTCCAGCTGGCAAGGATGTCGAGGGCCTCGGCGGACGGGGATGCGGGTTCGGGGGTCAGGATGACGAGGCTCTGGTCGGGGTCGCTTTCGACGGCAAGGACCACGTAGTCGAGTGTCATCTCGCCGACGACCGGGTGGTGCAGGCGTTTGGTGCCGGTGGCGTGGGCGAGGACGTCGTGGTCGGCCCACAAACGGCGGAAGGTGTCGCTGTGCACAGACAATTCGCCGATCAGTTCGGTGAGTTGTGGGTCGTCGGGGTGGCGGCCGGCGTACAGATGCAACGTGGCGACGCAGTCGGCGGCGGCCTTCTCCCAGTCGGCGTACAGACTGCGGGCGGCCTCGTCGAGGAAGACGTAGCGGGCGAAGTTGCGCTCGGAGCGGGGGCGGGCCTCGAAGTCGGCGAAGAGGGCGTAGCCGAGTCGGTTGGCAGCCAGGATGTCCATGCGTCGCCCCTGGATGAGCGCGGGGGCGCTGAGGGAGTCCAGGGCCCGATACATGGCCGGGCGGACCCGCTGCGGGCTGAGCGGCCGCCTGGGGCGGGTCCGGGTGGTGGTGGGCTGGGCGAGGTCGAACAGGTGGGCCCGTTCGGTGTCGTCCAGGTGCAGGGCGCGGGCGACGGCGTCCAGGACGGTTTCGGAGACGCCTTGGGTGCGGCCCCGTTCCAGGCGGACGTAGTAGTCGACGCTGACCCCGGCGAGTTGGGCGACTTCCTCGCGGCGCAGCCCCGGCACCCGGCGGGCGCCCGGGTGCGGGGCCAGGCCAGCTTGTTCGGGCGTGATCCGGGCCCGGCGCGTGCGCAGGAATTCGCGGATCTCGGTGCTGCGGTCCATGGATCCACGGTAGGGCGAACCCGGACGCGTCAGGGTGCCACAAAGGGGTACTGCCAGACCCCCGGATGAGCCATGCCCTCTACAGGGCCCGGACGAGGGGCGATGGCTGGTTGCCTGGAAAGCGGACGCTGCAAGGCCCGCAGCACCCTGACCCCGTCTTGCTCGCGCCCGTCGGGGAGACATCGAACGCCCGTACGGCCACAGGCGCTGGTTGCCCGAGGCCAGTGCCTCCCGATTATGAGGAGCCCCCGTGAGCACCCTGTTCGCCCCGCTGACCCTGCGGTCGCTTGAGATCCCCAACCGGATCTGGACATCCCCGATGTGCATGTACTCCGCCGCCGCGGAAGGGCCGGAGATCGGTGCGCCGACCGACTTCCACCTCACCCACCTGGCCAGCCGGGCCGTCGGCGGTGCCGGTCTGGTCATGGTGGAGGCCACTGCGATTCGACCGGACGGGCGCATCACCCCATGGGACCTGGGGCTGTGGAACGACCGCCAGCAGCACGCGTTCGCCCGCGTCACCCAGGCGCTCCGCTCCCACGGGTCTGTCCCGGCCATCCAGCTCAGCCACGCTGGCCGCAAGGCATCCGTCGACAAGCCCTGGCTCACCGGCCGGTACCTGACGGGGGCCGAGGGCGGCTGGCGGGCGGTTGCGCCCAGTCCGGAGCCGTTTGCCGGGCGATCCGTGCCGCACGAGCTCGCGGTAGGAGAGATTCAGCAATTGGTACGCGACTTCGCCGCGTCGGCCGAGCGCGCCCTGGCCGCCGGATTCCAGGTGGTCGAGTTGCACGGCGCCCACGGCTTCCTGATCCACTCCTTCCTCTCACCGGCCTCCAACCACCGCACCGACGCCTATGGCGGCAGCTTCGAGAACCGCCTGCGGTTCCCTCTCCAGGTCGTCGACGCCGTCCGCGAGGTGTGGCCCGACCATCTGCCTCTCTTCTTCCGCACCTCGGCCACCGACTGGCTGACCGAGAACCCCGGGGACGACCGCGAGGGCTGGACCGGTGACGACACGGTCCGCCTCGCCAAGGAACTGCGCGAGCACGGCGTCGACCTGCTGGACGTGTCCACCGGCGGCATGGTCCCCGACGCCGCGATCCCCATCGAGCCCGGCTACCAGGTCCCCTTCGCCGCCCAGGTCCGCCACGCGACCGGCATCCCCACCGGCGCCGTCGGCCTCATCCTGGAACCCACCCAAGCCCAGGACATCGTCGCCTCCGGACAGGCAGACGCCGTTCTGCTCGGCCGTGAAATGCTCCGCAACCCCTACTGGCCCCAGCACGCCGCACTCGAACTCGGTGCCGAGCCGCGCTGGCCCGACCAGTACGACTACGCCGTCCGACGAGGCGGCAAGCGCTGAGGTAGCCGCTGTCCGCAGGGCCTCGCCCCATCGCCGACGGTCCCGCCGAAGGCCATCGGAAGCCGGTGTCACGCCCGCAGATGCGCCAGCGCGGCGCGAATCTCCGGCCGGGACGTCACGCCCATCCCCGGGCGAGTACGGCCGCCCGCATCCCCGCGCTGCCGCGCCCCCGCAGACCCGACGCACGGCGGATCGCGATGCGTCAGCTCCCGGAATTGACAGCGGCCACCAGGAACGGGCCACCAACACAGAAGGGGGCACTGGCAGACCCCCGGTGGAGCGGGGCCCCGTACGGGGCCCCACGCGGGGTCGGTGGGTGGTTGCCTGGATAGCGGACCTGCCGCACCGCACAGAGCGTGGCACCGGCAGGCCGACCCCCCTTCACCTGGTGTGACGCCCTCCGCCAGCCACCGCAGTCGAAGAAATCGGAGAACCCTCCCCATGGCATTGAAATTGACCGGCACGGTCGCGCTCATCACCGGTGCGAGCAGCGGTATCGGCGCTGCCACCGCGCGCCGGCTCGCCGAGGACGGCGCCGCCGTGGTGCTCGTGGCCCGCCGAAAGGACCGCCTGGAGGACCTCGCCGCCGAGATCGAGAACGCGGGCGGCACCGCGCTGGCGGTGGAGGCGGACATCACCGACCGCCTTCAGGCCGAAGCGGCCGTCCAGCAGGCCGTCGAGCGCTTCGGACGCCTTGACACCCTGGTCAACAACGCCGGCCTGATGCTGCTGGGCCCCGTTGTCGGCGCGGATACCGAGGAATGGGACCGCATGATCGCCGTCAACGTCCAAGGCCTGCTCCACACCACCCATGCCGCCCTGCCGCACCTGCTGCAGGCCGCCGAACAGGGCCCGCGCCAGGTCGCCGACATCGTCAACATCAGCTCCATCGCCGGTCGCGTCGCGTGGAGCGGCTACGGCGTCTACAACCTCACCAAGTTCGGAGTCAACGGCTTCACCGAGTCCCTGCGCCAGGAGGTCACCAGGCGGCACGTGCGCGTCGGCGTCCTGGAGCCGGGCGGCGTGGCCACGGAACTGGGCTCGCACAACAAGGCCGAGGTCCGCGACGCGATGATCGACCCCTTCTACGAGTCGACCGAGGTCCTGGCCCCCCAGGACATCGCCGATGGCGTCGCCTACATGGTCACCCGCCCCCGCCACGCCTCCGTCGGCGAGCTGTGGATCATGCCGACCGACCAGGCCTGACCACCAACTCCGCCGTGGCGAACAACGCCCGCGGCGACACCGCACATCCTCACCAACACCGGGCGCCGAGCCCGATCTGAAAGGCAACCCCTCATGAGCAAGGTCATTTTCATCACCGGCGCCGGACGCGGTCTGGGCACGGACATCGCCCTCCAGGCACTGAAGGCGGGACACCAGGTCGTCGCGACCGGCCGCCGACCCGAGGAGGTCGAGCAGACTCTGGGCGGCCCTCAGGACAACCTGCTGGTCACCAAGCTGGACATCACCAGCCAGGACGACGCCCAGGCCGCCGCGCAAGCAGCCCTCCACCGCTTCGGCCGCATCGACGTCCTGGTCAACAACGCCGGAAACTTCTTCGCCGGCTACTTCGAGGAGATCACGCCCGAGCAGATGCGCCAGCAGTTCGAGACGAACCTCTTCGGCCCGATGAACGTCACCCGCGCCATCCTGCCGATCCTGCGCAAGCAGCGCGACGGCCACATCATCACCCTCTCCTCCTCCGCCGGACTGATCGGCCAGGAGTTCTGCGTCGCCTACGCCGCCTCCAAGTTCGGCGTCGAGGGCTGGATGGAGTCCCTGCGCTACGACGTGGAGCCGTTCGGCATCCGCACCACGGTCGTGGAACCCGGTTTCTTCCGCACCGAGCTGCTGGTGGACGCCTCCACCACCTGGCCCGAGCCGACCATCGACGACTACGCCGAGCGCACCACCGCGACGATCGCGGCCTGGAAGAGCATGAACGGCCAGCAGACCGGCGACCCTGTCAAGCTCGCCCAGGCCCTGCTGACCATCGCCGACCAGGACCAGCCCCCGCTGCGCTTCGTCGCCGGCGCCGACGCCATCGAGGGTGTCGAGGCCAAGGCCAAGGAACTCCTCGCCCAGGCGGAAGCTTCGCGCGAACTGGGCGGAAAGCTGGCCCTCGACGACACCAACGCCTGACCCACGGCTGCTTGGTTCTGTCCAGCCTCTGTTCAGGGACGTCAGCGGATCCGGGGAAGCGCCCTGTCGGGGTGAGCGACGCTGACGTACTTGACGGCGGTATGCGGGTGCGCCCGTCCATCGGCGGGCGGCCCGGATGCCAGGAGGACTGGTTGCTGATGAACAGGTGCGGGTTGGGCGACCTGGGCCAGCGCCGGTACCGCTCGGCCAGCCAGGCGTTGACCAGCTCGATGGTCAGAGCGTCGAGGTACACCGTGTGCCGGTAGCCGGGCCGCCGGACCCGCAGGGTCGCCTTGGCCAGATCGAGGTCGTCGAGTGTCAGCCGGGGGATTTCCGAGGGGCGCAGGCCAGCCAGCGATGCTCACAGTGCGGTCACCTCGAGCGGGGCAACCGCGTCGATCAAGCAACGTTCGTGTGCCGCGCCTGCGGCGTGACCCTGAACGCGGACAGCAATGCGTCCTACAACATCGCCCGCAAGGGCGAGACCGTGTGGACAACGGGGCGTCAGTCACGCGTCCCAGCACCCGTACAGGTGCTCAGACGTGGGAGGCCACGCGACAGCCAGTCGCGCCCCACCCACAAACCCGGTCATTCATGGCCGGGTCAAGTTGACCCATGCGCACCACAGCCTCCGTGGTCTGCCTGCTTCCTCCTCCCAGCGTGAGCCGCCTGGCGGGAGTGCGCGCGGCAGTCGGCTACGCGCCGGCGCTGCGTCCTGGGCCGTCGCCTGTCGGTGCCGGCGTCGTCGGTGGCCGGTGGGCGGGTCCGGATCTGCAGGCTCGGTCAGCTTCCACACGGCTTCACGTTCCGATCGGCGCGCAACCAACACAGCAGCCCGCAACGCTGCCGGTCCGCTCACTTTCTGTCACGACGCTGGGAGCTGAAATGGCGCCTGCCGCCAAACTGCCCCGGTTACCGCTGACTTCGCGGGTAGACGCCAGTAGTACGCAACGTCACCGTCAGGGAGGGTTGCCTCATGGGCAGCACGTTCACGCAGGCGAAGGAGAAGACCACGACCGCGGCCCACTCGGTCTCCGACGGCGCGGCCGTGGTGCGCCACCAGGCCGCCCGGATGGCGCGACGAGCCGCCGACGAGACCGCGACGCTGATCGGCCGGGCCCAGCACCGAGCGGCGGACACCGCCAAGTCGGTGAAGGGAGCCACCGCGACCGGGACGACCACCCGCACGAAAACGCTGATAGGGCTCGGTGCGGCGGCCGTCGTCGCGGCTCTCACCTGGCTGGGCCTGCGCGGTCGGGTCGACTGATCGAGCGCGGACTCAACGGCGAAGACCAGGGCCAGGACCGGCAGCTCCGGCGCGGCTACCCGACGCGTCGCTGGGCAAAGCCGGCCCGGTCTCGTGCCCCGGCCGCCGGCGGCGGGTCGGGAGTTGGCCGCAGCCTCGTCTGCCGTCGGCCGGTCTACGGTGCGAGGGGCGCCGGCAGCTCGGCCCAGACGGCCTTGCCCCCGCTGTCCCGTTCCCAGCCCCAAGCCGTGCAGAGGCGGTCCACGATGTAGAGGCCGTGTCCGCTCGCATGCCCCGCCCGGTGCGGGCGCACCGGGAGGGGCGGAAGACCGCTGCGGTCGTGGATGGTGAGGCGAAGCCGCCCGTCGCGGCGTTCGACGTCCAGCGAGCGGGTTCCGCCCCCGTGCCGCTCCGCGTTGCCCACCAACTCCGCGGTGACGAGCACCACGTCGACGGCGCGCTCGTCATCCCCCGGCGGCGGGCCCGCCCCGAGGTGCCAGTCGGCCAGTGCCGCACGCACGAACTCGACCCCGGCGGCGACCCGGTCCACGTCGTCGTGGAGCAGGAAGTCGAGGTGACGCGGTCCGAACGACGGCGCGGTCGCGGCGCTCGAGCTCATGGCGCCCCCTCCCACGGCTCCGCCCGGCGTGCTGTCAGCTCACGGATCTCTTGGGAGGATCGCCGACGCACCACCGGCGATCCGTTCGAAGATCGGCCGCCGTTCACAGGGAGACCGGTGGTGCCAGGGCGCCGAAGACGCTTCGTGTCAGGCATTCGAAGTCCTCTCTCCTGGTGCCGCGGCGCTCGTGGGATCTGGGGGAGCCACCCGCGCCTACCCGGCGCCGGGGCGACCAATCAGCGCGGCACTCGGGTCGCCCGGGCGACGACGTGGCGTGGCTCTCCTGCGTGGGGCTGCGTGGAGAGGCCTTCGGGTCCGGGCTCCGGAGCGGCGCCGCAGTAGCCCAGGTGTCGACTCCCGCCACCTGGGCAGACGCCCCTGGTCGGCGTGCGGCGACGTAACGCACGCCAGTGACCGAGGAGGCGGCGAGTCATGGAACACCGGGGCAACGTCATCGCCGAGCTCACGGCGGACCACCGGGACATCGAGCGGCTGTTCGCCCGGATTCAGGCGCTGCCTCCGGGGGATCCGATGCGCAAGGACGCCGCGGACAGGATCACCATCGCCTGGGTGCGCCACGAGGTGGCGGAGGAGATGTTCCTGTACCCGGTGGTGCGCGCGGCTGTCCGGGGTGGTGAGGACGCCGCCCACGGGGAGGTCCTGCAGCACACGTACATCGAACGTGCCCTGAAGCGTCTGGAACGGCTCGACGTCCCCACCATGGAGTTCAACCGGCTGGTGGCGCAGGTGATCCGGGATGTGCGCACCCACATCGCCACTCAGGAGCGGTTGCTCTTCCCCGCGCTGGCCGACGTCTGCACGCCCGAGGAACTGGCGCGCCTCGGGGAGGAGATCCGCGACACGAGGGATCACGCACCGACCCGACCGCACCCGGCCGCGCCGCACCACCCTCCCGCGAACCGCAGGATCGCGCCGGTCATCGGCCTGGTGGACCGCGCCCGAGACGCCATCAGCGGGCGCGGACGCGGTCGCGCGGGTGTGCCGCCCGGCGTCAGGGGGTGAGGCGGTCGGCCTCGGGACCGAAGAACTCCGGGGCCGCGTCGCGCCTGCAGAGGCGGTGAGACACGAAAAGCTTGTCGACTTTCGCAAAGCGTGAAAGAGCGGTCGTACGATGGGGAGATGGAGCAAGCCCCGGGCGCACGCGTGACATGGACCTTCCTGACCAATCACGCACGGGTGCTGGTGCAGATCTCGCGCGACCCCGGGGTCCGGGTGCGCGACATCGCCGCGCACTGTCTTCTGACGGAACGTGCCGTGCAACGCATCATCACCGACCTCGAGCAGGGCGGCTACCTGACGCACACGCGGGTCGGACGCACCAACAGGTACCAGGTCACCGCCGGGAGTCCGCTTCGGCACCCCGCCGACGCCGGGCCGTCCGTGGCCGACCTTCTCGCGCTGCTCAGCCACCCTGCGGTCGGTGACTCCGACGGTCACCCCGGTTTGGATCCCGACCTCAAGCGCTGAAGGCGGCGTCACGCCGCATCGTCACGCCGGATCGCGGCCGAAGAAGGCGGCCAACCGGTCGGGCAGATGGAGAGCCTCGGAAGCCCGTACCTCCGGCCCGAAGGCGTGCCCCTCCTCCTCGGCGCCGCGGTACTGGGGCTGCAGGGCCTCGCGCGCCCAGGCGAGAGACGCCTCGGCGGCGTCGGCGTCGAGCGCGTTCGTCGGCTGCCCGGTGGCCCGCGCGAGGTCCCAGCCGTGGACGGCGAACTCCGCGGTCTGCTGCGCCAGGGTGAACCGGGCCTGGTCCTGGTCGGTCGCCCTGGACTCTCTCCAGGCGGCGAGCAACTCCTTCGCCCCTTGTTCGAACAAGGGGCTCCACCGTTCAGGTGCGACCTCCGGACCGTCCCCCGCAAGGTCGGGGATCCCGCCCTCGGCTCGGACCCGGGACTGTTCCAACTCGTGCAGCAGGTGGTTGACCAGCCGCCCGACGTCCCAAGACCGGCATGGCGTTGGCAACGGTGCCTGCTCCGGGCGGACCCGTTCGACGAGGTCCGCGGTCTGGGCCAGCACCCTGCTGAGCCGTTCGACGGCGTCCCGGTTCACGTGCTTGCTCCCCTCGTCAGTCCGGAGGTTCGTGCGGCCCTCCGATCGCGTCGCATCGGTCGCTGCGCGCCTGCCCGAGGCAGGCTGGCCCAAACCGTCGAGCCGCCGCCGCGCGGCGGGGTGTGCCGGCACTCGGGCGAGTCCGCTACGCCCCGCCGTCGAGTCGCAGAAGTCGACGCCGCCCAGGTCGACGACGATGCATGCGCCCCCTTCAGCGCCACCGCCCTGGAGCCCTTCGCCGCACCTGAGCGCCTGCCTCGTCCGGCTGGCCGACGGCCAGCCGCATAGGCCCAGCCGCGGGCCTCTGGCCCTCAGGCGGCGGAGGCTGCCTGAGGCCAGCGCAGGAGGGCGCCGACGCCGCCGACGGGGCCGGGGCCGCCCGGGGGGATGGCCAGCGCCTGCGCGTCCAGGGCGGCCGCCGCGCGCAGCAGGACGTCGTCCGTGCGCGCCGGGTGGGGGTAGCGCGCGCCGAGTCGCTGGACCTCGGCGCGTTCGACGGCCAGCAGCAGCGGTTCGGTGCCGGTCCAGACGGTTCGGGTCGCGTCCGGGGCGGACGGATCCAGCAGCAGCGTCGCCAGGCTGCGGTCGCGCGCCGCGTGGATCGCCTGCGGCACGCCCTCCGCGGTCCGCCGCTCCGCACCGGGCGCTCGTTCGCGCCCCGTGCCCGGATCCCGTGACCGCCCGGCGGCCAGGTCGGCGAAGGCCCGCTCCACATGTTCGGCGACGATGTACGCGCACAGGCATTCCAACTCATGGTCCAGCGCGTGGTCGGCGCCGCCCGGCGCGCGCCCGCCGGTCCGCAGCTGCACGACCGCGGATCGCAGCGGAGCGGGAAGGCGGCGGGCGACCTCGTGCCGCTCGCGCGCGTCGCCTGCCAACACGAGGACGCACTCCGGGCAGCCGGCCTGCTGCCGCGTGACCTCGTCCGCGATCACCTGCGCGGTCCTGTCCCAGGAGTCCTCGACCCGGTGCTGGTAGTGCCACTCGTAGCGGTCCGCCGGGATGGACCGGTGGCCCCGACCGCGCCACTGCTGGCCCTGCGCGCCGGCGAGCGGGCGACGGCCGTGCCCGTTGCCCACCTGGAGGTCGGCCCCGGTCCGGTCGATGAGCGCGAGCAGGACCTCGGGTTCCTCGGCCCGCAGGGACAGCAGCGGCGCCAGCCGGGGCAGGGCGGACCAGGCCGTCGTCACACCGGCCGGCGCGTACGTCAGCTCCAGGTCGAGGACGACCCGGCCCTCGGTCGCGTAGAGGGCTCGCCCGGCCGGGGAGCCGGACGTCGGCTCGTGCTGCAGCGTGCTGACGAGCGCGTCGACGGAGCGCCGGTCGGCACCCAGCCTGGTGAGTTCCCGGGCGGCCGCGCGGCGGCGCAGTTCGGTCTGCTTGGCGGCGTCCTCGGTGCTGCGGGAGGTGTCGATGATCACGCTCGCCCAGGGGCCCGGGCGGTCGAGCAGGGGATGGAGGAAGGTCAGTTCCATGGCTGCCTCGCTTCCTGTGGTTCACCGGTCGGGCGCCTGCCCCGCTTGCGCGGCTCCACGCGCTGTCCCGGCAGCGACCTGCGGGCATCTGGTGTGCGGAGGCGAATCCGGCGATCTTCTTGCCAGCAAGCCGCGTACCGTTTTCGACCCGCGTCCGTACCACCGGGAAGAGGTGCGCCTCCTCGGCGGCCCAGTGTCGCGCCAGCTCGATCGTGAAGGCGTCAGCGATCTCCCGCCTGCGCGGATCGCCGGCAGGGAGCAGGGTGAACTGGTCGAACAGCTGCTCCAGCCTGCGGTGATCCGCCGTCAGTTCCCTGATGACGTCGCCGCAATGGGCCTCGAGGAGGCGGACCGACATGGTGGTGCTTCAGCGCGAACGGCGAGCTCTGCACGCCGACACGCCCGTCGGTGACGGGCACACCCTGGTCACGTGATCACGCGGCCGGGGGCATCGAGGGATCGCCGCGGAGCTCGAGTGCGGCAACGGTCTCCGACAGGGCGAGTTCCCGGTCGGTGGTGTCGGGGCCGTTGGTCCGTCCGAACCAGAACGCGCCGTCGTGGCCGAAGAACGCACGGACCGTCTGGTCGCCGCGGGACATCCGGACGCTGCCGTCGGGCTCCCACTCCACCTCCCAGCTGAACAGGTGGGCCGTGCTCTGCAGGTAGTGGGCGTCGTTGCTCAGCGGACCGTCGCTGCGTGTCATGGACCAGATACTCCCCGTTGTCGGGCTCCAGCGCCACCCCGCGTGCCGGTCGGACGGTCCGCTGTGCGGAGCCAGAGGGTTGAAGTCCGGGTAGTCCTTGCCCGTGTACGTGAGTGTCACGTCAGGCCGACTCGCGTACCGCCAGGCGGCAGGGCACCCGGTACACCCCCGGCTGCGGACGGTCGTCGATGGCCTCCAGCAGGCGCAGCGCCGCGATCCGTCCGATCTCCGTGAGGTCGACGTCGATGGTCGTCAGCGGGGGCCGGGCCGCGAGGGCCATGGTGTCCCAGTTGTCGTAGCCGACCACGGCGACCTCCTCCGGCACCCGGACGGCGCGCTCGCGCAGGGTGTCGGTCACCCCGCGGGCGATCTGGTCGTTGCCGCAGAAGAACGCGTCGGTGTCCGGCGCGGAGCGCAGCACCGCCTCCGCCGCGCGGCGGCCCCAGGCCTCGCTCCAGTCGCCGAAGTGGACGCGGCCGGTGGAGAGTTCGAGTGAGGCCTCGTCCAGCAGGTGCCGGGTGAAACGGGCACGGTCCGCGGCGGCCGCGTGGTGGGCCGGGCCGGTGACGTGGGCGATCCGGGTGCGCCCGGCGGCCAGCAGGTGCTCGACGGCGAGGCGGCAGCCCTGGGCCTCGTCGGAGACGACCGAGATGTCGGCCGGGTCCGTGGAGGGGGAGAGAGCGTAGACGACCGGTACCCCGTCGTGGATGCCCGACAGCGGTGGCCGGGGGTCGGTGCGACGGCCGGTGACGATGATGCCGTCCACCCGGCGGTCCATCAGGTTGCGCAGGTGGTGCTGCTCGCGGATGGCGTCGCCGCGGGTGTCGCAGAGCAGCACGGAGATCTTTCCGGCGCCCAGTGCGTCCTCGGCGCCGAGCAGGACCGGGGTGCTGAAGCGGCCGATGCCGTCGGTGGTCATCAACCCGACGGTCCAGCTGCGGCCCGTGTGCAGGCTCTGCGCCTGCTGGTTGGGGCGGAAGTCGAGGTCCCGCACGGCGTCGAGGACCCGTTGGCGGGTCTCGGGGCGCATCCGGCCGGTGCCGCTGAGCGCCTTCGAGGCGGTGCCCACGCTCACGCCGGCGTGAGCGGCGACGTCGGTGAGGGTGGCTCTGGCCTTCGGGGCGTTGGCGGGGTGGCTCGGCTTCGACACGCGCAATCCTTTTCTCAACCAGTTGTCGCGCCCCATGGTGCCACCGCGCCCACCGCTTGAACAGTCGACAGCGAACGAAAACTCATCCTGTCCAGCGTCTTGACGCTCTTTCGGAGGCGCCATACGTTTCGGGCTCGGAAAAGGTTTGCGCAGTTGCCCACACTCTTGCGCAGCACGCCCTTCGTCAGCGCCGCTCACGGCCCCGAGCTGGGGAGTCCCATGTCCCGCACGCCCCCGACCCGTTCATCGACCGGTCCGATCCGTCTCGGGCCCCAGGCGCACGCCGCCCTGCGTCCCAGCGTGGCGGCCGCGGTGACCTCGGGCTTCTGGCACGACCGCCGGCGCGTCAACGCCCAGGTCGGCATCCCGCAGGGTCCGGCCCTGCTCGAGGCCGCGGGCAATCTGCACAACCTGCGCCTGGTCGCGGGGGACGCGGAGGGTTCCTTCGTCGGGGACTACCCGTTCCAGGACACCGACGTCTACAAGTGGCTGGAGGCCGCCTCCTGGCAGTTGGCCCAGGACGCCGCCGCAGGCCGGGGGACCTCGGCGCTCGCGGCAGAGGTGGACCGCATCGCCGCGCTGGTCGCCGCCGCCCAGCAGGAGGACGGCTACCTCAACACCTGGTTCCAGTCCGGCAAGGGCGAAGGGCGCTACTCCGACCTGCGGTGGGGCCACGAGCTGTACTGCGCGGGCCATCTGATCCAGGCCGCCGTCGCCCACCACCGCGCCACCGGGCGCGCGGAGCTGCTGGAGGTGGCCCGGCGATTCGCCGACCAGATTGACGCGACCTTCGGACCCGAGGGCAGCGGCAAGCCGCTGGACACCTTCGACGCCCACCCCGAGGTGGAGACCGCGCTCGTCGAGCTCCACCGGGAGACCGGAGAACCGCGCTACCTCGAGCTGGCCGCCTACTTCGTCGACCGCCACGGCCACGGCGCCCACGGGCACGAGCCCTACTGCCAGGACCGGGTGCCGCTACGGGAGGCCGACACCGTCGAGGGCCACGCGGTGCGCCAGCTCTACCTGCTCGCCGCCGCCGCCGACCTCGCGGCCGAGACCGGCGAGCCCGCGCTGGCCGAGGCCTGTGCCCGGCTGTGGCACGCCATGGTCGCGACCAAGACCCACCTGACCGGCGGTGTCGGCGCCCACCACGACAAGGAGGACTTCGGCGACCCCTACGAACTGCCCAACGAGCGCGCCTACTGCGAGACCTGCGCCGCCGTCGCGTCCATCCAGTTCAGCTGGCGGATGGCCCTGCTCACCGGGCACGCCCGCTACAGCGACCTGATCGAGCGCACCCTGTTCAACGGGTTCCTCGCCGGTATGTCGCTGGACGGCGAGAGCTGGCTGTACGTCAACCCGCTCCAGGTCCGCGACGGCTACGTGGACGCGGGGGGCGACCACTCCTCGCGGCGCACCCGCTGGTTCCGCTGCGCCTGCTGCCCGCCCAACGTGATGCGGCTGCTCGGGAGTCTGGAGCACTACCTCGCCACCACCGACGGGCGCGGGGTCCAGCTGCACCAGTACGCCTCCGGGCGCTTCGAGGGGGAGGCCCATGGGCTGCCCATAATTGTTAGCGCTAACACGGATTATCCCTGGCAGGGCCGCATCGAGATCACCGTCGAGGAGACCCCGGTCCAGCCGTGGACGCTGTCCCTGCGCATCCCGCAGTGGTGCACCGAGTACACCCTCGTCCACGCCGACGGCGGCGAACCCGTCGACGGCGTGGTCCTGGACGACGGCTGGCTGCGCGTCGGACGCGCCTGGGCGCCCGGGCAGCAGGTGGTGCTGGAGCTGGAGATGCGCCCGCGTCTGGTCGTCGCCGACCCGCGCGTCGACGCGGTGCGCGGCTGCGTCGCGATCGAACGGGGTCCGCTGGTCCACTGTCTGGAACAGCAGGACCAGCCCGGCGGCGGCCTGGACGCCGTCACCATCGACCCTGCCGTTCCGCTCGCCGTCAAGGAGCGCCCCGACCTGCTCGGCGGGGTCGTCACCGTGGTCGCCGGCGGACAGCGCCACACCCTCCCCGACGCCGGATGGTGGCCCTACGCGCCCGCCACCGACACCACCGCCACGGCCGATTCCCGGGCTCCGGGGAGGGCGATGGAACTGACCGCCGTCCCGTACTACGCCTGGGCCAACCGCGGCACCGGCTCCATGCGCGTCTGGCTGCCCACCGGCTGACCCCGCGCCGAGCACCACCGAGCACCGCTGAGCACCACCGCCGCGCGACCCCGCGTCCCACCCCACCCGAACCGTCAGATCGAGGCCACCCACCATGAGACACCTGCCCCGTACCCTGCTCGCCGCCGCCCTGGCCGGCGCCGCGCTCGCCGCCGTCGCGGCCTGCTCCTCCGGATCCGGTTCCGCCTCGACCGCGGGCTCCGGCTCGGGCGGCTCCACCTACACCTTCTGGGACCCCTACCCGCAGTTCGACGCCTCCTCGAACTGGGGCAAGACCGTCGCCGCCTGCGGCACCACGGCCGGCGTCACGATCAAGCGCACCGGCATGGACACCACCGACCTCGGCAACAAGGCCCTGCTGGCCGCGCAGCAGGGCAACGCCCCCGACGTCATGCTCGTCGACAACCCCGTCGTCTCCACCCTCGTCTCGGCCGGGATCCTCAACAAGACCACCGACCTGGGCCTGGACACGTCGGCGATCCAGAAGAACATCATCGGCGCGGGCACCGTCGACGGAGCCGCCTACGGCGTCCCGATCGGCGCCAACACCCTGGCCCTGTACTACAACAAGAACGTCCTCAAGGCCGCGGGCGTCGACCCGGCGTCGGTCAAGGACTGGGCCTCGCTCACCGCCGCCCTGCAGAAGGTCAAGGCCGCCGGTAAGAAGGGCATCACCTTCTCCGCCATCGGCACCGAGGAGGGCAGCTTCCAGTTCCTGCCCTGGTTCTGGGGCGCGAGCGGCGACCTGACCAAGCTGAACAACGCCCATGGTGTCGCCGCCCTGAGTCTGTGGAAGAGCTGGGTCTCCCAGGGCCTGGCCCCCAACGACGTGCTGCAGAACACCCAGACCACCAGCTGGCAGGAGTTCGCCACCGGGAGCTACGCCTTCGGCGAGAACGGCACCTGGCAGCTCGGAAACGCCGCCAAGGCCGGCTTCCCCTACGGCGTCATCAGCATCCCCGGCCAGAACGGCGGCTCCGCGCCCGCGCCGACCGGCGGCGAGTTCGTCACCGTCCCGGTGCAGAAGGACAACTCCCGCTACGCGACGGACAAGAAGATCGTCGACTGCCTGATCAGCGCCCAGAACCTGCTGGCCACCGACACCACCCTCTCCTACGTCGCCCCGACCGCCGAGGTGCAGACACAGCAGGTCCAGGCGAACCCGGCGCTCAAGCCCTGGGTGGACGCCGTCGCCGCCGCGCGCGGCCGCACCAGCGACGGACTCGGCACCAAGTACCCGGTGATCTCCCAGCAGTTGTGGACCGCCGTCCAGTCCGCCCTGTCGGGCAGCCAGAACCCGCAGGCGGCGCTCGACGCCGCCCAGCAGGCCGTCGCCAACCACCAGGGCTGAGCCCAGCAACCCGCTCCCGTCGTCCCTGGACGCCTCCACCCGCAGCAAGGAGCCCGTATGACCCTCGCCCGCGCCGACCGCCCGCAGCGGTCACCGGCCGCGTCCAGGGCGACCGCGACCGCCACCGCCGACGCCCGCGACGCCCGGAGGCGCCGCCTGCGTGGCCGGCTCACCACCTGGGCCTTCGTCGCGCCGCTCGTCCTCTACCTGGCGGCCTTCTACCTCTACCCGCTCTACCGCAACGTCGACCTGAGCCTGCACCACTACACGGTGCGCTCCTTCGTTGACGGCGACGCGCCCTTCTCCGGCCTCGACAACTTCCGGCAGGTGCTGGGCGACCCGACGTTCTGGCCGGCGCTGCGCAACACGATGGTGTTCACCCTCGTCTCGATCGCGCTGCAGTACGGCGCCGGATTGGCCCTCGCAGTGTTCTTCAACCGCCGTTTCCGGCTCTCCGGACTGCTGCGGGCGCTGTTCCTGATCCCGTGGCTGCTGCCGCTGATCGTCTCCTCGTCGACCTGGGCGTGGCTGCTCAACAGCGAGTCGGGCCTGGTGAACTTCGGCCTGCACCTGGTCGGCGTCGCCCCGGTCGACTGGCTGACATCGCCGGCCTGGGCGCTGAACTCCGTCATCCTCGCCAACATCTGGATCGGCATCCCGTTCAACCTGGTGATCCTCCACTCCGGCCTGCAGAACATCCCCGCCGACCTCTACGAGGCGGCCTCGCTCGACGGCGCGAACGCCTGGCAGCAGTTCCGCCGGATCACCTTCCCGCTGCTGCGCCCGGTCTCGGCGATCGTGCTGCTGCTGGGCTTCGTCTACACGCTCAAGGTCTTCGACCTGATCTGGATCATGACCAAGGGCGGGCCCGGCGACTCCTCGACCACACTCGCCACCTGGTCCTACCGCCTCGGCTTCGGCTCGCTGCTGCCGCAGTTCGGCCCCGGGGCAGCCGTCGGCAACATCCTCATCCTGATCGCCCTGGTCTTCGGGCTGCTCTACATCCGCGTCCAGAGGAGGCAGGAAGCGTGATCACGCCCGTGCGCCGCAGCAGGGGAACCACGGCGATCGGCCTGGTGCTGACCGCGCTGATGCTCTTCCCCGTCTACTGGATGCTCAACGTGTCGCTGACCCCGCAGCAGGACATGCGCAAGAGCCCGCCGGACCTGTTCCCACTGCACCCCACCTTCTCCGGCTACCAGGCCGTCCTGCGCGACCAACTGCCGTACCTGCTCACCAGTCTGCTCATCGGCCTCGGCACCGTCGCCCTCACTCTGCTGATCTCCGCCCCCGCCGGCTACGCGCTCGCCAGGCTGCGCCCGCGCGGTGGGGGAGCGGTTTCGATCGCGTTGCTCGTCGCGCAGATGGTCCCCGGCATCGTCATGGCCATGGGCTTCTACGGGATCTTCGTGGACCTGGGCCTGATGAACACCTGGTGGGGCCTGATCGTGGCCGACTCCACCATCGCCGTCCCGTTCGGCGTGATGATCTTCGTCGCCTTCATGTCGGGCGTTCCCGACGAACTCACCGCTGCCGCCAAGATGGACGGCGCGGGCGCCTTCCGCACTTTCTGGTCCGTGGTCCTGCCGGTCAGCCGCAACGCGGTGGTGACCGTCTCCCTCTTCGCCTTCCTGTGGGCGTGGTCCGACTTCGTCTTCGCCAACACCCTCGACAGCGGCGGCGACTGGCGTCCGATCACGCTCGGCATCTACCGCTACATCGGCAACAACAACCAGGAGTGGAACGCCATCATGGCCACCGCCGTGGTGGCCTCCCTGCCGGCGGCGCTGCTGCTCGTCCTCGCGCAGCGCTACGTCGCCGCCGGCGTCACCGCGGGCGCTGTCAAGGACTGAGCCCGCTCGCCCCGTACGCCCTCACACGCACCGCTCTGCTGTCCCACCCACCTCCCACCCCTGTCAGGAGAGCAACGTGAACACCACCCCAGGCAACCGGGCGGGGCGGCGAGCCGCCGCCCTGCTCGCCGCCTTCACCCTGGCCGCCGTGGCGCCGCCGCTCGCCGCCGCCCCGGCCCAGGCCGCGCCCACTGCCTCGACCACCCTGGTCGTCAACGCCAACCAGACCCTGCGCGCCGTCACCCACGTCGCCTCGGGCAGCCTCTACGGGCTGGACACCGCGACCGTTCCCGCGGACGGCCTCGTCGAGGCGCTCAAGCCCAACACCTTCGTCCAGATGGCGCCCGGCGGCTCGCAGCTGCCCAACGGCGAGAGCGCGCCCGGCGGCGACGCCCTCGTCGTCGCCCCCGAGGCGGCGAGGGCCGGCGCCAAGGTCGTCGTCCGGATGCCTGACTGGTACCCGAACTTCCCCTACAAGTGGATCAGCTGGAGCAACTGGCTCACCGCCGTCGACACCCAGATCGCCTCCGTGAAGTCCTCCGGCGCGACGAACATCGCCGCCTACGAGCTGTGGAACGAGCCGGACTGGACCTGGGACACCACCAACGCGGGCGCCTTCGACACCGGTTGGGCCCGCACCTACCAGGAGGTGCGGTCGAAGGACGCCACCACGCCGATCCAGGGCCCCAGCTACTCCAACTGGAACCAGAGCCGGATGAGCACCTTCCTCACCGACGCCAAGAACAGCGGCACCTTGCCCGACGTCGTCAGCTGGCACGAACTCGGGGGCGAGCAGAACATCGCCGCCGACGTCGCCGCCTACCGCGCGCTGGAGTCGGGCCTGGGCATCAGCCCGCGCCCGATCGCGATCGAGGAGTACGGGACGACCAGCGAGGTCGGCGTGCCGGGCGCGATGGTCGGCTACATCGCCAAGTTCGAGCGGGCGGGTGTGCACGACGCCGAGATGGCGTTCTGGAACCACTACGGCACCCTCGGCGACACCCTCACCGACACCGGCGCCGCACCCAACGGCGCCTACTGGCTCTACAAGTGGTACGGCGACATGACCGGCAGCATGGTCGCCACCACGCCCCCGGCCCAGACCGGCATCGACGGCGCCGCGTCCGTCAACGGCGCGCGCAACCAGGTCAGCGTCGTCTTCGGCGGCGGCAGCGGTGCCACGGCCGTGACCGTCAACGGGCTGAACACGCTCGCGGCCTTCGGGGGCACCGTGAACGTGAAGCTGGAGTACACCCCCTCCCTCGGGCGCACGGCGGCGGTCTCCGGGCCGATCACGATCTCGCAGACCAGCTACGGCGTGTCCAACGGCTCCATCACCGTCCCGGTCGCCATGAACCCGGCCTACGGCTACCACCTCGTGGTCACCCCGAGCGGATCGACGACCTCGCTGGCCGGGCGCTACCAGATCACCGACCTCAACAGCGGCCTGGCCCTCGACACCCAGGGTGCGGGCACCGCCCAGGGCACCGCGGTCGTCCAGGCCACGTCGAGCAGCGGCACGACCCAGAACTGGACGCTGGTCGCGGCGGGCAACGGCCTCTACAAGATCGTCAACCAGGCGAGCGGCCTGCTCCTCGGGATCAACGGCATGAGCACCAGCGACGGAGGCACCGCGCTGATCTGGGGCGACAACGGCACCGGCGACCACCTGTGGCAACTCATCCCGGACGGCAGCGGCCACTACAAGATCGCCAACTACAACAGCGGCCTGCTCCTCGGCGTCACCAACATGAGCACCAGCTCCGGCGCCCAGGTCCTCCAATGGGACGACAACGGCACCGCCGACCACCTCTGGACCCTCACCGCCCGCTGAGGCCACTCATGGGCCTTGGTTGCCGGGTGGCACAAGCGCAGCGCAGGCTGGAAGTACCGACAGGCTCGGGCCACCGGGCCGGGAGGCGAGGTCCAGCATGAGCAGACTCGAAGAGCAGATCACCATCGACGCCCCCGCACGCGAGGTATGGGACCAGTTGCACCGTGTCGAGGACTACCCGTTGTTCATGGACGGGGTTCGGCGCTCCTTCCCCAGGGACGGCGAGGGTGCACACCTCGACGTCACGATCCACGGCGCCCAGAGGGGTATGGACACCTTGCTCTCCGACCGCAGCAGCGGCCAGGAGATCGACTGGCAGACCGAGGGCGCTCCCGACCTGAACGGCACCCTGTCGGTACGCCCCGTGGATGCTGCCCACAGCCAGGTACAGGTGCGGATGGAGTACGAGCCGGAGGCCATCCACCACACCTTCGGCGGCCCGAAGGGCATGGCTCAGGTCCACAGGATCGAGAACACGGTCCGTGCTGACCTGGGGAAGCTCAAGGCGCTGGTCGAGGGGCCACGCTAGGGCTGCCGAGCGCACTTCACGGCGCTGCAGGCCGAAGAGCACCCTCGGCCTGCAGCGCCGATCCGGGAACAGCCGCAGACACCGAAGACGACGTCACGCTGTCCGGTATCGGTGTTCTGGGCGGCCCGTGGAGCCGTAGCGGAGCTCCAGGCGGGCGGCTCCCTGCTGCACCAGGTAGGTGAGGTAGCGCTGGGCGGTGGCCCGGGAGACGCCGGTGGCTTCGGCGATGTCCGCCGCGGACGCGTCGTGGTCGGTTTTGCCGAGGGCCGCGCGAACCAGAGCCAAGGTCGGCGAGGAGAGGCCCTTGGGCAGGACGAGTGGGAGGCCGGTTGGGTGGACGGCGCTGAAGAGGGCGTCCACGCCGGCCTGGTCGGTGTCGGCTTCTGGGCCGGCGGCCGCGATACGCCGCCTCAGTGACTTGTAGGCGTTCAGGCGCTCCGCGAGTTCGCGGAAGCCGAACGGCTTGACCAGGTAGCCGACCGCGCCGAGCTTCATCGCGGCCCGGACAGATGCGACGTCCCGGGCCGCGGTGATCACGATTGCGTCGGGGCGGGCCCACCCGGCCTCCTCGGTCAGTCGGCGTAGGACGTCGAGGCCGTTGCCATCGGGCAGGTAGAGGTCGAGCAGGATCAGATCGGGGTGGAGTTCATGTACCGCCGCCAAGGCCTGTGCCGTGGAGGAGGCCTGACGTAGCACCTCGAATCCGTCGACCCGTGAGACATAGGCGGCATGGATGCCGCACACGCGGAAGTCGTCGTCGACGACGAGTGTTCCTATCACCAGCGTTCACCGCCCCGGATCGACTCGGCATCGCTGACCGGCGGGAACGGCGGGGCAGTGGAGCTGACCGTGCCCAAGGGGGCCGGGTCTGTGTCCGGTAGGGGGAGCGTGACGGTGAAGACCGCCCCCGGTCCGGTGCTGAAGTCGATGGTCCCGCCGTGACGCTGGACCAGCCTGTGGACCAGGGCCAGACCGAGCCCGCGGCGGGCGGTGCCACGGTCGGGGCGGGTGGACCAGCCGTCCTCGAAGATGTGCTTGACCGCCTCGGGCGGGACGCCGGGGCCGGTGTCGCCGACCTGCACTCGTACCTGGTCCGTCTCTTCGGTGACGAGGAGACGTACCTCGGCGCCGCCGGCGGGCGCCGGGTCGGCGGAGGCGGCTGCGTCGATCGCGTTGTCCAGCAGATTGCCCACGATGGTGAGCAGCCGACGCAGATGGGGCGGCTGTTCGCTGAGCCGCGACTCCTCGGCGAGGACAAGGCGGACGCCGCGCTCGCCGGCGACCGTGGCCTTGGCCACGATGAGCCCCGCCATGAGCGCGTGGCCGATCCGTGCCCGCACCGACTCCGCCAACGCGGGTTCCGCGCCGGCGGCATCCAGCGCGTAGTCGAAGGCCGAGTCGTACTCGCCCAGTTCCAGCAGTCCGGCGAGCGTGTGCATGCGGTTGCTGAACTCGTGCTGCTGGGCGCGGAGCGCGTCGGTCAGGCCGCGCATCGAGTCGAGTTCGCGCATCATGCCGACCAGTTCAGTCCGGTCGCGGACGGTGACCACCCAACCGAGTTCGCGCCCGTGCAGCGCGACGGGCATCCGGTTGACGACGAGACAGTGTTCGTCGGTCAGGACGGTGAGGTCGTTTCCAGTGATCGTCCCGGTGAGGACACGGCGCAGCCGGCCGTCAGGAAGCACGTCGGCGAGGCGCGCGCCGCGCACCTCCTGATCAGTCAGTCCGAGCAGTCGCTCCGCCTCTTTGTTGATCACCGAGATGCGCTCCCGTGGGTCGAAGGCGATCACACCTTCACGGATGCCGTGCAGCATGGCCTCTCGGTCCTGCAGGAGGCCGGCTATCTCCTCCAGTTCCAGACCGAAGGTGATCCTTTTGAGCCTGCGGGCCAGCAGCACCGAGGTGGCCAGGCCGGCGGCCAGGGCCAGGCCGGCGTAGAGGCCGAGGGTCGGCAGCTCGCGCCAGACCTCGCTGGTGACCTGGGTCTCCGGGATGCCCGCCGAAACCTCGCCGACCAGCCTCCCGCTGGGCCCGTACAAGGGCGCCTTGCCGTTGGCCGACCGGCCGGTCGACCCGGTGTCGATTCCCGCGTGGGTCCGCCCGTCGAGGACGGCCAGCGGCTCGGCGACCTGTTGGCCGACGAGGGTGGGGTCGGGGTGCGAGTGGCGTACTCGGTTCAGATCGATGACCACCACGTAGGAGGCTCCCGAGGCTGCCCTGACCCGCTCTGCGACGGTCTGTACGACGCCACCCGGCACGGCGGGAGCGCCCTGCTCCATCGCCTGCCGGATCTGCGGCTCGGCGGCAGCGGTGCTCGCGATGCCGACGGCGCGCTCTTCGAAGGCGCGGTCGAGTTCCGCGCGCTGGGCCAGGCCCAGCAAGGTGAAGCCGATTGCCCCCGTCACGATCAGGATCGCGAGCTGGGCCGCGAGAATCCGCCCTGAGAGCCGGCGTCTGCGCGGGTGCCTGACCCTCTCGGCACCGCTCTGGACCCTCCCTCGCTCCCTGCTCACTCCCAGCACGTCGCCGCTCCGCCCAGGCCTTGCCGCAGATGGCCGGCCTCGTTGTGATTATCGCTGGTGAGGACCGGTTTGCCCAGCTTCGGGGGCTCATGAGCAGAAAAAGCAAAACCTCAGGAATGCAGGAAAAGGGAGAAATGTCATCAAGAATTCCATTCCTGCGGTTTGCCGATCTACCCTCGGCGTATCTCCCTCCAGAAAGGTCAAGGAGATGCGTCAGATCCAGATCAAGCGATCCTCGTCGGGCCGACCATCCACGCCTGAGCCGGACCTGCGGACACCGTCCGGGAAGACGCTGCCGTACTGATGTCCACCAACCGTCCCCTCTGCCCCACGCCGACCAGGTCGACTGCGACCAGCATCCCCGCGCCGCGCCGGGCGGTAGCCACGGCCCGGTCACTGGCGTCCGAGGCGAGCAGCCTGCGCCGCTTCACCGCTGCTCGGCTGAGCGGTTGGCATCTGTCCGAGCACGAACACGACGCCGCCGTTCTCATCACGGGGGAACTACTCGCCAACGCAGTGCAGCACGGTCGCTCCAGGATGAGGCTCTCTCTTGATCTTTATCCCCGGCTGCTGTGCATCTCGGTCGTCGACTACGGATCCCGCCGCGCTCGGCAGGACGGGTGCCAGGACCTGGGATGCCCCGGCAACCCACGATCGACCGATCCTGACGAGCACGGCCGAGGCCTCGCGATCGTCGAGGCCCTCGCCGAGTGGGTCTGTTTCGTGCTGGGTGAGAGTGACTGCCATGTGCGGGCTGCGGTCAGGCTCAGCACGTGGGCCTTCCCAGGCCGCGTAACGGTCGACGGAGGAGGTGCGTGATGACGGATACCGCCGCCCTGGCCGAGGTCCGCCGCCTGTACGGGCTGCTGCGGCAAGCCGAGGACGAGATCGCCCTGCTGCGCCAGGACAATGCGCAACTTCGCATCCAACTCTCCGGTCGCCCGGTGCGCCCCGGACCTGCCGACCGCGAGCCGACGCCGTGGTGGCGCGACCGCCGACCACGTCCCCCGCAGGCCGCCCAGCCTGAAATCCGCCCGCTGCCCGGCTCAGGCGGCGGAAGCCGGACTGGGTCCGGAGAATTCTCCGTCGTCCTCGGTGGTGGAATCGAAAGTGGCGGGTGAATCGAAGGCGGACCGGGCGCCTTCGGTCACCGTCATCACGCGCGGGCCCTCGTCGAGTTGGACCGACGCGGCTGTTCACCCGGCCCGTTCCGCGGCTCTGCTGCACGCGAAGTGAATCAGCCCTTCGCCACGCTCCACACCGTCAAAACGGCCAGCAGTACACCGAAGGCCATGAACGCGATCCCGCCCCGACGGTATGCGGCCATGGTCTGACGCGACCAGCCACGCCAGAAGCGGTTGTGCGCCTCGATCGTCTTGGTCGACAGGCCGCGAAAGTCCACGAACATCGCATAGCCCATCGCGATCAGCATCAGTGAGGTCGCGCCCAGGACCAGGCCTTCCAGCATTCGCCCCCCTCGGTCCAGCCATGGGGCCGTGCCGCCCGCAGTGGAGGCAGGCGGGCTGGGCCGACCGCACCAGTCCCCTTCAGGGAAATGGTGAAGCCCCATCATGTCCCACAACCAGCCGCTTGCGGGCTGGCGCCGATCACCAGAGCATCGAGGCCCCCCTGAAGTTCCCCGTCAGCGGGGCCGCCACCTTCTAGGCTGCTTCCTGCTGCGCAACAGGAACCTTCCCACGCCGGCGTCCGGTACCTTCCAAGACGAGATGGTCCCACTCCGGATCCGGGCGCCCCGGCACTGTCTGACCGGACGCAGCTCACGCCGCCCCGAGCTCACTGAACAGCGGCGTCCGTCCAACCCTGCCGCGCCGGGTGAGGGCGTCGGCGCCGGATCCTGAGTGGTCACATCCCTTTCAACGATCCGGACATCGGCCGCGACGAGCGATCCATCGGACGGGCGAGCGTGCGCAGGCTGCTCCCACACCTCGGGCCTGCCGCCGATCCATTCGACCATCGCCTCCGAGTGAAGGTCGAGCTCGTCCACCGGCCCTGCGGCAGAACTCCGCGACGTCCCGAGGCCTTGCGCCTTCCCGACGGTCTCGCCGAGGAGGTCCACGCGCCGGTATGGCGGGTCGGAGTCGACAACATGGTGCACAACGAAGTGCGCGTGATGATGCGCGCCGGAGGGCGACGGCTCGGCCATCCCTCCAAGCTGCCCAGCCTGCCGCAGGCGGCATCTGAGGCGAAGGCAGCGGCGACAGCGGGTGACCCACCCGATTGGACGCGACAACGCGCCGCCTCCTGGCAGCGCTGCTGAGCTGAGCGCGCACCCGATCGAGAGAAAGGCCCGTCATGGCAATTCTGATGGAGATCGACTTCCCCGGCGTGACCGCAGAGCAGTACGACCAGGCGGACAAGCGGGCGGGGACGCGCGCCGCCCAGGCCCCGGATGGGCTGCTGTTCCACAGCGCCATCGTGACCGGCGCGGGCCTGCACGTGGTCGACCTGTGGGAGTCGCGCGAGAAGCTCGACGCGTTCATGGGGCGGATGATGCCGGTCACGAAAGAGCTCGGCTTCGCCGACCCGAAAGCCCCGCCCGAGGTGACCGAGGTACACCACCACTTCGAGCGGCGGTAACAACACAGCGAGGCCCCCGACGTGAGTCGGGGGCCTCGGTGCGTCAGCAGGCGCTCCCCTCCGCAGGGACCCGCGGACGTCCCACCCCGGGCGCGCAGCGGCACGAAGAACCCCCGAGGCGGGCAGCTCCGGTCAGCTGCAGCGGCGCCACTCGCTGCTGTTCCGGATCGCGTTCCACCACGGCTCGGCCGGCCGCGGTTCGGCGCGCAGTTCGGCTGCCTGCTCGCGCGCCGCGTCGTGACACGGACAGTCGCAGCCGTGCGGGGGCGAGTCGAGGGTGACGACGACACCGACCGGACACGCCGGGCCGCTCGTGCAGCTTGACGTGCCGTTGCAGCTGCCGAAGAAGGATTCGGCCGGCGCCGTCCACGTTCGCTGCCCCGGCTCGGGCCACTCGAAGCGTGGCACCGGCGGATACGGCGCGTGGATCTTGAAGTAGGGACTCACCGGTCACACCCCCGCCGCGCATGGAAGCCGGTGGGCGCGGTCGACGGTCGCATCGACGGCCTGGTGCAGCCGGCGCAGCGGACGTTCGTCCAGAACGGGGCGGAGCTCGTCTCGACCTCGTTCAGCAGCTCCCCGCGGACGGGGAAGCCGCCGCAGCCGGTGCAGCGCCCGGTGGCCTGCTCGACGACGGTCACCACTCCCGCCGCCACTTCGGGTGTGCGTCGTGGAGCTGGTCGACGAGAGCAAAGCCCTCAGGCAGAAGGTGCCCGCGCTCAGCGGCACAGCGCAGACGCACCCACAGGGCACGATCGACGGCGACGTCAGGATCAGCAGCGGGGCGGGCTGGTGGAGCGCCCGCAGCAGGGGAGGATGCGGCCACGCAATCCACGGTGCTGCCTGCACTGACACCGTCTCAATTTTGTTGCACGGTGTTGCACAGCAATCACAGCTCCTGCAACGCCGCCCGGATCCGCGCGGATGCCGCCTCGCCGTAATAGAGAGCCATCCGGCCGAGCTCGACGAAGGCCCGCTCGTACAAGGCGACATCCGCCGGCGCCGTCACCGAGATCACCGCCGTGAGCGTCTCCAACTGCACAAGCTCCCGGTCGTAGATCCGGAACGACTCCGGGCACCACATCGCCGGCCGCTCCGCGCTGAAGGGCACCACACCGAACGCCACGGCTGGCAGCCGCTGCAGGTCGAGGAGATGCTCCAGCTGGCCGCGCAGCAGCGCCGTGCTGCCGAACCTCTGGCGTAGCAGGTGCTCGTCGACCAGGACCACGAAGCGGTGCCCGTTGGCGTGCAGCAGGGCGGACCGCTCGACGCGCTTCGTCGCCGCAGCCTCAAGGTCGCCCGGCTCGTTGCCGTGGAAGCGAGCGAACGCGCGCAGCATCGCAAGGGCGTACTCGTAGGTCTGGAACGGGCCCGGAATCGCCACCGAGCTGTAGGACCGCTGGAGCTTCGCGCGCTGGTCGATGCCGAGCTGCAGCTCCTGCGCGTGAAGCAGGCCAGGCCGGTGGCGACGGCGCCACTCGACGTAGAGCTCATCGGCCTGCTGCGCCATCGCAACCAGGTCCGCCGCTTCGCCCTGCTGGTCGCAGGCCTGGCACCACGCGGCGATATCGGCCGCCGAGGGCGGCGTGATGGCGTTCTCGATCCGGGACACCTTCGCCGGAGAGACACCCATCCGCTCGGCCAGGACGCGGACGGTCAGATCAGCACCTGACCGAATCTCGTGCAGGCGCGCGGCTACTCGCTCGCGCGCCTGCTGAGCTGACGAAGACGGGGATCGGACCATGTCGAGCTAGCGGATCTCGTACTCCTCGTGCGGGACACCCCGCCCCCAGACGCCCTCGAAGGCGTCGAGGCAAAGCTTGATGACCTCGGGCTCATCCCGGTACTGCGCCTCCTGGGGGACGCCGTCGCCGGAGAACTGGCCGAAGCGGACCAAGGTGTCGTCGAACACCCAGAAATCGGAACCAGGCAGCGCCAGGTCGACCGAGGCCGTCGCTGCCGTCCTCGATTCCTGAGTTCAGCGACGGGCGTCACGGCCACCCGACGACCAGGCGACGCCCGACCGGTGCTGCTGCTCCGAGACCGTTCTCGCATCGAGCCCTGGCGAACGAGTCGTCCCAGGCGGGATCGGGTGACGTTGACCGAGGGCTCGTCGGTGGGCAGCCCGAGGAGTTCGTGGAGGTCGCGAACCCGGAAGACCTGCCCGGGAGGCTCGTTGAAGGCGTTCACGATGCGCTGGTAGGCGGTGGCGGTCTTCGCAGGCGCCGGTTCGTGTTCGGGCGGGGTGAGGCCGTCGATGACCTTGCGGGTCGCTGGTGAGCTCGGCCGGGCGGGCCACGAACAGGCCACACCAGATCACCTGGAGCGGACTTGACGCCCTCTCAGATACCAAGCGGCGCACAGATCGCGTAGACCGTGCCCACGATGCTGGTCGCGGTGAAACCGTGAGCGTTGGTGGTTCCCACGCGTCCCGTCCAACCGTCGAGGTTCGGGAACGCCGGGGCGGAAGTCCCGACGTAGGTGGTGAAGGGGGCCGTCTCGACGCCGCCTCCGGTGACCTGCTCGCCTTGCCGGCAACGCGCGGTCGCTGCAGCGGAGTAGCTGCCTTTGTCCACGTGGATGGGCGCGGTGACGAGATGGGAGAAGCCCAGTGCCTGGGCGCTCGCGTGGGCCGGGGTCGGCAGGAGGAGGGCACCGAGGCCGGCAGCGAGCAGGGCGGGGCGAAAGACACGCATGGGTGTTTCCTCCGGGCTTCAGGGACACAGCGATGAGCTGCGTCATCCGTTCCCGAAACGGCGCCCCCATCAGGGGGTGGGCTGGGAATTCACCCCCGGGGAGCAACCGGTGACGCCCACGTCGGCACGACGCCAGCTGTGAAGTCGGCTGCTTCCCACGAACGGGCGACAGCAGATCATCCAGAAGTGGACTTGACGCCCTCTGAGACCGTCCAACGCGGAAGCCCACCGCCCCTGGGGCCGGGCCGGATCCGGGTTCGAGAACGGCGTCCTGGTCGAGCGCGTGGAGGCCGCCGTAGCGTGAACAGCAGGGGCCTATGCTGCGGGGATGATCAAGCCCATTGAACTCGTCATATTCGACTGCGACGGCGTGCTGGTCGACAGTGAGCGGATCGCCGCCCGCGTCCAGGTCGCCCTCGGAGGCGAGCTGGGTTGGCCGCTGACCGAGGACGAGGTCGTGGACCGGTTCATCGGGCGCTCGCACGCCGCCATTCACGAGCAGGTCGCCGATCAACTCGGCCCGGACACGGCCGCGATCTGGTCGGCGAGGTTCGAGCAGCTCCACCGGGAGGCCGTGGACGCCGAGCTTGCCCCGGTCGACGGCTTGCCGGAAGCCCTCGACGCGCTCACTCTGCCGACCTGCGTCGCCTCCAGCGGCTCCCACGACAAGATGCGGCACACCCTGGGCCGTACCGGGCTCTATGAACGCTTCGCGGGCCGCATCTTCAGTTCGACCGAAGTCTCTCGCGGCAAGCCCGCCCCCGACCTCTTCCTGCATGCCGCTCAGCAGATGGGCGTCGATCCCGAAGCCTGCGTGGTCGTCGAGGACAGCCGGCCTGGCGTCCACGCTGCCCGCGCCGCCGGCATGCGAGCCTTCGGCTACGCCGGCGGACTCACCCCGGCCGAACGCCTCGAAGGCCCCGACACCGTGGTCTTCTACGAGATGCGCGAGCTGCCGTCCCTCATCGCCGAGCGACAGCCGCCCCTCCGTCAGGTACCGCCCATCCACAAGATTTGACGACGCGGGCTTCGCGCTCTCGCGGCCACGACCGTACCTACTCCAGACGTGGGTCGGGTGCGGGCCGCCGTGGCGGGTTGTGCGGTCGGGGGCGGCCCAGGCGCCGCCCCCGACGGGGTGTCAGCCGAGGCTGACCGGGGCGAGGGTGATCTGGTCGATGTTGGGGGCGTAGGCGGTGGGGTTGGCAAAGGTGACGGTGTTGGCGCCGGCGTTCAGACGGACGGTGGTGTCGACGGTCCAGTACTGGTGCCAGGAGTAGGTGTTGCGGAAGGAGACGGTCTGGTTGGTGCCGCCGGAGGTGGTGATGGTGGCGGCGCGGTCGATGAGGTTCTCGTTGTAGTTGCTGGAGCTGGCACTGTCGTCGTTGGCGTAGGTGACGGCCAGCACGTAGGACGCGGCGGACGGGGCGCTGACGTTGAAGGTGAGGGTGTTGGCGGAGCCGTTGCCGATCCAGCCGACGTACTTGCCGCCGGCCGCGTTCGCGTCGGTCTCGATGGCGGCGGTGCCGCCGAGGGTGTTGGCGGAGGACTCCGCCTGGTAGGTGACGGCGGATCCCGAGTCGGTAGTGTCGGGGGTGACGTCGAGCCGGTCGATGTTCGCCGGGGCCGCGCCCGTGGCGGTGTAGGTGAGGTTGTTGACACCGGCGTGCAGCCAGACGCGGTCGGCACTCTGGTTCCAACCGCTGCCGCTGGTCGGCGTCGTGGCGGTGTTCTTCACCGTGGCGCCGTCCGCCGCGAGTTGGAAGCCGTTGGCGTTGGCTGCGGCTCCGGTCCGGTAGCGCAGGCCGAGTGTGTAGTAGCCGTCCTGGTCGGCTTCGACGGTGAACGTCGTGGTCGCGTTGGACGGGGTGGTGACGTAGCCGGTGCCGGTGTAGCCGCTCTGTGCCGAGGCGATGCTCGCGCCGCCGCCGAGTTGGGCGTTCTCGGCCTCGTAGCCGGTGGCGGAGCCGGTGACGCCTGGGATTGCCGAGGGGGCGGCGGTCAGGTCGATCCGGTCGAGGGTGACCTGCCCGGTGGCGGTGCCGAAAGAGGAGTCGGAGACGCCGTAGGTGAGCGTGTGGGTGCCGGCGGTGAGGTTGACGTACTGGTCGAGGTGGGAGCGGAACAGCCAACTCAAGGTCGCTGGATAGTTGAGGTATGACCAGGAGCCGCTGTCGATGCGGAAGATCTGCTGAGCGGCGGCGGCGGTCTGGTTGCCGTAGAAGGTGCTGAGCAGGTAGCGGCCGGTGGTCGGCACGTTGACGGTGAACACGACGCGGCTGTCGGCGTTGCTGATCGCGCCGACGTCCTTGCCGCCGGAGGCGGCGTAGCCGTAGGGGTTGGACAGGGAGCCCTGGCTGTAGACGGTGGCGTCGGTGATCGCCGCGTTCTCTGCCTCGTACCGTCCCGTCCAGGCGGTGTCGCTCGCGGCCGTGCCGGAGGCGGCGGTCGCCGGGGTGACGATCACCTCGTAGGCGGCCATCGGGTCGGTGGTGGCGACGGGGACGGTGACGGAGCCGCCGGAGACGGTGTAGTCGCCCTCGGCGATGTCCTTCGGCGTGTACGCGGAGCCGTCGTAGCCGGACCAGGTCGTCGACTGGACCGAGACGTGGACGCTGCCGCCGAACACGGAGGACGGGATGTTGTTCAGGACGAGGTTGGAGGCGGCGGAGGTGCCGCCGAGGATGATCCGGGCCTGCTTCTTGCCGGTGTCGAGCGCGGCGATGCCCTGGAGGGTGTCGACGGTGTTGGGGCTGGGCGGGGTGACGGCGACGGTGTCGCCGGTCAGCTGTCCGTACCAGTCGTACAGCCACCAGGAGCCGTCGGGCTTGGCGGTCTCCACGGAGTTGTCGTCGAGGTTGTCGGCGATGTCCCAGAACGCCTGGTCGGCGTCGACCTTGGCGTTCTCGAACATGGACAGCCACTGGACCATCTGGCCGGGCACCGATTGGTCGCGCCGGTCGGCGTACTCGTCGATGTTGACGGGGATGGAGGAGATGCCGAGCGAGGACTCGAGGGACCTGACGCTCGCGAGGTCGGCGGGGAAGCCGCCGTTGATCGAGGTCGTCGAGAGTTCGTGCCAGGTCAGCGTGGTGGGGAGTTCGTTGTGGGCCTTGGCGTACGTGAGGAAGTCGGTGAAGAACTTCGCGTTGTACGTGGCGGTGTTGGGGCCGGCGATCTGTGCGCCGGGGTCGTCTGCCTGGATGCGGTTGTAGATGGTGGTCCAGTCGGCCTCGAAGGTCGCCAGGCCGGTGGCGTAGCCGGAGCTGGACGGGTTGAGGTCGTACCAGTTGCCGTCGGGCTCGTTGAACGGCACGTAGACGTAGTGGCTGTGGTACGGGCTCGCCTTGAGCGAGGCTGCGACGGTGTCGACGGTCGAGGCGTAGGAGGAGATGCCGGGGTTCGGGTACGGCCAGGTCGCGTAGTAGTCCTGGACGTAGACCAGGATCTGCGATCCGCCCGCGTTCACGAACTCTCCCGCGACCTTGTCGGCGTCACCGCCGGGGTGCTGGGCGCCGCCGGGAGGCTTCTGGGCGAGGGTGCGCATGTGGAGCGGCGCGAGCAGAGACGGGCCGGCGATCCCGTTCTGCGCGAGGCCGTACAGGGCGCCGGCGGCGCCGTCGTGGACGGCGCCGGTGTCGGAGCCGAGGTTGACGGTGATCTGCTGGGTGGCGGCGTGGGCGGGGGTGGTGGTGCCTGCGAGCAGCGCGGTCGGCACGGCCAGAGCCGCGGCGACCAGGGCCTTGAGCGGTCTGCGGAACATGGGTGTCCCTTCAAGGCGGGGGTGGGGAGTTGGGCAGGTCTTGCAGGGGTGATCGTCTGTGGGGCGGTCCTACTTGACGGCGCCGTTGGTGATTCCGGAGATGATGCGGCGCTGCGCGACGACGAAGACGGCGACCATCGGCAGGGACATCAGGGCGACGTAGGCGAAGATCAGGTGCCAGTTGTTCAGGTACAGCGCGGCGCTGGCGACCTGGTAGAGGTTGAGCGGCAAGGTGGCGTCGGGGCCGCCGCCCAGGACGAAGAAGGCGTAGAAGACGTCCGACCAGGCGAAGAGCATCACCATGATGGTGGCGGTGGCGATCACGGGCCGCAGCAGCGGCAGGATGATCCGCCAGAAGACGGTCCAGGAGCTCGCTCCGTCGATCCGGGCGGCTTCCTCCAGCTCGTAGGGCAGGGTGCGGATGAAGCCGGTCATGAAGAAGATCGCGGTGGACAGGTACATCCCGGTGTAGACGGCGATCATGCCGGGCTGGGTGTTGGCGATGCCCAGCTGCCGCAGATCCATGACGATGGTGATGACGGCCGGCGGGAGCAGCAGCCCGGAGATGGACAGCGCGTACGCGGCGGCGACCAGGCGTCCCTTGCGCCTCGCGAAGATCCAGGCCGCGCCTGCGCCGAGCAGCAGCACCAGCACGACTGAGGGGACGACGACCAGCACGGAGTTGAGGAAGCCACGCCACATCTGCCCCTCGGCAAGGGCCGTGCGGTAGTTGGTGCCCGGCTGCCAGTGGTGCGGCAGCGTCAGGTTGGGCTTGATCGCCTCACCCTGCGGCTTGGCGGAGGTCACCAGGACCAGCCAGAGCGGGATGCCGATGGTGACCAGGGCGAGAACGAGCACGGTGGCAGGCCGCAGCAGGTGGCGCACAGCGGGGAGGTTCAAAGGAGGACCTGCTCTCGGCGGCGCAGCAGGAGGATGACGGGGATCGCGAGGACCACGACGATGAGGAAGAGGATCAGGCTCATCGCGGACGCCTGCGCGTACAGGCCCTCGCCGAAGACGCGGAACATGTAGATGTTGAACACCTGGGTGGAGTCGGCCGGGCCGCCCTGGGTGGTGGCCTGGACGATGTCGAAGGTGTTCATCGACCCGATCAGCGCCGTCGTCACGTTGAAGGTGACGGCGGGGGCGAGCATCGGGAAGCGGATCGACCAGAAGGTGCGCCAGCCGCTCGCGCCGTCCAGCGCCGCCGCCTCGGTCACGTCCGCGGGGATGGACTTCAGGCCCGCGAGGTAGACCAGCATGGCCAGGCCCATCCACTTCCAGCCGTGGATGACGGTGAGCAGCACCAGCGTCCAGGAGGTCGAGCCCAGCCAGGGGATGTCCACCTGACTGCCGGTCAGGTCGGACAGGATCGCGTTGACCGCGCCGTCCTGCGCCAGCAGCGCCTGGAAGACGTAGCCGACCGCCAGGGCGGAGAGCAGCACGGGCAGGAAGAACACGGCGCGGAAGAAGCGGTTGAAGCGGGTGTCCTTCTCCAGCAGCAGCGCCAGGGCCAGCCCGAAGCCGTTCTGGAAGATCGCCACCCCGACCGCGTACTCGATGGTGGTCCGCAGCGCGGTCTGCAGGGAGCCGTCGTGCAGGATCGACTGGAAGTTCGACAGGCCGGCGAAGGAGATCGAGTTGTGGAAGGCGGACCAATTGGTGAACGGGTAGAAGAAGTTGAGGACGTTCGGTAGCAGGAAGAAGACCGCGAAGACGGCCAGCGCGGGCAGGGCGAACCACCACGGGTGCTGGATGGCCGGCTTGCGCAGGCGACCGCGTCGCCCGGGCCGGGCCGACCCGTTGGTCGGCCCGGCCGAGCGCTGCGACACCTTGCGCTGCTCGGCTTGCAGGAGGTTCGGGGTCATTGTCAGAACCCGCTCACGCCTCGGGCCTTGAGGACCTGGACGAACTGGTCCTCGGCCGCCTGGGCGACCTGCTGCGGGGTCTTGCTGCCGTAGATCATGTCCGCGAGGGCCAGGTGCATGTCGGGCGCGGTCAGGGCCTTGACCTGGAAGACGCCGGTGGCCTTGGAGAGCGCGGCTGCCTGGGCCAGGGCCGTCTGGGGCAGGCCGTCCGGGTTGGGCACGGAGGGCTCGACGGAGACGAGCTTCTGGGCGGCGATGTAGTCCTTGTAGTCGGTGGTGAGCCAGAAGTCGATGAACTGGCGGGCGGCGGCCTCGCGGGTGGCGTCGCCGGTGTTGAAGGCGACCACGCCGTTGGTCTGGTCGGGGGAGTACTCGGCCTGGGCGGCGGAGTTGGCGATCGGGAACCAGCCCAGGGCGTTGTCCATCTGCTGGGTGGTGTTGGACGCCTGGATCTCGCTCTGTAGCGAGGTGACGTTGAGGGCCATCGCGGCGTCGCCCTTCATCAGGGCCTGGCCCTGGTCGACAAAGGTGCCCGTCTTGTAGGTGGACTGGGCCAGGCCGCCGTCGAGGATCTCGGTCTTGTACTTGGTGATCGCCGCGACGATCCGCGGGTCGGTCCAGCTGGCCTTGTTAGCGTTAACATTTTGCCAGAAGGAATCGGGCAGATCCGTCATCTGCACCTGGACCTGCCACTGCAGCGGCCACTTGTCCCCGCCCACCTCGAAGAAGGGTGCGACCCCGGAGTCCTTCGCCCTGATCTGCTTCGCGTCGGCGATCAGTTGGTCGTAACTGGACGGCATGGTGGTGATGCCGGCCTTCGCGAAGTCCGCCTTGTTGTAGTAGACGCCCAATACGGCGGGCGAGGTCACGACGGCGGCGTAGCGGTGGCCGTCGACCTGGCCCAGGCTCTGCTCGGTCGGGCCGAGCAGCTTCACCCACGGTTCGTTGTCCAGCGGCAGCAGGTTCTGCGCGGGGTTGACCATCGGCAGGGTGGACTGGGTGGGCTGCCAGAACGCCAGGTCCGGCTTCTCGCCCGAGGCCAGCTTGGTCGGGACGTTGGACTCGTAGGGGTCCGGGACGACGACGGTGTTGATGGTGGCCCCGGTCGCCTTCTCGAACGCGGCGATGACCTGCTTCGGCTCGCCGACGCTGTTCTGGGCGGTCAGGAAGGTCAGTGTGACGCCCTTGAGCGAGGCGGTCGGGTTGCTGGGCGCGGCACCCGAGGTGGTGACCGGGGCGGCGGACGGGTTCGAACACGCGGCGACCGAGAAAGCGATGGCGAGGCCGACGGCGACTCTGAGGGTCTTCTTCATAAGGAGGACTGCTCTCGCTGAGTGGGGTGGGTTCAGGGGGTGGGTGCCGGGTGGTGCACGTCTGCGCTCTCGCGCACGACGAGTCGGGGGCGCGGGACCGGCGGGAGCGCGGCCGCGGTGGAGGTGCCTGCCAGCACGTCGTGCAGCAGGGCGAAGCAGGCTCGACCCAGGTCGGTGAAGTCCATCTCCACCGTCGTCAGGGCCGGGGTGTAGAAGGCGGATTGCGGCGCGTTGTCGAAGCCGACGACGCTGACCTGACCGGGGACGGGCCGGCCGGCCTCGTACATGGCGCGCAGCACGCCGAGGGCCAGGTCGTCGTTGCCGCACAGGACGGCGGTCACGCCCGGGTCCTGCGCGAGACGCCGGCCGGCGTCGTAGCCGGCCACCGCGTCCCAGCCCGCCCCGACCGGCTCCGGGACCGGCGCTCCGGCCGCCTCCAGCGCGGCCCGCCAGCCCGCGGTGCGACGCGAGGCATGCGTGGTGGACGGGAGGGCGACGTAGTGGACGGTCGGGTGGCCGAGCTCCAGCAGATAGCGGGTGGCCTCGGCGGCGGCTTCGGCATCGTCGATCCAGGCCCTGGGCAGGGAGTTGCTCAGCGGTCCCGCGGGAGCCTCGACCGCGGCCGAGACGGGGTGTCCGTCCGGGACGCAGTCGAGGGCGCGCACGCCCGCGCTGTCGTAGGCGATGACGACGAGGCCGCTGCTGGAGTCGGCGGCTCGGTTGACCGTGGCACGGACGTGTTCGTCCGCCTCGGACTCCAGGACGCTGATGCCGACGGTGAAACCCGCAGCTCGCGCCGCCTCTTCCACGCCCTGCAGCGTTGCCGCGTATCCGTACAGGGTGGTGTTGGAGGTGACGACGGTGAGTGATCTGGTGTCCCGGTTGGCCAGCGCCCGGGCGGCCGCGTTGGGGCGGAACCCGAGGGCCCGGATGGCTTCCTGGACGCGCTCGCGGGTCGCCTCCTTGACGCTGGCGTTTCCGTTGATGACACGCGAGACGGTCTGGTAGGAGACGCCGGCGGCGGCCGCGACGTCCCGGATGCTCACCGACTTGCCGCCTTTGGCGGCCTGGTCAGCGGGGGTATCGGCGCTTGTGTGACCGGTCACAGACATGGCAGGATTGTGACCGGTCACTTTTCTGGATGTCAAGGCTTGGAAACCTGCCCTTCACAGGTCCGTTGCCAAGTCGAGCTATCGGTCAACGAGGAGCTGTCATCGTGCCCCAGGCAACGGCCCTAACAGCGAACCCGCAGGTCAGCGAGATCGACTGGGGCCTTGAGGCCCTTCCTCTGCGGTTTCGGATCGACGGTGAGGGCGCGGTCCGGATCGTCCGCGCCGGTCCCGTCGGGGCCGCTTCGCACACCGAGGGCCCAGGCCTGCCGCTGGTCGAGATACAGCTGTCCGGTTCCGGGCGCAAGTGGTCGGGCGAGCGCAGTGTCGAGACCTCCGCCGGGGCCAGACTGCTCTACCGCGGCCATGAGGCCGACGGCGACGGCACCCGGCCGAGCCTGCGGATCGACCTGGCCGACCCGGTCACCGGCCTCGTCGTCGAGGCCCACTACCGCGCGGTGCCGGGCGTCCCCGTCGTCCGGGCCTGGACCACACTGCGCAACGAGGGAGCCGCGGACCTGACGGTCGAGGCCGTCACCTCGCTCGTCCTGCCCGGCTTCGGCCGGTCGACCGGGCGCGAACGCCTCGCGCGGATCGACGTGCACTGGGCGGCCAGCGACTGGCTCGCCGAGGGGCGCTGGCAGTCCCGCCCGTTGCGCGAACTGCTGCCCGATCTCAGCCGCTTCGCTCACGAGCACGGCCCGCGAGGCTGCTTCGCCCGCTCCAGCCAGGGCAGTTGGTCCAGCGGCCGGTACCTGCCGACAGGAGCCCTCGTCCACGGCGGTGGCCACGCGTGGGCCTGGCAGATCGAGAGCAGCGGCGGTTGGCGCTGGGAGGTGGGCGAGCACGACGCCGACGTGTATCTCGCGCTGCTCGGTCCGCACGACCGCGAGCACCAGTGGCGGCAGGTCCTGCGCCCGGGGGAGGAGTTCACCACGGTCCGCGCCGCCGTCGCTGTCGGCGTCACGGCCCACGGCGATGACGCCCTCACCGCCGCGCTCGCCGCGCTGACCCGCTACCGGCGGGCCGTGCGCCGCCCACACCGCGACCACACCGTCCTGCCCGTGATCTTCAACGACTACATGAACACCCTGATGGGCGACCCGACCACCGAGCGACTCCTGCCCCTGGTCGACGCCGCTTCCCGTGCGGGCGCCGAGTACTTCGTCATTGACGCGGGCTGGTACGACGACGACGCGGAGGGCTGGTGGGACAGCGTCGGCGAGTGGCGCGAGTCCGCCGCACGCTTCCCCGGCGGTCTCGGCGAGGTGTGCCAGGCGATCCTCGCCGCCGGGATGACGCCGGGACTCTGGCTCGAACCCGAGGTCGTCGGAGTCCGCAGCCGCGTCGCCGAACAGCTCCCTTCGGACGCCTTCTTCCAGCGCGACGGCGAGCGTGTCGTCGAGCACGGCCGCTACCACCTGGACCTGCGCCACCCCGCCGCCCGCGCCCACCTCGACGCCGTCGTCGACCGACTGGTCGCCGACTACGCAGTGGGTTACTTCAAGCTCGACTACAACATCAACCCCGGCCCGGGAACGGACACCGGCACGTCCCGCAGCCCAGGCGCGGGTCTGCTGGGCCACCAGCGCGCCTACACCGACTGGCTGTCGGACGTTCTCGACCGCCACCCGGGGCTGACGATCGAGAACTGCGCTTCGGGAGGCATGCGGGCCGACTACGCCCTGCTGGCTCAGGCGCAGTTGCAGTCGACCAGCGACCAGCAGGACCCGCTGCGCTACCCGCCGATCGCGGCCTCCGCGCCCGCCGCGATCGCCCCCGAACAGGCGGCCGTCTGGGCCTACCCGCAGCCCGGGTCCACGGACGAGGAGATCGCCTTCACGGTGGCCGGGGCGCTGCTCGGGCGCGTGCACCTGTCCGGTCACCTGGACCGGATGACGCCGCACCAGCACGCCCTCGTCGCCGAGGGCATCGCGGTCTACAAGCGCCTTCGCGCGGACATCCCGGCATCCACGCCGCTCTGGCCGCTGGGCCTGCCGGGCTGGGAGGACCACTGGCTCTGCCTCGGCCTGCGCGGCGCGGACCGGACCTATCTGCTGGTCTGGCGGCGCGGCGGGGCCGGCGAGCAGGTACTGCCGGTGCCACATCTGGCCGGTTCGCGGACCTCCCCGCGTGTGCTGTACCCGACGCACCGGCCCACCGGTCTCGGCTGGAACGCCGACCAGGGCAGCCTTCGGCTGTCGCTCGCGGAAGAGACCCCCGGCGCCTGCCTGCTGGTGTTCGAGCGTGACAGCTGAGCTTCGCGTCAGGGGGGCGGGGCGGATCAGCCGGCCAGGCCGGGAATGATCTCGGCGCCGGGAAGCCGGGCGAAGGCCCGGCCCGGGACGATCAGCTTGCCGCGACGGCGTCCGCTGCCGACCAGCACGGAGGGGACCGACGCCACGGCCTCGTCGATCAACAGCGGCCAGGAGGCCGGAAGGCCGACAGGCGTGATGCCGCCGTACTCCATGCCCGTCTCGGCGACGGCGGTGTCCATCGGGGCGAAGGAGGCCCGGCGGGCGCCCAGGTGCTTGCGGACGGTGGTGTTCACGTCCACGCGGGTGTGGGCGAGGGCGAGGCAGGCGGCGAGGGTGACCTCGCCGCCGCGCTTCGCGGCGACCACGACGCAGTTGGCGGAGAGCTCCGGCGGCACCTGGTAGGTCTCGCAGAAGACGGTCGTGTCCGCCTTGTCGGGATCGGTGTCCACGTACAGCACCGAGTCGGCGTGCTCCTCGGCGCCCCAGTTCTTCAGGGCCGTGACCACGGGGTCGGCCAGCAGATCGAGGACGTCGAGCGCCTTGCGAGCCGTGGTGAAGTTGCCGAACGGGGGGCGCACGTGCTCGCTCATGGCACGCACTCTAGCGCGCTGCCGACCGTTCGTATTCGGTCCTTTTGCCACCGCGATCCCGGACCTGACCTGTGGGTTGCGCCCCCGCCTGTGGCGTAGCGCACGTTACCGATGGTAATCCTTGCTCCGCTTGTGAAGGCCGTGTGACCGTGCACGAGGCAGGCGGGCAGTCAGCCTGTCGGGAGCCCGGCGACCGGCGCACACAGCGCCGACCTGTCAACACGCCGAACCGCTCCCCTGCTCGGTCGGGTCAGTACCCGCGAGCCCAAGGGTGTGCGAAACCCAGTGCTGCGACGTCGACTTGGCGCGCGCGGAGACGAGTGCGCCCTCGGTCCGTCCCGGGCAGTCTCCGTCGACATTGGAGTGCCATGCGCCACCGCAAGCAGTCTTCTCTCGTCCGTCTCCCCAAGCGCCTCTCCGCGGTGCGCACGAACAAGCGCCTCACCGCCGGTGTCGGTGCCGCGCTGCTGATCACCGGCGCCGCGACCGGAACCGCTGTCGCCCTCACCGGCAACGGCTCCGCGCCGCGCACCGCCGCCGTGGCCGCCGCCCAGGCCATCGCGCGCCCCAGCACCGACACCGCGAACCGCTCCGAGCAGCGTGCGCCGTTGGCCACCCAGTCCGCCGACGCGGCCCAGGCTGCGGCGGCCGCGAAGGCGAAGGCCGACGCCCAGGCGAAGGCATCTGCCGCTGCCGCTGCCCAGGCGCAGGCCCGGGCTGCTGCCGCAGCGAAGGCCCAGGCCGCTGCTGCTGCCCAGGCCAAGGCGCAAGCTCAGGCGAAGGCCCAGGCCGCTGCCGCCGCCCAGGCCAAGGCCCAAGCCGCTGCCGCGGCTCAGGCGAAGGCCGCCGCCGCGGCGAAGGCCCAGGCCGACGCCGCCGCTGCCGCCAAGGCCGCCACCGCGGCTGCCACGCCGACCTACAGTAACGATCTGAGCGGCTGGATCGCCCAGGCCCAGGCCATCCTCGCCGCCGACGGCGACCACGTGCCCTCCGCCGACGCGATCACCGCGCGCGCCATGACCGAGTCCTCGGGCAACCCGAACGCCATCAACAACTGGGACTCCAACGCTGCCGCCGGTACCCCGTCGAAGGGTCTGATGCAGACCATCGACTCGACGTTCGCCACCTACGCGCTGCCGGGCCACACCGACATCTGGAACCCGGTCGACAACATCGTCGCCGCCGTGCGCTACGCGAACGCCACCTACGGCGCCTTCGAGAACATCGCCTACACCAAGTCCGGCTACTGATCCCGGTCACCGCGTCCCACGCGCACGTGCCCGCCGGCGTCCCGACGCCGGCGGGCACGCAACGTTGCGAAGCAGAACGCATCGTTCGGCCGGGCGGCAGCCCGGGTCAGGGATTCAGCAGCGGCAGCAATTCAGTGAGCTCGTCGACTACGGCGTCCGCGCCGACGGCGACGAGGTTCGAGCGGCCCGCGCCACGGTCGACCGCGACGACGGGGGAGAATCCACCCCGCCGCTTCCAGGAAGAGCGCCGGATGCGGCTTGCTCGGCTCTCGCCAACCCTGGGAGATCACCCGTCACGATGCTCGACTCCCCGACGTCTGTCGCATCAGTGGTGGCGCAGGGTGAGCCGGTGAGGGGCGCGCGTCGTCCTTCGGGGCGTTGAGGCCCCGGTGCCTTCTGCGGCCGTCGCCGTTGTCCGGTTCCCGATCACGAATCCGAGGATGGTCAGCAAGATCGGCAGGGCCAGGAGCGCGATGAAGCCGAGCCCGCCGATGACGGGGAGCACGCCGATCACGATCGAGAGCCATCCGAGCCAGGCGGGCAGGGATGCTTCGGCCAGGATGGCCGCTCCCGTGGCGAGTGCCAGCACGGAGACGCCCAGGAGGACCGCGACCTGAGAGTTGTTGTCGATGAAGTTCAAGGTTCGCACCATGTCGACGCGGCCGTTGTGAGCCGCCTGGATCAGGGCGAAGTGCAGGACCCCGTTGACGGCGAAAGCGCCGATGAACAGGATGCCGCCCGCGAAGGCGGTGGTGGGCATCCAGTCGTGGCCACCGTCGGCCTTGCTGAGGGCGATCCGCAGCGCGCCGACGAAGAAGGCCAGCAGGACCAACCCGACGCCGATGACGTAGATCCCGGCGAGCGCTGCGGTTCCGTGGGCCTGGTAGTAGGCGATGACCGAGGCGGCAGAGGCGTTCTGGTTCGGCGCGCTGGGGGCGAGGACGAAGAAACCCAGAACGATGGAGACCAGGAACGCGAGCGCGAGCGGACCCATCCAGCGCGCCATGCGTTCGTTGCTCATGGCGACCTCCTTTCGATGCTGCCGCAGGCCGTCGCCTTGGGGCGAAGATCGTCGCCGCGGTGACGGGGTGCGGTGTCGGTTTTTCTGTGATAAAGGCCTCATAAGCGTGTCATTGAAAGCAAAACACCGCCAATTGGGGCCGGTCGCTGAAGAGCCGCTGTCACCGCGTCCTCCAGCCCCGGCGTGAACACCTGCCCCAACACGCCCAACCTCAGCCGACGCCCCGGGCCCCTCGACGATCCACACCCCGCGAACGGCGGCAACTGTTCACAGGCAACGCCCCGGAGCCAGAGCCGGCGGGGGTGGGTCCGGAGGAGCCCCCGCCGGCATCCCGCGCGGCTCGAAGCAAAACACCGCCAACGGAAGGGCACCCAACCCGCGGTCCGGCCAGAGCGTGCGCGGCACCGCCGGATCGGCCGGGCGGCCGATGCTCCACCCCACAGCCGGAGCCCCCAGCTGTTGACTTCCGCCGGGCGTCCATAGGGGATCACGGCGGTGTCCCCAGGGTGTCTGCTCCGGGAAGACCGACGTCAGCACTACATTCAGAATCTGAAGCCCCGTCAGCACTCTGCATCGGGGGCCCTGTGCCGCAGCTCCCGGCGCTCCCCACCGGGGCCACGAACGTCCTGCCGTCACCCTCCCGCGAGAGCCTCAGTACGTGACCGTGACGGCCGCGCTCTCGCGGTTGGCGCGGTCGACCGAGGTCGCGAGGTAGGTGCAGCCTTCGGGGGCGGCGGGTCCGGTCCACGTCGTGGAGGGCGCCCCTGGGAGGACGGCGATCAGCGTCGTATTGCCCGTGGTGGCGGGGGAGCGGTTGGTGTGGAGGTGGATCGCATAGCGGCTCGGTGCGTGGTCGGTGCGCGCCGACAGGGTCACGGACACCGTTCCGCGGGGCCCTGACGCTGCCGAGACGTGCGGTGGAAGCGGGGGCGCACCGCCCGCGAGTCGTGCGAGGACTGGAGGCAGGGCGGGGTACTGCCAGTGGTCGGCGGCCATCCGGCTCACCCCGCCGATCCGGTCGGCGATCACGTCCGAGCTGCTGTAGAGAAGCTCACCGCTGATCTGCGGCAGTCCCGCGTCCAGGGTGAGATGCCGGGTGAGCTCACCGGGTTCTTGCCAGGCGGCGGGCTGGCCGGCGATGCCCACCCTGGAGACCGCCTGGCCGATCCACAGCTGGACGTCCGTGCCGTCGACGGCGTTCGCCCACCAGCGGGCCAGGACCGCGTAGTCGGAGACCGTCGACCCGATGCTCCAGTACAGCTGCGGGGCGACGTAGTCGAGCCAGCCCTTGCGCACCCAGCCGAGCGTGTCCGCGCTGAGCGCGTCGTAGGACTGCAGTCCGCTCGTGGCCGACCCTTTCGGATCAGTCGAGGCGTTGCGCCAGATGCCGAACGGGCTGATGCCGAAGGCCGCCTCGGGACGCACCGCGCGTACCCGGGCCAGCATCTGACTGACCAGCAGGTCCACGTTGTGTCGACGCCAGGCGGCACGGTCGGTCCAGCCCCTGCCATAGGTCGCGAACGCGTCGTCGTCGGGGAAGGGCGCGCTGCCTACCGGATACGGATAGAAGTAGTCGTCGAAGTGGACCCCGTCGATCTCGTAGCGCTCGACCGCGTCCATGATCGCGTTCTCGACGAAGAGTCGCGCCGCCGGGACGCCTGGGTTGTAGTAGAGGGCGCCGCCGTAGCGGACCACCCAGTCCGGGTGGCGTCGGGCGGGATGACCGGGAGCCAGTGCCTGCATGTCGCTGTGGCGCGAGATGCGATAGGGGTTGAACCAGGCGTGCAGGGCCAGACCCCGCCGATGCGCTGCGTCGACCATGAAGCCCAAGGGGTCGTAGCCGGGGTCCTTTCCCTGAACGCCGGTCAGGTACTGCGACCAGGGCTCGAACGGTGACGGCCAGAACGAGTCAGCGGTTGGACGGACCTGCACGAACACCGCATTGAGGCCCAGCGCGGCGGCCCGGTCGAACAGAGCGGTCAGTTCCCCGCGCTGCTCCGCGGCCGGGAGTCCGGGCCGGGACGGCCAGTTGCTGTTACTGACCGATGCGATCCACTCGCCGCGCAGCTGCCGGCCCGTCCGCAGGGTGGGCGATCGCATGGGGATGCCGGCCGTCGCCCGGGGGACGCCGACGCCGACCAGGGCGCCCGTTGCCGCAGCCGCGGCGGTTCTGAGCAGCGCACGGCGGGATGGCAGGAGCGACGCGGTGGTGGTCTGCTGCTGGTTCGACACAGGTGCTCCCGGGGCGGCCCATGGGTGTGGCGAGTGATGGCTACCACTTGACGGGTCCAGTCATGACCACCGTCCACCGACCAGCCCACACCGCGCGGCCCGGGACCGCCGCGTCGGTGCTAGCCGCGACGTTTCGTTTGGACCCGGGCCGCGTGGGCTCGTAACCCCAGCGCCGACAGCCGCCGCCTTCGTGCCGCGTTTACAACGCCAGCCGCGAAGCAGGATGCCGCCGCCCCGCCGCGAGGCCGCGTGACCAGCTATTGCTGAGGCGGGGCCGAGGTGGGCTGATCAAGACGGCGGCTTACGACCTCGGATCACCAGAGCCGGAACGGCGCCAGGAAAGATCAGCCCCGCGTCCATCGTTCTGCCGAAGTCAGGAGACTCAGCGCTGGGTGTAGATCAGGCCCAGCTTGTCGACCTCGGCGCCGTCGCGGCCGTAGAAGCCGGCGAGCTGCCAGCCGGCCGGTGCCGTGTCGGTGACGCAGTCCGAGGTGGTTGTGCCGCCCGCCAGGGAACGGCCGAGGTTGGTCGTGAACTTGGCGTAGAAGACGCGGGTGTCGCCGTTGTACTGGCCTTCGCACAGCTGGGCCTGCGTCACGTACTCGCCCGCGCCCAGCGTCAGCGTGGAGGGCGTGCCGCCGGTGCCGCCGTGGGTGAGGGTGGTGCCGTCGGCGAGGGTGAGGCCGACGGCGTCGACCCGGTTGCCGCTGCGCAGCGTCAGCGTGGTGGCCTGGGCATGGGCGGGCACGCTGGCCAGGTCGGTGTAGAAGCTTCCGTGCGGGCCGCCGAAGGTGTCGCTCTGGCGGTAGTCGGGGCTCTCCGCCCAGGAGAAGTTCGTCAGGATCGGGTCCATGTCGGAGAGCATCAGGCCGCCTGTGTCCAGGAACTTGGCGTGCTCGTTGTTGTAGCCCGTGGCGTTCAGCGTGACCAGCGGACTGCTGCGGTAGAAGGTCTTGTTGGTGATCTCGCAGGTGTTGGTGATCGCCGCCTCGTCGCACATGAGGTTCGGCGCACCGGCCGCCGGCGCGACGCCTCCCTGCTCCAGCTGGACCCAGGCGTCGGTGAGGCCGTTGGCGGCGACGAAGCCCTGCAGCTGGTCCGCGCCGCGCGTGTAGCGGCTGTTGGTGTCACCGGCGATGACGACCGCGTTCCCGGCCGAGTTGGCGGCGATGAAGGACGTCAGCTGCTGCCACTCGTTCTCGCGGGCGGTCTCGTCGCCGCTGCTGGTACCGGCGTTGGTGTGCAGGTTGTAGTAGTCGACGTACACGCCCTCGGCCAGGCGCAGCCGGGAGAAGGAGAAGCCCTTCGGCGTGAAGCAGTCGCCGTTGTCGGGGTAGCAGCTGCTCCATGCGGTGCGCTGGAAGTCGTCGTACGGGTAGTTCGACAGCTGGTTGAGGCCGTCGCCGACTCCGGCCGGGCCGCTGGTGGCGGTGCGGTACAGGTGGTTGTCGCCGGCGTAGATATAGGCGTGGTAGTCGAAGTCCTCCTGCACGTTGACCACGTCGTACGGAGGCAGCCGTAGGCCGATCTGCGTGGCTGCGTTCTCCATCGACAGCGTGGTCGGCGGCTCGTGGACCACAGGCAGACCGGCGACGTTGTAGTTGAGCAGCGTGAACGATCCGCTCGGGGAGGCGATGGTGGCGGCAGCTGCGGGCACGGCCTGGCCGGTCAGGGTCAGGCCAACCGATGAGAGCGCTAACAGGGCTGCTGCCAGGGAGATGCGGGACGACCTCATGGCGATTCCTCTCGGGATGAGGTAGTTCAGGAGCGGTGCAGTCGGACAGTGAGGCTGGTGGCGTCGTAGCGGGGCTCGACGACGTAGACGAACCCGTCGTGGCCGACCGCGTCGATGGAGGCGAAGGTGCCGGTCAGGCGCCGGGCTCGCAGCACGGTCAGCGTGCCGAGGCGAGGATGCGCCGCAAGTCGCAGGGTGAGGGCCGCGCCCTCGCTGAGTGCCGCGGAGCCTTCGATATCGAGGAGCGTCGTGTCGCAGGCGGGGGAGACCGTGAGGTCGAGCGTTCCGCCGCGTTGGGTGTACCGGCCGCCGAGGTGCCGCGGCGCGGCGCCGGCCGTGAACCGCAGTGTGCCGCTGGTCAGTTCGACGTCACCGGTACCGAGGGCGTGTGGCGCTTCCGCGACCAGGACGCCCTCGCGGACTCGCGTGCCGCCCCGATAGCGGTTGCGGCCGGCGAGGGTGAGCGTGCCAGAGCCGCCCTTGGTGAGGCCGCCAGGGCCGTCGATGTCGTTGCGCCAGCGGTCCGCCGCGTGGAAGCCGTGCAGGGTGGCATCCAGGACGACGTTCACGTCGTCGTCGAACGCGCCGTAGCCGTCGGCCGCGGTGAACAGGTCCAGTCGGCCCCAGAGTTCGGGGCCATCCAGGACCGGGTGGCCGGAGGGCAGTGCCGTCGTACGCAGCACCTCGCGGCGCTGCTCGGCGGAAAGGTAGGGCAGGCGGGTCTCCAGCAGCACCTCGGCGCCCTGCGGCACGCTCATCGGGACGGTGCACGGCCCGCGGCGGGGCAGGCCGTAGGTGCGGCGGCGGGCGACGGCCTCCGCGTTGGCCTCGCGGTCGGCGTACTGATCGTCGCTGCCGGTGTGGGCGGCGGCGAACAGACCGTCCGCGTCGGTGCCGGTCGCCGCGGTGAAGCACGCCAGGGCTTGCGCGCGGGCGGCTGCTTTGACCGTGCTGTTCGCTGGGTCCGCGAGGGTCGCGGCGGCGAGGGCGGTGCCCAGCACGCGGCCGCCGATGACGTCTACGGCCGAGTGCATCCCGGCGACGATGCGGCTGTCGGCGAGGTCGTAGGCGCGGGTGACCAGTTCCTGGAAGCGCTCGGGTACGGCGTACGCGTAGGCGAGTCCGGCGAGGAAGAAGGCGTTGGTGTGGCCGCTCGGGAAGCCGCCGTCCGTGGCCGGTGTGGTGCTGCGCTGCCGCAGCAGTTGCGGGGCCACCTGGACGGGGGAGTCGTAGACGGGGTAACCGAACGGATCGAGTGTGCCGGTGTCGACGACCCCGCTGTCCAGGGTCATCCGCCATGGGCGCGGGTACGCGTACGCGGCCTTGCTCGGGTTGCTGGAGGAGTACGACCCGCGCAGCGTCTGGACCAGCGTCACCACGGCGCCGAGCGCGGAGGTCGGCGAGCCGGCACCGGTCGCGGACCCGGCGGGGGAGCCGGGCGGCACGCTGTCGTTGACCGGGCCGGGCGGCGTGCCGTCGGGCGCGTCGGTGACGCTGGTCACCGCCAGCGCTCCCGCCTTGTAGAGCGGTGCCAGCGGGCCGAGGCCGTCGATCATGCCGTAGCTCTGGTCCTGACGATCGTGCAGGAACGCCTGCTTTGCCTCTGCGGCGGTGCGTCGGGCGGTGACCTCGGCGCTGTGGCGCATGTTGGCGCGCAGCACCTCACGGTCGAGAACCGTGCCGTCGTTCCAGGAGACGCCGGTCCGCCACAGCCGGGCCATGCCCGAGAGGATGTCGACGGCAGCGTTGGTGTCGGGCGTGAGGTCGGCGGCGATGTTGCTCGTGTAGTGGGAGACGAAGGGGAGCAGCGGGTCCGGAGCAGTGGGGGTCCGCGGCGCGGCCGAGGCGGGCCCGATCGACAGCCCTTGCAGTGCGGTGGCCGAGCCGCCGGCGAGGACCACTCCGACGGCTCCGCGCAGGACGTCGCGTCTGCCGATCTTTCGCCCCGAAATTCCGATGGCCTGGACTGTGGTCATGGACCCTCCTGCTCGCTCGGGGCTACTGGCGAGGAACCTAGGGAGCGCGGAACACGGCGGGGCGAACGCAACCCAACCATATTGTTAACGTTCACACATGACCAGGGCTCAGGTACTGGGCCTTGCGTCCAGGGAGGTTTTCGCGGAGCCCGGCAGCGGTGTCGCGACCTGGGCCGAGCCATACCGGAATGCCGTGCGGGCGGGCGGCGGGTGGGCGCGACGGGTACGCCAGGTGAAGGTAGGCCGACGCGACCGCCTCGGCGAAGCCCTCCAGGGGCGCCGGAACATCGCTTGACCTGCGCGGACTGGGCTCTGGGCCACAACCTGACCGCGCCGCACCGCCTCGCGGTGATCCCGGGAGCGGGCCACCTGCTCGAAGAGCCAGGCACGCTGAAGCAGGCCCCCGGGACCTCGTGCGACCGGTTTCTCGCCCGTCGCCGGTACGCGTGACGATACGCGCTCGCCCCCGTCTGACGACACGCCCGCCGACGATGCAAGCCACTTCGCCGCGTCGACGATGGCACCGTGCGTGTATATGAATGTGACTCAAAGCAGACAAACGAGACCCACGTTGCGCTGGCGGCTGATGCTCTCCAGCGCCACCATGCTCTTCGTCGAGCTGGCGCTGATCAGATGGACAGGCGCCAACGTCGTCCATCTCAGCTACTTCTCGAACTTCATCCTGCTCGGGTCATTCCTGGGCATCGGCATCGGGTTCCTGATCCCCGCCGAGCGCGGACGGTGGATCAAGCGCTGGGCGCCGGTCCCACTCGCCCTGCTCGTCGTCCTGGTCCGCGTCTATCCGGTGCAGGTGAGTCAGAGCAGCGGCCAGGTCCTCTACTTCACCTCCGTGAGGACCAGCGGCCTGCCCGCCTGGGTGACGCTGCCGGCGATCTTCCTGCTCACCGCGGTGATCATGGCCGCCATCGGGAAGATCACCGCCGACCTGTTCCGGCAGCTTCCCTCGCTCGACGCCTACCGCTACGACCTGATCGGCAGCCTCACGGGCTCGGTCTCCTTCGCCCTTGTGTCCTGGCTGCGCGCACCCTCGGTGGTCTGGGGCGTCATCGTCGCCGCGGCCCTGCTGGCGCTCGGCGGGCGACGCAACATCTGGCGGTACGCCGTCCCCCTCACCGCGATGGTCGCCGCGCTGCTGGTGGAGACGACGACCACCGGCATCTCCTGGTCGCCCTACTACAAGATCCAGCTGACCACCCTGTCGACCCACCCACCGGAGTACCAGATCTCCGCCAACGGCGTGCCGCACCAGAACATCGCACCGTTGCCCGTCCTCATGCAGAAGAACTCGCCCTACCGGCAGGCGTACGACGAGACGCCCCGCAACCCGCACCGGAGCGTCCTGGTCATCGGGGCCGGCAACGGCAATGACGTCGCGGTCGCGCTGGCGCGCGGCGCCGAGCGTGTGGACGCGGTCGAGATCGATCCCCGGCTGGCGCAGATCGGCACGCAACTGCACCCCTCGCGGCCGTACGCCGACCCGAGGGTGCGCCTCCACATCGACGACGGACGGGCCTTCCTGGAGCGGGCGAACACGAAGTACGACCTCGTCGTCCTGGCGCTGCCCGACTCACTGACGCTGGTGGCCGGCGACAGCAACCTGCGTCTGGAGAGCTACCTGTTCACCCAGCAGGCGTTCCAGGCCGCGCGCGACCACGTCGCACCGCACGGCGCGTTCGCCATGTACAACTACTACCGCCAGAGCTGGCTCGTCGACCGCTTCGCCGGCTCCCTCGACGCCGTCTACGGCCACGCCCCCTGCATGACGACCTTCGCCCGGAACGCTGCCGTGCTGGTGGCCGGGATGACCACGGCCGACCAGACGTGCGCGCGCGTCTGGAAGCCCAGCGGCCCGGTTCCGGCGGCCGCGACCGACGACCGCCCGTTCCCCTACCTGCTCCATCGGAGCATCCCCACCCTCTACCTGGGCGCGCTGGCCGCGATCCTGCTGGTGACGCTGCTCGCGGTGCGCCTGACCGGAGTCCGGATCCGCAGCATGGTCCGGTACACCGACATGTTCCTGTTGGGGGCGGCCTTCATGCTGCTCGAAACGAAGAACGTGATCGGTTTCGCGCTCTACTTCGGCACGACCTGGCTGGTCAACGCCCTGGTCTTCATCGGCGTCCTGCTCGCCGTCCTTGCCGGCGTCGAGGTCCGGCGCCGACTGCGACGGGTCAACCAGCTGCTCCTGCAGCTCCTGCTCTTCGGCACCCTCGCGGTGGCCTGGATCGTCCCGGTGCACGCCGTGCTCTCCTTGCCGTTCCCCGCGCGGCTCGCCGCCGCGATCGCCCTGGCCTTCGCTCCCATCTTCTGCGCCAACCTCATCTTCTCGGACCGCCTCGCGCTCGCCGCGGACCCGACCTCCGCGTTCGGCGCGAACCTGCTCGGCGCGCTGACCGGTGGCGCGCTCGAATACCTGGCACTCGTGACGGGCTATCAGGCGCTGCTGCTGGTGGCGGCTCTGCTCTACCTGGGCGCGTTCACCGCCATGCGGGCCGCCCGGCGCCGATCGGCCGCGCGGCCGTCGGCGCCGAGAGTGACGGCGGATTCCGGCACCCGTGACTGACGCCGCGGACCAGGCTGCGGGGTTCAGTGATCCGGCGTGTCTCGCGGTCCCGACGACCACCGTGTTGACGTTGGTGCGGCGGCTGGGCGCACGCAGGGGGCCGCTCCTGGCGGGACTTGATGGCGCGAGGATATCGACGTTCGCGGCTACCTGCACTGGAGCGCCCTCGACAACTACGAGTGGGGCTCCTACACGCCGACCTTCGGTCTCATATCCAACGCGCAGGAGCCGCTGAACAAGGAGATGCGCCGCCGCACCGACGTCGTCGGGATCTTCCCCGACCGGGCATCCGTCATCCGCCTGGTCGGTGCGGTCCTGGCAGAGCAGAGCGACGAATGGGCCGCGCAACGGCGCTACATCGGCTCCGAGATCCTCGGCCGCTGCCGCCTCCACCCGATCGAGGGAGAACCCACCGACGACACCAACCCGACCGCCCTCACCGCCTAACCTGCAAAGAGATCACCGACTGGCCGTCGATACACCACGCCAGCGGACGTGACCGGTGATCCCGGGTCAGGGGGTCGGCTGGTCGGTGTGGCGGTGGAGTCGTCCGTGGTTGCGCCACCACACGACGTGTCCGTCGGGTCCGCGCAGGAAGTCGCTGCGGGTGCGGGTCGGCCGACCGGTGGGGTCGAGGTCGAGTGCGAAGTCGGGGCGGTAGAAGACGACGCCGAGCTCGCTGGTCTCGCCCTGGGTGGTCGTCGTCCCCTGGAGGCGGCCGCGGTGGGCGCGGAACTCGACGTGGGTCTCCTCCCAGGTGCCGGCTTCGGTGATCCGCCGGTTCAGGTAGTGGCCCTCGTACGGTGCCAGTTCCGCGGCGCTCAGGCGTCGGGGTTCGGCGGGGAGGTTGCTGACCTGGGCGAAGCGCCGCAGCGCCCAGTCATCGGTGAACAACTCGTCGCGCAGGCGCGAGCCGCTGACCGAGTTGGTGAGCAGGGTCAGCGCGAAGCCGCGGCCGGGCACCATCAGGAAGCCGGAGACCTGACCCGGCCAGGTGCCACCGTGCTGCACGATCCGGGGTCCCTGGGCCGTGGGGCGCAGCATCCAGGTGATGCCCATGCCGTCGAGTTCCACCACGATGGTGCCGCCGGGTCCCGGCCGTGAGCGCATCTGGCTCAGGGACGCTTTGCTCAGCAGTCTGGTGCCGTTGGGGGCGGTGCCGTCGCCGAGGTGGAAGCGGGCCCAGGCCAGCTGGTCACGCACGCTGGAGATCAGTCCGCCGGTCGGGGCGAGGCTGCGTGGTTGGGGCCAGAAGGACGGCTCCACCACGGCCCGGCCGTTGACGACGTTGTGGGGGGCGGCGATGTTGCGGCCGATGATGTCGTCGCTGAAGAAGCTGCTGTGACGCAGGTCCAGCGGGTCCAGGAGCAGGCTGCCCACCGCGGCTTCGTAGGTGCGGCCGGTGGCGACCTCAAGGATGCGCCCGGCCACGCAGAGCCCGGCGTTGTTGTAGGCGAACGTCCGGCCGACCGGAGTGAGTTGGGGCAGGCGGGTCATGGAGTCCACGAAGCGGGCGACGGCGTTGTCGCCGCGGCCGAAGTCCTGGTAGTCGTCGCCGAGCCAGCCGGAGCTGTGGTTCAGGAGTTGTCGGACCGTCACCTGTCGGGAGGCGGCACGGTCGGCCACGGTGAACTCGGGCAGGTACCGGCGCACGGGGACGTCGAGGTCGACCCTGGACCGTTCGACCAGCCGCATCAGCGCGGTGCCGGTGAAGGTCTTCGTGGTCGAGCCGACCCGGAAGAGCGTGTCCGCGTCGACGGGCGTGGGGTGTTCGACGTTGGTGACGCCGTATCCCCTGACGTATTCGCGGTCGCCCAGCAGCAGGCCCACCGCCGCCCCCGGGATCGCGTGGGCCCGCATGGCCGCTTCGATCCTGGCGTCGAGTGCCCGCAGCAGAGATTGGAACGCGGTGTCCCCGGTGCCGGTGGATCGTCGGGTGGCGGCGCGGGCCGGAGCCGGTGTGAGCGACAGGGCCGCGCCGCCCGCGGCGATGGCGAGCAGGTTGCGGCGCGAGAGCGGGTGGGCGGTCGAGGGCTCAGTGGTTTCGGCGGCGTCGTGGTGGGCCTGGTTCATGGTTGCCGGTTTCACCGCGGTCCGATGATGAACGGCACGGGGCGCACCGAGGCCACGCACCGGGTGTCAGGGTGGTCGGGGCGGTCGTAGAAGGAGGTGATCACGTGTGAGCCGCAGGGGTTGAAGATCACGCCGTGCGCGACGCCGGCCAGCGTCACAACGTGCGAGTTCTGCAGCGTCAGCGCTGCGTAGCGCCCCCAGACCGCGCCCGTCTGCGCGTCGAAGCTCCCGGAGATGGCGAGGGTCGGAATGGTGCTGTGGGTGACCGCGCGGATGGACGGGTCCGCCCCGGGGACGTCCCAAGCCCGACATGCCTCGCGCAGGAACGCCAGCTGTGGCGCCTGGGCCAGGACGGAGATGGGGAGGGTCGGGAAGGCCCGCAGGCCGGCGGTCAGCTGCTCGCGCGCGGTCTCGAAGGGCACCCACTCGCTGCACCACACGCTCAGGGACAGGCCGTGGGCGAAGATTCCCTCATGGCCGGGCAGCCGGGTGCTCGCCCACTGCTCGGCAACGAGTCGCGGGTTGCCGTGGGCCAGCTCGTCCACGGCCATCGGGAAGTCGGCGGGAGTGTGGCTGGCCCGGATCATCCAGTTCATCAGGGCCCCGCCATCGAGGACCACCTTCACCAGCCCGGCCACGCCCGGCACGGTCACCCGCGTGGTCTCCGGATGGGCCTCCAGCCGGCTCACCTGGTGGGTGAACACGGCGGCGAGCTGAGGGTAGCGCCTGCGGCAGGCGGGCTGCGCCGCGCACGCGCCGGTCATGTTGTCGAACGACTCCTTGACGCTGCTCCAGGTCCAGCCCGGGGTCGCCACCGAGGGCGGCACCACCCCGTCGATCGTCACTGAGCGGATGCCCTGCGGGTAGCGGCGCATGTACGTCAGCGCCAGTTCGGTTCCGTAGGAGTGGGAGAAGACGTTCCATTCCCGGATGCCAAGCGCGGTCCGCAAGTCCGCCAGGTCGGCCGCACTCTCGGAGGAGTTGTACGCCGCCAGGTCGACTCCGTCGCCGGTCAGCCGGTCGCGGCAGGCGGACACCGCCTGCACGTACAGGCGGCCAGTGGAGGGGGCGTCGTAGCGCAGTCCGATCCGCTGCTGGTAGAACCTGTCGATCTCGGGGCAGGTCAGAGTGGGGGGCGAGGAGAGCGTCCCGCGCTGCGACATGACGACGAGATCGCGGTCCCGGTTCAGGCCGGTCTCGGTGAGCACCGGGATGTCGCTGACGGCGTCCTGCCCCGGGCCCCCGGGCAGGAATACGATCGGGTCACCGTGCTGGTGCCGCGGAGACCGGGCGGGGACGATCGCGACGGCGAGCCGGATCGTTCGCCCGCCAGGCCGGGTCCGGTCCTCCGGCACCGTCAGGTATCCGCAGCTGGCCTTTACGCCGTGCGGGAGCGTGGGCGGGCACGGGCCCGGTACGAACCGCGACGACTGACCCGCCCCCGCCACGGACCCCTGGGCCACGGCTCCGCTTGGCACCGCCGCCACAGTCGTAGCCAGCAGGCCGGCCAGCACGGCCAGCTCCACGGCTCTCATCACGACACCTCACCTCTGCTGCAGACACCCGGAGTCACCGGCGCGACTCGCGGGTCGACGCACCATCACGTACCCGGTCACACGCACGGCCCACCGAGGATCACCATTTGGAAGGACACGGCTTACTGGCTTTGGCGGCACGCCTTCTGAGCTGCTCAGGCCGAGACGGACACCCCTGTGCGAGACGAACACGACAGGACACATGTAGGCCGCGGGGAGCCAGCACAGCCACACCGGTAGCCGCGCCCTGTCGAGACCGGCATGGTCCGGTCGGATGGCCGTCCTGCGAGGTCGTCGACAGTCGACGGCGTATGGGCCCCCAGATCCAGTCGTGCTGCGGCGTCGAGCCTGCGTTCGTCCCAACGGGTAGCCATGGCCCGTCTGAATTTGGCCCGTTCAGCCATGGTTGTCGCAAGGAAGGACGTCAGAGCTCCAAGGAGAACTCCGACACGGGCACCCGACGCATGCCCAGGACCGCACGCTCGTCTGATACGAGACCCACCTGCGTCGAGCGCGGCGGACCTACGAGCGGCACGACAACCGGCGCTGTACCCAAGGGCCCTGGCCGCGGCCGCATCCGGCGCCCTACCAGGACTGCCCGAACCAGACCGGATCGAGTGCCTGGACATCCCTCGGCGTAACCCTCTCGGGGGAGTGCTGCACGGGTATCGGCGTGCCGTCCGACCTGCGCGGACGCAAGATTCGGCACCCACAGCGTGGCGCGAGTGCGAGCGAAAGGCAGGAACTTTCCGGGTGAGAGGATTCGGCGGTTGCTGGGCCGGGTTGCGTCAGGCAGTGGTTTGGGCGGCGCTGGCTGCCGCCCACAGGACCTCCGGATGACAGATGTCGCTGTGGGCGCCGGCGAACGGGGACTGGTCGGCGTTGATCACGGCGTTGGCATCCAGGCGGTAGCAGGTGCCGGGCGTGAAGGTGTACGGGCTGCCCTGGGGCGCGAGGAGGGCGGTCACGGCGTTCGCTTGCTGGAATCCGTCGTGGCCCATTGCACCCCACCGGTTGGCGGGGTGGTCCAACAGGGCCAGGTCCTCGTGCTGGATCATCGTTGCCATCGGGTACCAGGCGCCCAGAGCCCTGTCGGCGCTCGTGAAGGTGGATAGCAGCGGCCCGTCGACGCGCGCGGTGAGTCCCGCCAGCGGCCCCTCCTCGCCTGGGGTGGCGGCCTGGGTGATGGCGGGAGCGAACGCGAAGTGTGAGAACGCGCCCTGCAGGAACAGGACCGACTTGACCGGGCTGGCCTGCGGATTCTCTACGTCGCCGAGGCCCACCAGGGCGTGGGCGACCAGTCGCGCGCCGAAACTGTGCCCCATCAGGTGCACTCGAACTCCGGCCACCTGTGCGCCAAGTTCGCGAACCAAAGGCCCCAGGCCCTGTTGGCCGACGACACCTGCCCGGTTCTTCATTTCGTAGTAGGTGAACACCCGCACGATGTCGAGGCTGTTGCCGCAGACGTGCTCGATGAGCCGTTCAAGGTCCAGACCCAGCCCCGCCCCCGGGCCGCGGACCAGCGGGGCGTCCTCGTCGTAGCCGGGCACCGGGCTAGCCGGTGACGTGACCAGCGCCCTTGCCTGCGCGTACAGTCCGGCAGCCCCCGCCACCGCGGGCTGGGGCGCGCCCAGAGCAGCGCCCAGGGCGGCGACGTCGTCCTGCTGCTGGGGAAACACCTTTGCCAGGGAGAGGACGTCATCCGTGGGGCTTGCGGCCTGCTCCACTGCGGGGTCGTCCTCGGACAGTGCCCGCGCCGGCCAGATCACCCCGACGGCGATCGTGGACGACAGGTTGGTTCCGAGCATTCCGCTCAACAGCCGGAACATGTTCTGGTAGAGGGTGCGCGCCGAGTCCTCGCTGTTGTTCCAGCCGTGCGTCATAAAGAAGACGTTGCACGCCCCGGGGGCCGCCGCAGCACTGGCCCCTGCCGCAGCGGCCAGCAGTTCGTCCCCGCCTGACGTGAGTTGGCCCTGCTCGTCGAAGGCGACCTCGAGATAGGTCAGGCCCTGAATGGTGGTCACCTGTGCTCCTCACATCTGGACGGACGCAAATGAGTTAGCCGTCGCCACTATGCCGCCGGAGCTGCATGCGGGGGTGTCAGCGCGCCCGAGCAGGCCACGACCGGCGGCGCGTTGCAGGTCGGCGCGCGCCCCCTGGAGCGCGCACGGTTGTGCGGCGGGCGACCTGGCTACCGCCCATCCGGGCAAGGCTGGAGGCTTTGATGCGGGCGGCAGGCGCCGGAGGCGATGAATGATGCCCCAGGCGGGCGGCGCGAAGCTCCGATCGGCACCGGAGTTGACGGTCATTCAATATGATCCCGCCGACCCGTGGGCAAGATGTTATGACCGGCTCCTCGCACCGCCGACGGGCCAGGAGGCGAGGTCGCGACGCGCGCCCGAGGCCGGCGCCTACCGGGTTCCGACGGCTCGCAGTACGGCGAGGACAAGGGGGCGGGCCACCTCGACGATTCGTACTGGCGTGGAACCAGTGTTGCGAAATGGTCTCGCGCTTGCCCGAGCCAACCTGACAAACAGGTATAGAGCAGACATTCCAACCTCGCTTCGCCGATGACACGGGACCGTGGTGAGCGAAGATCGCCCCGAACTTAGTAAGGTAAGCCTTGCCTTGCTTGGTGGTGGATCGGGTTGTGGCCCGCCCTCGCTCGCGCGGGGTGGCTTGGTCCGCACCACAGGTGGATCGGGTGTTCGTCTTCTGCTGGAGGTTTGTGCGGTGTTCGGCGGTGTGCGGTCGATGAAGCGGTCTGCGGTTTCGATGGCGGCGATCTCCTTGGCTGGAGCGTGTGCCCTTTCGTTGAGCGCGTGCGGCAGCTCCGGGACCTCCGTGGCCTCCTCCGGCGGGTCCGGCGGCTCCCTCGCAGGCCAGACCATAACCGTCTACAGCGGTCAGCACGAGCAGACGATGGGCAAGCTGGTGCAGGACTTCACCGCCCGCACGGGCGTCAAGGTGCAGCTGCGTTCCGGGGATGAGGCGGAGCTGGCCAATCAGCTGCTGGTGGAGGGGTCGGCCTCGCCCGCCGACGTGTACGTCGCCGAGAACCCGCCGGCGCTGACCACGCTGGAGAACAAGGGCCTGCTCGCGAAGGTCACCGCGTCCACCCTGGCCGCCGTCCCCGCCGGGGACAGTTCGGCGCAGGGCGACTGGGTCGGCCTCTCGGCCCGTGAGGCCGCGTTCGTGTACAACACCGGCAAGGTGACGGCGGCCCAGGCCCCGACCGCGATCAAGGACTTGGCCTCGGCCGCGTGGAAGGGCAGGCTCGGGATCGCGCCCTCGGAGACGGACTTCAGCCCGGTCGTCTCGCTGATGATCAAGCAGCAGGGCGTCGCCGCCACCAAGACGTGGCTGCAGGCGCTCAAGGACAACGCCAAGGTCTACGGCTCCAACGAGGACTTGGTCGCCGCCGTGAACCGCGGCGACGTCGCGGGCGGTGTGATCGACCACTACTACTGGTACCGCCTGCGCGACGAGCAGGGCGCGTCCGGCGTCCACAGCACCATGTCGTACTTCGCCAAGGGCGACCCGGGTGCGCTGGTCGACGTCTCCGGCGCCGGCGTGCTGGCCTCCAGCAAGCACCAGGCGGCCGCGCAGGCGTTCCTCGCCTACCTGGTGAGCAAGCCCGCCCAGCAGATCATCGCCACCTCCGAGAGCTACGAGTACCCGCTGCTCGCCGGGGTGACGGACACCCGACTCTCCCGCCCGCTGGACCAGTCCGGGCCCATCGCCTCGCCCGCCGAGCTGGGCGACGGCAAGCAGGCGCTCCAGCTGATGCAGAGCGTGGGCCTGCTGTCGTGACACTCACGTCCCCCTCCTCCTCGGCGCCCCTCGCCACCCGCCCGCCGCGCTCCTCGCGGCTGGGCGGGTGGCGGCCGGGCGCTGCGGCGCTTCCGCTGACGGCCATGGTCGTGGCGCTGCTGGTCGCGTGCCCGCTGGGTTTCGTCGCCCTGGAGGCCGGACAGTCGGGCTGGGATGCGACCCGCCAACTCCTGGGCCGCCCCATGGTGCTGACCCTGCTCGGGCACACCGCCGCGCTGACGGCGGTCGTCACCGCCGCCTCGCTGGTCCTCGGCTTCGGGGCCGCGTGGCTGGTCGAGCGCACCGACCTGCCGCTGCGCCGGACCTTCACAGTGCTGGCCGCGATGCCGCTGGCCATCCCGGAGTTCGTCCACGGCTACTGCTGGGTCTCGCTGATGCCCTCCGTGCAGGGTCTGTGGGGCGCCTCCCTGGTGATGGTCTCCTCGCTGTACCCGCTGGTCTTCCTGCCCGTCGCCGCCGTGTTGCGGCGCAGCGACGCGGGCGCGGCGGAGGTCGCCCGCAGCCTGGGCCACGGCCGCCTGTCCGTTCTGTGGCGGGTCACGCTGCCGCAGTGCCGCCCGGCGCTGGCCGGCGGAGCACTGCTGGTCGCGCTCTACCTGCTAGGCGAGTACGGCGCGTTCGCGATGCTGCGCTACACCACCTTCGCCACCGCCATCTTCACCGAGTTCGAGACCGCCTTCGACATGACTTCCGCCTCGGTGCTCGCGCTCGTGCTGATCGCCCTCGCGCTGCTGATCGTGCTTCTCCAGGCATGGGTGGTCCGTCAGCGCGGACGCGTCGTGCGCGAGCGCACGTCCGGGCGGCCGGCCGCGCCGATCCCGCTCGGCCGGACCAAGCCGCTCGCACTGCTCGCGATGACGGCGCTGGTCGGCACCGCGGTGGGCGTCCCCGTCTACGCACTCGGGTACTGGCTGGTCAAGGGCAGTTCGACCACGCTGCCCTCCGCCTCGATCTGGTCGCTGACCTTGACCACCCTCGGCTACGCGCTCGGTGCCGCGGCCGTCGCGACCGCCGCCGCGATCCCGGTCGCGCTGTACGCGTGGCGCCGCGAGACGCGGCTGGCCCGAGCCGTCGAGCAGACCGTTTATCTGACCCGCGCGCTGCCCGGCATCGCCGTGGCCCTGGCCGTCGTCTTCTTCGCGATCCGCTACGCGCAGCCGCTCTACCAGCAGGCGCCGTTGCTCGTCGCCGGCTACGTGGCTCTGTTCTTCCCGCTCGCGCTCACCGCGGTGCGCTCCTCGCTGGCGCAGGTCCCGCACGCGGTCGAGGACGTCGCCCGCTCCCTGGGCACCCGGCCGCTCGCCGTCCTGGCCCGGGTGACCGTGCCGCTGATCCTGCCCGGACTCGGCGCCGCCTTCGCGATGGTGGGGCTGACGGCCAGTACGGAACTGACGGCCACTCTGCTGCTCCGCCCCACGGGCACGGACACCCTGGCCACCCAGTTCTGGACCTACACCACCGGCCTCGCCTGGGGCGCGGCCGCCCCGTATGCCGCCGTCATGACGGCGCTGTCCGTCCCCGCCGTCCTCCTGCTCACCCGCCGCACCCTCGGCGACTCCCGCACCCACACCACCAGAGAGGCTGGGCGATGAGCGGCCTGACCGTCACCGACCTGCACGCCCACCACGGCAGGAACGACGTGCTGCGCGGCGTCGACCTCACCGTCAAGGACGGCGAACTGGCCTGCGTGCTCGGCCCGTCCGGCTGCGGCAAGAGCACCCTGCTGCGCATCGTCGCCGGCTTCCACCCCGCCACCACCGGCACCGTCACCGTCGGGGACCGCGTCCTCGACGACGGCCGGCGGCGCGAGCGCGCCGAGAAGCGCCGCATCGGCTACGTCCCCCAGGACGGCGCCCTCTTCCCCCATCTGACCGCCGCCGCCAACATCGGCTTCGGCCTCCCGCGCGCCGAACGCGCCGCCCGAGTCCCCGAACTGCTCGACCTGGTCGGCCTCGCCGGCCTCGGCGACCGCCACCCGCACCAGCTCTCCGGCGGACAGCAGCAACGCGTGGCGCTGGCCCGCGCCCTCGCCCCCCGCCCCGACCTGCTCCTGCTCGACGAGCCCTTCTCCGCGCTCGACGCGGCGCTGCGTGCCGAACTGCGCACCGAGGTCGCCGCCGCCCTGCGCCGCGCCGGCGCGACCGCGGTCCTGGTCACCCATGACGTCGACGAGGCCCTGGCCTTCGCCGACCTCGTCGCGGTCATGCGTGACGGCCGCATCACCCAGTCCGGAACCCCGGACGACCTGTTCCACCGCCCCACCGACGCCCACGTGGCCCGGGCACTCGGAGAAGCCAACCTCCTCCCCGCGGCTCTCAACGGTGACGAGGCGACGACCCCGCTCGGCACCCTGCTCCTTGCCCGCCCGACCGGCAGGGACGACGCCGGCACCGTGATGCTGCGGCCACGGCAACTGCGTCTGTTGACCCGGGCCGACACGGACAGCTGGACCCACACGCTCAGGGCCACCGTGGCGGCCACACAGTTCCGGGGCCACGACCACCGCGTGGAAGTCACGCCCGCCGCAGACGGACTCGACCACCCCCTGATCGCCTACACCGACACCGCCCCGCCACCGGTCGGCACCTCGGTGCACGTCGTCGCCACAGGTCCCGTTCACGCCCTGCCTGCGGCCGGCGCCGCCACGACGGCGCCCACAGGTGACCTGGCCCGACATCAGGCCCGCTGAGTGGCGCAGACAGGGAACTCTTACTGGAGTGCCCTAGGGTCGGCATGTGGCATTTATCGTGGTGTGCGAAGACGACGCGGCCGTCCGCGACGTCCTCAGGCGCGCACTTGAGCACGACGGCCACACGGTCTCAGGCGCCGCCACCGCGGACAGCCTGCTGCGGCACCTCGAGCCGGTCCCTGACCTGGTCGTCCTGGATCTGGGGCTCCCGGACGCCAACGGTCGCGACGTCTGCCTGGCGCTGCGGGCCCGAGGCGTCGACGCGCCGGTGCTGATGCTCACCGCCCTGGACGGCATGCATCACAAGGTGGGCGGCTTCGAGGCCGGCGCCGACGACTACATGACCAAGCCGTTCGACGTCCCGGAGCTGCTGGTGCGGGTGCGTGCCCTGCTGCGCAGGTCAACCGCGGCGGCCGCGCCGAGGGGCGTCGTCCTCGACCCGGCCAGACATGTCGTCACCTACGGTTCCACGAGCGAGAGTCTGACGCCGACCGAGTTCCGGTTGTTGGGCAGGCTCATCGCCTCGCAGGGGGACGCGGTGCGCCGCCACGCCCTGGTGGCCGCCGGCTGGCCGCACGGCGCGCAGGTCAGCGACAACACCCTGGACTCCTTCGTGCGGCGGCTGCGGACCAAGCTCGGGGCGTTGGGCGCGGCCGACCGTCTGGCGACGGTCCGCGGGGTGGGCTACCGATGGGAGTGACGGGCTTCCGGGGGAGGGTCGTCGCACTGACGGTTCTTGTCGCGACAGTGGTGGTCGCGGTGCTGGTGGCGCTCTCGCACGTGTTGCTGAGCCGGGTGACCGACGCCGACTCGATAGATCTGGCGCGTACGCGCGCCGAGGCTGCTGCGGCGAATGTCACGGTGAGTGGTGGCCGCGTCGTGCTGACCGAGAGTGACAACGAGGCGCTGGACACGGTCACGTGGGTGTACGCCGACGGGCACCTCGTCGACGGGATCGTGCCGGGCAACGTCCTTGACCGCGTCCAAGCGCTGACCGGGACCGGGCGAGCCCGGACCGCCACGGTCGACAACTCTCTCCTGTACGCCCAGCCGATCCCGGTGGAAGGCCACCACGTCGTGGTGGTCGTCAGGGTCGATCTGACGCCGTACGAGACGTCGGAGCAGCGCAGTCTGGCGCTGTCGCTGATACTGGGCGGCCTCTCGATCCTGCTGGCCGGCGTCGTCGCGTACGTCGTGGTGCGTCGTGCGTTGCGGGTCGTTCACGACATGGCCGTTCTCGCCGACGACTGGGGCGATCACGAACCCGGACGCCGATTCGACCTCGGAATACCGCGCGACGAGTTCGGCGAGCTCGGGCGCACGCTCGACCGTCTGCTCGACCGCGTCGACAATGCGCTCGCGGACGAGCGCCGGCTCACCGACGAGATCGCCCACGAGTTGCGGACGCCCTTGACGGTCCTGCGGGGTGAGGCTCAGTTGGCGCAGCTCTCCGATCAGAATCTGGCACCGACGGCCGTCCTGAACGAGGTCGACCGCCTGAACTCGGCGATCACGACGATTCTGCGTGCCGCCCGGACCCGGATAGACAGCGGCACCCGCTGCGATCTGCGCGCGGCGGCGCGACAGGCGATCGCCGGCCGCTCGGTCGAGCTCGCCGTTCCGGCCGACATCGACGTCGCCGTGGCGGCCGAACTCGTCGTGGCCGTGTTGTCGCCCCTGCTGGAAAACGGCCTGCGGCATGCGAGCTCGCGCGTCTGGGTCACGGCGCGGGTGCAGCCCCAGGGCGTGGCGGTCGATGTCCTCGACGACGGCCCGGGGTTCGACGCCGCGCAGGTCGACCGGGTTTTCGAGGCGGGCGTCACCGCCGGCCGCGGACACGGGTTGGGGCTGGCGGTGGTGCGACGTCTCGCCACGTCCGCGGGGGTCGGCGTCCGCGCGATCGCGGACGGCCACGGTCGGGTCGAGGTGACGTTCCCTGCGCCGGCGGTGACCACGTAGTCAGGTTATGTGCAGGTTTGTCCGGCCAACCTCGACGTATGACTACGACAAGCGCGGTACGCACGCGGCGTCGCGGGCGGCTCCAGCTCAACAAGGTTCCCGAGGTCACCGTCTGGTTCTGGGTGATCAAGATCCTGTGTACGACCGTCGGGGAGAGCTTCGCCGACTGGATCAACACGAAGCTCGGCGTCGGCCTGGTGAACACGGCCTGGATCTTCACCGCGGTCTTCGTGGTGGTTCTGGGCGTCCAGCTACGGCTGAAACGGTACGTCCCGTTCCCGTACTGGCTCACCGTGGTCGTGGTCAGTGTTACGGGCACGCTGTACACGGACATCCTGACCGACCAGCTCAACGTGCCGCTGTGGATCAGTTCCGCGGTGTTCTCGGTCCTGCTCGCGGTGGTCTTCGGTGTGTGGTGGTTCCGCGAGCGCACCCTGTCCATCCACTCGGTCACGACACTGTCGCGCGAGTCGTTCTACTGGCTCACCGTCCTCGTCACCTTCGCGCTCGGCACCGCGACCGGCGACTGGACCCTCGAGCTCACCGGCTGGAGCCCGGGGGTCTCGGTCCTGTTGCCGCTCGGCCTCATCGCGTCGATCACCCTGCTGTGGAGGTTCGGCGCGAACCCGGTGCTGTCCTTCTGGCTCGCCTACATCCTGACCCGCCCGCTGGGCGCCAACATCGGTGACTGGCTCGCCTCCCCGAAGGTCGCACAGAACCCGGGCGACCCGACCGGCCTCGCGCTGGGCACCTTCACCACCAGCCTGATCTTCCTCGGACTGATCCTTGCGACGGTCGTCTACCTGACCGTCACGCGCTCCGACGTGACCGAGACGTACGAGGCCACGCACCACCCGCAGGACACCGCCAACACTCGCAGGGAGCGCGTCGGGCTGGCCGGCTTCGGTGTCCTGGCGGTCGCCACCGCAGTCCTGCTGGTCTGGGCTCACAGCCGACCCCACGTCGGCCCGGCGCCGGAGACCGATGCCACCTCCACCGTCCAACTCGCCCCCGGCCAGGCCGTGAAGAACTTCCCGCCGGCCAAGGTCGCTGCGCTGAGGGCCCTCGCATCGACCTCGCTCAAGGACGCCCAGACGGGCAACCCGACCGGAGCCCACGCCGCCGCCCAGTCACTGCGTGACCTCTGGGACGCCGACCAGGCCTCGCTGCAGCCGCTGGACGACACCGGCTGGACGTCCATCGACGCACAGATGGACCACGTCCTGAAGACCTTCGGCATCGACCACCCGAATCCGCCGATGTCGTCGGCGCAGCAGGAGGCGGAACTCAACACCCTCCTCGCGGACCTGCGCTGACAGAACTGACGGGCGTGGGGCCTCACGTGGCCGGCCTTGACGGGCCGGCCACCTGAGCCCCGCACCGTGCGTGCCCGCGTTCACCGGCTCCGTCGACCGAGCATGGTGATCAGCTCGGACCAGAAGGCGGTGACCAGGGGCTCCGGTGGGGGCAGGCACTGGGTCAACAGGACGGCGGCGGTGTCGAGTTCGGGGAAGGAGTACCAGGTGGACCCGAGTCCGCCGCCCCATCCGTACCGCGTGGTGCGGGCGTTGGGGGCAACTCCGGTGGTGAGGACCTCGAGGCCGTAGCCCCAGCCCGCACCTGAGCTGAGGAAGGCCTGCGCTGAGGTGGAGCGATCTCGATCGGCTCCGAGGTGGTCGGTGATCATGGCCGCGACCGACTGCTCGGACAGGAGCCGTGTGCCTTCGTGCGTGCCGCCGTCGAGCAGCATGCGGGCGAACCGCAGGTAGTCCGAGGCGGTGGAGACGAGTCCGCCGCGCGCGTCGGGGAAGCTCGGCCGGTGGTTCCAACGGCTGGCGGCGTCGGCGCTGTCGAAGACCTCCAGGCCGTTCTCGCCTGGGGTGAAACAGGGGACCAGGCGGGGGAGTGCCTGGGCGGGAACCTCGAACCCGGTGTCGGTCATGCCCAGCGGGTCGAGCAAGCGGTCTCGGAGCAGGTCGTCGAGAGGTTGCCGGCCCGCGCGGGCCAGGACCACGCCGAGGACGGCGAAGCTGAGTTCGTACATCCAGTCCGCGCCTGGCTGGTGCATCAGCGGAAGTTCGGCGAACCGGGCCACCCACGCGTCCGGTGTGAGCGGGACGGACGGATCCGGTGGGCCCAGACCGAGGCCGGCTGCGGCAGCGCGCTCGAAGGCCGGGCACGGTGTGTCGAAGACGAATCCGAAGCCCATCCGCATCGTCAGCAGGTCGTCCACCGTGATCGGCCGGTCCGCCGGAACGGTGTCCGCGATCGGCCCGTCGAGGCGCCGCAGCACGCGACGGTCGGCGAGTTCGGGAACCCACCGCTCGATCGGGGCGTCAAGCGCCAGAACGCCCTCCTCGACCAGCATCAATGTCAAGGCCGCCGCGATTGGCTTGGTCATCGAGGAGATCCGGAACACCTCGTCGCCGGACAACGGAACAGCGCCGTCCGTGGCGCGTGCGCCGACACTCGCGACCTGCGTCTCACCGTCGTGCGACAGAGCCATCACCGCGCCGGGCGCCTCCCCGGCCGCGGCATGCTCGGACACGACCGCCGACAGCCGGTTCCAGTCGAACGCTGTCATCACGGCTCGCTTCCTCGGCACACGGGATCTCAGCGTCATACCTAGCAGATAGCGCGGCTCCTGCCGGGCTGGGCGCGACGACAGTGGGCGAACCTCCCGGATCGGGGTGCTCGGCCTCCAGGATGACCCGCGACGGGTCGGACTATCCCAGAGGTGTCCGCCGGGTCGGCTTGTGCGGGGCGAGCGGCGTCAATTTTCAAACACTGTTTGAAAACGCTCCGCGTCGCGCTAGTCTCATGATCGGCAAGATCGCACACGGCTCGGAGGGGGGTGGTGACGATGGACGACCTGCTGTTCATCGTGACCACGGCGGCACCGCGCAGGAGAACGGCCACGGGCTCGTCTGCGCCTACGGCTTCGCCCTCGGCGCACTCGCCTGGGCCGCCTTCCGCACCGTCCTGCACCCGGACCGCGACCTCCGGCAGGCGCCGCGCAGGAGCGTCGCCTCGCTGACCGGGCTCGTCGGCCGGCGGACCCGCGGCGCCGACTAGGCGGCGGGCCGCACCCCACCCCACCCGAGCCGTTCCACCGAGACCACGAGGAAGACAGCATGTCGGAAAACCTGCGTCGGGACGTGTCGAAGCTCGTCGACCAGGAGGTGGCCAAGATCCTGGAACAGACCGACCGTGACGTGGCCCGTACGGTCAACCGTGCGCTGGGCGTGAGCGAGCGCAGCCCCGCGCTCGACACCGCCCGCTGGCAGGCCCGGCTCGGCGAGCTCCTCGCCGACCACCGCATCCCCGGCGCCGCCCTGGCCGTGCTCGCCGACGGCACGATCCACGAAATGGCCGCCGGCGTCCTGCACACCGGCACCGGCGTCACGGTGACCCCGGACTCCGTGTTCCAGATCGGGTCCGTCAGCAAGGGCTACACCGCGGCGCTCGTGGTCCTGCTCGCCGACGCCGGAAAGCTGGACCTCGACGCGCCGGTCACGGATGTCCTTCCGGACTTCGCGGTCGCCGATGCCGCGGCCACCCGGACGATCACGCCTCGTCAGCTGCTCAACCACACCAGCGGTATCGAGGGCGACTACGTCAACGACACCGGCCGGGGCGACGACTGCCTGGCCCGCTACGTCGAGGGCACGGGGACCGTCGGCCTGACCAACCCGCCCGGCGCCACCATGTCGTACTCCAGCACCGCCTACAACGTCCTCGGCCGGATGGTCGAGGTGGTCACCGGCCAGACCTGGGACGAGGCGCTCAAGGAGCTGCTCCTCGCCCCGCTCGGGCTGGAGCACACCATGACCCTGCCCGAGGAGGTGCTGCGCTTCCTCGCGGCCATGGGGCACATGGGCGAGCCGGGCGAGACGCCCGTCCCCACCCCGCTCTGGAACATGCTGCCGCGCTCGGCCGGCCCGTACGGCGGGATCAGCGCGACCGCCGCCGACGTGGCCCGGTTCGCCCAGGTCTTCGTGGACGGCGGTGCCGCGCCGGACGGCACCCGGGTGCTGCCGGCCGCCGTGGTCGACGCGATGCTGACCCGCGAGGTCGAGATGCCCGACCAGTGGTTCCTCGGCGCCCACTGGGGTCTGGGCTGGGGTCTGTTCGAGTGGGACGGCGTGCGCGGCTTCGGCCACGACGGCAGCACCTTCGGCCAACTCGCCTACCTGCGCGCCATCCCGGAGAAGGGCCTCGCCATCGCCCTGCTGACCAACGGCGGCGGCGCCGCGCCCAAGGTCTTCGAGGCGCTCTGCCGCGAGCTCTGCGCCGAACTCGCCGGGGTCACCATGCCCGGGTTCGCGCCTGCCACCGAACCCCTGGCCGTGGAGACGGAGCCGTTCCTCGGCAGCTACAAGCGCGAGGGCTTCCTCATGACCATCGCCGACGTCGACGAGGGCGGTCCGGGCTCGCTGCGGCTGAGGTACGAGGGCGCGGACGGTCTGGCGGGCACCTTCGACCCGCTGGTCTGGCAGCTGACCCCGGTCTCGCACACGCCGACGAAGACGGTCTTCGCCGGCCGCCGCAACGAGAAGGACGCCTGGATACCCGTGGTGTTCTACGCCCTCGCCGACGGCAGCCGGTACGTCCACTTCGGCGTTCGCGCGACGGCCAAGTCCGCCTAGCGCCGTGATCGGAATGGACGCTCGTTTCGTTGGTATCGCTGAGCTGGTCGAGCCACCGTCCGTGGCGGTCGTGGTCGACGTCATGCGTGCCTTCACGGTGGCCGCCTGGGCCTTCTCCCAAGGGGCGGAAAGAATCGTCCTTTCCGAGTCACTTGATGACGCCCTGGCGTTCAAAGCCCGTCACCCGGACTGGGTGGCACTCAAGGACGGTCCGCCCGCGCCTGGGTTCGACATGGTCAACTCGCCGGGTCTGCTGAGGTCTGCCGACCTTCGCGGGCGCACCGTCGTGCAGAAGACCACCGCAGGGACGGTCGGTGCCCTCGCCGTCAAGGATGCGGCGATGGTGCTGTGCGCCGGCTTCGTGGTGGCGGAGGCAACCGCTCGAGTCCTGCGGACACGCAAGAGCGACAGCGTCACGTTCGTGGTCACCGGAGAAGACGGACAGGCCGAAGAAGACCTGGCGTGTGCTCAGTACATCGCTCGCAGAGCCACCGAGACCAGAGCGGATGCGGCCGAGTTCCTTCGCCGCGCCGCCGATTCGCGCGCCGCGGCCGAGCTTGCGCAGGGCGTGCGTCAGGGAGTGCATCCCGATGACGTCGCACTCTGTCTTGAACTCGACCGGTTTCCCTTTGCCATGGTGGCAGCCCTGGAAGACTCGCTCATGGTCCTGCGTCCCGTGCCCCAGCAGGCCGACGACGCCGCGAACTGATGCGGTCGTCCGGCTGAGCCGGACGACCGATGGGGGTCAGCGGAGGCGGATGATCCTGTGCATGCCCAGGAAGGCATGCGGGATACCCGACTTGTCGTCGGGGATGAAGCAGAGCATGGCGTAGCGGCCGCCCACGGGGTCGAAGTGGAGCACCTGTACGCGGCCGGGTGACATCGGGGCCAGGCCGCGGCTCCCGTTCTCGGCGAAGGGGTTCGTCGTCGACGTGCCGTTGAAGACCTTGGTGAGGTCCTTGTCCGTGACGCCCGGCTTGACGCGTTGGAAGGACAGTTCGTGGATTTCGTCGGCGCGGTTCTCCACGAGCACGTTGTTGTCTGTGTTGAAGCTCTCGGGCGCCAGGAACCGGGGGCCGTTCTTGGTCTCGACCTGCTTGACCACGGCCGCGAAGTGCAGCGGCGCGTCCTCGAAGTCACCGTGGACCTGGACCTTGTGGAACGTCAACGGCTGGTGGGCGAAGACCTGGTTGAAGTCGAAGAACCAGTACGTGCCCGCCCGCAGCGGCATCGTGGACGAGACGGCGGTGGACGGCTCGACGGCGGTTCCGCCCACGAGCAGGGCGTCCTTGGCGACTCCGCTGATGCCCGCGGCTGCGGTCGCGGGGGTGTTGCTGACGGCGTTGTTGAGGTCGGCGCTGAGCTGAGCCAGGGTGTGGCCCTTGCGGAGCCGGAACCCCTGGAGGGTGTGGCCTTGCGCGTCCTTGGTGGTGGTGCGGAAGGTGACCCATCCCGCGTGGAGGTGGTGGGGGAAGGCGAAGCCGGAATTCTTCATCACGACGTCGACCTGTTGCGGGTGGTCGGTCCCCGCGGCAGCGCTGCCGGCCGGCCCGGCCAGTGCCAGACAGCCTGCGGTGAGACACGCGCCGGTCAGTCGGAGAGTCATGGGTGGGGTGAACGGCATCGGACGTGCCCTTCGGTAGCTGATGTGGGCGGTGGCCCCGAACGGCCGTCACCAGACCACGGCCGTGCTGTCCCAGTGGCAGGGAAGGGGGCCAGCGTGGCCAGCATCCGACGGCAGCCCGCGCGCGCCGGGTAGGACGCCCGCCCCGCGCCCCGAGTTCAGCCGTTCGGCCGTAGGCCGAGCGACACCAGTTCGACCCACTCGGAGCCAACAGGGTGCGGGCACGGCGAGGCGGCGCCCCGAGCGCCCAGGCCTGATGGACGCTGACGGAGACAGTCGGCTGCTGAGCCGCTGCGTCAAGGAGGAGCCGAGCCATGAGATTCGTGCAGATCATCGAGTTCAAGACCAGTCGCATCGACGAATTCAACGCCCTGCTGGACAGCTGGGTCGAAAAGAACGCGGGCAACCGTCTGGCGTCGCGGGCCTTGCAGGTCCGGGACCGGGACAAGGAGAACGTGTACCTGAACATCGTGGAGTTCCCGTCCTACGAGCAGGCGATGGACAACTCCAACCGCCCGGAGACGGCGGAGTTCGCGGCGCAGCTCGCGGCGCTGTGCGACGGCCCCCCGGTGTTTCGCAACCTCGATCTGCTCAACGAACGGACCTTCCAGGACTGATTGGGCGAAGCCGGGGTGGCCGCGTCGCGGGCGGAGTGGGCTGTTTGACCTCGCACCATCCCGGGTGGGCATTCGATCTGATCAACCGATGGTGTGTATCTGGGTTGCATCGCGTGGTTCCGGGGCTGGAGTCGGGGATTCTGACGGAAGATCACATCAGGTGACCACCCTTGGCAGTGTCGCCCTTTCAACAATGGAGGAAATTGTGATGTTCATGCGTTCAACCGTGCTCGCGGCCGTGGCCGCCTCGGCCGTGATCGGCGTGATGGCCCCGGCCGCCCAGGCCGCCCCGCGTACCGTCGCGCAGGTGCAGACGGGTCACCACCACCGCCACTGCGACCGTGGGGACCGTTGGGAGCGCGAGTGCCGTTGCGACCGTGGGGACCGTTGGGAGCGCGAGTGCCGCGAGCACGGTGTCGACGCCGGCGGCGGCGCCATGGCCGCCGAGGTCGCCAGGCTCAGCCAGCACATCGGTGGCTGACACACGCACCGGCGGTGGCGGCCGACGGAGTTCGGCCGCCACCGCGACCCTCTTCGCGGCGCTGGTGTGCGCAGCGCTCACCGGCTGCGGCACCCCGGGGCACTCTCAGCCGGCACAGTCCAAGCCCGTGGCGCCGCCCACCCGGTCCGGCCCGGCACGATCCACGGCGCCCGCCGCGCCTATGCGCAGATCCGACCCGGTACGCATCGTGATCACCCGACTCGGAGTCAATGCCCCGCTCATGGCGGTCGCCCAGGCCGAGGACGGCACCGTGGCCACGCCACCCTTCTCCCGCCCCGACGCCGCCGGCTGGTACACCGGCTCGGTGACCCCGGGCCAGAACGGGACCGCCGTCATCGTCGGTCACGTCGACACCCACACCGGTCCGGCCGTCTTCTACCCGCTGACCTCCAGCCGGCCCGGGGACCTGGTCGCCGTCCAGCGCACCGATCGCACGACCGCCGACTTCACCGTCGACCGTATCCAGGTGATCCCCCGCGACCAGTTCGACGAGAGCACGGTCTACGCCAACACCGGACGCGCGGAACTACGCCTGATCACGTGCGGTGGCACCTTCGACCGCGCCACCCAGGAGTACTCCAGCAACGTCGTGGTCTACGCCCACCTGACCGGCACTCAGCCGGCGGCACCCGGAGCTGTGCTCAGCGAAGACGGCGGCGACGCCTCAGGCCGCCCGCTGCAGCGGTAGCGGACGGCGGGGGGGTTAGGTCATCGGACCCAACCCGGCCAGGGTCGCAGCCAGGTCTCCGTTGTATGTAGTGTGCGGAAATGACAAGAAGCGAGCGGCTCGCGGAGCAGCTGGACTGGCACTGGCGCAACAACTTGCGGCCGCAGCTGGACGGTCTTACGGATGAGGAGTACTTCTGGGAGCCGGTGCGCGGCTGCTGGAGCATCCGCCCACGTGGCACGTCGGCCTCACCGATGTCGGCGGGTTCGGGAGAGTGGACGATGGACTTCGTGTCCCCTGACCCGGTGCCGGCGCCGGTGACCACGATTGCCTGGCGGCTGGCGCACATCATCGTCTCGTGCCTGGGCTATCGGGTCGGATGGTACTTCGGTGGCCAGGACTTCGACGCCCAGACATTCGCCTACGCGGGGACCGCTGGCGAGGCGCTGAAGCAGCTCGATGAGATGTATGAGAGATGGAACGCGGGGGTCCGCGAACTCTCGGATGCTGACCTGGAGAATCCGCCCACGGTGGGTCCCGAGCGGTTTCCCATGGAGAACAGGGTCCTGCACGTCAACAGGGAGCTGATCCATCACGGCGCCGAGATTTCCCTGCTGCGTGACCTCTACCGCTGGCAGGACGACTGACAACCTGTCATGCCGTGCTGATCCGTGTCCACAGTGATCGTCGGCGGGGAGTCGGGTGCGCTGGCGCCGCGGGCATGGAGTTTTGGCGGGGGAGTGGTGGGGGGTGTGCGAACAGTGGAGGGGACTTCGCACACGTCATTGACCTGACCCGGACAACTCTGCTTGTGTTCACCACGGCCAGTGGTGCACAACTGGCCCGCTCGACGAGCACGTCCTCAAGCACCCACCCCCACTGGCCAGTTGACGGCACGCGGCCCGGTCATACCGTGTCTGCGGCCGTCGACGGCACGTCAGGCGTCGCCTCTGCATCGGTGGTGGCGTCCGAAGCGCAGAGAGGATCTCTCCCGATGGGTCACCCCCACCAGCACGGCCGCAAGGTCCTGACCGGACTCGCCTCGCTGACTCTGCTCACCGCAGCGACGCTTGTCGCGACCCAGGCGCCGGCGGCCCTCGCGGCACCTGCCACGCACGCCGCGCCGCAGGCCAACCCCTTCAACCCCCAGTACCAGCACCCCTACCGCCACGGGGCCATCCCCACCCGCGCCCAGGGCGCGAAGATGCGGGCCTGGGCCAAGACCCACGCCACCACCGCAGCGACCGGCCCCGAGACCCTGTCCTACGGCGGCGGCATCAACGGCGTCGGCGTCCTGGACAGCCACGCCAAGGTCTACCTGGTCTTCTACGGAAACCAGTGGGGCACGCAGTCGACCAACGGCAACGGCGACCTGAACTTCTCCGGCGACGCGGACGGCGGCGCGCCGGCCGCGCAGGAGATGTTCAAGGGCATCGGCACCGGCGGCGAGCAGTGGTCCTCGGTGCTCACCCAGTGGTGCGACGGCTCCAACGTGAGCGCCGGGGCGACGAGTTGCCCCAGCAACGCGAGCTTCATCCCCTACCAGACCGGCGGCGTCCTCTCCGGCGTCTGGTACGACGACTCCGGTGCCTCCCCGGCCGCCGCCTCCGGCAACCAGCTGGGCACCGAGGCCGTCAACGCGGCCGCCCACTTCGGCAACACCACGGCCGCGTCCAACCGTGACACCTACTACGTGATCCTGTCGCCGACCGGCACCAACCCCGACAACTACCAGGGCCAGTACTGCGCCTGGCACGACTACACCGGCGACTCCTCGCTCACCGGCGGTGCCGTCAACTCGCCCTACGGCGACCTGGCCTTCTCCAACCAGCCCTACAACATGGACTCCGGCTCGGGCTGCGGCGTCGGCTTCGTCAACTCGCCCGGAACGCTCGACGGCTGGACGATGACGCTCGGCCACGAGTGGCAGGAGATGATGTCGGACCAGTTCCCGGCGGGCGGTTGGACCAACCAGCAGTCCGGCAGCTCCTACAACGGCCAGGAGAACGCCGACGAGTGCGCCTGGCTCTCCCCTGGCACCGCGGGCGGCGCCGGCATGGTCAGCATGGGCACCGGCAGCTTCGCCGAGCAGGCCACCTGGTCCAACGACACCAACGAGTGCGACCTCTCCCACGCCACTCTGCACTGACCGGCCGCCGGTCGTCCGACCGCACGAGCGGTGGACACCCGGGGTGGGTGCGGGCCCGTCGCGTCCGCACCCACCCCGGGGCGTCCGCCCATCACGCCAAGCAGTGTCCGCTCAGACCCACACGACCCGCGACACCAGGTACGCCATCGTGCAACCCGACCACCACCACCCCGCCCCGACGTCGGCCGCCGACAGCGCCGCCCCCAGCGGCCGCGGTCCGGCCGAACTCATCCACGCCGCCGTCGCACAAGGCTGGCCGCCCCACGCGGTCGACCTCGTCGCGGCCCTGGCCACCGCCGGCATCCCCCACCGCGTCGAACCCCAACGTGCGGCCGGCTGGGTCCAACTCTTCCTCCCCGAACAGCACACCCCCGCCACCGGCATCGCCCGCACCCGATGGGAGGCGGCCGACCCACCGGGCTGGCGCAGCACCTGGCTCGACCCGCACCGCTGCCGACTCGCCGTCAGCCGGGTTCGTCTCCCCACCACTTCGCTGATGTACCTGCAGCCCCCGCCAAGCTCCCCGGAATGACCGGCGTGGCGAGCGGGTGGCGCTGAACCCCGCGGAGTGCCGACAGGCCGTCAGACGGCGCGCACCGCCCGGCCGCCGAGGGCCGGCGGTCGGGCGGTGCGGTGGCGACCTGACGGGACGGGGGATTCCCACCGCGCCGCCGGCGCCTGCTCCTACTCGTGCAGGTACTGCTCAGAGAAGCTGGTCCCGCCGGAGAGGGCGCTCGTGTGCGCCTCGTAGACGCCGCCCGAGCTGGGGTCCAACGCCGTCGGGCCGGACGAACCGAGCGAGGCGCCGTTGACCGTCGCCGAGCTGAAGTTCAGCGTCCCGAAGTTGGGGTAGGCCCCGGTCGGCGACTCGATGATGACCTCGGCGCTGGCCCGCGACGCCGAGAGGCTCTTGGTGGTGGTGTACGTCCACCCCTTGGTGGAGTCCGACAGCTTCAGCGTGTACCGGTTGCTGCCGGCGTAGGTCACCGAGGCGTGGATGGAGTCGCCCGCCGACACCGGGTAGGAGCTGAGGCTGAGGTAGACCGGGTTGGCCGGGTACATCTCGTACCAGGCCTGGTTCACCGGGCTGCCGCTCGAGCAGTCCGTCGCCACCCCGGTCTGCTCCACCGTGCTCGACCCGTAGCCGTCGATGCCGACCCAGGGGGCGTACAGGTCGTTGGTGGAGTTGCACGTCGCCCGCGGCTCGGTCCACGACGCCGAGACGGACGTGAAGCCGCTGCCCGTGGCGGCGTAGCCGCCCCAGTTGTAGCCGTTGATGTTGTAGCCCTTGTGGTGCTGGCCGGTGGTGACGTTGTGGCTGATGGGCCGGAACGGCAGCCCGGAGGCCGCTGCCGCGCTGACCGGAACGACGAGGCCGGCGAGGGACGTCGCGACGGCGGCGAGGGCGGCGGTGCCTGTCAGGAACCTGCGCATGCTTCTCCTTGAGCGGGACGCCAGGGCGACCCGCGCGGGGACAAGCGCGCGCGGATCACCAACTGACGTGCAGGAAAACGTGCATGACGGTAGATCGGCTGATCGGACAAGCGGTGCACCACTGGCCGTGGTGTAGAGAACCAGACTTGATGGTTTGCGGTCAATGGTTCTTACGAGAATGAGAAGTTCCGTTGACACGGGCGAAACTCAGGGCGCAGGACGAACGTCTGTACCCCGCCTGTTCCATGGGATCCGTCAGAAGGACCAGGGGGCCGGCGGCCCAAGCCGCTGAACGGTCGTCAGGCCTGCCTATAGTGAGTGCGTGAGCGAACCGCGCCCCACCTCGGCCTTCCATGCGGCCAATGCCGACCCTGCGGTCACCGACCGGCTGGTCACCGCGCTGGACGCGCAGGCCGTCTACGACGGCGTGCGCCGGCTGCGGGCATGGGCGCACGCCCGCCTCGGCGTGCGTCCGGGGGAGAGGGCACTGGACATCGGGTCAGGCACCGGGTCGGAGACCCAGGTACTCGCCGCGGCGGTCGGTCCGGACGGTGTCGCGCTCGGCCTGGAACCCCACCCGGGCCTGCGCGCGCTCGCCGAGCGGCGCGCGGCCGACGTCGACAGCCCAGCGCGGTTCGTGGACGGTGACGCGCTCGCACTCCCGCTCGCCGACGCGAGTGTCGATGTCGTCCGATGCGAGCGGGTCCTGCAGCATCTGGCCGATCCGGCCCGAGCCGTGGCCGAGATCGCCCGGGTGCTGCGCCCGGGCGGCCGGGTCGCCCTGCTCGACAGCGACTGGGCCACGTTCATCCTCCACCCGGCCGCCCCGGAGATCCGCGCCGGGCTGGCCTCCGTCACCCGGGCAGCCGCCGCCACCCCGGAGGCCGGACGCCACCTGGCGGGCTGGCTCGCCGAGGCAGGCCTGATCGTGGACGACCTCGGATCCGACGTCCTGCTCCACGATCCACGGACCGTCACCTGGCCGCTCGTCCGAGGGCTGGGCGCGGCCGCGCTCCAGCGGGGTCTGATCACCGAGGAGCAGCGGGACCGGCTCTACGCCGACCTCACGGCCGCCGCCGAACGCAGTGCCTTCCACTTGTCGGTCACCATGTTCGCGGTCATCGCACACCGGCCCGGCTGACGGGCTCGGCTACGCTGCACCGACCGCCGTCTTCGCCCCTCAGTCGGACGGTGCTCCCGGCTGCACCAAGCCGGTCTGGTAGGCGATCACCACGAGTTGCGCACGGTCGCGGGCGTCCAGCTTCTGCATGGCGTGATGGACGTGCGTGCGCACAGTGAGGTGACTGACATGCAGCTTCGCGGCGATCTGCTGATTGGTCATGCCTTCCGCGACCAGCGACATGATCTCCCGCTCGCGTGCCGTCAGATCGCCCAACGGATCCGGCCCGGAGGCCGCCTCGAGCGCCTGCGGCGTGGCCAGGAAGCGGGTGATCAAGGAGCGGGTCGCCGTCGGAGACAGCAGCGCTTCCCCCTCCGCGACGGTGCGAATGGCGTCCAGGAGTTGGTCGGCCTGCACGTCCTTGCCCAGGAACCCGGCGGCGCCCGCCCGCAGGGCCGTGGCCACGTGCTCGTCGGTCTCGAACGTCGTCAGGATGAGCACGTGGGTGCCGGCCAGCTCCGGACGATCGCAGATCGCCGCCGTAGCGGCCAGGCCGTCCATCCCCGGCATGCGGATGTCCATGAGCACCACGTCGGGCCGGTGCTGTACGGCGAGTGCCACGGCCTGGGCGCCGTCCGCCGCCTCGCCGACGACCTCCAGGTCTTCAGCGGAGTCGATGACGACACGGAAGGTGGTGCGCAGCAGCGCCTGGTCGTCGACCAGCAGGACGCGGACGGTCATGTGTCGTGCTCCTTGAGGCGGTGGTCGAGGGGCAGTTCGGCGGTGACCTCGAATCCGCCGGCGGCCCGGCGTCCGGCGTCGAGGCGGCCGCCGAGCGACTGGGCGCGCTCGCGCATGCCGAGCACGCCGTAGCCGGGAACGGCGGAAGGTGCGTCGGTGCCGGGTCCTTCGTCCGTGACGGTGATGGTCAGCCGGTTGCGGGTGTAGCTCAGGCGCACCTGCGCGTGGTCGGTGGCAGCGTGTTTGGTGACGTTGGTCAGCGCCTCCTGGATGATGCGGAATGCCGTCAGGTCCGTTCCGGGGGACAGCGGGCGGGGCTCTCCGTCGATCACGACGGCGACATGGAGCCCCGTGCCCGCCAAGGAGTCGGTCAGTTGCGGCAGCTGGGCGAGACCCGGTGCCGGCTCGAGCGGCGCGTCGGCGTCTTCGCCCTGGCGCATGAGGCCGACGGTGGCCTTGAGCTCGCGCAGGGCCGCCGAGGTGGTGTCCGTGAGCTGGTCGACGAACTCCTGGGCGCGCGCCGGATCGCGGGCGATCAGCCGGGAGACCGCACCGGCCTGTGCGTTCGCGAGCGCCAGATGGTGCGCGACGACGTCGTGCAGTTCACGGGCGATGCGCAGCCTCTCCTCCACCACGCGTTGCCGGGCCTCCTCCTCCCTCGTGCGCTCCGCGTACTCGGCGCGAGCGCGCTCAGCCCCGAGCCAGGCGCGGTGCAGCCGGACGGCCTGGCCGATCGCGAGTGGCAGGAGCAGAGCCGAGGTGGGGACAACGGTCTTGACCAGCCAGGCCCCCTGAGTCGACCGGCCCAGCAGCGTCGCGACGAGGACAGCCGCGATGGCGGCGCTTGCGTAGATCACGGTGGTCCGCGTCGTCGCCCGCACCACGAGCGAGTAGAGAGCCACCATCAGGGGCCCCAGCAACAGCGCCGACGGCAGATAGCCGAGGGCGCTGACGGTCGTCGCGCAGGCGGCCGTCACCACGACCACCGCCCGGGGGTGGCTGCGTCGCCACATGATCGCTCCGCAGGCGACCACCCCCACGACGGAGGGCGGCCACCATGCGCCCGGTTTCGACGCGCCGGTCGGGATGGCCGCCCCGGGCCCGGTGGCCACGAAGAGCAGCACGGCCAGCCACAGGTCTGCGGCGCGTGGGTGGCGGCGCAGATAGAGCTGCCAGCGGCGGATCATAGCGGAGGGCCAACCTGTGGTTCGGGCCGGAGCAGCAGCCCGGCGGGATTCCATCATCGGTCCATCAGGCCGCATTCCTCGTCAGCCGCGGGTGAGCGCGCGCCGACTGCTGGCCGAGTCGTCCGGCTCCCCGCTCTCGTCGTGCGAGTCGTCCGTTGCTCCGCCGTTCCGCTCGGCGGCGGGACCTCGGCTCAAGGCCTCGCCCTCCACGTCGATGCGCGGCAGCAGACGGTCCAGCCAGCGGGGGAGCCACCACGCCCGGCGGCCGAGCAGGGCGAGTGCGGCGGGCACGATCGCCATCCGGACGACGAACGCGTCGAAGAGGACCGCGACGGCCATGCCGAAGCCGATCATCTTGATCATCGAGTCGCTCGCCCCGACGAAGCCGGAGAAGACCGACATCATGATGAGTGCCGCCGCGACCACCACGCGAGAGCTGGCCCGCAGCCCGGTCACGATCGAGTCGGCGGACTTCTCGCCGTGGACGTGGGCCTCGCGGATCCGGGAGACGAGGAAGACCTCGTAGTCCATGGCCAGGCCGAAGACGATGCCCACCATGAAGATCGGCATCAGGCTCATGATCGGCCCGGTCGTGTGGACCCCCAGCAGCGAGGCGCCCCAGCCCCACTGGAAGACCGCCACCACCGCGCCCAGCGCGGCCAGAACCGACAGCACGAAGCCGAGCGCCGCCTTCAGCGGCACCAGCAGCGACCGGAAGACCACCATCAGCAGCAGGAACGCGAGCCCGACGACCAGCAGCAGGTAGGGCACGAGTGCGCCCTGGACCTTGGCGGCGCTGTCGATGTTGACCGCCGTCGTTCCCGTGACCTGGTAGGTGGCATCGGTCCCGGCCGTCACCGCGGGCCGCTCGTCACGCAGGGCGTTGACGAGGTCCGCGGTCTTCGTGTCCGTCGGACTGGTCGCCGGGGTCGCGGTGAAGACGGCCGTGTCGCCTGCGGGGTTGAAGCGGGCCGGGGAGACCGAGACCACTCCCGAGGTCTGCTTCACCTTCTCCTCGATCGTGCCCACGGCGCCCTTGGCGTCCTGGGACTTCGACGCGTCGACGACGATGGTGAGCGGGCCGTTGAAGCCGGGGCCGAAGGCCTGAGACAGGTCGTCGTAGGCCCGTCGCTCTGTCGTGGAGGTGGGCTTGGACTCGTCCCCGGTCGTGCCCAGATGCAACTTCGTGACCGGCGAGGCGATCACACCGAGGCCGACGACACCGAGCAGCAGAACGGGCAGCGGACGGCGCAGCACGAACCGTGCCCAACGCGTCCCGCCGTTGGGCTTGTCCCTGCTTTCGGCGCGCTTCCCACGGCCCGCCTTGCGCGCCTTCCGGGGCAGCACCGCCTTTCGCCAGAAGCCCAGCAGCGCGGGAACCAGCGTGAGCGCGACCAGGACGGCGACGCCGACCGTACCGGCGGCTGCCAGCCCCATCTTGGTCAGCATGGGGATACCGACGACGGAAAGCCCGGCCAGTCCGATGACGACGGTCATGCCGGCGAAGACGACGGAGGAGCCTGCTGTGCCGAGAGCCCGTCCAACGGCTTCCTGCGGCTCGTGGCCGTTCGCTCGCTCCTCGCGGTAGCGAGAGATGATCAGCACGGCGTAGTCGATGCCGACGGCCAGCCCGAGCATGGTCGCCAGCGTGGACGTGCTCGACGACAGGCCGAGCGTGCTCCCGAGCGCCATGATCGCCGCCGCCCCGATGCCGACGCTCATGAGCGCCGTCAGCAGCGGCACACCCGCCGCGGCCATGGAGCCGAAGGTCACCAGCAGGACCACCGCCGCGATGAGGACGCCGATCGCCTCGGTGGCCCCACCGGCGGACGGCTGCGACTCCAGCGCGGTCCCACCGATCTCGACGGTCAGGCCTGCGTCGCGAACCTGCTGTGCGGCGTCCTTCAACTGCGCCTTGCTGGTGTCGGTCAGGTCCTTGGCCGCCACCTTGTAGGAGACGGTGGTGTAGGCGGTCGAGCCGTCCTTGCTGACCGCGTTCACCTGGAACGGGTCGACGGCGCTCGACACCTGGGCTCCGCCGGCGACCTCGGTGACCGCCCGCTCGATCGCCTTCTCGTTCGCCACCGCCGTCACCTTCTGGCCCGACGGGGCGACAAAGACGATCTTCGCGGTAGCGCCGCTCGCGCCGTTCGCTCCGTGCGCGCCGGCAAACCGCTGCTGCATCAGGTCCGAAGCCTGCTGCGACTCGGTCCCGGGCATGGTGAAGCCGGTGTCAGGGGCAGCCGGAGCGAGCGCCGCACCGGCTCCCACGGCCGCCAGCACGCCCACCCACAGCAGCGAGACGAACCAGCGCCATCGAACGGCCAGCCGGCCGAGACGGTAGAGGAATGTAGCCATGGCAGGGGGCCTTCCGATCCAGAACCAATTCCCGCCTACCCTCCCTGACCAGCGCTTTCGTGTCGTCGTTCCGCTGCAGTGAACCCGCCTACTGAAATCGCAGTAGGGCCTCGCTCAAGCCTCGTACGGGGGGAGTGCGGCATCGGCGGTCGGGAGGGCTGGGGGATGCCCGGTCGCGGTGGCCGTAGGCTGTGCCTTCTCCATGCGTATCCGAGGCGTGGTGATCATGACCGAGGAGGAAAAGCGTGGCGCAGCGAAGTTCTGGCATCAGGGGTGCGCGGGTCGGGTCTGGGCCGCTGGGGGAGCCGGAACGGGGTGACCTCGCGCCGCGCACGCGGGTGTCGTTCTGGTGCGGCAAGGGCCACCACTCGCAGCTCAGCTTTGCGATCGAGGCCGAGATCCCGCACTCGTGGGACTGCCCCAAATGCGGCCTGCCTGCGGGCCGCGACCGCGACGATGCACCGGTGGCGGAGGGCCACGCCCCCTACATGACCCACATGGGCTACGTGCGCCAGCGCCGCAGCCAGGAGGAGGGCGAGATCCTGCTCAACGAGGCATTGGCCAGGCTGCGCGGGACCATCTGATCAGCCGTTCGCCCGCAGTCATCGCTGCGGGCGCGGATGCGTGCCCAGTGGGCGGCACCGCTGGGAGGCCCCGGCGCCACTACGGGCGCCGGGGCCTGTGTCTCTACTCGGTCACTCGCTGTCCGACTCGGCCTGTTCCCGGGCGGTTGTCGGTGCCTCGACCGCGTCGCTGACGCTCAGAACGGGAGCGAGGTCACCGGCACCGGGGCAGCGGAGCCGCGCCCGGCGGGGCCGCCGTTCAACCAGCTGACCAGGCCTCCGAATGCGCTGTTCCACACGACCCCGTAGGAGGGGTACGCGTTGGAGCCACCCTGCTGGAATCCGCCGATGTTGGCGTACGCGATGCCGCCGCTGCTGAGCGGGCCGCCGGATCCTCCGTCGGCGTAGACGCAGTCGATCCTCACCTGGCTGTTGTCGCCGTTGAACCGGACCGCCGGCGAGTCGCACGCGCGGGGGTCCTGGAAGTCGTGCGGGTAGCCGATGGTGTGAGTGGGCGTCGAGGCCGCGTTCACACCGTTCGAGACCTTCCACGGGTGGGTCCCGGTCACATCCCCGATGTGCACGCCGTTGCGCGGCGCGATCACGTAGATCCCGAAATCGGCATCGGGGGCGTGATCACCGTGCCAGTGCTCGTCGACGTAGGCGGTATGCTGCACCGACCAGGCGACGTGACCTCCTTGGGAGTTGTCGTTCGGTACGAACTTGTCGGGGCTGGGGCCGTTGAACCACCCGGACGGAAGAGGCGTCCACCACGGCAGACCGAGGGCCTTCTTGTAGTCGTTGAAGATGCAGTGGCCGGCGGTCGCGACGATGTCCCGGCCGATCACCGTGCCGGTGCAGTTCCAGCTCGCGATGCCGGGGATGTGGTAGTACAGCTTGCCGACGGTCTTCTCGCCCGAGGTGCTGTAGGTCGTCCCGCCACCGGGCGGAAGGCTTCCCTCCATGATGCCGGGGCTGGTCCCGGGAGCCATGCCCAGCCCCAGGTTCTCGCCGGTCGCCCTCTTGTCCGAGGTGACCCAGAGATATCCGGTGTTGGCCTGGAACGCGATCTCGGGGACCCCCGAGCCGCTGACGGTGTAGCTCGGGCTCGTGCCGTGCATCATGCCCAGGTGCAGGTCGGTGCCGACGCTGGTCCCGGGCGCGACCCACAGGTCCCCGGTGTTGGCCTGGAACGCGATCCCGAAGTGGCTGCTGTTGTTGTAGTTCCTGGTGATGCTGGGGCTGGTGCCGGCCATCATGCCCAGGTGCAGGTCGGTGCCGACGGTGGTCCCCGGTGTGGTCCACAGGTCCCCGGAGTTGGCCTGGAACGCGATCTCGACGTCGGGCCCGCCGGTGGACGCGATGCTGGGGCTCGTTCCGGCCTTCATGCCGAGGTGCAGGTCGGTGCCCAGTCCGGTTTCCGAGTTGTACCGGTACAGCTCACCGTTGTTGGCCTGGAAGGCGACGTCGTACTCGATGTGGTTCGCGCTGTCGTAGTGGGCGACGATGCTGGGACTGGTACCGCGCATCATGCCCAGATGCGTGTCGATGCTGCGCCCGTTCCCGGTCACCCACAGATCGGTGGTGTTGGCCTGGAACGCGGTCCAGAAGACGCTGGTCTCCCCCTCGCAGACGCTGCCGATGCTGGGGCTGGTGCCGTGCATCATGCCCAGATGCGTGTCGGTGTTGTGCTCGTCACGACTGAGCAGCAGGTCGGTGGTGTTGGCCTGGAACGCGGTCTCGCCGCTGCTCCCGTTGCACCCTCCGCGCGCGGTGCTGGGGCTGGTGCCGCGCATCATGCCCAGGCCCGTGCTGAACGAGCCGGACGCCGTTCCGGGCGACTCCCACAGGTAGTTGGTGTTGGCCTGGAAGGCGACCGTGAACGTGCCGGCCGGAGCGGCCGGAGCTGCGGCGGCAGCGCTGGCGGCGCCCGCCGTCGTGATACCGGTGGCGATCGCGGCGGCAGCCGCGGTCATGGCGATGGCGCCCCGGATGTTGCCGGGTTTGCGCATGGGTGTGCTCCCCCTGAATGTGGTGGCGGCCCGCGTGGAGCCGCGCGGACGTCCCCCCGTGGTTCGTCCTGACCTCAGACTGACCCTGAACGGCCAAGCCGGGGAACGACGTTGGCCGGACGTTCTCCGGACACTTCGCCGCTTCGGCCCACCCCGCGTGTGCCGGGGCCTGACGGGCTTTGGGGGTGGGTGAGCGTGGGCTCCGCTGTCGTGGGGTCAGCGGTCGCCTGGCATCGCTGCGCTGTCCCGCCGGGCGTTACAGTCCGAGCTCGGTCAGGCCGGGGTGGTGGTCGGGTCGGCGCCCCAGCGGCCAGTGGTACGTGCGGTCCTCCTCGGCGATAGGGAGGTTGTTGATGCTGGCGTGGCGGGCGCGCATGAGGCCGTTGTCGTCGAACTCCCAGTTCTCGTTGCCGTAGGCGCGGTACCACTGGCCGGAGTCGTCGTGGTACTCGTAGGCGAACCGCACCGCGATGCGGTTCCCGTCGAACGCCCACAGTTCCTTGATGAGGCGGTAGTCCAGTTCCTGGTTCCACTTGCGGGACAGGAACCTCGCGATCTCGTCGCGGCCGGTGACGAACTCCGCGCGGTTGCGCCAGCGCGAGCCGGGCGTGTAGGCGAGGGCAACCTTCTCGGGGTCGCGTGTGTTCCAGCCGTCTTCGGCCTGGCGGACCTTGGCGATTGCCGTTTCCCGCGTGAACGGCGGGAATGGGGGGCGCTGGTCTGACATGTGGCACTCCTCTGGCCGGCACTGGTGAGAACGAGCGTTCTCGTGATGTGCTTCCTAGACTAGGAGAACGATGGTTCTCGCGAAAGGGGGGCGGAAGGATCGTGGACACTGATCTGGCACGCGAGCGGATCCTGGACGCGGCCGAGGACCTCTTCTACGCCCAAGGGATCCAGGCCGTCGGCATGGACGTGATCCGTGACGCCGCGGGCGTGACGCTGCGGCGCCTCTACCAGCTGTTCCCCTCCAAGGGGGATCTCCTCGGGGCCTACCTGGCCCGCAGGGACACCCGTTGGCTCCACAGCGTCACGACCCACGTCGACGCATCCGCGCGAACCCCGCAGGAGCGGGTGCTCGCAGTCTTCGACTGGCTGGAAGACTGGTTCACCCAACCCGACTACCACGGGTGCGCCTTCGTCAACTCCTTCGGAGAGCTGGGCGGCACCTCGCCACAGGTCGTGGCCGCCGCCCGTCACCACAAGGACGCGTTCCACGCTTACCTGCAGGAACTCACAACGGCCGCAGGGGCGGCAGCAGACGTCGGCGCGCAGATCGCCCTGCTGGCCGAGGGAGCCATGACCACCGCCGCGATCTCGGGCACGCCCGCACCAGCCCGCCAGGCCAAGAAGGCGGCGCGGCTCCTCCTCACCCTCGAGACAGGCCACCCAACCGGGGTATGAGCAGCAACCCTGGTCCCCCCGAACCGGAGTGCTGGAGTCGATGTCGGCCAGTTGCCGTTCGAGCTGCTTATATGGACACAGTTGTTGTCATCCGGTCTCCGGGCCACCGAACTGTGACGGGTCCAGGTGAGAGCGATCAACGCTGAGAACGGCGCCGAACAGAGCACGCACGCCGGCGCGGGCGCCGCGCGCGACACGGTGCGGCTGGGGCTGATGGTCGGCGCCCTCGGTGTCGTCTTCGGCGACATCGGTACGAGCCCCATCTACACGATGGCGACGGTGTTCGACCCTACCGATCCGCACCCGGTGCCGGTGAACACCGCCAACGTCTACGGCGTCGTCTCGCTGGTCTTCTGGTCGATCATCATGGTCGTCTCGGTCACCTACGTGTCCCTCGCGATGCGCGCCGACAACGAGGGTGAGGGCGGCATCATGGCCCTGATCACGCTGCTGCAGCAGAAACTGTCCAAGCGGGGCAAGCGCACCGCGGTGTGGCTGTCCGCGCTCGGCATCTTCGGGGCCGCGCTGTTCCTGGGCGACAGCATGATCACACCGGCCATGTCGATGCTGTCCGCGGTCGAGGGCCTCAAGATCGTCGATCCGAGCCTGCACGACCTGGTCATCCCGATCACGACCGTCATCGCCGTGCTGCTGTTCCTGGGTCAGAAGCGCGGCACCGAGGCCGTGGGCAAGCTGTTCGGGCCGATCATGGTCCTCTGGTTCCTTGCCATCGGCGCGCTCGGCGTCAGCGGCATCGCGGACGAGCCGGCCGTCCTGCGCGCGCTGTCTCCCACGTATGCACTCGGCTTCGTGTTCCATCATTTCAACATCGCGTTCTTCGCCCTTGCGGCGGTCGTCCTCTCCTTCACCGGCGCGGAGGCGCTCTACGCGGACATGGGCCACTTCGGCCGCCGCTCGATCAGCCGGTCCTGGACCTTCCTGGTGCTCCCGATGCTGACGCTGAGCTACTTCGGCCAGGCTGCCCTCGTCCTCAAGGACCCGGCGAACATCAGCGGTCCGTTCTTCCTGCTGGCCCCCGGCTGGGCCCGGGTCGGGCTCGTCGTCCTGTCCACCGTCGCGACCGTCATCGCCTCGCAGTCCGTCATCAGTGGCGCCTTCTCCGTCGCATCCCAGGCCGCACAGCTCGGCTACCTGCCGCGCCTGCGGATCGCCCACACGTCCGAGAAGACGATCGGACAGATCTACGTCCCCTGGATCAACTGGCTGCTGATGGTCTCCGTGCTCGGCCTGATCTTCGGCTTCCAGTCCTCGGCGCGGCTCACCTTCGCTTACGGGATGGCGGTGACCGCGACGATCACCATCTCCACTGTGCTCTTCCTCTACGTCGCCTGGCAGCGCTGGAAGATCCCCCTGCCCTGGATCATCGTCGGCGGCGCCGTGCTCCTTTCGGGGGACCTGATGTTCCTCGCCGCCAACCTGACCAAGATCATTCACGGTGCGTGGCTGCCACTGCTGATCGGCCTGATCGCCTTCACGATCATGACCACCTGGCGCCGCGGCCGCGACATCGTCACCGCGAGCCGCGAACGGCTGGAGGGCCCACTGCGGCCCTTCGTCGACAAGCTGCAGGCCGACAAGGTCGTACGGGTCGTGCCCGGCACGGCGATCTTCCTCAACCGCTCGTCCACGACGGTGCCACTGGCGCTACGGGCCAATGTCGAGCACAACCACGTGCGCCACGAGCACCTCGCGGTCGTGGCGATCCGCACCGAGCCCGTTCCCCGGATCCGCCAGGAGGACCGGATGGTCGTCGACAGCCTCGGCAGCGGCGGGGACGGGATCATCCAGGTCACCGCGAGGTTCGGCTACATCGAGACCCCGAACGTCCCGGCCGCGCTGGCCCTTCTGACCGAGGAACAGACCGAGGGCCGTATCGACGTGGACACCTGCACCTACTTCCTCTCCAAGATCGAGCTGACGCCCGGCCCGGAGCGGACGATGCCGAAGTGGCAGAAGCGCCTGTTCATCGCGACCTCCCACATCACCTCAGCCGCCGCCACGTACTTCCAGCTGCCGCAGGACCGCACGGTGATCATGGGCTCGAACGTGGAGGTCTAGGCGGTACCGGGATTCCGGGACGGCCACGCAGGGTCTCTTCAAGGCGGCCCGAGACGTGGACCGTCGGCGCGCCCGGGTCAGGCGTCCTTACGGAAGACGAGCACCTCCGTCGAGGCGATGCCCATGGGTACCAGGAAGCCGGCCTCCAAGCTGCAGCCGAGGGAGGCGAAGAGGTCCACACACGTCGAGCGAGGCATGGCGGCGGGGTAGGAGTCGTGGCCGGCTCCGCCCTTCGTCACCCACGCCCGAACTGAGGCCGGGTCCAGGCAGGTCTCGGTCATCACGTCGAAGACGATCCGACCGCCGGGTCGGGTGACCCGGGCCATCTCGAAGAAGTAGCGGGACGAGCTGAGGAAGGTCACGCCGCTGAAGACCTTGTGCGCCTGCACGAGGTCGACGCTGTCGTCCGGCGTCGGCGCCAGGCTCCTTCCCGTGGTCGGCTGGGCGACCACGCCGAAGGTGTCCACCAGGTAGGTGGCCCAGGGCGCCGCCGTCTCGTAGATCTCGTAGCGCTCCGGTGAAGCCTCCTTCAGGGTCTTCTCCAGATACCGCCCTGACCCGGGGCCGATCTCCAGCACCGTCCTCAGACCGGCCGAGAAGACGCCGAGGGCACGCAGTTCGTCGATGGTGGCCCGGGTCGCGCCGGGCGTCCCGTTCACGACCTCGTCGATGTAGTCGCCGACCGACAGGCCGGCCGACTGTGCGGCCCGTAACGTCGCCTCGAACGGGATGAAGTCGTCGACGCCTCCCCGGTTGTTGGTGCTGCGCACGATGTCGAATCCGAAACGCCCCAGGAGCTGCCTGGCCCCCGACTTCAACACCGACGTTGTGCTGCTCGCTGCTCCCATGCGGCCTGCCCCCCAGGTCGTCTCCAGCCCTTGGCGTAAGGATAGGAACGCGGAGCAAGTCCCGCAGCAGGACCGCGAATTCGCCAGGGCGGCGACCTCGCTGAGCATCGCCCTGTCCGTCGCCTCGACCACGGCGGGGCTGGCTCCCGGCGATCGGATCGGGCCTGTCTGCGGATACCGTCGTACGTCATGGACGAGATCCGACGGGTTGTCAGTAATGGACCCAGGCGTGGTGCTACCTCTGCTGTCCTCCGTGCCCGCCGGGCGGAGCCCCGGTCCGGCGGTTCGGGCGCGGAGGGACTGGTCTGGTACGCGGCGTACGGGTCGAACATGCACGCCGACCGGCTGGCGTACTACATCGCCGGCGGACGCCCGCCCGGCAGCGCCCGGACCTACCCGGGCTGCCGGGACCGCCGGCCCCCGCGGCAGCGGGTCGCGGTCCTGCTGCCCGGTCAGCTCTACTTCGCGCTGCACTCGCTCGTGTGGACCGGCGGCATCGGTTTCTACGACCCCGCCCGGGACGGCGAGATGCCCGCCCGCGCCTACCTCGTGACCGAGCAGCAGTTCTCCGACATCGCCGCCCAGGAGATGCACCGGGAACCCGGCACCGACCTCGACCTCACCGGGGTACTCACCGCCGGCCGCGACCAGTACGGCCCCGGCCGCTACGAAACCCTGGTCTGCCCCGGAGCGATCGACGACATCCCCGTCTGCACCTTCACCGCGCCCCGGAACGTCGCCGACGCCGAGCTCAACGCTCCTGCCGCCGCCTACCTGGCCAACCTCGCCACCGGCCTCACCGAAGGCCACGGCTGGCCCCTGGACCGCTGCGCCCGCTACCTCGCCACCCGCCCCGGAGCAGCCGGACACTGGACCGCCGAGACCGTCCTGGACGCCCTTGAGCGTGCCTCACAAGGCGGCTCCCGGCCGGGGGAGGCGGCGCCCGGGTGAGCGCTCGCTGCCGACTCGGCCCTCGCGTTGGAGCTCCCTAGGTGTGACGCCCGGTGATCACGATCTTGAGCACGCTCAGAGGTCTTGGGGTTGCGGGGATTCCTGGGCGCCGGGGTCGTGTCCGGCGGTCTCGCGCAGGTGGGCGGGGGCGAGGACGCGTAGGGCGTGGTAGCCGGTGAGGGTGACGATGGTGCCCAGGGCGATGCCGCCGAGCTCGAAGTTCTTGGTGATGTGCATGGTGACGCCGCCGGCGCCGATGATGATGCCGCAGGCGCAGGGGATGAGGTTGACGGGGTTGGTGAGGTCGACCTTGTTGTGGATCCAGATCTGGGCGCCCAGCAGGCCGATCATGCCGTAGAGGACGACGGTGATGCCGCCGAGGACGCCGCCGGGGATGGCGGCGACGATGGCGCCGAACTTGGGGCAGAGGCCGAACAGCAGGGCGAAGCAGGCGGCGGCCCAGTAGGCGGCGGTGGAGTAGACACGGGTGGCGGCCATGACGCCGATGTTCTCGGCGTAGGTGGTGGTGGCTCCGCCGCCCACCGCGGTGGACAGGACGGTGGCGACGCCGTCGGCCGCGATGGCGTCGCCCATGCGGTCGTCGAGGTCGGCGCCGGTCATCTCGCTGACGGCTTTGACGTGGCCGGTGTTCTCGGCGATGAGGGCGATGACGACGGGGAGGGCGACCAGGATCGCGGAGGCGTCGAACGCGGGGGCGTGGAAGTGGGGGAGGCCGATCCAGGGGGCGTGGGAGACGGCGGAGAGATCGAGGCGCCAGTGGTCGGTGACCTGGCCGCTGCCGTCCGCGGAGTGGATCTTGCCGGCGGTGCGGTCGAGGATCCAGGACAGGGCATAGCCGAAGACGAGGCCGAGGAAGATGGCGATGCGCGACCAGAAACCGCGCAGTGCGACGAGGGCGAAGCCGGTGGCGGCCATGGTGGCGAGGGCCACCCACTGGTCCTGCGGCCAGTACGTCCCGGCGGTGACGGGCGCGAGGTTGAAGCCGATCAGCATCACCACGGCGCCGGTGACGGCGGGTGGCAGCACGGCGTGGACGACGCGGGCGCCGAGCGTCCTGACGAGCAGTCCGCAGCCGGCGAGCACCGCGCCCGTTACCAGCAGCGCGCCGGTGACCTCGGCGATGCCGCCGCCCTGCGCCCTGATGGTCGCGGCCGCGCCGACGAAGGAGAGGCTGTTGCCGAGGTAGGAGGGGATGGTTCCGCGGGTCCAGAGCAGGAACAGCATCGTCGCGAACCCGGACATCATGATGGCCAGGTTCGGGTTCAGACCCATCAGCACCGGTGCGACAAAAGAAGCACCGAACATGGCGACGACGTGCTGTGCGCCGAGTCCGATGGTGCGGCCCCAGCTGAGCCGTTCGTCCGGTGCGACGACCGCGCCCGGGGCGGGCGGGCGGCCCTCATTGTGCAGCTTCCACCCGACGCCGAGGCCGCCCATCGTCTGTTCTCCGTTCTCGAACTGCTGTTGCGTGCGTGAACGCGCGCAAAGCGGATCATTTCACATCGCGGAACGCTTCCTGGCGGTAGCGTGCCGTGCATGAGTGCTGACGAGAACGGTCGATCGACTGAGGAACTGCGCTCTGCGGAGCGCCGACTCCAAGCCGCGCAGCTTGCGGGTGACGCCGATGCCCTGGAACTCCTGCTGGACGACCGATTGGTCTTCACCGGGCCCGACGGGCAGTTGTACGGGAAGAAGGAGGACCTGGAGATCCAGCGCAGTGGTCAGCAGCGTCTGGGTCGGGTCGACGAGGAGGAGTTGGCCCTGCTGGTGGTCGGCACGACCGGCGTCACGTGGTTCCTCGGAACCGTCGCCGGGACGCTCGGCGGGCAGGAGTTCACCGCACGTGTGCGCTACACCCGCACCTGGGTGCACACCGTGGAGGGCGGGTGGCGGGTCGTCGCCGCGCATGTGACGCCGGCGTCAGCAGTGGATCAGTGCAGGATCGCGTGCGAGATGGCGCAGCTGTTGGTGTCGTTGGACCAGCTGGCCTGCTCGGCGTAGGTGCCGAAGCTGCCGAAGGAGATGTTCGCGGCGCCGCCGGCGGTGCCGGGGGAGAGCCAGGCGCACTCGTCGGAGTTCTCCTGGCCGTTGTAGGAGCTGCCGGTGTTGTTGGTCCAGCCGCCCGCCGGGTTCTGGTCCGACATCATCTCGTGCCACTCGTGGCCCAGCGTCATGGTGTAACCGTCGAGCGTGCCGGGGGAGTTGACGAAGCCGACGCCGCAGCTGGCGCCCAGGTCCATGTTGTAGGGCTGGTTGGAGAAGGCGATGTCGCCGACGGTCGAGGAGACCGCGCCGCCGGTGAGCGTGGTGTCGCCGTTCCAGTCGTGCCAGGCGCAGTAGCCCGTGGTCGGGTTCTGGTAGTCGTCCGGGTTCACGCCGTGGGGCGAGAGGATGACGTAGTAGGCGTCACGGTTGGCCGCGGCCGTGGTGTTGCCGAAGTGCTTGGCGGCGGCGAGGGCCTCCACGCCCAGCTGGTGGCCCGAGGCCTTGGCCGGCGAGGCCTTGGAGTTGTCGTACCAGACGCCGGACAGCACGCCGCCGGTCTGGTAAGGGATGAAGTTGGCGTTGCTCGGGCAGCTGGTGGCGCCGGCCGAGACGTTGGGGCCGTCGCACCACTGGGTCAGGTCGGCGGACCACTTCTCGCTGTTGGTGCCGATGCCCTTGAACATCTGCTGTGCCGCCGAGGCCGCGTGGTCGGGGTCCTTGCTGAAGGCCGCGTTGCCGTGCGAGTCGGTGGTCTTGGTTCCCCACTGGGTGCCGTAGAAGACCAGGTAGACCTTGCTGTGGCCGCTCTGCACACCGATGCCGTCGATGCCGCCGCCGTAGGACAGCGTCTCCGGGCCGGTCGCCGCCGCGGCGTGGGAGGACGCCCAGGCCTTCATCTTCGCGTTCTGCCCGCGCGTCGGTATCGCGCCGTGGCGGTAGGCGTGCTGGTACTGCGGGCTGTACGGGTCGGCCTGGGAGGCGGTGTGGGCCGGGCTGGCCGCCACGGCCGTCGGAGCCTGGGCCGCGACGAGGGCGGCGCCGGTGACCAGGGTCAGCGAGGCGAGTCCGGTCAGAACCTTGTGGCTCGCGCCACGCGAGTGGGGGTGACCCATGGAAGGAAGATCCTCTCTGCGCTCCACGCCGCCTCCGGTCGGAGGCGGCGCACTGCCTGCGGGATGGCTCCGGTCCCTGGGGTTCCACGGACCAGAATGGCCAACCCGCCGGTGTTGAAACGTGCTTGAGGGACTGCTGGCGGATCGGCCGAGTAGTTGCACCACTGGCCGTGGTGTACTGAAGCAGAGTTGTTCGTGCGTGGTCAATGCTTGGTGCGAAATCGAGGTGTTCTTAACGGCCTCGGAACCGCCCGGAAACACGTCGAGAATCCGCCGGGTCAGGACCGGACGGCCCGGAGTCCGGCGTTTGGCCGCAGCTCAGATCAGCTCCTCGCGTGCGGCCTGGACGCCGGCCTGAAAACGGGTCCGGGCACCGCAGCTGTCCATGAACTCGCGGACCAGCCGCTGCACGGTTCGGGTGGAGACGCCCAGTTTGCGGGCGATGCTGTCGTCGGTCAGCCCGGCGGCGAGGAGCGTGAGCAGCTCCCGCCGCCGGTGCAGGGGGTCGGTGAGGTCGGGCGCGGCGCCGACCGTGGCGCGGGCGCCGGGATGGGCGGCGGGACCGGAGGGAAGGCCGCCGGGAGGACCGGTGAGGGCGTCCGTGCCGGCACCCCGTGGCGGCTCCGCGCCGTCCGGCAGACTGCGCGGAATCCGCATCGCCTGTGACCAGCACAGCGTGAACAACCGCGACAGCGCGTCCAGCAGCGAACACCGCCGCACCACCAGCGCGCTGTCCAACGCCGAGCCGGTGCTGACCGGAAGCAGCGCCCAACGGTCGTCCACCAGGGCGAGTTTGAACGGCAGCGTGGGCAGCATCCGGGCCTGCTCGCCGATCGCCATGCACTCCCGGATCGCGGCCAGCGCCTGCGGGTCGTGTACCGCCTCGTGCTCGTAGATGACCTCGACGCGCACGCCGCGTCGCAGCATCGCCGCCTCGTCCTTCGGGGTCGCCACCTGGATGTGCGGGGCCTTGTCCAGGATCCGCAGCGAGTCTCGCGCGCCCGACTGCAGGGACCGCCAGCACGCGGCGATGGCTTCCCTGCCGCTGACGACCTCGATCAACTCCTCTGGCCGAGAGGCCCTTTGGCCGTGCCGGTAGCCGCGCATCAGCTCCTCGACGCGGCCGCGCAGCCGGATCAGCTCCGCCTCGCGGCCGCGCACCAGCGCCTCCAGCGCGATGTCGGGCGCGGTCGCCCGCCAGATCGCGCCCTCGGGGTCGTGCGTCTCGTGCAGGTCGGGCACGTCGTGGGTGCCGCGCGCACCGTCGACGCCGCCCGGGTCCCCTCCGAGGTGGACGTCCCGGGCGTCACGCTCGCGGTGGTGCGGGTGCCGGCCGCGGGCGAGTTCGCGGTCCTGCTCGCGCGCGTGCTCCCGCACCTGCGTGGCGAGGCCGAGGGCGGCCAGGGCCGCCAGCCGTGCGCGGACCAGCGAGGTCGGCACGCCCAGGCCCTCGCCGAGTTCCGTCGCGGTGGTGCCCGGCTCGGCCAACAGCCGTAGGTAGAGCGCCTCCTCCGGCCTGGTCAGTCCCACGCAGTCGAGCAGCGCCGCCGTCCCCATCGCCGAACCCTCCGTCCTCCGTGCCCGAACTCGGCCTGCTTGGCATGTTCCCGCCATTTCGGGTTCCGGAACCGTCCTGCGCCTTACCTCACGCACTCACCTCACCACACCCTTGGCCCCACGCCACCCCCACTGGTGGGGGGTGTCGTCCCGCCACCTGTCGGGTCGTCAGCAAGCGATCCAATGAGGAGACTTCTGTGAACCGATCGCGCCTTCCCCGTCTCGCCGCCGTGATCTGCGCGTCCACCGGAGCCGTGGTGCTGGCCCTCCCCGCCACGGCCGACGCCGCCCAGGTCAGCCGCCACCACCACAGCACCTCCTTCGCCGGTGGCGTCTGGGGCGGCTATGTCGCCCAGGGCAGCGGCTTCCAGAGCATCTCCGGCTCCTGGACCATGCCGCAGGTCACCTGCAACAGCAGCAACGACCTGTTCGCGCCCTGGGTCGGCATCGACGGCTACGGCTCGCAGACGGTGGAGCAGACCGGCGTCCAGGTCGACTGCTCCAGCGGTTCGCCGGTGCTCTCCCCCTGGTACGAGATGTACCCGGCCGCGCCCGTCTACTGGAACGACGCCGTCTCGGCGGGGGACTCCATGACGGGCTCGGTGACCACCGACGGCTCGGGCACGTACACGCTCACGCTGACCGACAACACCGCCGGCTGGACCGAGAACACCCAACAGCAGCTCGACGCCCAGGACGTGAGCGCGGAGGCGGTCATCGAGTCGCCCAGCGGCAGCTACCCGTCCTTCAACGAGCTCGACTTCAGCGGCGTCACCGTCAACGGTCAGAGCTTCGACTCGTTCTCGCCGCAGGCGATCGACAGCGGCCAGTACACCGAGACGGCGCTGAACGGCGGCTCCTTCGCCATCGTCCCGGCCTCCGGTGGCGGCGGCGCGGCGGCCACGCACGCCAAGGGCACGCGGCCTAGCGCCATCCACTACTGACGAACCGTCAGTCCTTCAGTCGCGCCAGTGGCTGCTGTGCCAGACGGAACCGTCGACAGTCGGGCCGGCGTGGGCGGTCAGCGCCGAGGCGAGGTCCGCGTGGACGGTGAGGTCCGCGGGCGGCGGCAGGTCCGGATCGCCGGGGCCGGCGACCAGCTCCAGGCGCCGGCCCTGCTCGGCGAGCTGGGCCGCCGCGTCCGCGACGGCGTCGCGGCCGCCCGCCGACCAGCCCTTGAGGCGGGAGAGGTCGAGCAGCAGGGGGCCCTGGCCGCGGGCCAGGGCCCAGCCCACCGCGCCGCTGAACCGGTGCACCGCGTCGTCGCCGAGGTAGCCGGTGATCTGCAGCACGTCGGCTTCCTGTCGGGTGGTGAGGTGCCACTGGATGGTCATCTCGGCTCCTTCTCTCGGGGTGGTGCGGTGCGGCTCAGTGGCGGTGCGAACCGAAGTAGAACAGGAGCATCACAAACCCCGCGAAAACGTGGAAGCCGATGACGTAGATGAACGCGCGGATCCAGACGCCCTTGTTCGCGCGGCGCCCGCTGCCCTCGGTGTCGAGCTCCTCGGGATCGGGGGCGCCGGCGGGCTGGGAGTCGGCGGACATCGGGGTGCTCTCCTCGGGCAGGGCGGTCATCGGGTGCCGGACAGGCCGGCTCGGGAGAGGCCGGCTCGGGAGAGATCAGCGCGGGACAGGGTGTCGGCCGGCTGGGCCGCGCGCAGCTCGTCGAGCAGGTCCTGCTGCCCGGTGATCAGCTCGGTCAGGATCCGCCGGGCGGCGCCCAGCAGCTCCGCCACGTCCGGACCGGCCAGCGAGTACACGACGGTGTCCGCCTCGCGGACCGAGGTCACGATCCCGGAGCGCCGCAGCACGGCCAGCTGCTGCGACAGGTTCGACCGCTCGACCTCGATGTTGGTCAGCAGGTCGCGCACCGGCATCGGCCCGTCCTGCAGCAGCTCCAGCACCCGGATCCGTACGGGGTGGCCCAGCATGCGGAAGAACTCCGCCTTGGCCTGGTACAGCGGGACCGGCACCGGTCTCGTCTCCTCCCGCACGGACGTGTCCGACGGACGTCGGCACAGAGCGCAGCATCGCAGCAATTGAAGAAATCTTCAATTCGGCACTGCGCCCGGTCAGGCCAACGGGCCGACACGTTCGAGGGAGGCGGAGCCGACGCGGCGGTGTCGCCCGGGGTGCGGGCGGGCGCCCGGTCTAGCCTGCATCCTCCAGGCCGTGACCTCGCGTGTGCAGGGGAGAGGGAGGGATCCGCGTGCGGATCGGTCGCATCGCCGTGTCCGGGATCGTGGCGGTCGCACTCGCCCTCGCCTCGGCCGCCGCCCCGGCGCAGGGCGCGGCGCGGCCCTCGGGATCCGCTGCGAAGAGTCCGACGGCGGATGGTGGTCCGACGGAGGATGGTGGTCCGACGAGGGACGGTGATCCGACGGCGGACGAGGATCCGACAACGGCCGTCGACCCGTTCGTCGGCACCGGCGTGGGCGGGCGCTGGGTGGGGCGGATCGACACCTTCCCCGGGGCCTCGGTGCCGTTCGGGATGGTGCAGTGGAGCCCGGACACCCCGTCCCGCCCCGACGGCGGCGGATACGCCTACGGCGACAACGCCATCACGGGCTTCAGCCTGACGCACCTGTCCGGGCCCGGCTGCCCCGCCCAGGGGGACCTGCCGGTGCTGCCGCTGGCCGGACCCGCCCCGGCGCAGCCGCAGACGGCCACCGTGCCGCTGGACCACGGCCAGGAGACGGCCCGCCCCGGCTACTACGCGGTGACCGCCGGCGGCGTCCGCACCGAGCTCAGCGTCACCACGCGGACCGGCGCGGCCCGGTTCACCTACCCGCGCACCGGCTCCGCCGTGCTGCTGGTCAACGCCGGGGGCGGGGCGACGCGCACCTCCGGCGCGACGGTGCGGGTGGTCGGCGACCGCGAGCTGGTCGGGCAGGTGACCTCCGGTCACTTCTGCGGCGCCCCGCACGCCACCCGGCTCTCCTTCGACCTCCGCTTCGACCGGCCCTTCCAGGCCACCATCTGGCCCGCCTCCGCGCGCGGCCCCGCGCCCGGCGCGACCCTGGCCTTCGACACGAGCCTCGACCCGTTCGTCCACCTGCAGGCCGGCGTCTCCTACGTCGGCACGGACGGGGCCCGCGCCAACCTGGACGCCGAGGGCGGCAACTGGGACGTCCACGAGGTCGCCGAGCAGGCGCGGGAGTCCTGGCGCGACGCGCTGGGAGCGATCCGGGTCTCGGGTGGGACCCGCGCCCGGCGCACCGTCTTCTACACCGCGCTCTACCACTCCCTGCTGCACCCGGACACCTTCAGCGACGCCGACGGCCGCTACCGCGGCTTCGACGGCCAGGTCCACAGCGTCGCCCCGGGCCACGTGCAGTACGCGGACATCTCCGGATGGGACATCTACCGCTGTCAGGTCCCGCTGCTCGCGCTGCTCTTCCCCGGGCGGGCCGACGACCTCGCCGACTCCCTGCTCGCCGACGCCGACCAGGGCGGCTGGCTGCCCAAGTGGCCCTACGCCGACGGCTACACCGGCGTCATGAACGGCGACGCGGCCGACGCGATCCTCGCCGGGATCCACGCCTTCGGCGACCAGGGCTTCGACGCCGCCCACGCGCTGCGGCTGATGGTCCACGGCGCCGAGGACCTCGACGGCCCGCCCGGCCAGGGCTGGTACGTGGAACGCCCCGGGGAGGACCGCTACCTGCAACTCGGCTACGTGCCCAACGACTCACAGGACTCCACCTCCCACGTGCACAACGGAGCCTCCAGCACCCTGGAGTACGCCGTCGCGGACTTCGCCGTCTCCCGGCTGGCCGCCGCCCTCGGCGACGACGACACCGCCGCCCGGTTCCGCGTCCGCTCCCGCAACTGGCACCACCTCTACGACCCTGCCACCGGCTACCTGCGCCCGCGCGACGCGGCCGGGGCGTTCCCGCCGGGGCCGCCGCTCGACCTGCAGGACGGCCGCGCCCAGGACGGCTTCCAGGAGGGCAACGCCGCGCAGTACCTGTGGATGGTGCCGCAGGACATCCCCGCCCTCGTCGACACCCTCGGCGGCCCGAGCGCGGTCACCGACCGGCTCGACACGTTCTTCACCCAGCTCAACGCCGGCCCGGGACGGCCCTACGACTGGCAGGGCAACGAGCCCGGGTTCGGCACCCCCTGGCTCTACGACAGCACCGGCCGGCCCGACCGCACCCAGAGCGTGGTGCGGGCGATCACCGACCAGCTCTACGGCGACACCCCAGGCGGCGAACCCGGCAACGACGACCTCGGCGCGATGAGCTCCTGGTACGTCTGGGCCGCCCTCGGCCTCTACCCCGAGACGCCCGGCACCACGACGCTCGCGCTGTCCACCCCGCTCTTCCCCCACGCCGTCGTCCACCGCCCGGGCCGCCCGGACCTCACCGTCACCACACAGGGCGACGGCGTGGGGGAAGAGCGG
>NZ_QKYN01000191.1 GCF_003258295.1 Streptacidiphilus pinicola | reverse complement strand
GTTCGGCGGGGTGGGGGTGTCCGCGCGGCGGAGGGGGATGGAGGAGGCGACCGCCGCCGCGGTGAGGGAGACGGCGCAGCCGATGACCATGCCCGTGCGGAAGCCGACGAGGGACGGGAGGGCCACCGGGCCGAACCCCGTGGTCAGGTGGGACAGGACGACGCCGACGACCGCCGCGGACAAGGTGGTGCCGATGGAGCGCATCAGGGTGTTGAAGCTGTTCGCGGAGCCCGTCTCGGAGAGCGGGACGGCGCCCATGATCAGCGCGGGCATCGCGCCGTAGGCGAGAGCCACGCCGCTGTTGATGACGATCGAGACGACCAGCAGGCCCCAGACCGAGCTCATCAGGGCGAGCGAGGTGCCGTAGCCCGCGGCGATCACGAGACTGCCGACGACCAGCGTCGTCTTCGGGGTCCGCGCGGCGGAGAGCTTCGCGCCCAGCGGGGAGACCAGCATCATCATCAGGCCCGCCGGGGCCATCCACAGGCCGGCAGCCTGCATCGACTGGCCCAGGCCGTAGCCGGTGGCCTTCGGCAGCTGGAGCAGCTGAGGCGCGATCAGGGCCGAGGCGTACATGGCGAAGCCGACCACGATGGAGGCGGCGTTGGTCAGCAGCACCTGGCCGCGCGCGGTGACCCGCAGGTCGACCAGCGGGGAGGCGGAGCGCAGCTCCCACCAGGCCCAGGCCAGCAGCACCAGGACCGCCGCGGCGAACAGGCCGAGGATGGTGCCGCTGCCCCAACCCCAGTCGGCTCCCTTGGAGATGGCCAGTAGCAGGCAGACCAGCCCACTGCCCAGGCCGAGCGCGCCGGGGACGTCGAAGCGCCCGGTCGCGCGGGCCGGCACGGAGGGGATGAACGCCCAGACCAGCGCGCCGACCACCAGGCTGAGCGCGCCGGCGGCCCAGAACAGCACGTGCCAGTTGGCGTGCTGGGCGACGGCCGCGGAGACCGGCAGGCCGAGCGCGCCGCCGATGCCGAGCGAGGAGCTGATCAGCGCGATCGCGGAGCCGAGCTTCTCGGGCGGCAGCACGTCCCGCAGGGTGCTGATGCCGATCGGCACCATGGCCGCGCCGATGCCCTGCAGGCCGCGGCCGATGACCATCGGCGCGAGCGAGCCCGCCGTCGCGCAGACGACCGAGCCCGCGACCAGCGGGACGACGCAGACGAGCAGCATCGGCTTCTTGCCGTGGAGGTCCGCCAGCCGCCCGATCGCGGGTGTGGTGACGGCGGCGGCCAGCAGGGTCGCGGTGACGGCCCAGGACGCGTTGCCGGCGCTGGTGTGCAGCAGCGTCGGCAGCTCGCCGATCAGCGGCACGATCAGGGTCTGCATCAGCGACGCGACGATGCCGGCGACCGCCAGCACGGCGACGACGGTGCCGGTGCGGGAGGCCGGCTGTGAGCCGTCCATGCGGTTCTCCTTGCGGTGACGAGGGCGAGCGATATGCACAGTACATACTGTGTGCTCTATGCACAATGCATGCCGACTCGCGGCCTCGCCCGATTCGGGCCGCAGGAAGCCCAAGTCATCCGGCGCGCACAGGAGTTGTGGATCAAGGGGGTGGTGGCCCGCCGCGCGCGACGCTTCGTTCACTCATGGGGTGACGGTGTGAAGGATTGCGGGAAATTGCATAACGATGCAGCTCAGACGCCGTTATCGATCTTGTGGGGTGTCCAGTGGGGGGCCTATCTTCCGTGGCGTGCTCAGCTCACCCTCACCCTTGATCAGTGTCATCGTCGCCGCGTACGACCTCCAGGGAACCCTGGCGACCTGCCTGCAGTCGGTGCTCGGTCAGTCCTACCGCGACATCGAGGTCATCGTCGTGGCGGACCAGTCGCCCGAGTGCCCGGCCGGTGTGGTCGGCGCGGCCGAGCTCGAGGACGGCCGCGTCCAGATCGTGCGACTGGACGCCGTCGCCTCCGTCGGCGCGGCCCGCAACGCGGGCGTGGCGCGCGCGACGGGGGAGTACCTGCTCTTCCTCGACGCCGACCACGTGCTCTGGGACGGCACCCTGCAGGCCATGGCCGACCGGCTGCGCACCTGCGAGTGGCCCGAGCTCCTGCTCTTCGGCCACACGCGGCTGCACCGCGGCCGTTCCTGGCCCGGCGGCGCCGCCGAACTGCTCGCCGGGCAGGGCGCCAACGCGTTCTCCCCCGCCGAGCAGCCCCAGCTCTTCGGCGCGCCCGCCTACATGTGGGACCGTCTGGTCCGCCGCGACCTGTGGGTGCGCACCGGGGCGGGGTTCCCCGACGGCCTGCACGAGGAGATCGCGGTCCAGCACCGCCTGATGCTCGCCGCCGCCAGCGCCGCCGTGCTCAAGTGGGACTGCGCGCAGCTGCGTCGCCGTCACACCGCGCACCCCGCGGGCGGACCGAACGGCAGCCACTTCGACGTCTTCGACCGCTACGAGGAGAGCTTCGCCCTGGTCGAGGCGTACGACCGCCCGGACGTCGTGCCGCACCTTTTCACGCGGATGATCCGTCAGTACCTGTTCCTGCTCGCCCTGTCCGACTGCCTGCCGCGCGCCCAGCGCTCGGACTTCTTCCAGCGGGCCACGGCGCACTACCAGCGCTTCGTGCCCGAGGGGTACGAGCGCCCGGCCGGCAAGGAGGGCATGAAGTTCCAGCTCGTGGCCAACGGCGGGTACGCGGCCTTCCAGACCGCCCGCATGCCCGCCGTGGCCAGGGTCGTGCTGTCGCGCTCGTAGCGCGCAGCGCCGCGCGGGACTACTGCAGCAGGCGGCAGTTGTCGAGCGGCATGCCGAAGAAGGCCGGCATGACGGCCGCGGCGCCGTTGATGTCGGTGGTCTGGACCGTGGCCGTCGAGCCGGAGTCGCCGACGTTGCACAGGTACGTCTGCGGCCGGGCGTCGCCCGTGCCGGTGTCGGCGGACGCCGCGGTGGGGAGTGTCGTCAGACCGACGATCGTCAGCAGCAGCCCGCCCGCCAGCGCGGTTCCAAGTCGACGGATCATGACCTCAGGCCTCTCAGGAGTGAAGAACGGAACAACGCGAGGAATTCGGTCAAATCTTCCAGCCCGGACACCCGGAACGGCCCGCGCGACACGGGTGAACCTCCCCCGAACGGCGTTGACTTCGCCGGTTCGGGTGCGGATCGCGGTATGGCCGTCGGACGATCGGAAGAGCCCGGCCCGGGTGGTCTGCCGCGCCGGCCCGGGCCGGGCGGCGACGTGCTCGCGCTCAGGCGGGCGCGCCGAATCCCTCCGTGGCGTCGCCGTCCTCGTCCGTCCGTGCGGCGCTCTCGTCCTGGTGCGTCGCCACGCCGCTCTCGTCCTCGTGCGCCGCCACGCCGCCCGCGTCGGTCCGCGCGGCGTCGTCGTCCGGCCGCGGGGCCGGTTCCTCGGACTCGGGGGCCGACGGGGCGGAGTCGCTGGCGTCGTCCGGCCCCGCGTCGGAGGCCTCGCCCGCGCGGTCCTTGCCGACGAGGGCGGCCCTGATGCGTTGCAGCAGAGCCTCGTCCACGGGGGACGAGGCGCGCAGCGACGCGGCCTCGGCGGGGGACATCGGGAGGTGCGGTCTGTCGTGCATCCGCGCACTCTACCCAAGCAAACCTGCAGATCAGCGACCCGGGGTGGGGAGGGTCCGTGCGCTGGATGTGGAGATGCTGCGCACGCGTACCGAACGTCCCGCGAAGCCTGCTACCGGCCCCGCGTCACGTCCCCTCCCCGCGGGGCCCGGAGGGGCCGGGCTACCCGCCGGGAACCAGCACGCGGTCCAGGAACGGGCTGCCGAAGACGCCGTTCGGATCCAGCGCCGTGAAGGTCGCGACCGCCGCGTTCCACCCGTCGCCCGCCGCCTGGCCGGTGGTGTAGTAGGCCGGGATGGCACCCGCGATCGCCGCGCTGTCCGACCATGCGCCCGAGGGGCTGTTGGCCCACTCCTTCGGCCACTCGTTGTGCACCTGGCCGTAGGAAGCGTAGTTCGAGCGGAACCACGCCTCCATCTCGCCCATGAACTGGTGGCAGCCCGGCGTGATCGGCACGGTCGTCATGTCGAACCAGACCGAGGTGTCCCACTCCGGGTGGTCCGGTCGCGGGCGCAGCGGCGAGAGCTGGGCGCCGAGCGCGCCGGGAACCCCGCAGTCGCCGGGCTGGTCGAGGCCGGTGACGCGGATCTCCAGCGGGGCGTTCATCGGGTACTGGCCCTGCGCGGCGTAGGCGGCCAGCTTCGCGCTGTACTCGGCGTAGAACTCGCTCACCGCCCGCTGCACGTTCGCCCGCGAGGTCACCACGTTGCAGCAGGTGGAGGTGATCCGCAGCGTCGTCGGGCGGACGTAGAGCAGCACGTCGCTGGACCAGCCCCAGAGGTCCCAGGTGTCCGTCGCCACCAGCCCGGCGCTGATCGCGTCCATCTGCGCGGCGGTGAACTGCGGCGTCGCCGCCGCGTCCCCGGCCACGATCTGGGAGAGCAGGTCCGAGACGTTCTTCGGGACGATGTCGTTGAAGGTGAAGTCGTACGGTCCCGTCACCGCGCGGGAGGTCCAGGGCTGGCTGGGCGAGGGGGTGAACACGCGCAGCCATGGCGAGCCGGTGAACGGGAACCAGATGCAGACCACCCGCCCGCACTGGTCCACGTACGAGGCGATCGACTTCGATCCGGCCGTCGCCGGGGCCGCGAACAGGTCGGTGGCGGCGACGTTGAACCAGCTCTGGCAGCGCAGCCGCTGGTCGGGGCCGACGCGCAGGGTCGCCTCGGTCACGAAGACCCGGCCGAGGTTCACCAGCAGCGCCTGGATCTGCGGATCGGTGCGCTGGAAGGTGCGCAGCGCGTACGCGCCCCGAGCCGGGTCCCAGACGACCGCGGTGAGGCTGGTGATCAGGTTGCTCAGTGAGCCGTAGGTGTGACCGGGCAGCCGGCTCTCGCCGAGCGCCGGGACGCCGGTGCCGCGCCCGCCGGTCGCCAGCGCCCCGCCGACCGTGCCGGCACCGATCACCGGGAAGCCGGTGAAGCCGAGCCCGGCCGACTTGAGCGTGCCGAGCAGGGTGTCCATCGTCGCGCCCGGCTGGACCGTGACGCTCGCGCCGCCCGTCCCGGCCCCCGTGGCGTCGACGCTGATGTTCGTCAGGTGTGTCGAGGAGTCCACCAGGAGCACGTTCGCGGGCGTCCCGGCCGGGGCGACCAGCGGTGACCAGCTGTACCCGCCGCCACGCGGCCGCAGCCGCCAGTCGTTGGCGTGCGCCCAGTTGGCCAGCGTCACCACGTCCGCCGCCGAGGCGGGCGAGGCGCTCCACAGGCCCTCGACCACCACCTCGCCGGACCAGTTCTGGAACGTCCGCTGGTAGAGCGCGATCCCCGCGGGGAACTGCGGGGGCGCCGGGATGGTCGTGGCCGCGCTCGCCGCGGCGACCCGCCCCAGCGGCGTCCACTGCACCGCCGTCGCGGCCAACGCCGCCGCACCCGCGCCGAGCAGAGCCCGCCGGGAGAACGCGCGGGAGTCGGCAGGATCACGATCGGGGGAGCGACCGGGGGCGTTCGGGGGGTTCTCAGCTGCTGAGTCCTTGCGCACCTGTGCCATGGGTTGCGTCGCCGTCCCTCCTGAGGGGCCGCGCCGGGCTGCGTGCGGTCAGCTGACAGCGGTAGCTGATGGATCGTCAGAGGGAACGGTGGTGCCGGGCGTGCGAGAAGTCAAGGGTCGCTCGATGGTGGGGTGATCGCGCGTCATCGTCGTACGGAGGCCGGGTGCGGGGAAGACTGTTCGCATGCGTGTGGTGTTGATGACGGCGGGCTCGCGGGGCGATGTCGCCCCTTACACCGGACTCTGCCAGGCCCTGGCGCGCGCCGGGCACGAGGTGACGCTGGTGACCCACGAGCGGTTCGCCCCGCTCGCGAAGGAGGCCGGGCTGGGCTTCCACGCGCTGCCGGTGGATCCGCGCGCGGAGCTGGAGTCGGGCGCGGGCCAAGGGCTGCACCGGGCCACCACGGGCGCGGGCAAGCTGGCCCGCATGATCGCGCTGGCCCGCTCCGTCGTCGCGGAGATCGCCGAGGCGATGGTCGCGCCCGCCGAGCAGGCGGACGTGCTGCTGCTCTCACCGGTGCTGGCGCCCCTCGGCCACGTCCTGGCCGAGGGGTTCGGCCTGCCCAGCCTCGGCGTCAATCTGCAGCCGCTGGCCCCCACGGGCGAGTTCCTCGCCCCCGTCGTCGGCGCGCGCTCGATCGGCAGGACGGGCAACCGGCTGAGCGGACGGGCCGTGAACGCCGCCCTGGACGCGATCTTCGTCGAGGCCGCCCGGACCATGCGCCGCCGCCTCGGCCTCCCGGCCGGCGGCGTCCGCGCCACCCGGCACCAGCGCGAACGCGAGCGGTGGCCGGTGCTGCACGGCTTCAGCCCGCTGGTCGTCCCGCGTCCGCGCGACTGGCGGGCGGGGCTGGAGATCTGCGGCTACTGGTGGCCCTCCTGCCCACCGACCGCGCAACTGCCGGAGCAGGTGCGGGACTTCCTCCTCGCCGGCCCGCCGCCCGTCTTCGTCGGGCTCGGCAGCGCGACCGTCCCCGACCCGGAGCGCGCGAGCGCCGCGTTCGTGACCGCGCTGCGCGCGGCCGGCCTGCGCGGCATCGTCCAGCGCGGCTGGGCAGGCCTGCGGGCCGAGGGGGACGACATGCTCACCGTCGACGAACTCCCGCACGCCCTGGTCTTCCCGCACACCGCCGCCGTCGTGCACCACGGCGGCGCGGGCACCACGGCCGCGGCGCTGCGGGCCGGGGTCCCGGCGGTACCGGTCCCGGTCCAGTTCGACGCGCCCTTCTGGGCCGCGCGGCTCGCCTCACTCGGCGTCTCGCCGGGCTCCGTGCCGCTGCGCGGCCTCAGCGCGCAGGCCCTCAGCCCGCTCCTCGCGCAGGCGGCCCGCACGGACGCGTACCGCGACCGGGCCCGCCACCTCGGCACGCTCATCCGCGCCGAGGACGGCTCCGGGCCGGTCGTCTCCTGGCTGGCCCGCCTGGGCTGACGTCCGGTCACCCGCTCGCGCGGGGCTGTGATCGGCGGTTGTCAGTCGCGTCTGCCACGATCTCGCCATGCTCGACGACGACACCCCGGTCACCGCGGTCCCGCACCCCGCCGCGCCCGCGCCCTCGGCCGCCCGGTCTGCCGCTGCGCGGTCCGCCGCGCCCGTCGGCCTGCCCGCGCAGGCCGAGGCGAGGATGCCCGAGGGGCTCGTCCCCGCCTACGGCGTCTGGGCCGAGCCGCTGCGGGAGCACGCGGTCACGCCCGAACTCGTCACGCTCGTGCGGCACCTGGGCGGCCTTTCCGGCCCGCGCCCGACGCAGCGCTGGCGGCGCGCCTGCCCGGGGCTCGTCGACGCGGCGTCGGCGCGCGAGCTCGTCGCGGAGGCCCTTCGCCGCCTGGCCGAGGACGAGCCGCAGTGCAGCAAGACGCACGGCGCCCACGCGGGGTGGTTCGGGGACGGCTACCACTACCACTACTTGGTGCAGCAGGACGCCCGCGACCTCGCGCGGGGTCTGGTCTGGGCCGCAGCTCTGACCGGCGGGGCCGGGACGGTACCGGGGCTCACCGCGCTCGCGTTGCGCGCCGGCGTTCCGGGCGGCGGCCTCATCGAGGACGCCAAGATCGCCGGAGCGGCGATCAACGCGCTGGCCGAGGTGGAGGACGCGTCGGCGCTGGAGGCGCTGTGGCTGCTGCGCTCGCGCATCCGCGACCGGGCTCTGCGCAAGCAGGTCGACACCGCGCTGACCACGGCCGCCGAGCGCGCCGGGATCACCGCCGCGCAGCTCGTCGAGCGCAACGTCCCCGACCACGGCCTCGGCCCGGACGGCTCCCTGGAGCGGCCGCTGGCGAACGGCCACCGGGCGCGCCTCGCGATCGAGGACGCGACGACGGTCCGGCTGACGTTCACCGCTCCCGACGGCCGCACCTCTCGCACCGCTCCGGCCGTGCTCAAGGAACGCTGCGCCGAGGAGCTCGCGCAGCTCAGGAAGCTGGCCAAGGAGGTGCGAGGCACGCTGTCCGGCGAGCGCGCCCGGCTCGAGGCGCTGCTGTCCACGGACCGCACCTGGCCGTACGACGAGTGGCGCCGCCACTACCGCGACCACCCCGTCACCGGGTTGCTGGTCCGGGGTCTGATCTGGGAGTTCGCGGGTGCGGACGGCGTCTGGCACGCCGCCGCGCCCGGGGCCGAGCCGGCCGGCAGCCCGGTGGAGGTCCGGCTGTGGCACCCGATCCGCGCGACGGTCGACGAGGTCCGCGCCTGGCGCGAGCGCGTCCTGACGGACCGGCAGCGGCAGCCGTTCAAGCAGGCCTTCCGCGAGATCTACCTGCTCACCCCGGCGGAGCAGCAGACCGGCGGGTACTCCAACCGCTTCGCCGCACACGTCGTCCACTACCAGCGGCTCTACGCCCTCTTCAAGGAACGCGGCTGGCAGGCCAACTACCTGTGCAACCACGACGGCGGCTGGGACGGTGAGGCGCGCGCCGAGTTCGGCGACGGCCGGTGGCGCGCCCGCTTCCACCACGAGCCGGCCGACACGGACTTCGCCTACAGCCCCGACCACGCGACCACCGACCAGGTCCGCTTCGACCGCCGGGACGGCCGCCGCTGGCAGCCGGTCGCCGTCGCCGAGGTCCCACCCGCCGTCCTCAGCGAGGCCATGCGCGACGTCGACCTCTTCGTCTCCGTCACCTCCATAGCCGCCGACCCCACCTGGTCCGACCGCGGCGAGGACCGCTACGCCGCCTACTGGCGGTCCGCGGCCTTCGCCGACCTCTCCGGGACCGCCGCGATCCGCCGTGAGGCCCTGGAGCGGATTCTGCCGCGTCTGAGGATCGCCGGCCGGTGCACGGTGGAGGGGCGCTTCTTGGTGGTGCGGGGTGAGCTGGCGTCGTATCGGATCCATCTGGGGTCGGCGAATGTGGTGATGGAGCCGAGCGGTGCCTATCTGTGTGTGGTTCCGGCGGCCAAGGGGGCGGCTGTGGGCGGGAAGGTGTTCCTGCCGTTCGAGGACGAGCGCCTGTCGTTGATCCTCAGTAAGGCGTTCCTGCTCGCCGACGACACCCGGATCACGGACCCGTCGATCCTCAGCCAGATCCGCAGGGGAGCCTGACTTGGCCACGGTGACGTTCAAGGACGAGACCGCCATGGGCCGGCCGGTCGGGGCGTTCGAGGTGGGTGGGCTGCCCGACCGGATGACGGTGCGGGAGCTGATCCGGATCCGCGTGCGCGAGGAGGTCGCACGGCACAACGCCCGGCCGGGCGTGCGGTTCCACGGCCTGGTCCGCCCCACCGACGCCGAGGTGGAGCTGAACGGCTACCGGCTGCGGGAGGCGCGCACGCTCGACTGGGAGGCGCAGGCCGAGATCGCGGAGCGCGCCTTCGCGGGGAACGGGTTCCTCGTGCTGGTCGGGGACCGTCAGGTCGAGGAGCTGGACGAGGTCGTGGAGGTCGGGGCCGAGCTGTCGCTCGTCTTCGTCAAGCTGGTTCCGCTGGCCGGGGGATGACGAGAGTCGGCGGGTTCCGGGCGAGGTCCGGCCGAGGTCTGACGATCTTCGTCTGTTAGCCTTTCTGGCTGTTCGTCATCTGTGGCTCTGCGAGGGAAGGTTGGCGTATGTCGGTACCACAGCTCGACGAGGCCATGGTCCTCGTGCGCAACGAGCGCGACAGCACCACGTTCGACGTGCTCCCGGGCCGGTCCGAGGTGCCGGTGGTCCGGCTGTACAAGCCCTACTTCTACGACTCGCCGCACCCACTGCAGGTGTTCACCGGGCCGCGGCTGGACACCCCGGCGGGGTGGGTGACGGCGGTCGGGGCCAAGGACGTCGAGCGGGTGATGCGCGGCACGGTCAGTCACGAGCCCGGCTCGCGCGGCCGGCGCGAGACGTGGACCGCCGAGCAGCCGGGCCTGCCGGCGCTCACCGGGGTGGCCCGGGGCACCGGCGCCCGGTTGCGGCACGGCACCACGGTGGCGGCGGTGCCGCTCGCGGGGGCGCTGGAGATGGCCTTCGAGTACCGCGTTCGCTTCCGCGGACCGGCGGACGAGAACGAGGGCGAGGGCGGGCGCCGCGAGGGGTTCGAGTTCGCGCGGTTGAAGGGCGTGCATCCGCGCTATTCGCTGCGGATCCACGACCGGCGGATCGGCCTGCTGCTCGCGCTGGCCGCGGTCGTGCGCTACGACTGGCAGCTCTCGCCGGACCCGAAGAAGGGCCTGATGGACCTGACCTTCCCCAAGCGCGCCTGAACGCCGCCGTCCCGACCGCTTGCGCGCGGCGGGCGGGCGGCATGATCACGCCGTTCTGCGTCGGCACCGGTGCGCCCGCCACGGGGCTGTGCGAAGGTCGGGCCATGAGCGCGAACAGTGAGGTGGGACGTCCTGACGTGGTGATCGTCGGGGCCGGGGTGATCGGGCTGACGACGGCGGTGGTCCTGGCCGAGGCCGGGCTGGCGGTGCGGGTGGACGCGGAGCGGCCGCCGGGGGCGACCACGTCCGTGGCGGCGGGCGCCACCTGGGGGCCGTTCCTGATCGGTCCGGAGCAGCGGGTGGACGGATGGGCGCGGAGCAGCCGACCCGTCTTCGAGGAACTGGCCGAGCGCACGGAGGAGACCGGGGTGGCCCTGATCTGGGGCAGCCACCAGTCGATGACGCCCACCGAGCCGCCGCGCTGGGCCGTCGCCGCGGGTGCGCGGCTCTGCACCGGGACGGAGCTGCGGCCCGGCTACGTCTTCGGCTGGCGGCTGCGGGCGCCCGTCATCGAGATGCCCCGCTACCTCGCCTGGCTCGAACAGCGGCTCGCGCGGGCCGGCGGGCTCATGCGGAACCACCGCTACGGCTCGCTCGCCGAGGCAGCGGGGGAGGCCCCCGTCGTCGTCAACTGCTCGGGCATCGGCGCGGCCACGCTGGTGCCGGACCCGAAGGTCGTCCCGGTGCGCGGTCAGGCGGTGCTGGTCCGGCACAGCGGGGAGCTGCGCGAGTTCTTCGGCGACGACACACCCGGCGCGCCGGAGCTGATCTACGCCTTCCCGCACGGGAACACGGCCGTGCTCGGCGGCACCACGCAGCGCGGCGACGAGTCGCTGGAGCCGTCCGCGGCCACCACGGAGACGATCGTGCGCAACTGCCTCCGCGTGCTGCCCGAACTGCGCGGCGCGGAGGTGCTGGAGACCCGGGTCGGCCTGCGTCCCACGCGCGACCAGGTGCGGCTGGAGGCGGAGGAGAGCCCCGGCGGGCTGCTCGTCCACAACTACGGCCACGGCGGCGCGGGCGTCACCGTCTCCTGGGGCTGCGCCGCCGAGGTGCTGGACCTGGTGAAGCAGGCGGGGCCGCCCGGCCTGTGACCCCGTGTGAGCCGGGCGCCGGGCGCCGGGCGCCGGACGCCGAAGCCCGGACGCGGGAGCGCGGACGTGGGAGCGCGGACGCGGAAGCCCCGGGCGCCGCCCCACGGCGGGGCCCGGGGCGGTACGTTGGTGGGAGCAACCGCCCCGACCCAGGAGGCAGGCGTTGAGCGCACAGCCGGTCCACCGTGCCGACGACGATCCGCGCGTCCCGGCCATCCCGCGCAGCATCCAGGCCGTCGGCAACGCGCTGAGCAGTGAGAAGCGCCTCGCCTTCTACGCGGAGGTGCTGGGCGCCGAGGCCGGAGAGCCGATCAACCTGGTGATCGAGACGTGGTGGCGCGAGGCCATGCTGGACCAGTTGCCCGGTCGCGCCGAGCGCCTGGCCGACGCGCGCGCCCGGCGCGGCGGCGTCCCGCTGGAGGAGCTCGTCCAGCGCGTCGGCGGGCTGGATTGACCGGGCCGGATCCGACGCCGCACGGGACCCCGTCCGGCTGGAGCCTGGTCACCGGGCCGGGCGTCGACGACGTGCTGCTCGACATGCTCAAGTCCGGCGAGGCCGGCGAGACGCTGTGCCGCTCGGTGCTGCGCTTCCTGCGCGCCCTCACCCTGGAGGCGGGCGCGGCCGTCACGGCGGGACGCGAACCGCCGGGGGTGCGGCTCTCCGACGGCCGGCTCTCGCTGGTGATACCGCGTGAGCCGGTCCTGGTCTCCTACGTGGTGCTGCCCGACCACCGCGAGCTGCGCCTGAGCGACGTGGTCTGGATGGCCTGATCGGTGGGAGGCCCCTGGGCGATGGCGGCAAAGCCGCCGTCCGAGAACGGGCTTGACTCTCAGGTAGCGCGAGACGGCACCCTCGGAGCCGTGGACAGGAGAAACCTGCTGCCGATAGGGCAGTTCTCGCAGGCCAGCGGCCTCTCGGTCACCGCGCTTCGGCACTACGACGCGTGTGGCGTGCTGGTGCCGGCGTTCGTCGATCCGGCGAGCGGCTACCGGTACTTCCAACGTGACCAGGTGCGGACGGCGCAGTCGATCAGGGCGCTCCGGCAGCTGGACATCCCCGTCGAGGAGGTGCGTCGTCTGCTCGACGGCGGCGAGCAGGAGCTGGTCGCCGCCCTGCGGTCGCATCTGCGGGCGGCCGAGCGACGGCTGGAGGTGCAGCGCTCCGTGGTCCACAGCCTGTTGAGTCGACTGACCGAAGGAGCAGAGATGACCCACCGCGTCACCGTTCGCCAGGGCGTCGCCGAACGGACCCTCGTCCGCGGGGCGACCGTGGACAACTCCGGGCTCGACGCCTTCCTCCGTGGCGCCTACCGCGAGATGTACGAGGTCGCCGGCCGGGGCCCGCTCACCTTCGCCGGGCCCGCTTTCGTCCGGTTCCACGGCGTGTGCGACGACGAGAACGAGACACTCGTGGAGGCGTGCCTGCCGTTCTGGGTGCAGGGCGCGCAACCCACGGACCTGCCCGACGGCATGACCGTGCGCGAGCTTCCCGAAACCACCCTCGCCTGCACGGAGGTGGAGGGAGCGGCCGCCGGCTTCCCGCAGATCCTCGGCGCTTACGACGCCGTCGCCGCGTGGATCACCGAGCACGGCTTCGCCTTTGCGGGCCCGGTCCGGATGATCTACCGCCGGTGGACCGGGATCGCGGACGACCCGGACAACCGCATGGAGATCGCCTGGCCGATCGACGAACCCACCGAGGAGCCGGCCTAGGCCGGAGCGCCGAAGTGCGCGAGGTAGTGCCAGACCCGTTTGAGTGACTGCGGGTCGTGCCGCTTGGTGCGGACGGCGTCGCCGATGACGCGGGGGTCGAGTCGGCCGTCCTCGGCGATCAGGGCCCCGAGCTCCACGAACTCCGGGCCGCGGTAGTCGGGGTGACGCCGCAGCTCGCTGACGGTCAACCGGAAGCCCCCGTGCCACTCCAGCGGCACGGGCAGCCGCCGGGCCTGTGCCTCGACGGCCGTGTCCCGGTAGCACGGGTCCAGCACCAGCGCCTCGACGTCGCGCTCCAGCAGCACCGGTCCGTGGATCTGGGCCTCGACGTAGCCGTCCAGCGGATCCGACGGTCCGTCGTCCGCGAGCGCGGCGGCGATCACGGCCGACGCGGCGTCGCCGACCCCGAAGGTCGACGGCTCGTAGAAACTGTCCGGGAAGCAGAACGTCGCCCGGTCGAGAACTCCGGCGCGCAGCCGCAGATGCGCGGAGCCGAAGCGCGGCGAACCCCCCACGGACCGGCGCCGGACGTTCAACGCACCGTAGACCGGCCGGGCCTCCGGCGCCCCGCCGTCGTAGGCACCACCGAAGATCCGGCTCTCCCACCGCCACCGGTCCCCGCCCGGATGGGCGGCGAGCCCCCCGTTGCTGGTACCGGTCACGAACTGCGACCGGTAGACCCCGTCCGCCCGCAACTGCTCCAACAGCGGTGTGCCGTCCCCGCCGACGCGGTCGGGATGGAAGTTCAGCGTGACCCGCAGCGCCCGGTCCACCGGCTCACCACCGGAGCGGGCCGCCACGTGGCTCAGCGCCCGCTCGGCGGCTCGGGCATGGGCCTGGTCCTGCGCGGTGCGAACGTCGCTGCTCATGGCCTCTTCCTACCAGGCCCGCAGCGACGCGCACCAGGGAATGCCCGGGGCCAGGGGCCCTGACCCCGGGTGCCGCGGGTGCGGCCGGGTCAGATCAGACGTTCCAGAAAGCCGTTCTGCACCAGCCACAGCACGTTCAGCCGCGCGGGCGCGCCCGGCACGAGCGTCGCGTCGAGCTGGTACTGCCAGCCCAGCCCGGGCTGGTTGAACCAGGGTGCGATCGGGCCGCCCTCGACCTCGAAGGGCTTGAGCACCCGGTAGGCGTGGTAGTTGCACCCGGCCGGCGGCTGGCCGTCCAGGCTCTGCGGCGGGATGGCACGGGAGTCGTAGGCCGCGCCCTCGGGGGCGAGGAAGCCGCCGTACTCGCTGCCGTAGCGGTCGACGTCCTGGCCCGGACCGAGGTGCTGGTGGACCTCGATGGGAGAGCCGTCGGGCTTGAGCAGGAAGCCGTTCTGCGGCGGGTAACGCCAACCGCCAGCGCCGGCGTTGGCGGCCGGATCCCAGTACTGCGCGAGGAAGGACTGCTCGGAGGCTCCGCCCGTGCGCTGGTAACCGCGCAGCTCGCGCCCGACGGGACCGGTGGTCGGCAACTGTGCCGGCCCGAGCCGGGCGTCGCCGTTCTCGAAGGCGGCAGAGCAGGAGTCGCTGGGGCGGGTGTCGGCGTGCGCGGCAGCCGGCGCACCGGTGAACGCACAGGTCGCGGCGAGCAGGGTAAGGCCCGCGCCGAGTTTCGCGAGGATCTGAACAACCGTCATGAAATTGAGCAAACTGGTGCGAAGGACCGCCTGTCCTCGGAACGCCTTGCGATCACCCGAAAGGGGAAGAGGCGCGATCGCGCAGAGTGATGACGCTTCGTTAATCAAGAACTCTTGATTAAGAACCCTTGAGCTAGTAGCGTGGCCTACATGACCAGGGATCCCCAGGCGCTGCGAGCCCTCGCGCACCCGCTGCGCTGGAAGTTGATCGACGTGCTGGAGCGCGAAGGCTCGGCCACGGCCACCCGCTGCGCCGAGCTGCTCGGTGAGAGTGTCGCGAGCTGCGCCTACCACCTGGGCATCCTCGCCAAGTACGGCTACATCGAGGCGGATCCGGCCCGCGCCGGCCGCGAGAAGCCGTGGCGGATCACGGAGCGGCAGCAGCGCCTCGGTGGGGAGGAGCTCGACCTCGAAGGACAGCTCGCCTCCGAGGCTGCGGTCGATGCCTTCCTGGAGCACGAGTTCGGCCGGATCCGGCGCCGGGTGCGGCAGCGCGACCTGCAGCCGCCGGACTGGCGTCAGGCCGGCAGCGTGCTCGGCTCGACGATGTGGATCACGGCGGCGGAACTGCAGGAGATCCGGCAGCAACTTCTCGACCTCGCCACCCGCTACGCGGACCGCGACGACGACGCGTCCCGCCGTCCCCAGGGCGCCCGCCACGTCCGCCTGTTCGCCGCGACCACCGTGGCCGCGCTGGGGTCCGACGCGGAGACAGCCGAACCGGGGGAGGGGCGGGAGTGAAGGGCCCGCTCCGGGACCCCAGGTTCCGACGGTTGCTCGCCGGACAGTCCCTCTCCGGCTTCGGCGACACCGCGCTCTACCTAGCGCTCGGCGTCTGGGCCAAGGAACTGACGGGCAGCAACGCGGCTGCGGGTGGCGTGTTCCTGGCGTTGGGTGTGCCCACCGTGCTCTCGCCCTTCGCGGGGCAACTGTCCGACCGGGTCCGCAGACGTCCGCTGATGATCGTGACCAATGCGCTCGCGGCGGTCGTCGTGCTGGGCCTGCTCGCCGTGCACGACCGCAGGCAGCTCTGGCTGCTCTACGCCGTGGCCTTCGGCTACGGTCTTGCCGCGTCCGTGCTCAGCAGCGCGGGAGCGGGGCTGCGCAAGTCGCTGCTGGGCGACGAGCAGGCAGCGGCCGCCAACGCGCTGCTGCAGAGTGTCACCCAGGCTCTGCGCGTCGTCGCGCCGCTGGTGGGCACCGGTCTCTTCGTCGCCTTCGGCGGCGGCGCGGTGGCCGTCCTCGACGCGGTGACCTTCGCGGCGGCGATCGCCGCGCTGCTCTCCGTCCGCGTCGACGAGCAGCAGCCGGAGGCGCGTCCGCGCGGCTCCTTCGGGGCGGACCTGACCGCCGGGTTCCGGCACATCCGGTCCGTGCCGCTGCTGTTCCAGATCACTGTCGTCACCGCCTGCGCCTTCGGTGTGATCGGCCTGAACGAGACGGCGATCTTTGCTGTCGTCGACCAGGGCCTGCACCGTCCGCCCTCGTTCTTCGGTGTTCTCAACAGCGTGCAGGGCGTGGCCTCCGCGCTCGGCGGGCTTGCCACAGCCGCACTGATGCGCCGCCTCGGCCCGGCCCGGGTGGCCGGGTTCGCCCTCGCGGCCTTTGGCGCGGCCGCGGCGGCCTTCACCTCGCATTCCCTGAGCCTCTGTCTTGTCGGCGCGGTGGGCGACGGCCTGGGCCTGGTCTGGCTCGTCGTCGCCCTCGGTACGGCGGCCCAGGTCCACACGCCCGGCCGGCTGCAGGGGCGGGTCAACTCCGCCTGGATGATGCTGGTCGTGACGCCGCAGACGGCCTCCATCGCGGCGGGCACGAGCCTGGTCGCGGTGGTGGACTACCGCCTGATGCTGCTGGCGATCACGTCGGTGATGGCCGCCTGTGCCACGCTGCTGCTGCTCCGCCCGGCGCCCACACCGGCGACGGCACCCACGCGTGTGGCCGCGCCCGGGACGGTGTTCGAGCAGGTGCCTGCGGCCACGGCCACGCCCCGGGACCGCACCTGACCGTCCGGGGGAGTGCGCGCTCCGGCCCACGGCTGGAGCGCGCCCGGTTGGATGCCGACTCAGCCCATCCAGTCGAAGGTGTCCGGGTCCGGGCCGATGCGGCCGCCGCGGTCGAGTTCGGCGATGGCGGACAGGTCCTCGGCGTCGAGAGTGAAGTCGAAGACGTCGAGGTTCTGCCGGATCCGCTCCGGTGTCACCGACTTGGGGATGACGACGTTGCCGAGTTGCAGGTGCCAGCGGAGCACGACCTGTGCGGCCGTCTTGCCGTGCTTCTTGCCGATCGCGACCAGTGAGGCGTCCTCCAGCAGGCCGCGGCCCTGGCCGAGCGGGCTCCACGCCTCGGTCGCGATCCGGTGCTCCGCGTGCAGGGCGCGCAGCCGGGCCTGCGGGAAGTAGGGGTGCAGCTCGACCTGGTTGACGGCCGGTACCAGCCCGGTCTCGGCGAAGAGCCGCTCCAGGTGCTTGGCGTTGAAGTTGGACACGCCCACGGCCTTGGCCCGGCCGTCGGCGGCGATCTTCTCCATCGCCCGCCACGCGTCGACGTAGCGGTCCCGGGAGGGGACCGGCCAGTGGATCAGGTACAGGTCCACGTAGTCGAGACCGAGCCGTGCCAGGCTCGCGTCGAAGGCACGCAGCGCGTCGTCGTGGGCGTGCTCGGTGTTCCACAGCTTGGTGGTGACGAACAGGTCCTCGCGCGGCACGCCGCTGTCGCGCAGCGCGAGTCCGACGCCCTGCTCGTTCCCGTAGATGGCGGCCGTGTCGATGCTGCGGTACCCGGCGCGCAGCGCCTCCGCGACGACGCTGCGGGCCTCGGCGTCCGGCACCTGCCAGACGCCGAAGCCGAGCTGGGGCATGGTCAGACCGTTGTTCAGCGTGATCGTCTGCATGCTTTCCAGTCTGCCAGCCGGGACCCGCCGGGCCCGCGAGGCAGGGCCCGGCGGGCGGACGGAGCGGTTCAGGCGACGGTCACCGTGACGGCCCCGGAGGCCGTCCCGTCGCCGACGACCCGCAGGTGGTCGGCACCGCGCAGGCCGAGCTGCGCCCACAGCGTGAACCCGCCGTCGCGTCGCACCGTGGTGGCGGCGGGCAGGACCGCCCAGCGGCCGCCCTGCCACTGCTCCAGCGTGAGCCGGGTGCCGGCCGGGACGTGGGCGGTGCTGCCGGCGAGCCGGAACGCCTGCCAGGGACGGACCCGGGTGGCCGTGGGGGCGAGCCGGATCGCCGGCCGGGGCGCGGCGGGCACGACCCGGAAGTCGGTGTGGCTCCCGCCGTTGACGCTGTCGAAGTCCAGCACCGACACCTGGAAGTCGGCGGCCACGGGCTTCGTGGTCCGGCCGATGCCGATCCACATGGTCCAGCTCATCCGGCCCCCGGCCGGCACGTTGAAGCCGGTCTGCGGATGACCGGCCGGGTAGAAGCGGGAGAACAGCACGCCGTCCTGGTTCCCGTCGAACCATCCGGTCGCGGGTGCCTTGAGGGCCTTGAAGCTCGCCGTGGGAATGATCGGCAGCTGATAGCCGTGGATGCCCCAGGCCTCGACGTACGGGACGAACGCCTCGGCGTGGTGGGCCGTGTTGGTCACCGTGACGGTGACCGCCTCGCTGCCGCCGCCCCAGGTCAGGGCCCGCGTCGGGGTGCTGACGGTGACGACGAGCGGGCGTGCGTGCGGAGGCGGCGGAGGCACGTCCGCATGGGCGGCGGTCGGCAGCAGGAAGCCCGCCGACAGCGCGGCGAGCAGGGCAGTGGCGGCCGCTTGGGCGGGCCGCACGGTACGGACGGACAAGGTGGATCCCCCTCGGTCGGGCGTGATGCTGTCACGAGGGTGGCATCGGCGTGTCCGCGAACAGTTGACCAGCCGTCACGGAATAGTCACTGCCTGTTGGTCGAGTCGGTGGGCGGGGCTCGTGGCGGTCGCGGACCCGGTGGTTCCGCCCGGTCACGATTCCGGTCGTTCGTCCGGGGTTCGTCCGTGCGCCGCCGACTGGCTCTTCCGTGTTACCGCGCGCCTGCAGAGAATCCTCCGGGAACCACGCCACTTGTCCAGACAGGTTGTGCGCGGATCCCGATCCGAAGCCGGCCGCACCCACACACCGGAGCCGCACATGTCCTCGCTGAACCGACGCCGCTTCCTCCAGCTCGCGGGTGGTACCGCAGCCGCCACCGCGCTCTCGTCCAGCATCGCCCGCGCCGCCTCGATCCCCGCCAACCGGGCCACCGGGAGCCTGCGGGACGTCGAACACATCGTCGTGCTGATGCAGGAGAACCGGTCCTTCGACCACTACTTCGGCACGCTCCGCGGCGTGCGCGGCTTCGGTGACCCGCACCCGGTCACGCTGCCGTCCGGCAAGGCCGTCTGGTACCAGAACGACGGCGGCGCGAACGGCGGCAAGGACGTGCTGCCGTTCCACCCGGACGCGCCCGACCTGGGTCTGCAGTTCATCGAGGACCTCCCGCACGACTGGAACTCCACCCACGGCGCGCTCAACCACGGCCGCTACGACCGCTGGGTGCCCACCAAGAGCGCCACCTCGATGGCGCACCTGACCCGCGACGACATCCCGTTCCACTACGCCCTCGCCGACGCGTTCACGGTCTGCGACGCCTACCACTGCTCGCTGCTCGGCCCCACCGACCCCAACCGCTACTACATGTGGACGGGCTACGTCGGCAACGACGGCAAGGGCGGCGGCCCGATCATCTCCAACGCCGAGGCCGGCTACGGCTGGACCACCTACCCCGAGCGCCTGGAGGCGGCCGGGGTCTCCTGGAAGATCTACCAGGACGTCGGCACCGGCCTGGACGCGAACGGCTACTGGGGCTGGACCAGCGACGCGTACATCGGCAACTACGGCGACAACTCGCTGCTCTACTTCGACCAGTACCGCAATGCCAAGCCCGGCGACCCGCTCTACGACAAGGCCCGCACCGGCACCAACGTCAGCGCGGGCGGCGGCTTCTTCGACGTGCTGCGTGCCGACGTCAAGGCGGGCACGCTGCCGCAGGTCTCCTGGATCGTCGCGCCGGAGGCCTTCACCGAGCACCCCAACTGGCCCGCCAACTACGGTGCCTGGTACATCTCCCAGGTCCTCGACGCGCTGACCGCCGATCCGGAGGTGTGGAGCCGCACCGCGCTGCTGATCACCTACGACGAGAACGACGGCTTCTTCGACCACGTCGTCCCGCCGTTCGCGCCCGAGAACGCCGCGCAGGGCGGCTCCACCGCCGACACCAGCCTGGAGCTCTACAGCGCGGGCGGCGGCGTCGCCGGCCCCTACGGGCTCGGGCCGCGCGTGCCGATGCTGGTCGTCTCGCCGTGGAGCACCGGCGGCTACGTCTGCTCGCAGACCTTCGACCACACCTCGATCGTCCAGTTCATCGAGCAGCGCTTCGGCGTGCACGAGCCCAACATCTCGCCCTGGCGCCGCGCGGTCTGCGGCGACCTGACGGCCGCGTTCGACTTCCACCGCCACGACGCGGCCACGCCGGGCCTGCCGTCCACCGCCGGCTACGTGCCGGGGGACGCCAACCGCCACCCGGACTACGTCCCGACGCCGCCCGCCAACCCGGCGCTGCCGCAGCAGGAGCCGGGGACCCGCCCGTCCCGGGCGCTCCCATACGACCTCACCGTCGACGGCAGCGTGGACGCGCAGGGCGCGCTGGCGGTCGACTTCGCCAGCCACGGGCGCGTGGGTGCGCAGTTCCTGGCCACCTCCACCACGCGCACGGACGGCCCGTGGACCTTCACCGTCGAGGCCGGGCGCGAGCTGTCGAACACCTGGACCGCGCCCGCGAGCGGCCCCTACGAGCTGACCGTGCACGGCCCGGCGGGCTTCCTGCGCCAGTTCCGCGGTGACGCGGCCGACCGCGGCGTCGAGGTGACGGCCCGCCACGAGGGCGGCTCCGGCCATGTGCGGCTCACGCTCACCAACCACGCGGCCACGCCGCTGCGGGTGGCCCTGGTCGACGCCTACGGTGCGCAGCACCCGGCCACGGTCCAGCTGCGGCCGGGCGCGAAGGTCGAGCACCGCGTCGACACCGGCCGGACCTCCGGCTGGTACGACATCTCGGTGCTGACCGAGCAGCACCCCTCCGCGCTGCGCCGCGTCGCCGGCCACGTGGAGACCGGCAAGGCCTCCACCAGCGACCCGGCCATCGGCCGCCGCTGACCCACTCCGATCAGCGCGGCCCCGGCGGGTTCCCCGCCGGGGCCGCGCGCCGTTTCACCGGCTCCGGCGGGGCCGCCGACCGCTGGGTGACCTCAGGGAACGCCTTCTGACGGCCGATCAGCTGAATCGTGTCACGAATGGCGTCGCGTCTCTTGCTCTCCGAAGAACCAGTGGGTAACTTCCCGGCCAGTAACTTAGCGGAAACGTCGACGACACCTGGGCGCTGCCCGGGTGCCGTCGATCTTTCTCCCTGTCACGGTCCCACCCCCGGTTCAAGGAGACCCGCATGTCGCCCAGCCCCCGTTCCCGTCGTCTCGCCGCGGCCGCCGTCGCCGTCTCCGCCGTGGCGGGGATGTGCCTCGCGGCGCCCGCCCAGGCGCAGGCGAGTGCCCCGCACAACTACGTCGCCCTCGGCGACAGCTACAGCGCCGGGTCCGGCGTGCTGCCGCTGGACCTGAGCGCGCCGCTCGAGTGCGCCCGCTCCGCGGTCAACTACCCGCACGACCTGGCCGGCAGACTCGGGCTCAGCCTGACGGACGTGACCTGCGGCGGCGCCAAGACGCAGGACTACACCGGCTCGCAGTACCCGGGCGTCGCCCCGCAACTGGACGCCCTGAACAGCGGCACCGACCTGGTCACCATGACCATCGGCGGCAACGACAGCAACACCTTCATCGACGCGATCCTCGCCTGCGGCTCGGCCGGCGTCGCCACCCTCGGGTTCGGCCACCCCTGCCAGACCCTCTACGGCGACAGCTTCGACAACACCATCGACACCACGACCTACCACTCCCTCGACGCCACGCTCGCCGCCGTCAAGGCCAAGGCGCCGAACGCGCGGGTCGCGATCCTCGGCTACCCGTGGATCGTCCCGGCGCAGGCCGTGCCCGGCTGCTTCGTCAAGATGCCGATCGCCTCCGGTGACATCCCCTACCTGCGCGACCTCGAGGGGCATCTCAACTCCGCGATCCAGCGCGCCGCCGCCGACAACGGCGTCACCTACGTCGACATGTCGAAGGTCTCCGACGGCCACGACGCCTGCGAGTCCGCCGACACCCGCTGGATCGAACCGATCCTCTTCGGCACCAACTACGTGCCGGTCCACCCCAACGCGACCGGCGAGGCCGCGATGGCCGACCAGACCGCGAGCACCCTCGGTCTCGGCTGAGCCGCGGCGGCCGGGTCGGGGCCGGCCCCTGCCACACCGGGGGCCGGCCCGCCGCACCGCCGTCGCGTCGACCCGCACCACCGGCGCGCCTATCCTCCCGTGGGGCACCGACATCCACCGCAGAGGAGACCACCGTGGCCGACCCGCTCCCGCGGACCCAGCGGTAAACCGGCATGCGGCGCACCGACATCACGTACGCGGCCGGCGGAGCGGGGCAGCGCGCGCTCGCGCTCGAACCGGTGGGCCCGCGCGAGCCGGCGCTGCGCGTCGAGATGACCGACGGCGCGCGGCTGCTGGTCCGGCAGGGCGAGCAGCCGCTGCTGCTCGGCCGGGTCGTGCCCTGGCACCAGGGCGTGCGCACCGTCCGGCTGCCCGGCTACCGCTCCGTCGTTCCGTCGCTGCGCGCCGAGACGGTGCGCCGACAGCCCGACTGGACGCACTGGTTCGCCGACCGCCTCGCGGACTGCCCGCACGGCCCGCTCCACGCCGACCGCTGGCTGCTGCGCGAGGGGACCCCGCCGCACTACGCGTGGCACGGCGAGCTGGTCACCGCGTGGCCGCGCGCCTACCTGGACTGGGGGCACGGCTGGAACGGCGTCGTGCCGCTGCGACCGCTCAGCCCGCCGGACGACCCCCGGGTCAAGGCCTACCGCCGGCAGCTGCGCGAGGGGAGCGCGGCGCCGATCCTGCTGTGGTGGGTCACCGGCCTCGACGGCTGGTTGCTGCTGGACGGCCACGACCGCCTCGTCGCCGCACGGGCGGAGGGCCTCGGCCGCCCGCGCGCGATCATCCTCGCTCGCGGACTGGACGACGCCACGCAAGAGGAGTTCCTCGGTTACGTCGACGCCAACCAGGAGCATCGCCGCGCCCAGGTCGCCCACCTCGGCGCGCCCGCCCGCGCCGCGGCCGAGCGCGCACACGCCGACGCGGTCAGCGAGGTGATCGCCGAACAGGCCCGCACCACGGCCTGGCCCCTGCCCGGCGGCGTGCCCGCCTGGGACGCCCTCGCGGCGCGTCACGCCCCGGAGTTGGCGCGGGAGCCGCGCGACTGACGGCTCGCACTCCGCCGCTCCGGCGCGCGTCAGGGCGCGACGTCGTCAATTCACCGACTCGCCGCCCAGCGCTCATCCGAAACAGGACGGCACGCCTCCGGATCTCCCCTAACGTACGGCGCGAGACGCGAGGCGGGGCCCGACGGGCCGCGTCCGCGTTCGTCGTGCCTCCCTCCCGGCACCGTCCTGGTCCTGGCGTCATCGTCGACGAGCGGAAGATCCATGCAGGCTGTGCAGACCACCGCACCCCCCACATCGGCGCGGCCCATACCCGCGCAGGCCGCGCGACCGGGCCGCGCCCGGCGCGGCGACGACGGGTGCGAGCGGCACCCCGCCGCCGCGGACCGGCCGCCGCGGGTGCTCGTCGTCACCGGCAGCGTCGGCGCCGGGCACAACGGCGCCGCCAACGAGCTGACGCGCCGTCTGACCGACCTGGGCCTCGAGGTCAGCTGCCGCGACTACCTCGACACCCTGCCGCGCCGCTACCGGCGCCTGCTGCAGGACGGTTACGAGTTCAGCGCCGGCAAGCTGCCCTGGTTCTTCGAGTGGCTGTTCCAGAACGAGGAGCACGACTCCTTCGTCCGCTCGCTCACCCTCTACCTGTGCCGGCTCGCCTCGCGCGAGCTGGGCCGCTGGGTCGAGGAGGGATGGGACACGGTGGTCACCACCTTCCCGTTCGCCGCGCAGAGCATGGGCCTGCTGACGGAGGAGGGCACGCTCACCGTCCCCACCGTCTGCTACCTCACCGACCCCGCGCCGCACCGGCTCTGGATCCACCCCGAGGTGCAGGTGCACCTCACCGTCACCGAGGCCACCGCGGCCGAGGGCAGCGCCCGCTACGGCATCGAGATGAACGCGGCCGGGCCGCTCGCCTGCGACAGCTTCGCCGCCCCGCTGCCCGCCGCCGAGCGGGCCGCGCTGCGCGCGGAACTCGGGGTGCCCGAGGGCGGGTTGATGGCGCTGCTGATGACCGGCTCGATGGGCCTGGGCGACGTCATGTCCAGCGTCGAGGACCTGCGCCGGGTCGAGGGCGCCACCCCGGTCGTGCTGTGCGGCCGCAACGACCGGCTGCGCCGGCGCCTCTCCGAGCTGCCCGACGTCATCGCGCTCGGCTGGCGCACCGACGTGCCCGCGCTGATGGGCGCGGCGGACGTGCTGGTCCACAACGCCGGCGGCCTCTCCTTCACCGAGGCGCTGGTTGCCGGGCTCCCGGCGGTCAGCTACGAGGTCATCTCCGGTCACGGCCGCGCCAACGCCGCCACGCTGGACGCGTCCGGGCTCGCGCCCTGGCCCCGCGACCGGCGCGCCCTGGCCGGCGCGCTCACGGAACAGGCGGCGCGCGGCCGCGTCCACCTCGAACCCCTGCCCGAACACCGCCAGGCCGCCCACGTCGTCGCCGGCCTGGCCCGCGACTGGCAGGCGAAGCACACGACCCACGGGCCGGCCACGGCTTCCCTCCGCGCCTCCTCCCGGGCCGCCCGCCTCCTCACCGCGAGCGCCACCCGGCTCCGCCTCCGGCGGCCCTCCCCCCTCACCGAACCTGCGGCGACCACCCCGCGCGGCCGCGCGGGGTAGACCATCCCCGGCCGGTGGCCACTCCCGTCGTCGCAGCCGCGAGGTGTGGCCCCGGGCGTCAGTAGACGAAGGGGATCAGCCGCTTGGTGCCGACCCGATAGTCCGCGTAGGCGGGGCCGAAGGCGGTGAGCAGCAGCCGCTCCTCGGCGCCGATGCGCCACAGGTAGGCGACCGTCAGCAGCAGCGCGACCACGACGGTCGCCGGCCAGCTGCCCAGACCGAGGGAGTAGTTCGCGTCCTCGCACCCGCTCGCACCCCACCGGGGGTGGACAGGCCACAGTCCACCCGCAGGTGGAGGCCGCGGGGGACGCGGGTGCGGCGGGCCGGGCCGAGGGACAGGCTGGAGGTATGAGCACCACCGGTCCGCACCGGCCCGCGCAGCCCGTCTACGTCGCGGCGCTCAACCCCCACGACCCCCACCGCCAGACCCGCGTTCAGCCCCCCTCGGGCACCCCGGTCTGGCGCGGCACGGCGAACGCCGCCGAGCTCCTCGCCTTCGTCGCGGAGATCCGCCCCGACCTCGACCTGCAGGCCCACCCGGACCTGATCCACTGGATCGGCGACCCCTGGACCTGGCCCGGCGCGTGACCCCCTCATCCGGCTCGGGATGCGGAGCCCGGGGACCGGGGGGACAATGGAATTCGAGCGGGTAGATGGAGCGTGCGATTCCTCCCAGCTCCACCATCATGGGGCTGTAGCTCAAAGTAGAGCGACCCGCTCTCTTTCATGTCCTAGTGGTAGCGCGCCCGCAATTCCCGCTTGAGGACCTTATGGCTCGGGCCCAGCGGGTAGGCGTCGGTGAACTCGACCCGGCGCGGGTACTTGTGCTTGGCCAGGTGCTCCTTGGACCAGTCGATGATGTCCTGCGCCGTTGGGGCGGGGGAGTGGGACGCGTCCAGGACCAGGACCGCGCAGACCTCCTCGCCGTGCGTGTCGTCCGGCAGGCCGATGACGGCGGCCTCGGCGACGGCGGGGTGGCGCAGCAGGGTCTCCTCGACCTCGCGGGGGTAGACGTTGAAGCCACCGCGGATGACGACGTCCTTCTTGCGGTCCACGATCGAGACGAAGCCGTCCGCGTCCTTGACCCCCAGGTCCCCGGTGCGGAACCAGCCCTCCACCAGGGCCTGTGCGGTCGCCTCGGGGCGGTTCAGGTAGCCCTGGAAGACGTTGTGGCCGCGCACGACCACCTCGCCGACCTCGCCCGCCGGCAGCAGCTCGATGCTCTCCTCGACCTCCGCCCGCGCGATCTCGACGTCCACGCCCCATACCGGGTGACCGACCGTGCCCGCCCGCGTCCCGTAGTCCGGCTGGTTCACCGAGGCGGTCGGGGAGGTCTCCGACAGGCCGTAGCCCTCGAAGACGTCCGCCTCGAACGCGGCGTTGAAGCGCTCCAGCACCGGGACCGGCAGCGACGCGCCGCCGGAGATGCACAGGCGCAGCGCCGGCAGCGGGCCGTCGCTGCCCTTGGCGGCCTCCAACAACGCGATGTACATCGTGGGCACGCCGTGGAAGGTGTTCACGCCCTCCCGCAGCATCAGCTCGATCGCCTGCCCGGCGTGGAAGCGCGGCAGCAGCACCAGCGCCGCGCCCGCGCGCCAGGTGGAGTTCATGCTGACGGTCTGTCCGAAAGTGTGGAACAGCGGCAGCGAGCCCAGGACGACGTCGTCGGCCTCGACGTGGTTGGCGTCGAAGGCGTTGACGGTCGCGTTCAGCACCAGGTTCAGGTGCGACAGCACCGCGCCCTTGGGCTGGCCGGTGGTGCCGCTGGTGTAGAAGACGACCGCCGGGTCCTCGGCCTGGCGGGCGACGAAGTGCGTCAGCGGCCGCTCCAGCGCGGCGAACTCCTCCAGCCGCCCGAGCGCGCCCGGCACCTCCGCAGCCGGCCCCATCGTCACCAGCGGCACGCCGGCCTCGGCCGCCGCGCCCGCCGCGACCGGCGCGTTCGCGGCGTGGGCGAGCAGCAGCGTCGCGCCGGAGTCGCGCAGCACGTACGCGACCTCCTCGCCGGTCAGCAGCAGGTGCACCGGCACGACCACACCGCCGGCCGCGAGGATCGCGTAGTAGGCGCGGGGGAACTCGGTGACGTTGGGCGCCATCAGGGCGACCTTGTCACCGGGCCGGACGCTCAGCTTGACCAGTGCGGCGGCCTGGGTGAGCGCCTGCTGCCACAGCTCGGCGAAGCTCAGCCGGGTCTCGCCCTCGACCAGCGCCAGCTTGTCCGGTCGCCGCCGCGCGTTCTCCGCGAGCACGGAGGCCAGGGAGAGCGTGGTCACCGTGCGCCGCCGTTCACGTACAGCGTCTGACCGCTGACGTAGGAGGCGTCCTCGGAGGCGAGGAACGCGACGACGGCCGCGATGTCCTCCGGTTGTCCGACGCGGCGCAGCGGCGTGCGGGCGGCGACCTCCGTCTGGTGGTCCTCGGCGGTGGCGCCGACGCGCTCGGCGGTCGCGGCGGTCATGTGGGTGGCGATGTAGCCGGGGGCGACCGCGTTGACGTTGATGTTGAACGGGCCGAGCTCGATCGCGAGGGTCGCGGTGAAGCCCTGGATGCCCGCCTTCGCGGCGGCGTAGTTGGCCTGGCCGCGGTTGCCGAGGGCGGAGCGGGAGGAGAGCGAGACGATCTTGCCGTACTTCTGGTGGCACATGTACTTCTGTGCCGCCTGCGAGCAGTTGTAGACGCTGGTCAGGTTGACCGTGATGACCGCGTCCCAGTCGGTCTTCGGCATCTTGAAGAAGAGGTTGTCGCGGGTGATGCCGGCGTTGTTGACCAGGATGTGGATCGTGCCGAAGTCCGCGGCGATCTGCGCGAAGACGGCCTCGACGGCGTCGTAGTCGGTTACGTCGCAGCCGTAGCCGCGGGCGGTGCCGCCCTTGGCGGTGATCGCGTCGACGGTGGCCTGGGCGCGCTCGGCGGTCAGGTCGACGACGGCGACGCTCGCGCCCTCCTCGGCCAGACGCTGCGCGGTGGCGGCGCCGATGCCCTGGGCTGCGCCGGTGACGACGGCGACGCGGTCGGTGAAGCGGCTCATAGCGGAAGACTCCTCAGCTGGGTGCGGTCAGTGAAGGATTCGGCGGGTCGTTCGGAGGGGCGGAGCGCCCGAGGAGGTCAGTCGCGGTCGACGAGGACGGCGGTGCCCTGGCCGACGCCGACGCACATCGTGGCCAGGCCCCGCCCCTCACCGGTGCGGGCCATGCGATGCAGCAGCGTGGTGAGGATGCGCGCGCCGGAGGCGCCCAGTGGGTGCCCGATGGCGATCGCGCCGCCCTGCGGGTTGACCCGCTCCGGGTCGATGCCGAGCTCGCGCACGCAGGCCAGCGCCTGGGCGGCGAAGGCCTCGTTGAACTCGGCGGTCTGCACCGAGTCCAGGGTCCGGCCCGTGCGGGCCAGCACGCGCTGGACCGCCGGGACCGGGCCGATGCCCATGACGTCCGGATGCACGCCCGCGCTCGCGCCGCCGACGTAGCGGCCCAGCGGCTCGACGCCGAGCGACGCGAGCGCCTCCTCGCTGCACAGCACCAGCGCGGCCGCGCCGTCGTTCATCGGCGAGGCGTTGCCCGCCGTCACCGTGCCGCCGTCGCGGAAGACGGGCTTGAGCGTGGCGAGCTTCTCCAGGCTGGTGTCGGGGCGGATCGACTCGTCCTGGGTGACGACGCTGCCGTCCTTGAGCGTCACCGGGACCGTCTCGGCGTCGAACAGCCCGTCCTTGCGGGCGGCGGCCGCCGCCTGGTGGGAGCGGAACGCGAAGGCGTCCTGGTCCTCGCGGCTGACGCCGTAGCGGGCGGCGACCTCCTCGGCGGTCTCGCCCATGGAAAGCAGGCCGTGCAGTTCCTTCATCCTCGGGTTGACCATGCGCCAGCCCAGCTTGGTGTCGAAGATCTCCTGGCCGTGCGGCAGCCGGTCCTCGGCGCGCGGCAGTACGAAGGGCGCGCGGCTCATCGACTCGGAGCCGCCAGCGACGACGATGTCCGCCTCGCCCGCGGCGATCGCGCGGGCCGCGGTGGTGACGGCCTCCAGGCCGGAGGCGCACAGGCGGTTCAGCGTCGCGCCGGGGACGGACTCGGGGACCCCGGCCAGCAGCACGGCCATGCGGGCGATGTTGCGGTTGTCCTCACCGGCCTGGTTGGCGGCGCCCCAGTAGACGTCGTCGATCCGGGCCGGGTCCAGGCCCGGCAGGGTGTCCAGCACGCCGCGCAGCGCGGTGGCGGCGAGGTCGTCCGGGCGCACGCCGGACAGCACGCCGCGCAGGCGGCCGATCGGGGTCCGCTTGGCGGCGGCGAAGTACACAGGGCGCATCGTCGGGCTCCTGGGCAGTCGTGGATAAGGGGGGTCAGAACGCGTTGACGCCGGTGAGGGCCCGGCCGATGAGCAGCTTCTGGATCTGGCTGGTGCCCTCGTACAAGGTCATCACGCGGGCGTCGCGGACGTACTTGCCGACGGGGTACTCGTCGATGAACCCGTAGCCGCCGAAGACCTGCAGGGCGGTGTTGGCGGCCTTCACGGCCGCCTCGGAGGCGTAGAGCTTGGCGACGGAGGACTCCGTCTGGAAGGGCTCGCCGCGCTCGATCAGGTCGGCCACCCGCCACACCAGCAGCCGGGCGGCGTCGAGCTCGACCTTGATGTCGGCGAGCATCTCCTGCACGAGCTGGTGCGCGGCGATCTGCCGGCCGAACTGCTCGCGCTGCGTCGCGTAGGCGACGGCCGCGTCCAGCGAGGCCTGGATGATGCCGACACAGCCGGCCGCGACCGACATCCGGCCCTTGGCCAGCGCGGACATCGCGACGCTGAAGCCCTTGCCCTCCGGGCCGAGCATCGCGGCGACGGGGACGCGCACGTCCTCGAAGGCCAGCTCGGCGGTCGGCTGGCCGCGCAGGCCGAGCTTGCCGTGGACGGTGGTGCGGGTCAGCCCCGGGGTGTCGGTCGGCACCAGGAAGGCGCTCACGCCCTTGTGGCCCGCCTCTCCCGTACGGGCGAAGACGAGCGCGACCTCGGCCCAGGTGCCGTTGGTGATGAACATCTTGGCGCCGTTGATCACCCAGCTGTCGCCGTCGCGGACGGCGCGGGTGGTGAGGTTGCCGGCGTCGGAGCCGGTGCCGGGCTCGGTCAGCGCGAAGCAGCCGAGCGCCTCACCGGCGCACAGGCGCGGCAGCCACTGCCGCTTCTGCTCCTCGGTGCCCCAGTGGTTGATCGACTTCGCCACCAGGCCGAGGGAGACCGAGAGCAGCCCGCGCACGGAGGAGTCGCCGCGGCCCAGCTCCTCGGTGACCAGCACGTAGGCGAGGTGGTCACCGCCGGAGCCGCCGTACTCCTCGGGGATGGTCAGGCCCAGGAAGCCGAGGGCCCCGAGCTTCTTCACGACGCCCCGATCCACCTGCTCGGCCCGGTCCCAGGCGGCGGCGTGCGGGACGATCTCGCGGTTCACGAAGTCGGCGGCCAGCTCGCGGACGGCGGCCTGCTCCTCGGTGAGCTCCAGGTTCACGGCGACTTCCCTCGGTGGTGGAGACCCTGCGGCGGTGGGCGACGGCAGTTAAACTAGCACTGCAAGTTTTTAGACCGTAACCCCGTACGGCAGGCTTGGGGAAGTGTGTCGCCCGACACGCGCCCGCAGACGACCCAGGTGAGGAGGGCCGCGGCCCGATGGCCAGACCGCGCAACCCGCTGCTCAGTCACGAGCGCATCGTCGGGACCGCGCTGCGTCTGGTGGACGACGAGGGGCTGGACGCGCTCTCCACCCGCCGCCTCGCCGCCGAGCTCGGCGTGAGCGGGCCGTCGCTCTACCACCACTTCGCCACCAAGGACGCGCTGCTCGACGCCGTCGTCGACGCGGTGGTGGGCGAGGTGTGCCTGGACATGCTCGGCCGCGACCCGTGGCCCGACGCGCTCCGCGGCTGGGCCCGCTCCTACCGCGCGGCGCTCGCCGCGCACCCCAACCTGGTGCCCGCCCTCGCCACCGGCCCGGGGCGCCGCCCCAACGCGCTCCGACTCGCCGACGCCGTCTTCGGCGCCCTGGTCGACGCCGGCTGGCCCGCCGGCGAGGCCACCCGCATCGGCGCGCTGATGCGCTACCTCGTCTTCGGCTCCGCGCTCGGCTCCTTCGCCGGCGGCTTCCCCGACGACGCCGGGCTCTATGCCGAGCAGTACCCCCACCTCGGCCAGGCCCACCTCCTCGCCGAGCGCCAGCGCGCGGTCGACGAGGGCGCCTTCGAGCTCGGCCTGGAGACCGTCCTGCTCGGACTGGAAGCCCGCTTCCCCCGCGCGAGATGACATCGTTACGCGACCTCGCCGCGAATCAACATTCTCCAACACACTCGCAAAGGCCCGCTCATAAGCGGTTTTTCTGATGCGCTCACGCCGTGTCCGGTCAGCGGTGGGGCAACCCCGTGCTGGGCTGCAAGTTTGTGCGGTCGGGGACCTTGACAGGGGGTCACGCTGTTGGTGGTATCTGAACGCTCACGTTCGTTTGTGTGTTCATTGGCGCTCGTTGAACGGCACTTGCACCCCACGGGAGGGGACATGGCAACGCCCGGATCGCACGACCGCATCACCAGTAACAGTCCCACCAGAAGGTCGGTCCTGCGCGCTGCCGCGATCGGCGCAGGGGCGGTCACGCTTCCCTCGGTCCTCGCCGCCTGCGGCAGCGGATCCGGCGCGGGAGGAGGCGGTGGGAAGTCCGTCACCTTCGGTTCGAACTGGTCGGACCCGGTGCCGAAGAAGGGCATCGCCAACGCCGTCGCCGCCTTCCAGAGCAGCTCCGGCTACACGGTCAAGACCAACACGGTCGACCACAACTCGTTCCAGCAGAACATCAACCGCTACCTGCAGGGCAACCCTGACGACGTGTTCGGCTGGTTCGCCGGCTACCGCATGCAGTACTTCGCGCAGAAGGGACTGCTGGGCGACATCAGCGACGTCTGGAGCGGCTTCTCCGGGATGTCCGACGCCATCAAGGCGCAGTCCACGGGCCTGGACGGCAAGCAGTACTTCGTGCCGTACTACTACTACCCATGGGCGGTCTTCTACCGGAAGTCGGTCTTCGCCCAGCACGGCTACCAGATCCCCACCACCTGGGACCAGTACATATCCCTGGCGAAGCAGATGCAGAAGGACGGCCTCGTCCCCATCTCCTTCTCCGACAAGGACGGCTGGCCGGCCATGGGGACGTTCGACTACATCAACATGCGCCTGAACGGCTACGACTTCCACAAGTCGCTGATGGGCGGTCACGAGGACTGGTCCGGCACCAAGGTCAAGCAGGTCTTCGACACCTGGCGCCAGCTGCTGCCCTACTACCAGCAGGGCGCGCTCGGGCTGACCTGGCAGGAGTCCGCGCAGGCGCTCCAGCAGAAGAAGACCGGCATGATGACGCTGGGCATGTTCATCGGCCAGCAGTTCGCCGGAGCGGACCAGGCCGACCTGGACTTCTTCGCCTACCCGGCGCTCGACCCGACCAACGGCCAGGACGCGGTGGAGGCGCCGATCGACGGCTTCCTGCTCTCGCACAAGGCCAAGAACGAGACGGGCGCCAAGAAGCTGCTGACGTTCCTGGGGACGCCGAAGGCCGAGAACGCCTACCTGTCCGCGGACTCCTCCGAGCTCGGCGTCAACTCCTCGGTGGACACCAGCGGTTACAACTCGCTGCAGCAGTCCGGGGCGAAGCTCGTCTCCACGGCCAAGAGCATCTCGCAGTTCATGGACCGCGACAGCCGCCCCGACTTCGTCTCGACGGTGATGATCCAGGCGCTGCAGACCTTCCTGAACAACCCGAGCGACGTCGACGGGCTGTGCAACTCCATCCAACGGCAGAAGACGGCCATCTATGCCACCGAAGGCTGACCTCGAACCCGCCGTGCCGACCGGCCCCGAGACCGCCGCCGCGCCCGCCGCCGCCCCCACCGAGGGGCGGCGGCGCCCGCGCGCCGGGCGGCGCCGGATCCGCCGGCTGACCACGCGCGACCGCCTCGTCATCACCGTGTTGCTGGGCCTGCCGCTGCTGTTCACCTTCGTGCTGGTCTGGGCGACCACGCTCGCCTCGATCGGCCTGTCCTTCACCAACTGGGACGGCATCGGCTCGGCCAAGTTCATCGGCGTCGACAACTACAAGGAACTGTTCACCAACTACCCGCCGTTCGCGACCGCGATCTGGCACAACCTGCTCTGGCTCGGCTTCCTCGCGGTCGTCGCGACGCCGCTCGGCCTGCTCCTCGCGGTGCTGCTGGACCGCAAGATCCGCTTCGGCCGCTTCTACCAGAGCGCGATCTACCTGCCCGTCGTGCTCTCGCTCGCGGTGATCGGCTTCATCTCGCAGCTGATCTTCGCCCGCGACGACGGCATCCTCAACACGCTGCTCGGCACCACCGGCCCCGGAGGCCACCCGGTCGACTGGATCGGCAACCCCCACATCAACATCTGGGTGGTGCTGCTGATGGCCGGCTGGCGCCACTCCGGTTACGTCATGGTGCTCTACCTGGCCGGGCTCAAGGGCGTCGACCCGTCGCTCAAGGAGGCCGCCGCGATCGACGGCGCCAACGCGCGGCAGACCTTCTTCCGCGTCGTCTTCCCGGTGATGCGGCCGGTCAACATCATCGTCGGCGTGATCACGGTGATCGAGGCGCTGCGGGCGTTCGACATCGTCTACGCCATCAACGGCGGCACCAACGGGCTGGAACTGCTCAGCGTGCTGATCACCGACAACATCATCGGCGAGGCCAGCCGGATCGGCTTCGGCTCCGCGATCGCGGTCGTGCTGCTGCTGATCTCGGTCGGCTGCATCGTCGCGTACTGCATGACCGAACTGCGGGAGGAGAAGTCGTGACCGCGATCGCCGCCGGCCCGGCGCCGAAGGCCACCGGCGCCAAACCCTCCGCGAGCCCGGCCGTCGCCCCACGCCGACTGGGCCTGCACGTCTTCCTGGCCGCCGTCTCGCTGCTGTGGCTGGCGCCGCTGCTGCTGGCGGTCTACGCCTCGCTGCGCCCCTACCAGGAGACGTCCAAGTACGGGTACTTCTCCTGGCCGCACCACCTCAGCTTCGCCTACTACCGCGAGGCCTTCACGCAGTCGGGGATGGCGCAGCACTTCCTCAACACCCTGCTCATCGCCGTCCCGGCGGTGCTGCTGACGCTGTTCTTCGCCTCCTTCGTGGCCTTCTGCATCGCCCGGGTCCGGATCCGGGGCGGGTTCCTCATCCTGATCCTCTTCACGGCCGGCAACCTGCTGCCGCCGCAGGTCATGGTGACCCCGGTGTACGAGCTCTTCACCCGGATCCCGCTGCCCTACTGGATGTCGGACTCGCTCACGATGTACGACTCCTACTGGGGCGTCATCGCCATCCACATCGCCTTCCAGACGGGCTTCTGCGTCTTCGTGATGACCAACTTCATGAAGGCGCTCCCCGAGGAGCTGCGCGAGGCCGCGATCGTCGACGGCGCGGGCGTGTGGACGCAGTTCTGGCGGATCACGATGCCGCTGTGCCGCCCGGCGCTGGCGGCGCTGGCCACGCTGGAGTTCGCCTGGATCTACAACGACTTCCTGTGGGCGCTGGTGCTGATGTCCTCCGGCGACAAGATGCCGGTCACCAGCGCGCTCAACAACCTGAAGGGACAGTACTTCCAGGACTACAACCTGCTCGCGGCCGGCTCCGTCCTGGTCGCGCTGCCCACGGTGATCCTCTTCTTCATCCTGCAGCGCCACTTCATCGCCGGCCTGACCCTGGGCGCGACGAAGGGCTGACCGTCCGCGCGGGCCGCTGGAGGGCTACTCGCCCTCCAGGGCCCGGCGGCCGGTGAAGTACGCGAAGGCACGCGGCGCGTCCTCGTTCGCGGTCAGCTGTTCCTCGGGCGTCTCCCGGGGCATCTCGTAGCACTCCCAGGAGCACCGGCCCCAGGGCGTCCACGGCATGACCGCGCCGCACCCGCCGCAGACCATCACGTCGACGCCAGGTGGGCCGGGGTACTGCTCGCCGCCCATGTCACCGATGCTCCCACCACGGGAGCGGCCCCGCTACCGAGCCCGCCGGGGACGGGTGTGATCGCCTCGTCGGTGCGGGGTGGGGCCGGTCGCCGGATCGCGCGGCGTCCTCGCGCTGTGGAGCGGGGCCAGGCGAGCCGGGGTAGGGCCGGCCCCCCGTACGGGTGCGCGGGAGAGTCCCATGTCCGGCGCCGGCGGGGGACGGGAGGATCGACGCAGGCTCTGGGTCCTGCCGTCGGAGCCGGCGTCTTCGAGACGGTGCAGGCCGTGGGGCGGCTGCCGGCCTGCGGTGACCGGGCGTCAGTCCGCCTGCGGTTCCTCCCAGGCGCCGGTGCGGCGCAGGAAGGCCGGGCGGGCGTGCGGGTCGGGCGGGTCGTAGTAGCGGTGGAACACCGCCGTCGCGCCGCCGGAGAGCGGGGGAACGATCCAGGACCAGTCCGTCGGCACCGGACGCCCGTGGCGCTGCTCGCGCTCGATGTGGGTGAGGAAGCGCCGCGACTCGGTGTGGTGGTCCGCGACGGTGACGCCCGCCTCGCCGAACGAGTGCAGCACCGCCGCGTTCAGTTCCACCAGTGCCCGGTCCCGCCACAGGGTGCGCTCGCTGGAGGTGTCCAGGCCGAAGAGCTCCGCGACCTCGCGCAGCCGGTCGTAGCGGTCGCGGTCGGCGAGATTGCGCGAGCCGATCTCGGTGCCCAGGTACCAGCCGTTGAAGGGCGCGCAGGGGTAGCGGATGCCGCCGATCTCCAGCGTCATGTCGCTGACCGCCGGGACGGAGTACCAGCGCAGCCCGAGGGCGGCGAAACCCGGCTCGGTCGGGTGGGTCAGCCGCACCTCGTGCACGGCGTCGTCCGGCAGCTCGTACCAGTCCGGCGGGCGTTCCGGCGAGGACTGAACCAGCAGCGGCAGCGTCTCGAACGGGCCCTCGCCGCCCTTCCAGCCGAGCTCGCGCGCCAGCGCCGCCCGTTCCCCGCTGCGCCGGTCGTCCGCGTAGCGGACCAGCTGCTCGTTGAGCAGCCGGGGCGCCGGACGGTCCGGGGTGTCGGGTGCGAAGACGCTGACGACGGGGCGGATCCGCCCGCCGTTCGCGGCCAGCCGCAGATGCTCGAAGCACTGCTCGGCGATGTCGTCGGGGCGGCGCAGCTGCCGCAGGTCCCGGACGACGAGGCTGCGCCAGTACAGCCGCCCGATGCAGCGCGCCGCGTTGCGCCACGCGACACGGGCGCCGAAGGCCAGCTCCTCGGGCGTGTGCGTGTAGCTGCCGCGCGCGGCGAGCTCCACGCGGACCTCCCGCAACCGGGCCTCCACGTCCACCGGCCGCGCCGACTCGGCGGCGTGGGCCCGCACGAAGTCCTCGGCCGCGTACAGCAGCGGAGGCGGCCCGGACGAGGGAGCCGCGGGGTGCGGCGGCACCGGAGGCGCCTGGTGGACCACCGGGCAGCCGCGCGGGGCGAACACCGGCGCTGCCACGTGCTCGGGGGCGGCGGACGCGTAGGGCATGGTGCGAGTCGGCCTGCGAAGGCGTGTGAACAGCAAGGACATCCCTCCCGCACCATGAGTACCGTAGGTGTGGCAGCGGACACGCAGAGTGCCCGATTCGGAGGACAGGGGCGCACCTCGCGGCTATGCTCGCGTCCGCTCGAACGGGTTGGCGGCACGCGGACCGACGGACTCCGTAGACTCGCCGCATGCTCAAGGCCGACCGCTTCGCCCGGATCCTCGACCACGTCGCCCGCGCCGGCAGCGCCGACGTGCACCAGCTCGCGGAGCTGCTGGGCGTCTCCGGCGCCACCGTCCGCCGTGACCTGCAGACGCTCGACGAGCAGGGCCTGCTGCGCCGCACCCACGGCGGCGCGGTCACCGGCACGGTCAACCTGGAGCTGCCGCTGCGTCACCGCGCGGGCCGCCGCCAGGAGGAGAAGCGCCGCATCGCCGAGGCGGCCGCGGCGCTCGTCCCCGATGGCGCGGTGGTCGGCCTCACCGGCGGCAGCACGGTCAGCGAGCTCGCCCACGTCCTCGCCGAGCGCGTCGGCGGCGGGCAGGGCGGCCTCACCGTCGTCACCAACGCCGTCAACATCGCCGCCGACCTCATCGTCCGCCCCGAGATCCGGCTCGTGGTGATCGGGGGTCAGGCCCGCAGCGCCAGCTACGAGCTGGTCGGTCCGGCCGCCGACCAGCACCTGGCCCGCTACCGCCTCGACTTCGCCTTCATCGGCGTCGACGGCCTGAGCGCGGCGGCCGGCTGCACCACCCACGACGAGATGGAGGCGCACACCGACCGCTCCTTCCTGCGCGTGGCCGCCCACCGGGTCGTCCTCGCGGACGGCAGCAAGCTCGGCCGGGCCACCTTCGCCGCGATCTGCCCGCTGGAGGAGATCGACACCCTGGTCACGGACGTCTCACCCGCCGAACCCGAGCGCGCCGCCCTGACGGAGGCGGAGGTACGGGTGCTCACCGCCGACGGCGCGTCGTGACGCCTGGGCCGCGCCCGGCGGGTCGGGGCGTCAGCCGACCGCGTTGAGCAGGCCGAGGAGGCGGGCCACCTCGGCGGCGACCGCGTCGCGGCCGGGCGCGAGCCACTTGCGCGGGTCGACCAGCTTCGGGTCGGTGGCGAGCGCGTCGCGGACCGCCTCGGTGAACAGGCGGTTCAGGTGGGTGGAGACGTTGATCTTCCGCATCCCCGCCTCCACGGCCGCGACCAGCGTCGCGTCCGGGACACCCGAGCTGCCGTGCAGCACCAGCGGCACCGGGACGGCGTCGCGCAGACGGCCGATCAGCTCCAGGTCGAGCGAGGCGGTGCGCGTCGTCATCGCGTGCTCGCTGCCGACCGCGACCGCGAGCGCGTCCACGCCGGTGCGGGCGACGAACTCCGCCGCCTGCGCCGGGTCCGTCCGCACGCCCGGCGCGTGCGCGCCGTCCTTGCCGCCGACCTCGCCCAGCTCCGCCTCGATCGCGAGCCCGTTGGCGTGGCACCAGGTGGCCATCTCGGCGGTCGTGGCCAGGTTCTCCTCCCACGGCAGCGTCGAACCGTCGTACATCACCGAGCCGAAGCCGCAGTCGGCGGCCTCGTGGACCAGGCGCGGCTCGGTCGCGTGGTCCAGGTGCAGGGCGGCGCGGGCGCCGCTGCGCTCGGCGGCGAGGCGGGTCGCCGCCGCGAGCGGCGCGAGCGCGCCGTGGTAGCGCACGGCGTTCTCGCTGATCTGCAGCACGACGGCGGCCTTGGCCTGCTCCGCGCCGGCGAGGATCGCCTCGGCGTGCTCGATCTGGATCACGTTGAAGGCGAAGACCGGCCGTTCGGCCAGCAGGTGGGGGAGGGGGACGAGGGGCACGGCGCTTGGCTCCAGGGTTCGGTGACGGCAGATCAGGTGTCAGGTCACGTCGCGCACGGCGACGAGCGGTTCCAGCTCGGCGAGCACGGCGGTGTCGACGCCCCCCGCGAGCGGCGCGG
>NZ_QKYN01000190.1 GCF_003258295.1 Streptacidiphilus pinicola | reverse complement strand
GGTGCCGCCGCCCCCGCCCGGCAGGCCGGGTCCTGCCCCCGAGCCGCCCAAGCCTGTGCCGCAGCCGTCCCCCGCCTGAACCGTCTCCAGTCTCACGACGCTTCGAAGTGGCGTTGACTCGTCGGTCGGCCCGGGCGAGTCAGTGGAGACCGGGAACGGGGATGCAACCGGGCATCACGGCCCACGAGCCGCACGCCACGGGAACGTTCATCTGGACGGTGTGAGCTATCTGCAAAGCCCAGTCACCTTCACGTTTGCCAGGGCCATAGCCAACAGGCAGCAGCGCCTGGACGGTGACGACATATCTGCTGTGGCCGCCCCGAACCATCGCCTGCGTCCGGCGGCGACTCCTGCCCTGGCGGCATGTCCGTCGCTGTAACGCCGCGGCCGCGGGCTGGTGCTGTCCACCGCTTATACCTTGCGGTCTCCTGGGTAGACGCTTCCCGCAAGCGACCGCTTCGTCAGCAGGGAGGGTTCCGATGGGGAGCACATTCACGCAGGCCAGAGACAAGGCCACGGCTGTGGCCCACAGCGTTGGCGCCACCGGGGCGACGGCTTGGGAGAGGACCGTCTCGTTGGGCCGCCGCGCCAGCGGCCACAACGGCACCATCGTCGACCACGCCCGGCATCGGGCGGCCAGGACCGCGCAGGCCGCGAACAGGACCGCGCAGGCCACGAAGGGGAGGGCTGCGGAGGCAGCCTCACGCACGCGCGCCGCGGCCGGCACGTTCACTGCCCGCGCCCGCCACACTCTGCCCGACCGTAGCGGAGCATCCGGGCGCGCCTGCGTCACGCCCCAGGCGGCGCCGCAACGGGCTCACCCCTGGCCGTGCCCTCCACGCGGACCTCCTTCCCCGGACCGGACTACGCGTCAGTCCTCCGCGCCGGGAGCGGTGTCCGCGTCGCCTGTCTCGCTCGGCTCCCGGTGGGCGAGGTGCCCGCCGATCGCGGCACCGACTGTCGCCACGGCCAGTCCGGACCATGCCAGCGCACGCCCGCGCGCCCAGCGACCGCGCACCCGCGCGCCCAGCGATGCGGTGTAGAGCGCGCTTGCCGTCAGGTTGGCCGTGGCGTGGACCAGGCCGGCGCGCTGCCGCTCCGGGGGCAGATCGGTCCAGTCGATCCAGCCCGTCAGGGCGGTGGGCGGGACGCTCAGCAGTCCGAGTGCGATCAGGCCGCTTGCAGCGCGGCGCTCACCGGGGAAGAGGTCGAGCAGGGCGGCGCTGGACCAGCAGCCGATCGGGACCTGGACGAGGGCGGGATGGAGCCGGTGCCCGAGCCAGTCCCCGCGCAGGGCGTCCCGGAGGGGTCCAGGGCGGTGGCCGTGGTGGCGCGACGGACCAGCGCCACGAGCGGATCCAGCTGCGTTAACCCGTCGAGCGCGTCGAGGGCCCTACGCACGGGACGTTCGCCCGGGACGTCGGCGGCGGTCGCGACAGCGATCGTCTCCATGGCGAGCGCATAACCGCCGTGCCCACTTCGTAAACGGCGGTTGACGCCGCGCCCCCCGCACGGCCCCGTTCGAAGCAGGCTCCACGCGCGGGTGGACGGATGTCGGGGTGCGGATCTCAAGGGGTGAGGCGGCGAGCCAGGCCGACGGGGCTGAAGTAGTCGGCGGCCTTGGTGCGGTAGTCGGCGAAGGCGTCCGGGGTGTCGGCCAGGTATTCCGGGGCGCGTCGGAGGTGCTTTCTCGTCCCCGCCACGCGCAGGGTCTCCGCGTCGCGGTCCACCTCGGCGATCAGGCCGGCCGGCACCGCCAGCAGCCTGCCGAAGATCCAGGGGCCGGTGTTCACCAAGAGCAGCCCGGTTCCGGGTTCGTCGACGGTCCGAAGGACGGTGCCGAGTCGTCCGTCCTCCGCGTGGACCGTGTAGGTGGTCAGGCTGCCCAGACCGGGGAAGTCCTCCAGTTCGCAGTGGAACAACCACTGGGCGGGCGGGGACGGCGTGCCGGACATGACGACCCTCCTGGTGTGAACGACGTGCTCTGCTCGCGGCGTCTGCCCCACCCTCATCGCGGTACACACCTTCGGCGACTTGCTGCCGATCGTTGTCGCGGGGGCGCGTGTGTCCGGCGTCCGGGCGGGTAGTCGCGCCAGGAGCCCGCCGCGTGCGGGGCCGGGACGAGGAGCCGGGACGAGGAGGTGAGGACGTGATGCACGTCAAGTTGCGCCTCGTGTACGTGGTGGACGGCACGGTGCTGGTGCCCGCCGCGACGCTGACGGCGATGCTGCGCGCCCTTGCGGAGGAAGTCTCGGCCTGGCAGGACCAGGGCGCCGACCCCACGACCGTCGGCGCGTTCCGGGAGATGCTCGGGCGCGTGGCCGACACGATCGATGTGGACTGTATCTCCCTCACTTCGGACCTCGTCGCAGGGCGGCAGCAGTCCGGGTGAAGTTCGGAGACGCTGTCGCGCCGACGCCTGAGGAGAAGCCTGTCCGAGGAAGGGAGCACCTTCGTGTCCGCCACCATCCCCACACCCCCGGACCCCGACGTGGTCCCGGACCCAGGCCCTGCGGAGCCGCCCGTTCCGCTGCCGCCCGATCCGGACGCCGTACCGCGACCCGGTCCCGACCCCGACCCGCTGCCGTATCCCGACCCGGAGCCGGCCAGGCCCGCGGAACCCCCGGCGAAGACGCAGCCGCAGCCCGAGCCCGCGGGCCCAGGAGCCACGGCGCGGGGGTGATTCCCGGGCTTCTGGACCGGCCGATATGCGTGATGTCCACTGTTCCGACGGCTGGAAGGCCGGTGATCGCATGGCCACCGAGCAGGTGAACGGTTTCGAGCCTGAGGCGATCCAGGCGCGATGCTCGTACGAGGCTGTGGCCGGGGTGCTCGTGTATTCGCTGGCCGGGGACCTCGACGTGGGCACCGACGCGCTCGCCCTCGACGTCGCGCTGACAGGCTTCCGGGCCGTGGTTGTGGACCTTGCCGAGGTTGGGTTCTTCGGTTCCGCCGCCCTCAACGCCCTGCTCGGGCTGCGCAGGCGGGCGGCTGCAGCCGGGCTGGAGGTCCACCTGAGCGCGGTCCCGCCAGCAGTGACGCGCATCTTGGCCTTGACCGGGACCGACAGGCTCTTCCCCACTCACGAGGACGTGAACGCGTCACTGCCGGCCCCCTGAGTCGGACGCCGGCCAAGGCACCGGCACCCGTTTCCGCCTACCGGCCAAGGGCGCGTGCGAGTTCGCGCTTGTTCATCTTCGAGCGGCCGTGGATGTTGCGCTGCTTGGCCTCTTCGTAGAGCTGGTCGAAGGTCGGTCCCTGGGCGCCGCTGTGGGACCGCAGGCCGCCGCGTCGCGAGGACGAGATGTCCTTCAGCGACGTGCGGCTCGCGGTCTTCGACTCACCGTGGCGGGCACGTTCCTTGTTGACGGTGCGCGCCGCGATCTCCTTGGCGCGCTTCTCGCTCTCGCCGCGGTCCAGTGCGCTCTCCTTGATGTGCTCGTACTGGCGTTCCCGCTTGGGGCTCGATCCACGGGGCATCACGCCACCTCCTTGTTCGCCCTTTCGCATGACTCCGCACGCGGTCTACGACGCGGCTACCCAGGCGCCGAAGCAGGAATCTGTTGCCGCCCGTGAGTTACCGGGAGGCGGGCCGAGTCGGCTCACCGCCCTGCTTCGGTCTCCCCTCGCGTCTGCCCGTTCCGCTCCGGGCCCGGTGAGGGTCCACGCCGACCCTCGCACTCCCCGGCGACCGGGAAGCTGCTCTCGACCCGTTGTTCGGGGCGCCTGAGCTCCTGGCGCGCGATCGCGTCGAGCACGCGCTCGTCCGCGCGGGTCAGCGGCGGTTGCAGGAGTGAACGCGGCCACAGTCGTCGCATCGTCACGACGTTCACCTCGGCGGCGTAGATGGACAGTTGGGCGCCGAGGTAGAGCCACCAGAGCAGGCCGAGCACCGTCCCGAAGAAGCCGTACACCTGCGTGGTGTGGCGCAGCTCGTGTGCGACCAGGGCGCCGCCGAAGGCCTGCAGTGCCGTCCAGCACGGACCGGCGACCAGGCAGCCGGGAAGAAGGCAACGCAGGCGGATCTCCGCGGGGGTGAGGATACGGAAGCAGCCCAGGTAGAGGGCCGTGTTCAGGCACACCGAACCCAGCAGCCCGAAGACGGTGAGCAGCGTCCCGGGGCCGGAGACACCGGTCAGCAGGCCGGTCGCCGTCGAGACCAGCAGCAGTCCGAGCCCGAGCGAAAGAATCAGGAACAGGGAGCGGACCAGCCGCGGCCAGTAACCGGGGCGCCGCACGTTGGGGATGTTCCACACCTGGGCCATGGCGAACTGAAGGCTCTGGGCCACCCCCAGGGATCCGTACAGTAGCCCGAGGCAGCCGAGCGACACCGCGAGGAGGCTGCCCTGGAGCGAGTGCACGTTGCCGCGGAGCTGATCGCCGATCACGGGAAAGTCGGCCAACGCCGAGTTCAGCACGCTCTTCTGCAGCTGGGGGTCACCTCGTAGGGCGAACCCGAGTGCGGTGGTGAGGAGTAGCAGCAACGGGAAGAGCGCCGCAAAGCCGTAGTAGGTGATGAGGGCGGCGAGTTGCCCGCCGCGGTCGTCCCCGAACTTTCGGACCACGCCCACGACGAAGCCCGGTACCCGCTGGCGCTGCTGCCAGCCGTCGATCCGCCGGAACGCGTGCTCGAAGGCGTTCACGGTACCCGGACCCTGTGGCCGGGCCGCAGACCGGTGCGTGGCACCTGTCCGGGGGTGACCTTGTCGTGGTGGGCCGGCATCGACGGTGCCTCCCTCCGATCGGCGTGTTCTGGCGTCTGCCCGGAGAGAGCCGCCCCACACGGTCAGGAAGCCGATGCCCGCACGGCAGGGGACCCGGCGGGGAAGAGAAGCGGCCGGCGAACCCTGGCAGAGCTGTGCGGCAGTGGCACATCGTCCCCGTCGGCCGCCTGACCGCCCTGTGCCGGTACGAGCCTGCCGGCGTGCTGGGCCCACTACTCTCGGTGGTCACCTCCGAGCTGCCCGCCTGGGGCGGGAGCCTGGCTCCCGGGGCCCTCGCGGCGACAGGTCGGCGTCTGACGGGCCCCGGATCACCGGTGACGGTGCAACAGACCCCGCGCAGGGACATGAATGTGCGACGGGTGGGTAGGCGCGCGCCATGGCGGCATACATCATCTACCTGCTGATCATCGGTCTGGTCGCCGGAGCGCTGGCGCGTCTGCTGTTGCCGGGGCGCGATCCCATCGGTCTGCTGGGGACCGTGATCCTCGGCGTCGTCGGCTCGTTCGTCGGTGGGTTCCTCGGCGATGAGATCCAACTGCACCACTGGTCCCACACCTTCCACAGCAGTGGGCTGCTGTGGTCGGTCCTGGGGGCGCTGATCGTTCTGGGGATCGCGAGGCTGACTACGCACGGCAGGGACTGAACGACCCTGCCCGTGGGGGTTTGCGGCTGGTCAGTCGGGTGAGACGCCCTGTGCCGCCCGTGGCTCCCGCCGCGAGGCGGCGGTAGGCGCCCCGGACATCCCCCTACCGGGGCGCCGCGTTACGCCTGGCGGCCGTCAGGCGGCACGGCCGTCGTGCTCACGCCGGCTCCGGCCGCGCCTGGTGGTCGGCCCAGTCGACGCAGCACGCATCGCAGAGCTGCTCTCCGGGGACGTGGTCGACTTCGGCGATCGGGCGGATCTCGGTGACGGGGTGCAGTTGGCTGCCACAGAGCCCCCGGTCGTCGCCCTGGGGGGTGATGTGCCACAGCGCGGCCCCGTGACCGGGCCGGGCGCGAGGTTCGTACGGGGACACGAGGCCTGCCATGGTCCGGTGTCTGCTCTCGCCTGCTAATGCGGCGGGGAGCCTCCATGCCAACCGTAGGCCCGAGGGCTTGCCAGGGCACTCGGGCAGTGCGCGTTTGGGCGGGCAGCGCGCGGTTAGGCGCGCTGCGGTCCGCAGCCGAGCGGACTTCGGGCCGGCGGGTTTCCTAGGACCCAGGGGTCCCGGAAGTGCCCGCAACGTGCGGGCGAGGGAGGGATGCGGGCATGGGTTGCGGGTCGGGAGCTCCTGGGGCGGCGGAGCAGGCGTGGCAGTGGCAGGACCGGGCGGCGTGCGCCGACCTGGACACGCGGTTGTTCTTCCATCCCGCAGGCGAACGCGGTGAGGGCTATGAAGCCAGGGAGCAGGCCGCCAAGGATGTCTGCGCCACCTGCCCCGTTCTGCATGAGTGCCGTGACTACGCCCTCGACGCCCGCGAGCCGTACGGGGTGTGGGGCGGCCTCGGCGAGCACGAACGACTCGAGGTGCTGCGACGCCGCCGGGCGGCGCGGCGGCAGCGTCGGCACGGGACGAGTCGAGGCGGGGACGCGGGCAGGGCGCGTCCCCGGACTTCGGGGTCGAGCGGTCAGTCCGGCGGCTCCACCGGGTGTGGATGACCGGGTTCCGGGTCGGGCGTGGGCGGCGGTTCGGCCGGCTGCGTGGGGCCGGGGGGTTCCGGTGGCGGTTCCGGCGGGCCGGGAGACGGCGGTGGATCCGGGGGTACGGGCGGCTCGGGAGACCGCGCGGGCGGCGGTGGCGGGGAGC
>NZ_QKYN01000189.1 GCF_003258295.1 Streptacidiphilus pinicola | reverse complement strand
TGGGCGCGGGCGGCGTCCACGCAGGCGGGCCAGGTTCCCTCGGTGATCCAGACGACGACGGCCACGGCTCTGCTCACCCTCCGACGATCTGCAGTGACGCCCACAGTGCCACGACCGCCAGCGTGAGCGCGGCGGGCACGACCAGCAAGCCCAGCCGGGTGAACTCGCCCAGGTCCACGTCGCCTTCGTGCTCGCGGACGATGCGCCGCCACAGCAGGGTCGCGAGCGAGCCGGCGTAGGTGAGGTTGGGGCCGATGTTGACACCCAGCAGCACCGCCAGGACCGCGCCCGCCCCGGCCGGGGCGGCGAGCGGGACGAGCACCAGCGTGGCGGGCAGGTTGTTGATGACGTTCGCGAGCACGGCCGCCAGGGCGGCGACGCCGAGCAGCGCGGGCAGCGTGCTGCTGTGCGGAACCAGGTGCGCGAGCCCCGACGCGAGCCCGTTGTCCACCACCGCCCGCACGACGACGCCGAGCGCGAGGACGAACGCGAGGAACGGCAGGGCGGCGGAGCGGACGATCGCCGCCGGGGTGGTGCCGCGCCGGGCCAGCGCGCGGACGGCGAGGATCGCCGCGCCCGCGAACGCGGCCCAGGCCGGGTTGACGTCGAGCGCGGAGGTGGCGACGAATCCGGCGAGTGTCCCGGCGACGGTGAGCAACGCGAACCAGGGGAGGTGGGGAACCTCGGTGTCGGCCGGTGCCTCGGCACCCGCGTCCAGATCGGCGGCGAAGAAGCGGCGCAGCACCAGGTACTCGACGCCGATGGCGACCAGCCAGGGCAGAGCCATCAGCGACGCGAAGCGGGTGAAGCTCACGCCGGCGGCGGCGAAGGCGAGCAGGTTGGTGAGGTTGGAGACGGGGAGCAGCAGTGACGCGGTGTTGGACAGGTGCGTGCAGGCGTACAGGTGCGGTTTGGGCCGGGCCCCGAGGTGGGCGGCGGTCGCGAAGACGACCGGGGTGAGCAGCACGACGGTCGCGTCCAGGCTCAGCACCGCCGTGATCACCGAGGCGACGGCGAAGACCTGCACCAGCAGCCGGCGCGGGCGCCCGGCCGCCGTCCGCGCCATCCACGCCCCGCAGGCCTGGAAGAGGCCCTCGTCGGCACAGAGCTGAGCGAGCACCAGCACGGCGGCCAGGAAGCCGACGACCGGGCCGAGCCGGCCCAGCTCCGTCGCCGCGTGCGACCACGAGATGGCGCCCGCGCCGACCACGACGGCGGCTGCCGGGACCGCGACCACGGCCTCGGGCCAACCCCACGGGCGCACGACCGCACAGACCAGCACCCCCACCAGCAGCACGACGGAGAGCAGTTCGGCGGCGGGGGCGTTCAGGGGTGACTCCTCAGGTCAGCGCGTTGCGGTGACTCCTATACAAGCAGACTCGGCACTCCGCCCCCGGCCGTGGCGCACCACGACCGAGAGCCCCGCTGTCCCCGCGAGCGCTACCCTGCCGGGACGAACCCGCCCCAGACCGCGACGGGAGGGCCGGCCGCCGTCCGCGCGTCGACGCGGTAGCGGTCGCCGGCCGTGTCCCGCACCCCGGTGGCGTGGTTGAACTGGGCGGCGAACTCGTACTGGCCGGCAGGTACGGTCAGGCCGGGCTTGAGCACCCACCGGTAGACCAGCGTGCCGCCGACCTCCCGCACCGTGACGGTGAAGTCGTCGACCGGCAGGGTGCGCCAACTGCCTGTGCTCTGTACACCGCCGGTCTGCGCGATGCGCAGCTCCAGGGTGAGCGTGGTCAGCGGCTGAGTGGTCCTCAGCACGAGGTCGCTCTGTGACCAGTAGACGGTGCTGTGCGCGTCCACCGAGCCGACCGACCACAGCGGCCCGGCCTCGGGCCGTGGCCCGGTGGGCTGAGCCGGGCGCGAGCCGCCCCCGGTCGTGGCCGACGGTGAGCCGGGGGAGGAGTCGGACGGCGACGGGGTCGGACGGGCAGTGGTCGACGGCGAGTCGGTCGGTGTGGTCACGGTGGTCGTCGGCGACGGGCCCCGCACGATGTCGGCGACGGCGAAGCCGCCGGTCGCCAGCAGACCGGCCGTGGCGAGACCGGCGAGCACCGTCCGGGGGCCCGACCGCTTGAACGGGCGGGTGCGGTGACGGACGGCCGGGCCGTCCAGGCCGCGCTCGGCGCGGGCCAGCATCCTCGCGCGGTCGGGCCGGTAGGCCTGGGCGGACTCGCGCAGCTGCCGCTTGATCTCCTCACTCACGGAACCCTCCTCCCTGCCACCAACACCTCGGCGGATCGTACGCCGAGGATCCTTTCCAGCTCGGCCAGCCCCTTCGAGGTCTGGCTCTTCACCGTACCGACCGATATGCCCAGGGCCATCGCGGTGTCCTTCTCCGACAGGTCGAAGGCATGGCGCAGCACCACGCACGCCCGCCTGCGGAACGGCAGCCTGGTCAGCGCCGTGCGCACGTCGAGCACGGCGGCCACATCGGGGCCGTCCGTCCGTTCCGGGACGCGGGACCAGAACAGCGTGATCCGACGGCGCTCCCGTACCGTGCTGCGGACCCGTTCGCGGGCCATGTTGGCGACCACGCCGCGCGCGTAGGCGCGCGGGTGCTCGGCGGCGCGGAGCCGGTCCCAGCGCTGCCAGAGCGTGACCAGGGCGTCGGCGGCCAGGTCGTCGGCCGCGTCCGCCTCTCCGGTCAGCAGGTGCGCGAAGCGGGCCAGTTCGGCGTAGTGGCGTTCGAAGAAGTCGTGGAACTCTGCGGACGCGTCGTCAGGGAGCACTCCCTCGGTCGCCCTTTCTTGCATGTGCGCGTTAACAAGACGCATGAGGGTAACAGCGGTCGTCAACGGGTCCAGGCGGCTGGATGGCGGCCCGGTTAATGCCGGGCGAACTGGACACCGGTCGGCTGGGCGACGTCCGGCCGCACCGCGATCCCGTCGACGGTCAGCTGCTGACCGTAGATGTCGGTGATCCTGATCGGTCCGCCGCACCCGCTGCCGTCGCTGGAGACGAAGTAGTCGTAGTCGGTGCGCGGGAGCCGGCGCCAGCCGCCCGCGGCGGTCCGGACCTCCAGCAGGGCGACCGGGTTCCGGTGGCCGATCACCTGGATGCCGCACCACCACTGGGTGGAGCCCGTCTTGTACCGGAGGGAGAGCGGGCCCGGCGAGGCGGGGCTCAGCAGCGTCCAGGTGATCGGGAGGCGGCCGACCGAGAGGTCGGCGAGCCGCGCGAAGGCCTGCTGGCTCAGGTCGAGCTGGCCGGGCGCGCAGGGCAGGGGGCACTCGTTGACGATCCGCACCGTCAGGGAGGCGCCGTTGGCGGCGCGCACGAGCACGTAGGCGCCGCAGGCCTTGGACGACTCGTAGTCCGTGTAGTTCATCGCCGCGATCATGAGGTCTTCGGAGGGCCCGAACAGGCACGACCCGTTGCCGTCCGCGGCGGCGTAGGCGGTCGCGACGCCGTGGTAGGTGACGGAGGGCTTGATCCGCCCGGCCAGTGGCGCCGTCGCGGACCCTGCTGATCCCGTAGCCGCCGTGCCGCCGGTCGAGGCCGATCGCGACGCCGAGGCGGAGGCGGAGGCGGACGTGGACGCCCTGCCGGTGCCGGTGGGCAGCACCGCCGCGTGCGCGGCTCCGACGGCTCCGGAGGCAGTCGCCGGTCCGGCGCCGGGTGTGGCGCCCGCCTGGGCCGCGGTGACGGCACGCCCCGCGTCGTTCGGGCCCCAACTCGGCAGGAACGTCAGCGCCAGGCATGTCAGCACGCCCACGGCCAGCAGCGCCGCCGGTATGCCCGTGGTCAGCTCGCGTCCACGCCAGCGCCTGCGCCGTGACTGCGGCGCGGCGTGCCTCGTTCCCCTCATGCCCATCCGTTCGGTCGGTCCGGTCGAGTCGGTGTTCCACCGCTTCGTTGCCGCCGCGCGCGGAAAGGTTGCCGGCCCGCGCGAAGTTTCGCGCGGGCGGATCCAACGGAGCGGTCAGGAGGTGGTGCCGGTGACCGAGGTGCCGGACTTGGTCACGTGGTAGGTCACGGTCGCGCCGCTCCAGAAGTGGAAGGTGAGCGTCACCGGGGCGCCGTCCTTGAGCGCCGAGAGGAACGCGGAGGTGAGGCTCAGGGCGCCGCCCGTGTAGTCGGGGGAGAAGGAGGTGCCGAACTCCTGGTAGGTGGTCCAGGAGGCGGGGCCGGCGCCGGTGCCGTCGGCGTAGGTCGCCTCCATGGTGGCCAGCCGGTCACCGCGGAACTGGGTGGGGAGGGAGAAGGAGGTGCTGGTGCCGGTCGCGGCGGAGAGCACCGGCGTGTCGTTGGTGATCACCTGGATCTGCCAGGGGAGGCCACCGGAGAAGCGGACCTGGAGCGTGGAGTCGACGCCGTACGCCCCGGAGCCGGTCAGCTTGGCGAGCTCGGCCGCGGTGAGGGTGAGCTGGTTGCCGGAGACGGCGTAGTCCCGGCCCCGGACCAGCCGGGTGCCGCCCTGCCAGATGCCCTGGAAGCCCTTGCCGTTGAGGTCGAGGGTGAGGGTCTGGGCGTTGACGGGGCCGGACTTCGGGACGAAGACCTGGTCGGTGGAGGCGGTGCCGGACTCGGTGCGGTAGCTCGACCTGATCCAGGAGTACAGGGCCGGGTCACGCCACTGCAGCGCGTTGCGGTCGAGGAAGTTGCCGTCGTCCCACAGCGCGGTGGTCACGTGGTCGAGGCGCGCCTGGTAGGCGACCTCCTGGTAGTACTTGAGCATCTCGCCGCGCTCGACGATGCCGGAGTTGGGCTCGCTGAGCAGCCCGTACTCGCCGAGGTAGACCGGGATGCCCTTGGAGGTGAAGATGTCGCGCATCCGGTTGAAGGCGTCGGTGAGGTCCTGCTGCGTCTGGGCGTTGAACGTGGTGAAGCCCGCGATGTTCACGCTGAACGGCCAGAAGCCGTAGTAGTGCACGGTGGCGACCAGGTTCGGGTCGTGCAGCGTGGCCATGTCGGCGGCCAGGTGCTCCATCAGGGTCTGGTCCGGGCTGGAGCCGACGGGCGGAAGGATCAGCAGGCGCGTGCCGTTCTTGCCGCCCGACTGGCGCACGACGCTGTGGAAGGAGTTGTTCAACTCGTCGAGCAGTGCCATCTTCTGGGCGTCGCCGGTGGTGTTGGTGAAGCCGGGCTCGTTGACGCTCTCGAAGAGCAGCCGGTCCGACTCGTTGCGGAAGGTGTCCGCGATCTGCGTCCAGGTCGCGTTGAACCTGGCCAGCACCTGGTCGTGCTGAGTGGGCATGTTCGTGATCCACTGCCAGGAGTCGTGGTGGACGTTCATGTCCACGTACAGGCCGTCGGCCAGAGCGAAGTCGACCACCTGCTTGACCCGGGCCAGATAGGCGGGGTCGATGGTGTAAGGGGCGGTCGCCGACTGGTGGTTGCTCCAGGTGACGGGGATGCGGACGCTGTGAAATCCCTGCGACTTGATGTCGTCGAACAGTGCCTTTGTCGCGGGCGGATTGCCCCAGGAGGTCTCGTCGGGGATGGCGTCCAGGCTGTTGCCCATGTTCCAGCTCGGCTGCATCTGTGCGACGGCGTCCATGGCCCGGTTGTGGACCATCGGGGTCGCGTCGGTGGATGCAGGCGGGGTCGCGCGCTCCGCGGCGAACGCGTCGGTGCCGAGCGTCGCCGGGGCCAGCAGGAGCAGAGCCGCGGTCGTGGCCAGGCCGGCCTTGCCTGCGCGGTGGCGTGCCCTCGTCAGGTCGTGCGTCATGGTGGTGCCGTCCTTTCGCTTCCGGGGGTGCGGTGGGGTGCTGGGTTCAGTGCGACCGGTAGTCGCACCAGTCGAAGTGCACGGAGCCCGCGGCGGCGTACAGGCCGATCACGCGGCCGGTGAATCCGCCGGCGACCTCGGTCGAGAGGTACCGGCCTTCGAGAGTGGCGAGCACGGCGAACGTGCCGTCCGGCTCCTCGACGCCGAAGGAGAGGGAGTCGGGTCCGGAACGCGCGTCCCGCGGCGGCTGCGGGGTGATCTCGACGCCGAGGACCACCGGCCCGGTGGGCATCGGAAGGGACGCCACCTCGGTGCGCAGCGGGCCGATACGGGCGAACACCCTGACCGCGCCCGCGCCCGCCTCGATCTCGTAGTGGTGGCTCTCGTCCAGCCGGACGGCCAGGCCGCCGTGCCCTTCTGACGGGTCGACCAACGTGCGCGCCGCGCAGGCCAGGTGCTGCTGGCGGCGGCCCACGAAGACCACGTCCGGCTCGTCGAGGGAGCCGCCGGCGGCGTGGAGGGTCAGCCAGCCGGGGCGTTCCTTGGTCGAGCACAGTTCGGCCGGGCGCTGCCGCACGGAGATCCAGCGCGGGTGCAGGTCGGGCTGGTCGAAGTCGTCGCGCGCGGGAGCGGCGGGGACGGGCTGGAGCGGCCAGGTGGGCGCGGCGATCTCGGGGGTGAGGTCGCCGACGACGGGCCAGCCGTCCACCCAGGTGACCGGCGCGAGGAAGGTCTCGCGGCCCAGCACGTGCCAGCCGGGGGTGCCGCCGCCCGGTCGTACGCCCAGCAGCACCAGCCACCACGAGCCGTCGGGGCCCTGCACCAGGTCCGCGTGGCCGGTGTTCTGGATCGGGCGGTCGGTGCTGCGGTGCGTCAGGATCGGGTTGGCCGGGCAGGGTTCGAAGGGCCCTGTGGGTGTGCGGCCGCGCGCGACGGACACGCCGTGGCCGCGTTCGGTGCCGCCCTCGGCGATGAGCAGGTACCAGTAGTCGCCGATCCGGTAGAGGTGCGGGGCCTCGGGGGCCAGCGCGCCCGGCGTGCCGGACCACAGGCGGTGCGCCGGTCCGAGCGCCTCGCCGGTGTGCGGGTCGATGCGCAGTTGGGAGATCCCGGCGACGGTGACCCAGCAGGTGCCGTCCTCGTCCCAGGCGAGGTCGGGGTCGATGCCGGGGACGTCGGGCAGCGGGACCGGATCGGACCAGGGTCCCGCCGGGTCGGTGGCGGTGAAGAGCATGTTGCCGCCGTCGCCCACGTTGGTGACGATCAGCCAGAAGCGGCCGTCGTGGTGGCGCAGGGTAGGGGCGTAGATCCCGGCCGAGGACGGCATGCCGAGCGGAAGGCGCAGCTGGCTCGGCCGGTCGAGGGCGTTGCCGAGCTGCGTCCAGTGCACCAGGTCCCGGCTGTGGAAGACGGGGATGCCGGGGAAGTACTCGAAGCTGGAGCAGGCGAGGTAGTAGTCGTCGCCGACCCGGCAGATGCTGGGGTCCGGATGGAAGCCGGGGATGACGGGATTGGCGACGGTGCCGCCCGGCTGGTGCTGCTCTGACACGTGGTCAGTTCCTTTCGCTGACATGGGGGTGGTGATGCCCCGGCGCTCCTGGGGTGGCCTCCGGGGCATCACCGGTCGGGGGTTCAGCCGATCGAGCAGGCCGCGCCGTTGAACCAGAAGGCGGACGGGTCGGCGTCACTGCTGGACCAGGTGGCCTGGAAGCCCCACTGGACGCTGCCGCCGGGTGCGATCGCGGCGTCGTAGGAGACGTTGCCGGCGTTCACGCTCGGGCCGCTCTGCGAGACCGTCGCGCTCCAGAACTTGGTGACGTTGGTGTCCCCGGCGAAGTTGAAGCCGAGGTCCCAGCCGTTGACCTGCGAGCCGCTGGTGTTGGTGATGGTCACCGAGCCCACCACGCCGCCGTTCCACTCGTTCTTGTTGTAGACGACCCGGCAGCTCGCGCTGGTGGGGTGCATCTGCACGACCGTGATCCCGTAGGCCGGCACGGTCTGGGTGGTGGCGCTGCCGGACTGCGCCGAGCCGATCGAGTGGGCGTTCTCCAGGTAGGAGTAGACGGTCGGGGTGCCTGAGGACGGGGTGAAGCCCGCGTAGGACAGGCTCACCGTCGCGGTGTTGTTCGGGTCCTTGTTGATCAGCATGACGTCCACGTCGCCGTCGGCGCGGCGGACGGCGTGCGCGGACAGCAGCGAGGACGAGCTGGCGGCCTTGACCAGGGTGTCACCGGGCGAGCCCAGCTTGGTGATCATCTGGGTGCCGTAGTAGGCGGGGAAGGGGGTGTCCTGCGGCGGCTCGCAGGAGGAGCTGGCGAGCATGCCGTAGTCGTTGTAGTCGGTGGCGCCGTCCACGGTCGTCAGCCCGGAGCAGCTGGACCCGTTGTGCAGGGCCCACCAGTCCGTGGTGAAGGCGCCGTTCTCCATCCAGGTGAGGTACTCGTCGGGGGCGAACAGCCCGTTCGGGGCGGTGTCGCGGTAGCTGGTGGCGTTGGCCTCGGTCACCGCGATGCCGACGTTGGGGGCGTTGGTGCCGGCGTACTGGTTGATCAGTGCGTGCACGCTGCCCGCGATGCCCGGGATCAGGGCCTGCGGCTTGCCCAGCAGGTCGGCCTCGCTGGTGCTGTCCGGGTAGGTGTGCACGATGACGTAGTCGATCTTGGAGCCCGCGATCGACAGGACCGTGTGGTTCCAGTCCATCGAGTCGCCCGGCCCGACGATGCCGTCCGGCCAGAAGCCGGGGGTGGTCAGCACGACGCCGATCTTGATGCTCGGGTCGACGGCCTTCATCGCCGAGACGTACTGCAGCAGGTTGTTCGCGTAGGTGGTGGCGCTGTGGCTGGAGTGGGTGTCGGTCTCCCAGGTGGCGCCGTACTCGCCGTTGCCGTAGACCTCGTTGCCGATCTCCCAGTACTTGACCCCGTAGCCCTTGGTCACGTTCGCGTACTGGACCCAGGCCGCCGCCTCCTGCGGGGTGCCCGAGCCGTAGTTGGCGGTGATGATCGGCTGCGCGCCGGCGGCGCGCACCGTGCCCATGAAGGCGTCGAAGTCGGTGTTCGGGGCGACGTAGCCGCCGCCCTGCTCGGTGTTGGTCTGCCAGTGGTAACCGTCGGCGTAGCTGCCGCCGGGGTACCGCACGGCTCCCATGCCCGCACCGCTGAGCAGGCCGGGGATGTCGGAGCTGTTCATGTGCGGGTCGTAGACCGCCTCGTTGACGCCGACCCCGGTGCTGGGGATGACGGCGAGCTGCTGGGCGGCGTCCACCGACACCGACACGGCGCTGTCGGCGGCCGCGGGCGGCGCGGCGGCGGTGACGGCGCAGGCCACCGCGAGCGACAGGGTCGCGGCGACGGCGGTCATGCGCTGACGGAATGTTAACGCTCTCATTGGTGCGCCTCCGGGTGGGGAGCGGCGAAGTGCGGGTTGAGCGGGCCGGTGCGGCTGGAAAGGGCGGTTCAGCGTGCGCGCAGGACCGCGCAGCCGCCGGGCGGCAGTTCGCTCACGGGGCCGTCGGTCAGCAGGTCCTGCAAGGGCTCCGGCAGTCGTGCGGGCTCGGCGCCGTGGTTCATGACGACGTGCCAGCGGCGGCCGTCCTCGGCGTGCCGCGTGACGGCCTCCACGGCCGGCGGCAGCCCGGGCAGCTCGGGCTGGACACCGGCGGCGTCCAGCAGCCGTGTCACCAGCCCGGCCTGGTCGGCGTCGTCGAGGCGGGCGGACACGTACCACCCGTGCCCGGCGCCGAAGCGGTGGCGGGTGAGCGCGGGGCTGCCCGCGAGCAGGCCGTGGGTGTAGGAGGCGAGCGCCTCCGCGCCCTCGACGCGCAGCGACTCGCTCCAGGCGGCGGCGTGCGAGCTGTCGGACAGCACGATCCGCTCGTCGCGCCCGAGCGGCCGGTACTCCTCGACCCGGATGCCGAGCGCCTCGCGCAGCGCCGCCGCCGGGTAGCCGCCGAGGCGGGCGTGCAGGCGGTCGTCGACGTAGCCCGCCGCGTGCTGGACGAGCAGGGTGCCGCCGTCCTCGACGTAGCCGCGCAGGTTGGCCGCGCCCGCGTCGGAGAGCAGGAACAGCGCCGGGGCGACGACGAGGCGGTAGCGTCCGAGCTCCTGCTCGGGGTGGGCCAGGTCGACGGTGACGCCCGCGTCCCACAGGGTGCGGTGGGCGCGGCGCAGGGCGGCGTGGTAGTCGAGTTCGGCCGAGGGCAGGCCGTCGACGTCCAGCGCCCACCAGGCGTCGGAGTCGTGCAGCACCGCCACCTCGGCCCGCACGGTGGAGCCGGCGAGCTCACCGAGGCGGGCGACGGCCGCGCCGGTCTCGGTCACCTCGCGGAAGGTGCGGCTGTCCGGTCCGGCATGCGGCACCATCGCCGAGTGCCACGTCTCGGCACCGGCCCGCGACTGGCGCCACTGGAAGAACAGCGCGCCCTCCGAGCCGCGGGCGATGTGGCCGAGCGAGTGGCGCAGGATCTCGCCCGGCTCCTTGCCGAGCACGCGGTCCCCTGCGTAGACGGTGCTGGTGCCCTGCTCCATCAGCAGCCAGGGCGCGCCGCCCGCGAAGGAACGGGCGCGGTCGGCGCCGAACGCGGTGTCAGCGGCGGCGTCCAACCCCGGACCCGTCGGGTAGTGGTCGATGCTGACCACGTCCACCTCGCGGCCGAAGGCCCACAGGTCGAGGTTCTGGTAACCGGGCAGCATCAGGTTGGTCGTCACGGGACGGTCGCTCGCGGTGCGGATGACGTCGCGCTGCTCGCGGTAGGCGGCCAGGGTCTCGTCGGACCAGAAGCGCCGGAAGTCGAGCGCCTGCCCCGGGTTCTGGTGCCACTGGGTGGCGCGGGGCGGCAGGACCTGCTCCCAGGAGGTGTACCGCTGGCTCCAGAACGCGGTTCCCCAGGCCTCGTTGAGGACGTCCAGCGAACCGTGCCGGGCCTGCAGCCAGACCCGGAACGCGGCCGCGGTGTGGTCGCACCAGCACAGCGTCACGTACTCGTTGTGCACGTGCCACAGCGCCAGCGCCGGATGGTCGCCGTAGCGCTGCGCGAGGGCGCTCGCGACGCGACGGGCGGCGTCGCGGTAGGCGGGCGCGGCGAGGCAGTAGGTGTCGCGGCTGCCGTGCGTCAGCCGGGTGCCGTCGGGGCCGACGGGCAGGGCGTCCGGGTGGGCGAGGGTGAACCACGGCGGCGGGGACGCGGTCGGCGTGGCCAGGTCGACGGAGACGCCGTTCGCGTGGAGGCGGTCCAGGTGGGCGTCGAGCCAGGCGAAGTCGTAGCGGCCCTCCTCCGGCTCCAGCAGCGCCCAGGAGAAGACGCCGACCGTGGCCAGGTTGACCCCGGCCCGGCGCATCAGCTCGTCGTCCTGCTTCCAGACCTCCTCGTCCCACTGCTCCGGGTTGTAGTCACCGCCGAAGGCGAGGCCGCCGAGGCGGTCCGTCAGGCGACGGGTCGTCATAACTGCTCCTCTGGTAGGGGCGTCACTGGTCCGGGCGCCGGCGCGGCGCCCAGGTGGTGCTCTCCCGGATCACCAGTTCCGGGGAGAGCAGCATCAGCCCGTCCTCCGGCTGCGGCGCGCCGTCGGCGACCGCGGCGATCCGGGCCATGACCTGCTCGACGGCAACCGAGCCGAGCTCCTTCGGCGGGCCGGTGACGGCGCTGAGCCGGGGCGCGTACTGCTCGGCCAGCTGGTCGGGGCAGATGGCCATGACCGAGGCGTCCTCGGGGACGGTCCGCCCGCTGGCGCGGAGCAGGCTCAGCAGCGGGCCGATCGCGCCCTCGTTCTGCACCACGAACCCTGTCGTCGCCGGACGGTCCGAGAGGATGCGGGCCAAGGTGCCCGCCGTGCTCTCGTAGGTGCCCTCGCACGGTCGGTGCAGGAAGCGCAGGCCGCGCTGTTCCGCCTGGTCGCGGAAGCCGTTCAGGGTGCGCTCGGCGTAGCCGGCGTGGCGTTGGTAGACGCCGGCGGCGTAGCCGATGAACGCGACGTCGCGGTGGCCGAGGTCGGCCATGTGGTCGGCGCAGAGGGCGCCCGCGGCGCCGAAGTCGTGGTCGACGCAGGACAGGCCGTGCGGGTCGTCGGGGATCCCGATGAGGGCCGCGGGGATGCCCTGGGCGCGCAGGACCGGGACACGGTCGTCGTCGAGGCGGACGTCCATGAGGATCACCCCGTCGGCGAGGCCGCTGCCGGCGACCCGGCGCACCCCCTCGGGGCCCTCGTCGTTGGTGATGAGCAGGACGTCGTAGCCGTGCTGACGGGCCGTCATGGTGACGGCGATGGCGATCTCCATCATCGTGGGCACGTAGACGTCCGTGTGGAGCGGCACCACCAGCGCGATGATGTGCGAGCGCTTGCCCGCGAGGGCGCGGGCCCCCGCGTTGGGGTGGTAGCCGAGCTCCGCGATGGCCCGCTCGATCCGCTGGCGGGTCTCCTCGGAGATCGAGCGCTTGCCGCTGAGCGCGTAGCTCACCGTGCTCGACGAGACACCTGCGTGCTTGGCCACGTCGGCGATGGTCGCCATCGTTGTGTTTCCTTTGCGTCGGTTCGGGCTGGGGGAGCGGTCCCCTGGTCTGTCACGCGGCGGGGAGGCGCGCGGGAACCGCTCCCGGTCAGTGTGGACCGTCGTCCTGGGCCGGTCCGACTCAGCCCTTGATCGCGCCGGTGAGGACGCCGGTGCGGAAGTGCTTCTGTACGAACGGGTAGACGATCAGCAGCGGCACGAGGGTGAGCACGACCACGGCCATCTGCAGGGACAACGGCGCTGTTTGGGCGTGGGTGTTGCCGAAACCGGCGTTGATCGAACCCGGCAGACCGACACCGCGGTTCACGTAGGTGAGCAGCACGTACTGCAGTGGCCACTTCTCACTGTCCGTCGGCATGTAGAGCATGACGTTGAAGAACGAGTTCCAGTAGCCGACGGCGTAGAAGAGCGCGATCACCGCGGTCACCGCGCGCGAGGTGGGCAGCACGACGGACCACAGGATGCGCCAGTCACCCGCGCCGTCCATCCGCGCGGCGTCGATCAGCTCGGCGGAGGTGTCGCTGTAGAAGGACCGCAGGATCAGGATGTTGAAGACCGAGACGCAGCCCGGCAGGATCAGCGCCCACCACTGGTCGTAGCCGCCGAGGCCGGTGACCACCAGGAAGGTGGGGATGAGCCCCCCGTTGATGAACATGGTGATGACCAGCAGGACCAGGATGAAGCGGTGGCCGAGTGAGCGGGGCCGCGACAGGCCGTAGGCGCACAGGACCGAGACCGCCATGGAGACCGCCGTGCCGATCGCGGTGATGGCGAGGCTCACCAGCAGGGAGGTGCGCACGGTCGGGTCGTTCAGCATCTCCCGGTAGGCCTCGGTGGTCAGCCCGTCCGGCCAGACCACCAGGCCGCCGGCGCGGTTGATCGCGCCCGGGGTGGAGAGGCTGGTCACCACGATGATCCACAGCGGCACCAGGACGACGGCGAGCATGCCGCCGAGGGTCAGCCCTTTCGCGGCCTGGCCGACGGTGGTCGGCGGCTCCTGCCACGGCGGGCGCGCGGACCCCGCCCTGCGCCTGGGGACCGGCGCGGTCGCGCTGCGCTCGCGCCCCTTGCGGCCGATGGTGAGCGTGTTGGTCATTTCCGGTACAACCCGTCCTCTCCGAAGGCGTGCGCCAGCCTGTTCGCACCCCAGATGAGCAGCAGCGAGATCACGCTCTTGAAGAGCCCGGCCGCCGCTCCGTAGCTGTAGTTGCCGGTGGCGATGCCGTAGTAGAAGGAGAAGGTGTCGAGCACGTCCGCGGAGTCGTGGCCGACCGCGACGCGCTGGATCAGGAACTGCTCGAATCCGACCGACAGCGCGTTGCCCAGGCGCAGGACCAGCATCAGCACGACCACTCCGCGCAGGCTCGGCAGGGTGATGTGCCACATCCGCCGGAACCGGCCCGCCCCGTCCGCCGCCGCGGCCTCGTAGAGCTCGTTGTTGATTCCGGCGAGGGCGGCGAGGAAGACGATGATCCCCCAGCCCGCCTCCTTCCACACCGCCTGCCCGGTGACCAGCAGGGCGAAGGTGTGCGGGTTGGTCATGATGTCCCAGACGCCCATGTTGTGTTGGCGCAGGAACAGGTTCAGCGCGCCGGCGCCGCCCAGCATCTGCTGGAAGATCGTGATGGTGAGCACCCACGAGAAGAAGTGGGGGAGGTAGACCACCGACTGGATGAAGTTGCGCAGCCGTTCGCTGAGCACCGAGTTGAGCAGGATGGCCAACGCGATGGGGATCGGGAAGAACAGGATCAGCTGGACGAAGCTGAGGTAGAGCGTGTTCTTCATCGACTCCCAGAACAGCGGGTCCGCGAAGAGCTGCCGGAACTGGTCGAAGCCCACCCAGTCGCTGTGCCAGACGCCCACGAGCGGGTCGTAGTCCTGGAACGCGGTGGCCAGGCCGAACAGCGGCAGGTAGTTGAAGGCCAGCAGCAGGACGACGGCCGGAACCGTCATCAGCAGCAGCGACTTGTCGCGCCGCAGCCTGATCCGCCAGTTCAGGCGCGGGGGGCGTCGGGCCGTTTCGGCCCGTGCCGTGCTCACTGGCCCGTGCCGTACTTGTCGAGGACGTTGGTGGTCATCCACTGCGTGAAACGGTCCCCGCCGCCGTTGGTCTTCCAGGTCGCGATCGCGGCCTGCACGTCGGACACCTTCTTCTTGCCGTGGTAGCAGTCCTTGATGGTGTCCTCGACGGCCTGGGCGGCGTTGGCGGTGGCCATCTCCTGCGGCATGGTGATGTTCATGCCCCAGAAGGGCGGCTTGACCAGGTTCTTGACGTTCGCGGCCTGCCAGGCGGCGTAGTCCTTGGTGACGATGTCCGCGCCGGGGTTGCTGATGACGGAGGGGGAGGAGGCGAGGAAGGCGTAGGTGGTCGGCTGTGCGTCCTTCTTGCCCTCGTCGGTGAAGGTGGGCACGCCGTTCTGCCGGGTGTGGTGCACGCCCTCCACGCCGAAGTTCACCATCGTGTACTCGGCCGAACCGTAGGGCGCGGCCAGGTAGTTGGCGACCGAGAGGAGTTCCTCGATCTGGTCGGGCTTCAGGTTGGCGTTCAGGTAGCTGAGGATGCTGGTCGAGGCGCCCATGTAGAACTGGGGCGTGCTCTTGCCGTCGGCGGCGAAGGCGTTGAACGAACCGCGCCGGTAGTTCTTGTTCGCGGCGGTGCCGGACTGGTAGTCGGAGAGGTTCCAACCGCCGGTTCCACCGCCGGAGATGAGCACCTTGCCGGCGTAGAAGCGGGTGGCCGCGTTGGCGAAGTCGCCCGCGAGCGCATCCGGGTGCATGTAACCGGAGTTGGCCAGGCGGTAGTGCCAGTCCAGGGCCTCCAGGAACTCCGGGGTCTCGTACTTGTAGACCAGCTTGCCGTTGTCCACCTTCCAGTTCAGGGGGGCGCCGAAGAACGTGAAGAGGTAGGTCCACACGTCGTCGAAGGCCCATACGCCGCTCTTGGCGTTGGTCAGCTCCTTGCCGAGGCTCATCAGGTCGGCCGCGGAGGTGACCTGGTCGGCGGTGATGCCGCGCGATTCGAGGATGTCGCGGCGGTAGAAGGTGGTGCCCGCGATCGCGAAGCCGGTGGAGAAGGAGGGGATTCCGTAGATCTTGTCGTCCCACGCGCCGACGCGCCACGCGGCGGTGGGTATGGCGGCCAGGTTGGGGTACTTCTTGATGTTGTCGCCGGACAGGTACGGCGTCAGGTCCGCGAGCTGTGTGCCGGCCAGCTCGCCGACGTTGAAGTTCGAGTCCCACCAGGACGGCAGCTGGATCCAGTCGGGCAGCTTCTTGGCGGCCGTCATGGTCGGGATGATGGTGTTGTAGTTGTTGCCGTCGGCCGGCTTGATGGTCAGGTTGACGCCGAGGGCCTTGTTCATGGCCTGGTAGAAGGAGTTGCCCACCGGCGGCACGGTGCCCCAGAGCGGCGTGACCGCGGTGTAGCTGCCGCCCTTGCCCGGCACGCCGGAGACGGTGGCGACGGGGCTGGCCGGGTAGCTCAGGAAGCCGGGATCGGTGGCCGCGTCCGGGCCGCCCGCCACGGAGGGGATGTCGGCCTTGAGGTTGGTGCTGGGCACGTAGGCCGGCAGGGCGGACTTGAGGCCCTGGGCGGTGTTCGCGCCCGTCTTGTGCTGGCTGCCGCCGCCGCACGCGGACAGCAGCGGGGTCATCGCGGTGGCTCCCGCGATCGAGACGGCGGCGCTCACGAACGTTCTGCGGTTCAACGCTGTGCTCATGGTGGGGCGGCCCTTCTCCGGCAACGATGAAGTGTCGAAGCGCTTGGATGTTGCGGCGAGACTAACGACGCGTTACAGGTTCGGCAAGGCCCTGAACAAATCAAAAACTCGTTGTTACTGGGACTGTTGACAGGCCTTCAGCCACGTGTCAGAGTCGATGCGCTTCGACTTCTGTTTCGAGCCCCACCTGCCCGAAGGGTTTGCCACGTGAGTTCCCCGTCCGTGTCCGCAACCGAACGGCTTCCGTTCCGCGATCCCGCCCTGCCGTTGCGCAAGCGCGTCGACGACCTGCTCGAACGGCTGACACCCGACGAGCGGATCGCGATGCTGCACCAGTACGCGCCGGCCGTCCCACGCCTGGGCGTCGCGGCGTTCCGCACCGGATCCGAGGCGCTGCACGGCGTCGCGTGGCTCGGCGAGGCGACGGTCTTCCCGCAGGCGGTGGGACTGGGCGCGACCTGGGACGAGGAGCTGGTCCGTGAGATCGGCGAGGCAACCTCGGTGGAACTGCGCGCCTTCCACCACCACCGCGAGCCGCTGATGGCCCCGGGGCGCGGGCCCATCAGCCTGCAGGCCTGGGCGCCCGTGCTGAACCTGCTGCGCGACCCGCGCTGGGGCCGCAACGAGGAGGGCTACGCCGAGGACCCGGTGCACACCGCCCGCCTGGGCGAGGCCTTCTGTCGCGGCCTGGCCGGGGACGATCCCGACCACCTGCGCGCCGCGCCCGTGCTCAAGCACTTCCTCGCCTACAACAACGAGGACGACCGCTGCACCACCTCCTCCGGACTGCGGCCGCGCGTGCTGCACGAGTACGACCTGGCCGCCTTCCGGCCCGTCGTCGCCTCCGGCGCCGCCACCGGCGCGATGGCCGCCTACAACCTGGTCAACGGCCGTCCCTGCCACGTCTCCCCGCTGATCGAGGCGGAGCTGCGCCGGTGGGCCGAGCCCACCGGGTACGAGCTCTTCGTCGTCAGCGACGCCGAGGCGCCCTCCAACCTGGTCGATCCGGAGCACTACTTCGACGACCACGCCGAGTCCCACGCCGCCGCGCTCAAGGCCGGCATCGACAGCTTCACCGACCACGGCGAGGACAGCGCCACCCCCGTAGGCCGCCTGCGCGAGGCCCTGGAACGCGGCCTGATCGACGAGGCCGACGTCCACCGGGCCGTCCGTCGCCAGCTCGAACTCCGCTTCCGGCTCGGCGAGTTCGACCCTGACCTCGACCCGTACGCCGGTATCGGCCCGGAGGTGATCGACAGCCCCGAGCACCGGTCCCTCGCCCGCAGGGCGGCGACCGAGTCGGTGGTGCTGCTCAAGAACACCGGCCTGCTGCCGCTCGACCCGGCGCGCACGCCGCGCGTCGCCGTCATCGGACCGCTCGCCGGCACCCTGTGCGAGGACTGGTACAGCGCCACCCTCCCGTACCAGGTCACCGTCGCGGCCGGACTCGGCGCGGCGCTCGGCGCCCGGGGCGGCGAGGTGGTCCAGGAGGAGGGCGCCGACCGCATCGCGCTGCGCTCGCGCACGAGTCGGGAGCTGCTCGGCAAGACGGCGTTCGACGTCGTCGACTGGGGACGCGCCATGCTGACCCTGCGCGACGTCGAGACCGGTCGCTACCTCAGCCTCAAGGACGACGCCTCCCTCGTCGCCGACCGGGAACTGCTCAAGACCTGGGACGTGCACGAGACCTTCCGGCTGGAGCCCGCCGGGGACGGCGCCGTGCTGCTGCGCTCCGTGCTGACTGGCCGCTACGCCGCAGTCGACCCCGTCGACGGCCGGGTGGCGGTCACCGCCGAGACCCCGGAGACGGCCGAACGCTGGCAGCGCGAGGTGCTGCGCGACGGCGCGGCCGAGGCACGCGCGGCCGCCGAGGCCGCCGACATTGCGGTCGTCGTGCTCGGCAACCACCCGATGGTCAACGGCCGCGAGACCGAGGACCGGGTCGACACCGCCCTCCCCGCGGGGCAGGAAGCACTCCTGCGCGCGGTCACCGCCGTCCGCCCGGAGACCGCGCTCGTGGTGACGAGCAGCTACCCCTACGCCCTCGACTGGGCCGACGAGCACCTGCCCGCCGTGGTGTGGACCTCCCACGGCGGGCAGGAGACAGGCCACGCGCTGGCCGAGGTCCTGTTGGGCGGGGCCGAACCGGCCGGACGCCTGCCGCAGACCTGGTACCGGGGCGAGGACCCCCTGCCCGACCCGCTCGACTACGACATCATCTCGGCGGGCTGGACCTACCAGTACCACCGGGCCGCCCCCCTCTACCCCTACGGCCACGGCCTGTCCTACACCGCCTTCACCCACCGCGACCTGCGCCTCTCGCAGGAGTCGATCACGCCGGACGGATCGGTCGAGGTCACGGTGACGCTCGCCAACTGCGGTGCCCGGACCGGTAGCGAGGTCGTCCAGCTCTACGTCCGGGCGCTCGACACCCGCTACGAGGCGCCGCGGCTGCGCCTGGCCGACTTCCGCAAGGTACGCCTGGAGCCCGGCGAGAGCCGGGAGCTGACGTTCGAGCTCCCCGCGGGGCGGCTCGCCCACTGGGACGTGGCCACCGGCGCCTTCACCGTCGACCCCGGCGGTTACGAGGTCCTGGTCGCCCGCTCCGCCGAAGACGTCGTCCTGACCACACCGCTCACGGTGACCGGGACGGCCCCCCAGCCCCGCGTGGTCGTCGACCGTCGAACCCTGACACTCGACTTCGACGACCACGCGGCCATCGCCATCGTCGACGTGAACCGCATCGGCGGCGACGCCGTCACCCCGGCCGATCCCGAGCGGCCCGCGACGCTGCTCTTCCGCTCCGTCGACCTCACCGGCGCGGTCCGCGTCGACATCGAGGTCGCGCGTGCGGACGGCGAAGCGGGCGAGGCGAGCCTGGAGATCCTCGCGGACGGACAGGAGCTCATCCGGCTCGCGGTGCCCGTGACCGGTGACCGCTACGCCTGGACCACGGTGGGCACGGAGCTGCCCGGCCTCGCGTCGTCCGGGGTGCTGGACGGGGTCCACGACCTGACCCTGGTCCTGCACGGCGCCTTCCGCCTGTTGGCGTTCCGGTTCGGCTCAACCCCCGCGGCCGACTGAGAGCGGCCCAGCGACCGGCGGCGGCCCGCCTTGAGGGTGGCGGGCCGCCGCCTCCTTACCCGGCCCACCCCATCCCACCTGCCTCACCCCGGAGAGAGCCCATGCCGCTGACGGACTTCGGCGCCGACGAACTCGCCCGCTACCGACCGGAGTCGCCCGCCCCGCACGACTTCGACGCCTTCTGGCGACGCACCCTCGACGAGGCCCGCGCGCAGGGCGGAGCGGTGAAGGCCGAGCGCGTCACCGAGCGGTTCCGGCTGCACACCGTCGAGGTGGACGACGTGCGCTTCCCCGGCTGGAACGGCGAACCCGTGGCGGCCTGGCTACTGCGCCCCCGCGGAGCCGAAGGCCCGCTGCCGGTCGTCGTCACCTACCTCGGCTACTGCGCCGGTCGCGGCCTGCCCACCGAGCACCTCTTCTGGTCCGCGGCCGGCTACGCCCAACTCGTCGTCGACAGCCGCGGCCAGGGCCATGACACCCCGGACCGCACCCAGGGCGACGGCACGCAGTGGGTCGAGGGCTTCATGACCCGCGGCATCGACTCACCCGAGAACCACTACCACCGGCGCCTGATCACCGACTGCGCGCGGGCGGTGGACGCCGTCGCGGACCTGCCCGGCCTCGACGCCGGCCGGATCGTGGTCACGGGCGGCAGCCAGGGCGGCGGGCTGGCCCTCGCCGTCGCCGGACTGCTGGGGGAGCGGGTGGCGGCCGTGATGCCGGACGTGCCGTTCCTGTGCCACTTCCGACAGGCGGTCCAGATCGCCGGGGACGGCCCGTACCGGGAGCTCGTCAACTACCTGCGCTGGCACAGCCGCGACAAGGTCGAGCAGACCTTCGCCACCCTCGACTACCTCGACGGTGTGCACTTCGCCCAGCGGGCCACCGCCCCGGCCCTGTTCGGCGTCGCCCTGATGGACCCCGTCTGCCCGCCCGCCACCGTCTACGCCGCGTTCAACCACTACGTCGGCGAGGACCTGACCATGACCGTCTGGCCCTTCGCCGACCACAGCAGCGGCTGCGGCTCCACGCCGCCCACCCAACTGGAGTGGCTCGCCGAGCGCGGACTCGCGCCGGAGCGCTGACCGCACCTCTTTGCCCCTTCCAAGCCCTGATCACCGCGCTCCGCGCGGACGGAGGATGCTGCCTGATGAAGTTCACCGACGGCTACTGGTTGATGCGGCCCGGCTGCACCGCGCGCTTCGCCGCCGAAGTCGCCGACATCCGGGCCGACGAGCACCGACTGACGCTCTACGCGCCGGTCAAGCACGTGCGCGGACGCGGTGACACCCTCAACAGCCCCCTGCTGACGGTCGACTGCTGGTCTCCCGCCGAGGGCGTGATCGGGGTGCGCGCCACCCACCACGCCGGATCGGTCGACCGCGGACCCGAGTTCGCGCTCCCCGGCACCGAGGAGGGCGCCGGGAAGGTCCACCGCGACGGGGAGACGGCGGAGCTCAGCTCCGGTGCGCTGACCCTGCGCGTCGACTCCTCCCAGCCCTGGCGGCTGGAGTTCAGCGCCGACGGGCGGGTGCTGACCACGGCGGGGGAGCGCGGCACCGGATTCGTCACCGACGCCGATGGCCGGCACTACATGCTCGGCCAGCTCTCGCTGTCCGTCGGCGAGTTGGTCTACGGGCTCGGGGAGCGGTTCACTCCGTTCGTCAAGAACGGTCAGACGGTGGACATCTGGCAGGCCGACGGCGGTACGACGAGCGAACTGGCCTACAAGAACATCCCGTTCCACCTGACCAACCAGGGCTACGGCGTCTTCGTCAACCACCCCGGCAAGGTGAGCTACGAGGTGGGCTCCGAGTCCGTCGGGCAGGTGCAGTTCAGCGTCGAGGACCAGTCGCTGGAGTACTTCGTCGTCCACGGCCCGACGCCGAAGGAGATCCTGACCCGCTACACCGCCCTGACCGGGCGCCCGGCGCTGCCCCCGGCCTGGGCGCTGGGCCTGTGGCTGACCACCTCGTTCACCACCGACTACGACGAGGCCACCGTCAACCGCTTCGTCGGCGGCATGGCCGAGCGCGGCATCCCGCTGAGCGTCTTCCACTTCGACTGCTTCTGGATGCGCGAGTACCAGTGGTCCGACTTCACCTGGGACGCGCAGACCTTCCCCGACCCGGCGGGCATGCTGGCCCGGCTCAAGGAGCAGGGGCTGCGGATCTGCGCCTGGGTCAACCCGTACATCGCGCAGAAGTCGCACCTGTTCGAGGAGGGTCGGCGCGCGGGTTACCTCGTGCGGCGCGCCGACGGCAGCGTCTGGCAGTGGGACCTGTGGCAGCCGGGTATGGCATTGGTGGACTTCACCAACCCCGCCGCTCGTGACTGGTACACCGGCGAACTGCGCAAGCTGCTCGCGCAGGGCGTGGACTGCTTCAAGACCGACTTCGGCGAGCGCGTCCCCACCGACGTCGTCTGGCACGACGGCTCCGATCCGGAGCGGATGCACAACTACTACACCCACCTCTACAACCAGGCCGTGTTCGAGCTGCTGCGCGAGGAGCGCGGTGAGGGCGAGGTCATGCTCTTCGCCCGCTCCGCGACGGCCGGCGGCCAGCAGTACCCGGTGCACTGGGGCGGGGACTGCGAGTCGCACTTCGGCGCCATGGCCGAGTCGCTGCGCGGCGGGCTCTCCCTCGGGCTGTCCGGCTTCGGCTTCTGGAGCCACGACATCGGCGGCTTCGAGGGCACGCCCACCCCGACCGTCTTCAAGCGCTGGGTGCAGTTCGGCCTGCTCTCCTCCCACAGCCGCCTGCACGGCAGCAAGTCCTACCGCGTCCCGTGGGACTACGGCGAGGAGGCCGTCGACGTCACCCGCGCGTTCACCCTCCTCAAGCACCGCCTCGCTCCCTACCTGCACCGCGCGGCCCAGCAGGCGCATGCCACCGGCGTCCCGGCGATGCGGGCCATGGTGCTGGAGTTCCCCGACGACCCCGCCGTGGCCACCCTCGACCGTCAGTACCTGCTCGGCGACGACCTGCTCGTCGCCCCCGTCTTCACCTACGACGGCACCGTCGACTACTACGTCCCCGAGGGGACGTGGACCAACGTCCTGACGGGGGACCAGGTCACCGGCCCGCGCTGGGTGCGCGAACAGCACGGCTTCCACACCCTGCCGCTGCTCGCCCGGCCCGACTCCGTCATCCCGTTCGGCGCCGACGACCAGCACCCGGTCTCCGCCTGGGCGGACGGCGTCGAGCTGCGGGTCCACGCCTTCGCCGACGGGGCCGAACGCACCGTGGTCATCCCGAGCCCCGACGGACCGGGCGAGTCCGCCCGCTTCCACCTGCGGCGCGAGGGCGACCGCCTTCACGTCACCACCGACAGCCCCCACCCCTGGCAGCTCCGCCTCGGGGGGCCGGAGGGAACCGTCCACGCCTGCCCCGCCGGCACCCGGGCCGCCGACTTCCCCTTCCCGGCCTGAGGCGGGGGACGGTTCCGGCGGCCCGGGTGCGGGCGGG
>NZ_QKYN01000188.1 GCF_003258295.1 Streptacidiphilus pinicola | reverse complement strand
GTCCTCCGGGGTGGGCGGGGTCGTGGGGAGGGGCTCGCCACGGAGGCGGGCGAGGTGGCGTTCGACGGCGGCGGTGCGGCGGGGGTCCGGGACGGCCTGGCGCAGGCGGAGGATGTCGGGACCGAGGCGGCGGGCGTCGGCGTCGTCCTCGATCGCGCGCCAGCAGGCCTCCGCGTTGGCCGCGGCCTGGCGGGTCTCCGGGTCGTCCGCGCCGCGGCTGTCCAGCAGGCTGAGCGCGACGTCGCGGTAGAGCAGCGCCGCCTCGCGCTGGAGGCCGGCGAGTCGGGTGACGTGCGCGCGGACCTGGCGGAGCTTCAGCACCGGCTCGCTGTCCGTGCCGTGCTGGTCCACCGCGCTGCGCTCCAGCGCGATGCTCTCGCGCACGGCGCGGGCGTGCTCGCCCGCGTCCGCGGCCGCGACGATCGCGCCGATGGCGTCCCGGTAGGCGGTGAGGTCGTCCTCCACCGGCGTCGGGGTCTGCGGGAGGTGGATGGTCGGCGCGTGCTGCGGCAGCGGCGGCATGTCGAACGGCGCGACGTCGGCGGGCAGATCGTGGTGGAGCGGCGCGGCCCCGAGGTACGCGGGCGGCATCGGCAGCTCGATCGTGACCGTCTCCGGCGAGCGCTGCGTCACCACAGGTCGGGGCATCACCGGCGGCACCGTGCCAGGCGCGGGCGCGGGCTGGGGTGCAGGCACCGGCACCGGCATCTGCGGCGTCGCGGTCGCCGGCATCGGCGCCTGCGGGACCGGCGCGCCCAGGGAGACGGGGAAGGGGGCGTCCGGGTCGACGAGCGGCAGCTGGGCCGTCTGGTCCGCGGAAGGCAGCGACGGGTCGACGAGCGTCGCGCCGAGCCGGCGCGAGGTGTTGCGGAAGAGCTGCCAGCCCGGCGCGTGCGAGATGACGATCTGCGTCTCCGGGCGCAGCACGGTGTGGACCTGCTGCTGCAGCTGCTCCGGCGTCAGCCGCTCCCCCGCACCGGGGCGTCCGCCGTGCAGCGCCTCGACCAGCGCGCGGGTGAAGGTGCCGACCTGCTGCGGGTCCGGGCTGACGGACGCCCACAGCGGCAGGCCCGCCCCCAGCGGCGAGGGCAGCACGCGCAACTGCGGCAGCGCGTCCGGCTCGGCGCTGAGGTCGCCGATGACGAGGGTGCCGTACTGCATCGGCCGCAGCCGCAGCTCCTCCTCCAGCGTCCGCCAGGGCAGCCGGCCCTGGTCCAACTCGACAGAGAGCGAGCCGGTACGGCGGTCGCGCACGAGGTGGCCGCCGATGTGGATGAGCAGCGGACCGGTGTGGCGGGCGGCGGCCCGCAGGTGTTCGCGGATCGCGTCGGCATCGACGGCGGAGGGCAGCAGAACGCTGTCGACGCCGTCGGCCGCGAGCAGCACCTGCGGGGCTATCGCCGCGAGAATGCGCGTCAGGTTGGGTGCGGGGCGCCCCTCGCGCGGCGGGAACCGGCGCGCGGCACGGCCACTGCCCCCGTCGATGACGAGAACACGCCCCCGCAGCCCGTCTCCCCCGCTCATCTCCACCCCGCAGTCGTCGCTCGCGCCGGACGCCTCAGTGCCTGTCCGGTCCCCGCCACCCTACCGGCGCGAGAGCGGATCGATCACCGGGGACCTCAGCTCGTCGAGCAGCGCGGCGGTCTCGGGCTCGGGCGGCAGGCCGGTCCGCGCCGCCTTGGTCTCCAAGCGTGCGACGGTGCGCTGCAGTTGCGGGCTGTCCGCGGCGTCGGCGTAGAGCAGGACGAGATCGCGCAGCAGCAGTTCCGCGTCCGGCTCGGCGACCAGACCCCGGTAGGCGGCGGCCTCCGCGCCCCGGTGGTCGCGGGCGCGCAGGCGACGCAGGGTCAGTTCGTGTGCGACGTCCACGACGGCGGCGGTCATTCCGGCGCGCAGCGGCTCCGCCCACGGGTAGGCGGCCTCGGCGAAGGGGGCTCCCCGCACGAGCGCGAGCGCGCGGGCGAGAGCGGTGTCGCCGTTGGGGCCGACGTCCGTGAGGCCGCGGGCGCGGAGGGCCTGGAAGTCCTCCCAGTCGCAGCGCAGGTTGACGGGCCGTCCGCCCGGTCCGTCGCCGAGCCACTCGCGCAGTCGGCCGATCGCGTCGGCGGAGACGTACGCGCCCTGCGCGGGGCCGAGCTCGCGCCGCGCGGCCACCTCCACCAGGCCCGCCCGCCAGGCGGGCTCGACCGGCCCCTTCGCGCCGACCAGCTCCACCGGTCCGAGGACCCGCAACTGCGCCTGGCCGGGCTGCGCCCCGGCGGGCGGGGTGCCGAGCAGCGCGAGGATCCACGGATCGCCCGGCGGGAGCGCGGACGCGACGCGCGCCGGCTCCAGCCCGCTCCCCGCCTGCGCGGGCACTCGCGGATCGCCCCCGGCCCCGACGCCGGTACCGGCAGGAGTACCCACCGCTCGCTCGCCCTCACCGGGCTGACGCCCCGGCACTCCCCCCGGCCACGCCGACGAGATCCCGCCCTGCGCGGGCGCCCGCGCAGGGCGGGATCTCGT
>NZ_QKYN01000026.1 GCF_003258295.1 Streptacidiphilus pinicola | reverse complement strand
CGAGCAGGGTGGCCGTGAGGGAGGGGTTGGTGAGGATGCCGGAGGTGCGCGCGAGGGGGACGTGGTCGACGGTGAGGGAGGCCGCGGCGAGGAGGTCCGGGGAGAGGTCGCACTTGCCCGGTTCGTCCGCGCTGAGCGTGGTGAGGTGCTGGCCCTCGCGGGTGTCCGCGAGGGCGAGCAGTGGGGTGCGCGACCACGTCGCCAGGAGGACGAGGTCGGACGCCGCGCTGACGGCGGACGGGGAGGGGGCGACGGTCCCGTCGTGTCGCGCGGCGAAGGACGCGGCCCGCTCCGGGGCGCTGTCGTGGACGGTCAGTGAGGGCCAGGCGCGAAGTCTGTGCAGACCTGCAATCGTGATCTCGGCCTGCGCGCCCGCCCCGATCACCCCGAGGCGACCGCCCGGCGCACCCAGTGCGTCCAGCGCGAGCGCAGCGGACAGGCCGGTCCGCCACGCGGTGATCGTCGCCGAGTCGAGCAGGGCCAACAGCTCGCCGTCGGCGGCGGCATGCAGGCAGATGACGCCGCGCAGCGCGGGGCGGGCGGCGGGGAATTTGGCGTTGACCTTCACCGTGTAGGCGTCGACGCCCGGCAGCAGCCCGGGGATGAGCGCGGTGGCCCTGCCGGGGAAGGGCAGTTCGGCCACGACCCGCTGCCCGGAGGGCGCGTGGGGGTCGGCGGCGAGGAACGCGGAGCGCAGCGCGTCGAGGCAGGCGTCCGGGTCGAGGACGGCGAGCAGGTCGGAGCGGGTGAGCAGCAGGGTCACCCGTCCAGGGTCCCAGCGGAAAAGCCACGGGGCCCCGACCTCGGTGAGAGGTCGGGGCCCCGAAGTGGAGCGGAGGCTGAGGGATTTGAACCCTCGATGGGCGGTAAAACCCAAACCGCATTAGCAGTGCGGCGCCATAGACCGGACTAGGCGAAGCCTCCTCAGCGTTTGCGCTCGCCCACTGGCGATCACAACCGTCTGCAGGGATGATGCCACAACCCTGGGGGCTGCGGCCAACCTCAGACCACGTTACTAGGCGGGTCGCCGGGATCGCAAAAACAATGCGATAGTGCTAGCTGGCCGCTGCGGCCCCACCCAGGAGGAGCCGCAAGGAGCCGCAAGGTGCAAGAAAGCGAGTAGGAGGACCTCCCGTCGTGAGCAGCAGGCCGACCCGAGGCACTGCTCGCCTCGCCGCGATACTCGACGCCCTTCCCGACGCGCTACTGCTGGTGAACAGCAACGGCACCATCGTCGACGCCAACGCCGCGGCGGTGCGGAGCCTCCAGGCGCCGGGGACGTCGCTGGTCGGCCGGGGCGTGCTGTCCGTCCTGCCCGAGTTCGACCCGAGCCGGATCCCCGGCTCGATGCGGCCGCGCAAGAACGCGGAGGGCGTCGAGGAGGACGACGACGAGCCGGTGCGCATGAACGCCGTGCGCACGGACGGTTCCGTGCTGCCCGTCGAGGTGCAGCCCGCCGAGTTCGAGGACGACGGCCGGATCTCGCTGGGCACCCTGGGCAGCTCGTCGAGCAGCTACTCCGGCTCCTACTACGGCGGCACCGGCTCCGGCATCACCTCTCCCAGCGACCGCGAGCTGCTGCTGATCGTCGTGCGCGACCTCAGCGCCCGGCTGGAGGTCGAGGCGGAGCTGCGCCGTCAGCACAAGCAGACCGAGATGATCCTGCGCGCCGCGACCGAGGGCGTGGTGGGCGTGGACACCGAGGGCCTGGTCGTCCTGGTGAACCCCGCCGCCGCGCACATCCTCGGCCACCGCGCGGGCGAGCTGGGTGGCCAGGAGCTGCTGCCGCTGGTGATGCACTCCCGTCCGGACGGCACGCCGCTGCCGGCGGAGGAGTCGCCGCTCGCGGACACCCTGGAGTCCGGCCGCCGCCACCGGGTCCGCACCGCGACGCTGTGGCGCAAGGACGGCACCCCGGTGACCGTCGAGCTGTCGACCGCGCCGGTGCGCGACGGCGACCAGCTGGTCGGCGCGGTGATGACGTTCACAGACCGCACCTCCTACCTGAACCTGGCCGAGCGGCACGAGCACCTGACGGCCGTGCTGGAGCAGGAGCTGCGCAAGCCCCTGGACCGGCTCAACGACACCCTGGAGCAGCTGGCCCGCGACCCCGCCGGGCAGCTGTGGCCGGAGGCCAACTGGGTGCTGCTCCGGCTGGCCGACGAGTGCCGCCGCACCTCGGCCCTGGTCGACGGCGTGCTGTCCTACCAGCGCTTCGACGCCGACGTGGAGTCGGGCAAGCAGCGGCTCGAGCGGCGCCCGGTCTCGCTGGACAAGATCCTCGAGGAGGCCGTCGCCATGGCGACGGCCCTGCTCGGCGCGGGCCGGGTCGACATCACGGTGCATCCGTCCTCGGTCGAGCTGATCGGAGACGAGGGCCGGCTGGCCGAGGCCCTCGGCCATCTGCTGGCCGAGATCGCGGTCGCCGGCGACGACGCGTCGAGCGCCGGCGGCGAGCTGTTCGGCATGGCGGTCGGCGTCGCCTCCGGGCTGTCCGGGCGTCGGCCCGGCGGACGCCACGGCGCGCGCCGCGCGGGCGGCGGCGGCGTGGTGGTCGCGGCGGCGCAGCGTGGCGAGGTCGCCCGGATCGAACTGCGCGGCCCCGGCGTGGGCGGCGGCGCGGTGCACCAGCCGATCGCGCGCGGCATCGTGGAGCGTCACGGCGGCGTGCTGCAGTCGCACGACCTGCCGGAGGGTCAGGGCCGCGTCTACATCGTGGAACTGCCGCTGGACCCGGCGAACGCGGTGGCCCGCTTCGCCCCGGCGCCCGCACCCGGCGAGAACGCCACCACGCTGCTGCCGGACCTGCCACTGGAGGCCCTCCCGAAGGCGCCGACGAGCGCGCCGGCGGAGGACGAGGCCGCGCCCGCGCAGCAGCCGTCCGGATCGTCGGCGACCCCGACCCAGGGCACCGACCGCTCGCGCCGGCGCAACCGGCTGCCCGAGCCGGAGATCGTCCGCCCGCCGCGCGCCGTCCAGCAGCAGCTGGAGGAGCAGCAGGCGCTGGAGGCGGCCGAGGCGGCGGCGCGGGAGCAGCAGGGGGCGCACCTGCCCGCGCTGCCCGGCGCCGAGCACGGTGCGGAGCAGGGCGGTCAGCCGGGCCAGGGCCGAGCGGCCCGGCGCCGCGCCCAGGCCGGACAGCAGGCCGACCAACAGGCCGACCAGCAGCACGCGCAGGGCGGGCACCCCGGCCGGCAGGGTCACCCGGATCAGCCCGGCCGACAGCAGCCCGGTGACTTCCCGGGCCTGATCGGCGGTCCGGTCTACCCCGGCCTGGAGAACGCGCTGCCGCCGGCCGGCAGCGTGGTCGCGCCCGAGCCGCGCCGGCAGGCCACCCCCGGCAACGGCCGTCGCCGCCAGCTCGCCCTCGGCCCCGCCAAGGGCGACGAGAACCCCGCCGCGCAGCAGTCCGCCGAGTCGGGCCCGGCCGCGCTGGAGCCGGTCCACCCCGCCGCCCCGCCCGTGCAGGCGGCGCAGGCGCCCTTCGGCGGCCGCTTCGAGCTCGGCCCGGCGCCGGTGAACGGCGCGCAGCACAACGGACAGAACGGGGCCCAGAACGGGGCCCAGAACGGCGCGGTGAACGGCCAGGCCGCGTCCGGCCACCAGGGACGCAACGCGGCCAACGCGGCCGGCAACCGGACCAACGGCGCCAACACGGGCACCAACATGCCGGTTCCGCAGCAGTCGCGCTCCCGCGGTCGCGGCCCGCTGCCGCTGCCGCCCGCCGCGCCGGTGCCCGCAGGCGGCACCTTCGGCGGCCGCGGCGGCGTGATGAGCCTGTCCCAGTCGCCGCTCCAGTCCGTGCAGACGCCGCCGAAGGGGACCAACGTCCCCACCCAGCAGGCGCCGCAGCAGACCGACCAGCCGTCGCAGGGCCCGGTCCAGGGCCCCCTCCCGCGCCAGGAACCCCGGCAGCCGGGCGGCGACGGGCCGCAGCAGCTCGGCGACGAGGGCCCGCTGACGGAGAGCCGGCTGGAGTTCATCGCCGGCGCCGACTACCCGACGATGGTCGCCCCGGCCTCCGACGGGCGGCCGCGCCGCCTGCTGGTCTGGCCGGAGCCCGACCCGTCGACCCGTCAGTCGCTGCAGGAGCGCGGCTACCAGCCGATTCTGGTCCGCACCCGGGACGAGCTGGACGCGCAGGTCCCGGGCTTCCCGGCGGCGCTCTTCGTCGACCCGCTGACCGAGCCGATCACCCGCACGGCGCTGCAGTCGCTGCGCACCGCCGCAGGGGACGCGAACGTGCCGGTGCTGGTGACGGCCGGCCTCGGCCAGGCCACGCCGGAGGCCGCCTACGGCGCCGACCCGGCGGTGCTGCTGCGCGCGCTCGCGCCGCGCGACAGTGAGCGGCACGCCCCGCGTGTGCTGCTGATCGAGCACGACCCCCACGTCGCCTCGGCGTTCACCGCCGCGCTGGAGCGGCGCGGCATGCACGTCGAGCACGCCGCGTCCGAGAACGACGCGGTCTCGCGGGCGAGCAGCGTGCAGCCGAACCTGGTGGTGATGGACCTGATGCTGATCCGGCGCCGCCGGATGGGCATCGTCGACTGGCTGCGCAGCAACAACCGGCTGCACCGCACGCCGCTGGTCGTCTACACCTCCGTGGACGGCCCGGAGCAGCGTGCCGGCCTGCGCTCGGGCGAGACGGTCCTCTTCCTCGCGGAGCGCTCCACCTCTCCCGAGGTGCAGGCCCGCATCGTCGACCTGCTCGGCCGCATCGGCGCCCTCGGCGAGGTCTGAGCAGCACACCGAACGACCGAAGGGGCGCGGGTCCTGCCGATCGGCAGAACCCGCGCCCCTTCGACACCCGTACGGCTACTCGCCCTTGCCGAGGGTCGTCACGTCCAGCTCGCCGGCGGCGTAGCCCGCGCGGATGACCTTCTTGTCGAACTTGCCCACGCTCGTTTTCGGCACGGCCTCGACCAGCGACCAGCGCTCCGGCAGCTGCCAGGAGGCGACGCGCTCGGCGAGGAAGGCGCGCAGCTCGGCGAAGCCGATCTTCGCGTCCGGGCGGAGGACGACGGTGGCCAGCGGGCGCTCGCCCCACTTGTCGTCGGGGACGGCGACGACCGCGGCCTCCAGGACGTCGGGGTGGGCCATCAGGTGGTTCTCCAGCTCCACGCTGGAGATCCACTCGCCACCGGACTTGATGACGTCCTTGGCACGGTCGGTGAGGGTGAGGAAGCCGTCGGGGCTGATCGTGCCGACGTCGCCGGTGCGCAGCCAGCCGTCCTCGCTGAACTTGTCGGAGGAGAGCTCCTCGTCGCCGTAGTAGGAGCCGGCGATCCACGGGCCGCGGACCTCCAGCTCGCCCGCCGTCTCGCCGTCGAACGGCACGGGGGTGCCGTCGGGGCCGATGATGCGCGGCTCGACGGAGGCGGGGAAGCGGCCCTGGGTGAGGCGGTAGGGCCACTGCTCCTCTGCGGTCAGGCCGCCCGGCGGGAGGGCGAAGGAGCCCAGCGGGGAGGTCTCGGTCATGCCCCAGGCGTGGACGAGGGTGATGTGGTGGCGCTCCTCGAAGGCCTTCATCAGCGAGGGCGGGCAGGCCGACCCGCCGATGACGACGCGGCGCAGCGAGGAAGTGTCGTAGGAGCCGTGGTCGAGCTCGTCCAGCAGGCCGGTCCAGATGGTGGGGACCGCGCCGCTGACGGTGGGGCGCTCGGCCTGGATCATCTCGGCCAGCGGCTTGGGCTGCAGGAAGCGGTCCGGCATCAGCAGCGAGCAGCCCACCATGAACGCGGCGTGCGGCAGGCCCCAGGCGTTGACGTGAAACATGGGTACGACGGGCAGCGCCTTGTCCGCGGAGGTCAGCGCGAAGTCCTCGGCGGAGATGACCTGCAGACAGTGCAGGTAGACGGAGCGGTGGCTGTAGACGACGCCCTTCGGGTCGCCGGTGGTGCCGGAGGTGTAGCACATGGCCGCGGCGGTGCGCTCGTCCAGGTCGGTCGGGAACGGGTAGCTGGTCGGCCGGTCGGCGATCAGCTCCTCGGAGTCGTGGACGGCGATGCCGCGGGCCTTGGCGTCGTCCAGCGCGGCGCGGTCGCCGGGGCCGACGACGACGATGTGACGCAGCGTCGGTTCGAGCGTCGGCAGGAGGGGGGCGAGCAGCGGCAGCAGGCTGCCGTTGACGAAGATCGCGTGGTCCGCGGCGTGGTTGACGATGTAGGAGAGCTGGGCGGCGGGCAGTCGCAGGTTCAGGGTGTGCAGCACCGCGCCCATGGAGGGCACCGCCAGGTAGATCTCCTGGTGCTCGGTGTTGTTCCACATCAGCGTGGCGACGCGCTGGTCGCCGGTGACGCCGAGCTCGTCGCGCAGGGCGTGGGCGAGCTGCGCGGCGCGGGCGCCGACCTCGGCGAAGGTGCGGCTGTCGGCGCTGGTGCCGTTCCAGGTGGACACGGTGGCGGCGCCGTGGAATCCCGCCCCGTGGGCGAGGATGCGGCCTACGGTGAGTGGGACGTCCTGCATCGTGCTGAGCACCTGGGTCCTCCTTGACGTGACCTGACCCGCCGGCTCCGCCGGCGCGCCCCCGATTACCGGTGGGTAGGGGCGTGTGTGGGGGAATTCTCGCCCCCGCCCGGCCGCAGGACAATGGCCGCGGCGGCCGACGGCCTGTCCAGAGGACAAGCGTCACACCGACCGCCGCGCCCGGCACCCGCTACCGACCTGCACCGCCTCCCGCTAGGGAACGACCGCGACCGGGGCGTCGACGGCGTTGCGGTCGATCATCGCGCTCTGGCCGCCGTGGTTCTCGACGGCGTTGCCGACGTACTGGTGCACCCGCCGGTGCCCCGCCCACTGGCTCTGGCTGAGGGCCTTGTAACCGTCGGTGGAGGCGCGGTGGTCCCAGCGCGCGTACCAGACCACGTCGGGCATGGTGCCGGGCGGCGGCGCGGCCCGGCCGGTCGCGGCCAGCGAGGCGAGGTCGGCCACGCCGGAGTCGGCGGAGCTGTAGAAGCCGGAGAGGTAGCCGGCCTGGTGCACGGCCCGGGACCAGGCGGCGGTGTAGCGCAGCACGGCGAGGCTGCACCTGCCGCGGTCGCGCGAGTACGCCTCCATGTCCAGGTAGACGGGGCTGCCGGCGCCCAGGCCCAGCCCCCGCGCGGCGCGGACCGCATCCTGCCCGTCGGACTGGCCCTGGCCGAAGGCGTTGGCCGAGTTGATCCGGCCGGTGCGGGCGTGGGCGTCGGTCACGCAGGGCGCCTGGGCCCCGACGTAGAGGGGAAGCATCCGCCAGCCCATGCCGGCCGCCGCGCGCACGTAGCCGCGGGTGAGCAACGGCTGGGAACAGGCCCGGTTGCCGCCGCCGATGTAGAGGCCGAGCGCGCCGTAGGGCGAGCTGCGGCGCCAGGCGCGCAGCAGCGCGGGGCTCGGGGCGGAGCAGGTGTCGAAGGCCCGCCCGGTGAAGACCTGTGGCAGACCGCGCCGGGTCGTCGCGGCGGCCTCGGTCGGGCAGACCAGCGCCGGTACGAACACCAGCGCCAGCATCGTGCAGAGCAGAGAGCGCAGCGGGGTGCGCGTACGCGGAGAGCGACGAGGACGCAGAGGGGTTCGTTGAGTGGTCACATTCGATCGTTAGCTGAATGCCCGTTATCTGACGATATGCCACGCCAGAGTAAGGTTCTTGCTGCTGTTACACCCCTGATGCCGCCTCCCCCGGACGGGGGCGCTCAGCCCAGCTGCTTCCGCTGGGCGACCCAGGTCTGCTTGGCCCGGTAGCCCAGCCGTTCGTACAGCCCGACCGCCCCCGTCGGGGAGTCCGCGTCCACGCCCAGGGAGGACCGGTCGTATCCGGCGGCCGCCCCCTCCCGCAGCACGTGGGCGAGCAGCGCGGAGGCGATGCCCCGCCTGCGGCCGGCGCGGGCCGTGCCGACGAGGGCGACGTAGAGGTCGCGTCCCGCCTCGGAGGAGGACTCCTCACACATCACGATGGCCAGCGGCTCGCCGCTCACCCTGTCGTAGGCGAGGTGGCTGCTCCCGGCCCGGAACGACGCGCCGCCGGTGAAGTGCGCCCACCCCTGCGGGGTCTGCGGCGCCATGTCGTAGTGGTCGCGGAACGCGTCGTTGCGCACCGTCAGGGCGTCCGCCGCGCGCTCCTCGGTGAACACGCGGAACTCGACGCCGTCCGGGACGGGCAAGGGCGGCAGCGCGGCCACGGTCGCCGCGAGGTCGTCGACGACCATGCTGCGGTACCACCGCGCCTGCTCGTAGCCGAGCCGGGCGAAGAGCTGCTCGGAGGCGGTCGAGCCGACGCAGCACCCGTCCACCAGCGCCAGCGGCGCGCCCGGGAACCGCTCCTCGTGCAGCGGGCGCGCGGCCTGCTCGGCCCAGGTCAGCAGGCGGAGGCCGACACCTCGGCCGCGGTACTCCGGGTCGACCCCGCCCAGCTGCCAGAACTCGTGCCCCGGATCGGCGGCGGTGCGCGCCTTCATCCAGTGGTACCCGACCATGCGCTCGCCGTCCCAGGCGGCGAGGCTGCCCCGGGCCATGTCCACGTAGGGATCGTCGAAACGGTCCAGCAGGTCGGCCTCGGTGGAGTGCTCGTCGTCCTGCTCGACCACCTCGATCGCGTCCAGCAGCAGCTTCCACGCGGCGACGTGGCCGCGCTCGATGGGGCGCCAGCTGAGCCCGCTCGGCTCCGTCGCTCGGTCGGCAGTCATGCCACCGAGTCTGCGCGCGGCGTCACGGCGGGAGCAAAGGATTTAGCCGTCCGCCGTCAGCACCAGGCCCGAGGTCGGCACGCCCGTCCCCGCGGTGACCAGCACCGCGGACGCGTCCGCGACCTGGTTGACGCTGCTGCCGCGCAGTTGGCGCACGCCCTCGGCGATGCCGTTCATCCCGTGCAGGTACGCCTCGCCGAGCTGGCCGCCGTGGGTGTTGACCGGGAGCCGGCCACCCAGCTCCAAGCCGCCGTCGGCGGCGAAGTCCGCCGCCTCGCCGCGGGCGCAGAAGCCGAACTCCTCCAACTGCATCAGTACGAACGGCGTGAAGTGGTCGTACAGCACCGCCGTGTCGATGTCCTGCGGCCCCAGGCCGCTGCTGCCCCACAGCTGCCGGGCGACGACGCCGAGCTCCGGCAGCCCGGTGAGGTCGTCGCGGTAGAAGCTGGTCATCGCCTCCTGTGCCCGCCCGGCGCCCTGTGCGGCAGCCGCGATGACGGCGGGCGCGTGCCGCAGCTCGCGGGCGCGCTCGACGGAGGTGACGACGACGGCCTGGCCGCCGTCGGTCTCCTGACAGCAGTCGAGCAGGCGCAGCGGCTCGACGATCCAGCGGGAGGCGGCGTGCTCGGCCAGGGTGATCGGCCGCTGGTAGAAGTAGGCGGCCGGGTTGGCGGCGGCGTGCCGGCGGTCGGCGACGGCGACATGACCGAGGACGTCCGGGCTGAGGCGGTAGGTGTGCAGGTAGCGGGCGGCGTGCAGGGCCACCCAGGAGGCCGGGGTGAGCAGCCCCGGCGGCATCGTCCACCCCATCGCGACACCCTCGGCGGACGGCTGCCGCGACTGGAGCCCGGAGCCGAAGCGGTGGCCGGAGCGTTCGTTGAACGCCCGGTAGCAGACCACGACCTCCGCCACACCGGTCGCGACGGCCATGGCCGCCTGCTGGACGGTCGCGCACGCGGCGCCGCCGCCGTAGTGGATGCGGCTGAAGAAGGACAACTCGCCGATGCCCGCCGCCTGCGCGACGGTGATCTCGGGGTTGCTGTCCATGGTGAAGGTGACCAGCCCGTCCACGTCCGCGGGCGTCAGCCCGGCGTCGTCGAGCGCGGCGTGGACGGCCTCGACGGCGAGCTTCAGCTCGCTGCGGCCGGAGTCCTTGGAGAACTCGGTGGCCCCGATCCCGACGACGGCGGCGCGGCCGCCGAGCGTGTCGGCGCGGTGCAGGCTCATGTGGTGGCCCTCCCGACCTTCCTGGTCACGTTCACGGTCACCGTCACCGTCCCGCTGACATGGACCCCGAGCCGGTTCGTGCCCCGGACGGCGAGCACCAGCCGTCCGTCCTCGCCCCGTTCGGTGACCTCGCCGCTGAACTGCAGCTCGTCCCCCGGGTAGGCGGGCACCCCGAGCCGGATGGCGATCGACTCGATCCGGGCGTCGGGGCCGGTCCAGTCGGTGACGTAGCGGCCGACGAGGCCGTTGGTGGTCAGGATGTTCATGAAGATGTCCGGCGCGCCCTTGGCCCGCGCCAACTCCGCGTCGTGGTGCACGTCCTGGTAGTCGCGGGAGGCGATGGCGCCGGAGACGATCAGCGTCCGGGTGAGCGGCACGCGCAGCGGCGGCAGCCGGTCCGGTCCGGCCAGGTGGAAGACGGGCAGCTCCAACTCCTCGTCGTAGCGCTGGAACCCGAGCCGCACCGGCGTGCCGATGGCGATGTCCTCGGGCGCTGCTCCGACCACGTTCGCCACGACCCGAACGTCCTCAGCGAGTTCGACGAGCGCGACGGTGTAGGGCTTGGTGCCGAAGGCCGGTGGGAGCGGGTGGTGGACGACGACCTTGGAGTACACCTCGCCCGCGCCGCTCGCCGCCTCGGCGTGCCAGCGGTCGCTGCCGCAGGCGTTGCAGCCGGGCAGCCAGGGGAAGCGGGCGGTTCCACAGGCGTCGCAACGCTGGAAGCGCAGTTCGCCTGCGGCGACGCCCTCCCAGTAGCCGGCGTTGTCGCGGTTGACCACGGGCCTGGGCCGTCGCGGCTTCGCGTCCACACCCTGTGGACGCTCGGCCCGCTCGGCGGGCCGGAACTTCAGGATCCGGAAGCGGTGGGTCCCGACCGGGGTCGCCTCCCCCGGCTTCTCGCCGGCCGCCTCGTCATAGGCGCGGACGTCCATCCGGGTGGTGATGAAGTAGCCCGTGCCCAGCGCGGTCCGCTTCTCCGCCGAGACGCTCTCGATGTCGGACTCGAAGAGGACCCGCTCGCCGATCCGCAACGGCCTGGCGTACTGCTGCTCGCAGTCCGTCGCCACCACGGAGGCGAACCCCGCAGTCTCCAACTCCCGCATCAGTGCGTTGAAGTGACCGCGGCGGCCGGAGGAGCCCATGGTCCACGCCTGCAGCATCGCCGGGGGCGCGAACGCCTCCGCTCCGGCCGCCGTGTAGGCGGGGTTGGCGTCGCCCATCGCCTCGCACCAGTGCCGGATCATGGGCGCGTTGACGAGATCCGGTCCGACGCCGGCGACGGTCGAGGGAAGTCCCTGGTATGCCTCCAGATTCACAGATCTGACAGTGCGTCAGATTCACGCGCACTGTCAAGGCTGCTGCTGCCGGAGAGCCCGGAGACCCTGGAGACGCGGCGACGGCCCCGAGGGGGACACCCGGGGCCGTCGCCGTACGCACACGCCGGGGAGCGTTACCCCCCGAAGTCGATCCGCACGTTGCTGTTGGACTGGTTGCTGAAGATCGGGCCGTTGTTGCCCTTCACGGCGAAGGTGTTGTTCTGGTTCGCCGCGCCCGACCCGTTGGCCGTCTGCTGCGTCCAGTTCGCGTTGCCGTCCACCCAACCGGACAGGTTGCCCGTCCCGTTGTCGGAGACGGAGGTGGTGGTCGTGCTGCTGGTCGAACCCCCACCCGCGATCGCCCCGTTGTCGGCGGACGCCACCCCTGCTCCGAGCAGCAGCGCGGCGGCGGTGAGCGGGACGGCGACAAGAGCGGTACGGATACGGGACATGCGGTCCTCCTGGCTGGCTCTGCGGTACTGCGGACTGCGACGTCGCACCCTCAGAATTCCTCAATGAATCGACAAAGCTCCAGACTTTTCGGCCCAGTTCGCCCTTTGGTGTGGATCGCGCACGGAGCGTGCATGAAGACCCCTCCGGCGGCGCAGCGCCCGCGTGTCGCCGTGGATTACGTGGGCTCCGAGGATTCCGAGGATTCCGTGGAAATTCGCTTGCCCCGGCCGCGGTGCACGGGTGCACTGTGCCGGGCGCCCGAGCCGTGGCGCCGCGATCCAGGGGAGGCAGAGCCCGCCATGCAGATCCGCTCCACCGCCACCGCCGAGGACCGCGACGTCTTCGTCAGCACCGTCGACGTCGCGTTCGGACACTTCTCCGCGACGCCCGACGAGAACGGCGGCGGGGTCTGGTGGGCGGCCCTGGAACCCGACCGGTGCCTGCTGGCGTTCGACGCGGACGGACGCCCGGTCGGCACCACCGGCTCGTACGCCTTCGAGCTCACCCTGCCCGGCGAGCTCACCGCCCCGGCGGCCGGCATCACCGCCGTCGGCGTCGTGCCCACTCACCGGCGCCGCGGCGTGCTCACGGCGATGATGCGGCATCAGCTGGGGGAACTGCGCGCCCGAGGCGAGTTCCTCTCGGTGCTGCTGGCCACCTCGGCGGAGATCTACGGACGCTTCGGCTACGGCCCGGCCACCCACACCCAGCGACTGACGGTGCCGCGCCACCGGGCCGCGTTCGCCGCGCCACGTGCGGGCGGCGCGGACAGCGGGGGGACCGGGAGCGGCAGCACGGACCGCGGCTCCGTCGAGGTGCTGCGGCGTGCCGAGTGCGGCGACGTCCTGGAGGCGGTCTACGACCGGTACCGCCGGACCCAGCCCGGCGCGCTCTCCCGTCCCCCGCGCTGGTGGGCCCTCGGCGCGGGCCAGCCCCCGGTGGCCCAAGCCCCGCGCTACATCGCCCTCCACCGCGACGCCGCCGGGGTCCCGGACGGCTACGCCAGCTACGCCCGGAACGGCTCGGAACTGACGGTCGACGAGATCGTCGCCGTCGACGACACCGTGTACACGGCCCTGGCCGGTTTCGCACTCGGCCACGACCTGGTCACCGAGGTCCTGATCAAGCATTTCCCGCCGGAGCACCCGCTGCGCTGGCGGCTCGCGGACTTCAACGCCGGGCAGATCGGCAACCACACCGACTGGCTCTGGGTGCGCCTGCTCGACGTCCCCCGCGCGCTGACGGCCCGCGCCTGGTCCACCGACGGCGAGCTCGTCCTCGACGTCACCGACCCGTTCCTCGGGGAGCACGACCGCTACCTGCTCACCGTCCGCGACGGCAAGGCCGACTGCGCGCCGACCACCCGCGCGCCCGACCTCTCGCTCGACGTCCGCGACCTCGGCTCCCTCTACCTCGGCGGCACCACCCCGTCCACCCTCGTCCGCGCCGGCCACGTCCGCGCCCACCACGCCGAGGCGGCGGCCCTGGCCGACGCCTTCTTCCGCACCGACCGCATCCCGCACTGCCTGCACTGGTTCTGATCCGCCACAGGCGGAACCGGACGCCAGAAGGGCGGGTCCCCACCCGGGGCCCGCCCTCCACTGTGCCGACGTCGACGCCGCGTCAGATCCCGGGGGTGGTCTGCACCGCGGCGAGGTGGGTCAGCGACGCGACCGGGAGGATGTCGGTCACGGTGTCGGCCAGGGAGCCGGCGGTGCCGAGGACGTCGCCGACACGCACGGAGGCGCCGTAGCCCTGGACGCTGGCCGCGGCGCTGGCGATGCCGCCGGAGATGAAGTCCAGCTCGCCGTCCGAAATCTCGGCGGTGGCGATCTGCGAGTCGGCGTTGGTACGCATGGTGTGGCCTTTCTTCAACTGCTGCGAGGAGTGGCGGAGACGGGTGTGAACCGCGTTCCGCACTCTCTACGCAGCCCGGGGGGTGCCGGGTTACAGTGACGCCGGTCACACGCATGGCCCGCCCGGGCGTCAGCGAACGTAGACCTCGTCGAGGCGGGTCACCAGGCCCGATGCGTCCCGTCGGACCGCGAAGAGCTGATCGGGATGACCGGTCAGCTCCGTGACCAGTTCCTGGAGCGAGCTCAGCCGTGAGTCGGAGCCGCTGCTGAGGGGGGCCGTCGTGGTCACCACGACGTCGGGCGCCGTCGCCAACGCCTGCTGCGGGCCACTGGGCACCGGCCGCCCGTGGACACAGGACACCGGGATGGCCGACAGCATCGAGTCCGTCCCTGTCCTCAGCGCACCGGCGGCGCCCAGCGCGTGCAGCAGGACCAGGCTTTCGCCCTTCACGGGCACCGCGCACGCGGCGTCGCCGATCGGTGCCGGCGGCACCGGTCGCGAGGACGGCGAGGCCGCGGTTGCGGTCGGACTCCCGGAGGGTCGCGCGGAGGCACGCGCCCCGGGCGCACGGCTCACCCCGGAAGCCGGCACGGTGGGTGCGCCGGATGTACGGGGCGCGACCGGGAGGGCGCTCTGCGCGGGCGTGGTGGGCCCACCGTCGGTGGAGTGGTGACCGGTGAGCGCGAAGGCGGTGACGCCCACGAGCAGCCCAGCGGCGGCAGCCGAGGGCACGACCGCCAACCCGATGCGCCGACGCCGGTGCCCGGCCCGGGCACGCAGCTCGGCCCCGCTCAACGCGGGTGTGCCGCCGGCGCTGTCCGCGAGGCGGCGCAACGCCAGGCGCAGCCCGTCGTCGCCGGGCACGGAGGCGTCGTCGTGGTGCTGGTCGCTGCCCATCATGCCTTCAGGTCCGTGAGATCCCCGGTCAGGTGCCGGGCGAGTGAGGCGCGGGCCCGAGCGAGACGGACCTTAACGGTACCGACCGGCGCACCGGTCTGTTCGGCGACCTCGGCAACGGGCAGGTCGCAGAGGTAGTGCAGGACAACCACTCGGCGCTGCTCCTCGGGAATCTTGCGCAGTGCCGCCACCAGCGCGGCGTGCTCCGGGTCCGGTCCCGCCGCCTCGCTCGGCGTGCCGTGGCGGACCAGCGCCGACAGATAACTCCGCGCGCGCCGCCACCGGCTGACGGCGAGTCGCCACGCCACCGTCCTGACCCACGCCTCCGGCGCCCCGGACGCGGACAGCTCCTCCCGCCGCCGCCAGGCACGCACGTACGCCTCCTGGACCACGTCCTGAGCCTCGGCCAGATCCCCGGTCATCACGTACAGCTGACCGACCAGCCGCGACCAGCTCCCGGCGTAGAACTCGTCGAACTCCTCGGGCGACAAGCGCTCCCGCTCCCTGCTTCGGCCGCTCCGGCACTACGCGATGCATCCGTCCGCGGATGGGCATCGCCCGGGACATCATCTGATCACGTGCCCGGCGTCGTTCAGTTCCACGACGGTGAAGCTTCCGGGGAGATCAAGGGCTGGTTCGGTGATTCACCTGATCCACGGGGGCCAGGCAAACGAACCGGGCCCGGCGGATTTCTGGCATGGCGTAGTTCGATACCGAGGCGCAGACACCGTTGGCGATCGATGACCCTGGCCGAGCGCACGCAAACGTGGGGCAACAGACTCACGGATCATCGATGACAAAGCGGCCCCCGACCGTTGTTGCTGGTCGGGGGCCGTTCTACTGCGGAGTCTGTGGGATTTGAACCCACGGTGGCGGTGAAGCCACGACGGTTTTCAAGACCGTTCCCTTAGGCCGCTCGGGCAAGACTCCCTGGGTGGACGGGGTGATCGTATGCGATCACGTCCACGCCAGGGATCTTCTCACGAGTTGGGGCGGGCGTGGTGGTGATTACTGGTTGTCACCGCTGCGGGAGCCAAGCGTGAGGGTGGTGGTGTGGGTCTGGCCGTTGCGGGTGAAGGTGACGGAGATCTTGTCGCCCGGGTGGTGGGCCCAGATCTCGCTGACCAGGGTCGGGCCGGAGTCGATGATGACGCCGTCGAGCGCGGTGATGACGTCGCCCGGCTTCAGGCCGGCCTTGTCGGCCGGGCCGCCCGGGGTGACCGGCGGGGTGCCCTGGACGGAGGTGCTGTTGATGCGCGCGCCGTCACCGGTGAAGCTGTCGTCGCGAAGGATGCCGATGATCGGGTAGACCGGGACGCCGGTCTTGATCAGCTGCTCGGCCACCCAGTGCGCCTGGTTGATCGGGATGGCGAAGCCGAGCCCGATGCTGCCGGACTGGCCGCCGCCCGTGGACTGGCCGGAGGACTGGATCGCCGAGTCGATGCCGATGACCTGGCCCTCCCCGTTCATCAGCGGGCCGCCCGAGTTGCCCGGGTTGATGGAGGCGTCCGTCTGCAGGGCGTTCATGTAGGACGTCTGCGCGCCGGTCTGGTCGCCGGAGGCGACCGGGCGGTTCTTGGCGCTGACGATGCCCGAGGTGACCGTGCCGGAGAGCCCGAAGGGCGCGCCGATGGCGATCGTGGTGTCGCCGACCTGGACCGCGTCCGAGTCGCCCAGCGGGAGCGGGACCAGCTGCTCCTTCGGGGTGGTGTCGAGCTTGATCACCGCGACGTCGTAACCCTGGGCGCGCCCGACGACGGAGGCGCCGTAGCTGGACCCGTCGGCGAACTTCACCGTCAGCTTGCCACCGCCCAGTGAGGGCGCGACGACGTGGTTGTTGGTCAGGATGTGGCCCTGGGTGTCGAAGACGAACCCGGTGCCGGTGCCGGACTCCGAGGAGCCGCTCGCCTCGATGGTGACGACGCTGGGCAGCGCCTTCGCCGCGATCGCGGCGATCGAGCCGGGCGCACGGCTGAGCGCCTTCGGGTCGGTGGAGCTGGAGACGGTGGTGCTGGCGTCGGCGCCACCGGAGTTGCGGCTCTCGAGCCAGGCGCCGAGCCCGCCACCGAGGCCGCCCGCGAGGATCGCGGTCGCGGCGAGCACGGAGATGAACGCGCCACGACGGCTGCCCTTGGGCTTCTCGTACGGCGTACCCGCGCCGTACACGCCGTAGGGGGCCGAGCCGCCGTACGGCGGCTGGCCGCCGAACGCACCGCCGCCGAACGTGCCGCCGCCGTTGGCGGTCGGCGGGGTCGGGGGGACCGGCGGCACCTGTGGGGCGCCGTACGGCTGGGCGGGCGCCTGCGGCGCCGCGACCGTGGGCGGCTCGGTGGGCAGCTGCGCCGTCGGGGCCTCGGCGTGCGAGGGCTGCGCGGGCGTCGCGGCGTAGGCCGGCGTGGCGGGAGCAGCAGCGGGAGGCGCCGGGGGCTGGAACGGCGGGACGGGAGGCTCGGGCAGCTGCTGCGTCGGCGCGCTGTCGCTCACCGGCGCCACCGGCGCCGCGTCGGCCGGGGCGGCGGGAGCCGCGGGCGCGGCCGACGTGGGTGCCGGGTAGCCGGCCAGCTCGGGGTCGGCCGGGGGCTCGACAGGGCTGCTCGTGGGCGTCTGCTCCGCCGGACGATCCGTGCTGTCCGCCGGAACCGCAGCGGGGGCAGGGGACTGCGTCCCCTCGGGCGCGCCCTCGTGCTCGGTGCTCACGAACGACCTCCTTGTTGAGGGACCAACGTCCCTAGCATTCCGCACAGGTTGTCGGGGCATCGTAAGTCCCAGCCGTGGGCACGGCACCCGATTCGGACCCGCTCCGACGTCCAAGCTGCGGCGATGGTCTTGGCCGAACCGGAATGACGGCTTACCATGCCGTCGAACACACGCATCATATGCGCGGGAGCTCGGACCTCACTCCGGGCTGAGAGGGCAGCAAGCCGCACACGCGGCAGGGCAGCCGACCGCCTGAACCTGACCGGGTAATGCCGGCGTAGGGAGCTCTGTAGACGGCCATGTCCGCGACCTTGAACGACGCCACCGAGGCGTCCACCGACACACGCGCCGAGGCACCGCTCGTCCTCGACACCAGACCCCCGCGCACCCTGGGCTTCCGGGACCAGGCGGCGTTCTGGGCCAACCTCGGCGTCAGCCTGATCGGGTTCTCCAGCGCCGCGACGGTGATGGTGAACGCCGAGGGCAAGAACCTGGCGCTGGCCGCCTCGATCACCGCGATCGTGGTCGGCACCGTCGTCGGCACGCTGATGCTCGCCCTCGCCGCGCTGATCGGCGCACGGACCGGCGCGCCCGCGATGGCGGTGCTGCGCGGCCTCTTCGGCACGCGGCTCTCCTACCTCCCGACCGTGCTGAACATCCTCCAGTGCATCGGCTGGGGCGTCTACGAGCTGATCGTGATCACACAGGGCGCGCAGGCGCTGTACGGCGGCATCCCGCGCTGGGTCTACGTCGTGCTGGCCGGGCTGCTGACCACCACGATGACCATCTGGCCGCTCGGCTCGATCGCGGCGCTGCGCCGCTACGTGGCGATCGCGGTCGGCGTCTCGATGCTGTACTTCACCGTGCAGCTGGCCCGGCACGGCGTGACCAACCCCGGCGGCGGCAACTGGAACGGCTTCCTGCAGGCCACGGACTACGTCGTCGCGGTCTCCATCTCCTTCGTGCCGCTGGCCGCCGACTACACGCGCCACTCGCGCAGCGGCAAGGGCTCCTTCTGGGGCACCTTCACCGGCTACACGGTGGCGCAGGTCTGGTGCTACGTCGTCGGCGCCATCGCGCTGACCCAGGTGGGCGGCGACCCCAACAAGATCTTCTCCACCTTCACCGGGCTGACCGCCGGCTGGCTCTTCTTCCTGGTGCTGGTGCTGCGTGAGGCCGACCAGTCCTTCGCGAACGTGTACTCGACCGCGATGTCGATCCACAACCTGTTCCCGCGGGTGGACCGGCGCCTGCTGACCCTCGGCATCGGCGCGGTCGTGACGGCGGCCGCGCTCTCGATCGACGGCTTCACCAACACCTACTACGCGTTCCTGGGCCTGATCGGCGCCTTCTTCGTGCCGCTGCTCGCGGTGCTGGCGGTCGACTTCTTCCTCGGCGCCGGCAAGGACGGCTGGGACATGAGCGCGGATGCGCCGACCCGCTGGCTGATGCTGCTGCCGTGGGCGCTGGGCTTCGTGCTGTACGAGCTGATCAACCCGGCGACGCTGCCCTACGGCTGGTGGACCGGCTTCTGGGCCGACGCGCAGAAGTACACCCACATCCACCCCACCTCGTGGACCTCGGCCTCGGTCTTCTCCTTCCTCATCGCGGGCGGGGTGACGCTCGCGCTCACGCCGCTGCTGCGCAGGCGCGGCGCGCAGGCGGACGCACAGGCAAGCGCGCAGGCGGACGCGTAGGCCTCCGGGGACGAGGGGCGGCGAGGGCCGGACGGCGGGTCCGGACGGCGCGGAGGCCCGTTCATCCGGAAGACACGCACGCCGCCTAAGGTGGGTGACGTGCACAGCCAGCCCAACCCCCGCACCCTCGTCCCGAACCGCGCGCAGACGCGGGTCATCGCGCACCGCGGTGCCTCCGGGACCTTCGCCGAACACACCCTCGCCGCCTACCAGCTGGCGCTGGAGCAGGGCGCGGACGGGCTCGAGTGCGACGTCCGGCTGACCGCCGACGGCCATCTCGTGTGCGTCCACGACCGCACCGTCAACCGGACCTCGAACGGCCGCGGCGTCGTCTCCACCCTGGAGCTGGCCCAGCTGTCCGAGCTGGACTTCGGCGGCTGGAAGGCGAACGGCTCGGACGCGCCGGAGGAGGCCGACTGGGCCTCGCCGGAGCACACCAGGGTGCTGACGCTGGAGCGCCTGCTCGAACTGCACGCCGACGCCGGCCGCCGCGTCGAGCTGGCCATCGAGACCAAGCACCCCACCCGCTACGCGGGCCTGGTCGAGAAGCGCCTGCTGGAGCTGCTGCGCCGGTTCGACCTGCTGCCGAACCGGGCTGACGGCCCCTCACCGGTGCGCGTGATGAGCTTCTCTCAGCTGTCGCTGAAGCGGATCCGGCAGATGGCTCCCGAGCTGCCCACGGTCTTCCTGATGGAGCGCGTCCTGCCGTGGCTGCGGGACGGCGCCCTCCCGTACGGCGCCCGGATCGCCGGCCCCGGCATCGACCTGATCCGCGCCAACCCCGGCTACGTCGCGGCGCTGCACCGTGCCGGCCACCGGGTCCACGTGTGGACGGTGGACACGCCGGAGGACGTCGAGCTCTGCCTGCGGTTGGGCGTCGACACGATCATCACCAACCACCCGCGGCGGGTGCTGGACCAGCTCGGACGATAGTCGGAGCGAGTGATGGGGTTCATTCCGGCCAGTGGCCCGATCGGCTTGTCCGGAATGGCTGGAAATTCCTCTGGATCGTGGCCGGATCGCGATTACGGAACGTATTCCGAATGCGCAGCGTAGCCCGTTCGTCACGCGCCGTGAAATGCGCTCCTCGCGCCCGTCGCGAGCTCCTGGAAAGCCCGCAGGGTTGCCTTGTTTTCCGTTTTCGACTTGCCCGCACCGGGCATTCACACCCTGGCGCAAGACGAAGGAGGAGGTCCGGGGGTGGCCGTGGTGGTGGCGCATGAGGTGCCGACTTCTTCCTTGACCATGGCTGTACCTCATGGTCCGGAGAGTGTGCGTGCCGCGCGACGAAGGCTGCGGGAGGACCTCGGTGAACACCTGGTCCCGGAGCCCGTGATAGACGACGCGGTGCTGATCCTGTCGGAACTGCTGAGCAACGCCTGTCGGCACGCGCGCCCGCTGGAGCGGGAGCGGGTCGTCGCACAGGAGGGTGAAGAAGTCCTGGTGGGCTGGGAGTTGCACAGCGACGGTCTGCTGACGGTCGAAGTGACGGACGGTGGCGGCCCGACGCGGCCGAGACGCGGCAACCCGTCGCTGACGTCGAAGGGCGGCCGCGGGCTGGGCATCGTCGGCCAACTGGCCTCCGAGTGGGGCGTCCGCGACGACTCGCCGGGCGAGGTCACCGTCTGGGCGGTCCTCCGCATCCGCGCCCGCCACGCCCGCCGGGAGGAACCGCCGGCTGCGGCAGCGAGCTAGGAGCGAGCCGTACCCGCACACCTCTAGGCTCTCCCGAAGGGAACTCCGTTCCCGTCCAGGTTCCGTTCCATCGGGAGTACGCACCATGGCCAAGAAGAAGGCCCCCCTCCGGTCCGCCGCCGTCGTGAGCGACGGGCCGGTGCCCGTCGTCGGCGCGCGGGAAGCATGTCCGTGCGGGTCCGGGCGTCGTTACAAGGCGTGCCACGGGCGGGAGGCCGCCCACGCGGTCGCGGAGCTGGTGCAGCGGCCGTTCGAGGGACTGCCGGGCGAGGGCGACTGGGTCGCCCTGCGCGAGCTGGTGCCCGCCGCGACCGCGTCGCTGACGGTGAAGCCGGAGACGCTGGCCGAGGCCGAGGGTGACGTCCCGTCGGTCACGCTGGCCACGGTGCTCCCGATGGCCTGGCCGGCCATGCGCCGCCAGGACGGCGCCGTGCTGCTGGGGCTGCAGACGCAGACCTCCTCCGGCGACCTGAGCCGGGACCTCGCGGACGCGCTGGTCCAGGCGCTGGCCACCGCGCCGGGCAACCCGGTGCCGCCGCGCCGGCCCGCGCCCGGTGGACCGCGCCTGCAGGAGCTGCTGGATCTCGACGCCGCGTTCGAGCCGGACGTGCACACCGGTTTCGAGTTCTGGCTGGAGGACGCGGCGAACGCGACCGGTGAGGTCGCCGCCTCGCTGGAGCAGGCCAACGCCGCGATCATCCCGACCGCCAAGCTGGACTCGGTGTCGCAGGCCTACTGGTGCGCCGCGCCGGACCGCAACCACCTGCGCTGGGTGATGCCGCACGAGGAGGAGCACCTGCTGGACGCGCTCGCGCGGCTCGCCGCGGCCGGTGAGGCGTCCCTCGGGGAGGGCACCAAGCTGGTCGGCTCGTTCCGGGCGCACGGTCTGGTCGTGCCGGTGTGGGACCTGCCGCAGTCGGTCACCGCCGCGGACGTGGAGAAGCCCGCCGCGGAATTCGCGGAGCGACTCGCCGCCGCGCTGGCCGTCACCGAGCCGCTGACCCCGGAACAGCGCAAGGCGCGCGCCTCCCTCACCAGCCGCCAGGTGACGCTGAGCTGAATTGCTCTCACTTTCGGCATTCGGCGCACCGCATAGCCAGTGATCTCGGTCACATTGGGGCGCTGGAGTCGATAATTCCGCACAAACTGACGCCCTCAGGGAATTTGCTTGGGAGCCAGAGTTTGTTACGGTTTGAACAGCCCGGTCGCTGGTGCATCCCCCGTCGCCAGCGGCCGGGCCTTTGTCTTGTTACGGGTTGAACAACCCATCAGGGCGCGAGAGTTGCTCCATCCGGCGCAGCCACGCTGGCCGCGACCAGCGCCTCCACCAGATCACCCACCACAGGCAGCCACGGCGTCCGGCGCGTGGACGCCGGCCGGCGGACCCAGCGCAGCGCGCCCGTCGAGGTGCGCGAGGGCGGCAGCACGACGTAACCGCCGGGGCCGTGGTAACGCAGGCTGGTGGGCACCCAGTCCTGGGTCTCCAGGAGCTCGGCGAGCTCGGGGAACGAGTAGGGCGCGACGAGCAGCACGTAACGCGTCGGCGTCGTGATCACCGGGCCGGTCGGGACGCGGAGCGCGTCGAAGTAGTCCAGCACCCGCGCGCCCGCCTCGGCGGGCAGGCTGAGCGCGCAGACGTGGGTGCCCGTCGCGACGATGACCGGCGCCTGCGGACGGCGCGACCACCACCAGCGGATCATGCGGGCGTCCGTGGTCGCCGCGAGCAGCTTGGGGTCGTGCGGATGGACCCCGGGAATCACGCATTCGGGCCGAGGGCAGCGGCACGCGCCCTCCGCGTCCAGGCCGACGCCGGGCAGCACCGGCCAACCCCACCCCTGAGAAGCGATCCTGGCCGCGCCGAGCAGTCGCGCCCGGGAGCGGAGCCGACTCACCTTGCTGACGAGTGTTGATACCCCGCGCATGAGCACTCGTTCCTTTCCGTGACGGTCAAGGATCGGTACGTGACCTCGCGCAACGAGAAGCGCACCACGTCCGCCGCACCAGTGCTGCCGGTGGACCAGGGGCGCGGGGTGGCGTTGACGTCCGCCTACGGACCGAACTGCGGACCCGGACGACGCCGCCCTACCCGGTTCTCTACCCATCGACGGCACACGCGAGCACGTTCTGGGACGAGACTGACGCATCGTCCGGAATGACGCACGGTGAGCGGCGATGGTTCCTCCGTTCGGGGTATTCGCGCAGCGGTGTGCGAACGGCTCTGCTAGGGGAGTGACGCGGGGGTGTCCGGAGGCGGCGGGAACCGTACCATCCGGGCATGGTCCCCGATTCCGCATCGGCCCACGAGGCTGACCCCGCATCAGTTCCCCTGCCCGAAACCGAAGACGCCGCCGTCGTCGTGATCCAGGCCCACAACGACGCGGGCCGGATCGCGCTGACGGTGCTGGCCGCGCGCGCCCTCCCGGAGGTGCGGAAGGTGCTGGTGCTGGAGTCCGGCTCGACCGACTCCACCCGGCGGGTGGCCGCCGACAGTGGCGCGGTCCTGCTGCACGACGCCTCGCAGCTGGCCGGCTACGCCCCGCTGCCGCTGCTCTTCGTCGACGCGGGCCGGCAGCAGCGGATGGCGGAGGCGCTGGCCCTGCTCAGGCCGGTGACGGCGGGAACCGCCGACGCAGCGGTCGCGGTGGGCCCGGCGACGGAGCGTGGCGACGCGGCGGGGCGGCTGGCCCGGCGCGGCCTGGCCCGCGCCGGCCTGGTCCTTCCGGGTGCCCTGACGGGTGAGTGCTGCCTCAGCAGCACCGCCTGGTCGCTCAGCTGGCCGCCGGCCGCGGGCGCGGGCGCACTGCCGGGCGTCGTGGCGGATCTGCTCCGCGCCGGGCGCGCGGTCGTGCCGATCGCACTCGAAGCACCGCGCCCACTGCCGCGTCATGGCTTGAAAGGCCGCCGACAAGTGGCCAAAGCCCTGCGTGAGCGGCGGGGACAACCGGCGGTCACCCGGAACTCGCTCGGATAAACGATCATTCGCACCGATGTTTTTCGGCCAAATATTCGGGCAAAGACACCAACCACCTGGCAGCGGCCAGTTCTGGACATCACCCGATCGGTGTGTGTAGAAGAGACTCATTAATTGCCGTATGGCATGACATGGGGGTGCATAGTGATTCAATTCAGACAATCTACTAAGAATCCAGCATCACTCTTCGTAGTTTTTGCAGGTGCGGACCATGGCTGAGCCGCAGACCACCACTCCGCCCACGGCCCTGGGCGTCCCCGCGCCCACCAGCCCTGCTGAAACGATCAGCGGCGAGCAGCTCTGCGCCCTGCGCGAGCGCTCCGCCGACCCCCTGGCTGATTTGACCACCCTCTACGACCTCAGCGACCGGCTCGGCAGCGCGCCCGACCTGGCCGCGGCGCTGGCCGGAGTGCTCGCCGACGGCGCCGCGCTGGTCGGCGCGCGCCGCGGCATGCTGCTGCTGACGCACCCCTGCACCACCCTCGGCCTCGGCCTCGACCACTCCGACCTCGGCGCGCTGGAGACCGTCCCCGCCGCACAGGTGCTGCGCCCCACCGCGGGCGAGCCCACCGGTGACCGCTTCCAGGAGGTCGCCGTCCAGCTCGGCATCGCCGCGTCCTACTCCCTGCCGCTGGACGACCTCGGCTCGGTCGTCTGGTTCTACGACACCCCCACCCAGCCGAGCGAGCGCGAACAGCGCCTGGCCGGGCTCTACTGCGCCTCCGCGGCGCGCCAGCTGCGCAGGGAGGTCGAACGCGACCGCCTGCGCCGCACCGCGGACGCGCTGCGCCGCGGCCTGCTGCCGGGCGCGCTCCCGCGCGCCCCCGGCATGGCGCTCGCCGCGCGCTGCGTCCCCGCGGGCCTGGACGGCGCGGGCGGCTGCGACTGGTACGACGCGATCTCGCTGCCGGAGGGCGCCCTCGCCCTCAGCGTCGGCAGCGTCACCGGCGGCGGCCCCGACTCGGCGGCCGCGATGGGCCGGCTGCGGGCGGCGCTGCGCGCGTACGCGGTGCTGGAGGGCGAGGACCCGGTCGCCGTGCTCGGCGATCTGGAGCTGCTGCTCAAGAGCACGGAGGCCGCCCGGACGGCCACCGCGCTGTACGCGTACGTCGAGCCCGCCGCGCGCCGGCTCTCGCTGGCCGGGGCCGGCCAGTGCCCGCCGCTGCTGGTCACCTCGTTCGGCGCCTCCTTCGTGGAGACGTCGCTGAGCGCGCCGCTGGGCATGTTGAGCTGCTGGGAAGCGCCGGGCGTGGAGTTGCGCGCGGACCGCGGCGACGTGCTGCTGCTCTACACCGACGGCCTCGCCCGCCGCTCCGGCAGCTCCCTCCACTCCGGCCAGGCCCGCCTCCGCGCCGCCGCCTCGGACGCCCCCCGCGACGTCCGTCACGACCCGGAACGTTTCTGCGACTACCTCCTGGAGTCGTGCGTCGGCACGGCCCGGCCGGAGCCGGGCGAGGACGACATCGTGCTGCTGGCGGCACGTTTCGAGTAGCCGGTCACCCTCAGGGGCGCGCAGTTCCTCGCGCCCCGAGGGAGTGCGACAACCTGCAGGGGGCGTCTCCGAAAGTTACCCAACGACTGTTATGAACAGGCCCTCGCGCCGTACTCTTGTACGGACCGCGTGCCCAGGAGACCCCTGACATACGAGCGCGTGTCCACGTATCACGAGGAGGCGACAGAGCGTGACCGAGGAGAACCTCGCGCCCGAGGAGACCGAAGAGGCCGCGCCGCAGGCGATCAAGCAGCGGAAGAACGGTCTGTACCCGGCGATCTCGGACGAGCTGACCGCCGTCATGAAGAGCGGTTGGGCCGACACCGAGCTGCGGGACCTCGTTCCCGCCGAGCAGTCCGCGTACGCGGCCAAGCGGCGGGCCGCGCTCTCCGCGCGGTTCCCGGGTGAGCGGCTGGTGATCCCCGCCGGAAACCTGAAGACCCGGTCGAACGACACGGAGTACAGCTTCCGCGCCGCGACGGAGTACGTGCACCTGACCGGCGACCAGACCGAGGACGCGGTCCTCGTGCTGGAGCCGCACGGCGACGCGCACGACGCGTACCTCTACCTGCTGCCGCGCTCGGACCGCGAGAACGGCGAGTTCTGGCTCAGCGGCCAGGGGGAGCTGTGGGTGGGCCGCCGGCACAGCCTGACCGAGGCGGAGACGCTGCTCGGGCTGCCCGCCAGGGACGTGCGCAACGCCGCGACCGAGCTGGCCGAGCGTGCCGAGGAGTTCCCGGCCGTCACCCGCGTGGTGCGCGGGCACGACGCGGTGATCGAGGCCGCGCTCGCCCCGCACACGACCAAGCACGGCGACGACGAGCTCAAGGTGTTCCTGAGCGAGCTGCGCCTGGTCAAGGACGAGTGGGAGATCGCGCAGCTGCAGGCCGCCTGCGACGCGACCACCAACGGTTTCAACGACGTCGTGCGCGAGCTCGCGCAGGCCGTGGCCACCTCGGAGCGGTGGATCGAGGGCACCTTCTTCCGGCGCGCCCGGGTCGAGGGCAACGACGTGGGCTACGGCTCCATCTGCGCCGCCGGTCCGCACGCGACGACGCTGCACTGGGTCCGCAACGACGGCCCGGTCCGCCCCGGCGAGCTGCTGCTGCTGGACGCGGGCGTGGAGACGACGACGCTCTACACCGCCGACGTCACCCGCACCCTGCCGATCAACGGCACCTTCGACGAGCTGCAGCGCAAGATCTACCAGGCCGTCTACGACGCCCAGGAGGCCGGCATCGCGGCCGTGAAGCCGGGCGCGCGCTACCGCGACTTCCACGAGGCCTCGCAGCAGGTGCTGGCCGAGCGGCTGGTCGAGTGGGGCCTGGTCGAGGGCCCGGTGGAGCGGGTGCTGGAGCTCGGGCTGCAGCGCCGCTGGACCCTGCACGGCACCGGCCACATGCTCGGCCTGGACGTCCACGACTGCGCGCAGGCGCGCGTCGAGGCCTACGTCGACTGCGTGCTGGAGCCGGGCATGGTCCTCACCGTCGAGCCCGGCCTGTACTTCCAGGCCGACGACCTGACCGTGCCGGAGGAGTACCGCGGCATCGGCGTCCGGATCGAGGACGACATCCTGGTCACCACGGACGGCAACCGGAACCTCTCGGCGGCGCTCCCCCGCACCGCCGACGAGGTCGAGAACTGGATGGCGGGCCTCACCGGCTGAGGCCCGCCCGGCGGGGTGGTCGCGCGGTTCAGCCGAGCCGCGCGGCCATCGCCTCGAGGACGTTCAGCGAGCCCTTGGTGACGTCGAGGTGCGCGTTGGTGCCCTCGATGTTGACGAACGAGATGGTGTTCCCCCGCTGGACGAAGAACTCCTGCGCGTCGGTGGGCAGGTCGGGGACGTTGCCCGGCCGCCCGGCGGCGTTCCGGATCTCCAGTCGGTAGGAGACACCCTGCTGGATCCACGCGGTGCGGTCGACGCGGGCGTGCACGGGCTTGTGGAGGTCGTAGTCCACAGCGCCGTGGTCGATGAGGCCGACGCAGTGCGCGTAGTCGGCCTCGATCCGGGTGAGGGCGGTCTTCGCCTTCGCGGCGCTGGAGAAGTGGAACAGGACCTGCGAGCCCTGCACGCCACGCGTCCTGGTGCCGAACTGCTCCACCGAGATGGAGCTGGTGCCCAGTTCGTGGGCGGGGCGCTTGTTGTATCCGCAGGTGAAGAGCCACTGGAACTCGCCGGTGGTGGTGTAGCGGGTCTTCGGCTCCGCCTGCCAGTGGAAGGAGCCCGCCTGCGGCATCTGCCGGCCGGTCAGCCACGGCGAGGTGTGGCCGGCCGCGTTCGCGGTGCCGGTGGCCCCGGCGGCCAGACCCAGCGCGACGGCGGTGACGGCGGCGAACTTGGCGGCGCGGGACGAACGCAGAGCGCGCATGACTGGACCCCCCAGGGTGATTCGGTGTGACGCGGTGTCGCGCCTCGCTGTGATCACTATTAGAGCGGACCGACCGTCACTGCTCTCCGTTCGAACCGTCTTGATCACGTAACAGCGGGATAAGCTCGCGCCATGGCCGTCGACCTCGTCCTGAGCAGGCAATCCACGTCCGCGCACACCGTGGCGGTGCTGGCGTTCGACGGCATGGCCCCGTTCGAACTCGGGGTGGTGGTCGAGGTGTTCGGCCTCTCCCGGCCCGAGCTGGGGGAGCTGCCCTGGTACGAGTTGAAGGTCTGCGCCGAGCAGCCGGGGCGCGATCTGCGCGCGGTGGGCGGGTTCAGCGTCAAGGCCGAGCACGGGCTCGACGTCCTGGCCGCCGCGGACACCGTCATCGTCCCTGGCGTGCCGCACGCGGGTGGGGAGGTCTCCCCGGCGCTGGTCGACGCGCTGCGCACCGCGCACGCACGCGGCGCGCGGCTGGTCTCCATCTGCTCGGGCGCGTTCGCGCTCGCCGCGGCGGGCGTGCTGACGGGCCGTCGGGCGACGACGCACTGGCGCTACGCCGAACTGCTGGCCGCGCGGTACCCGGCCGTGGAGGTCGACCCGGACGTCCTCTACGTCGACAACGGGGACGTGCTGACCAGCGCGGGCAGCGCCGCCGGCATCGACCTGTGCCTGTACCTGGTCCGCGCGGACCATGGCGCGCAGGTCGCCAACACCGTCGCCCGCAGGTTCGTCGTGCCGCCCCACCGGGAGGGCGGGCAGGCCCAGTTCATCGAGGCGGCCGTCGGTCCGCTGCGCGCGGAGGACGACGGGGTCGCGCAGAGCATGGCCTGGGCGCTGGAGCGGCTGGCCGAGCCGCTGACCGTGCCGGAGCTGGCCCGGGCCGCCCGCATGTCGGAGCGCTCCTACCTGCGCCACTTCACCCGCAGGAACGGCACCAGCCCGATGCGCTGGGTGACCGTGCAGCGCATCGCGGCGAGCCTGCCGCTGCTGGAGACCGGCGCCGCGCCGATCGACGAGGTGGCCGCAGCGGTCGGCTTCGACAGCGCGGCGACGTACCGCCACCACTTCACCCGCGCGATGCGCACCACCCCGACCGCGTACCGCCGGGCGTTCGGCCGCGCCGCGTAGGGGCTGGGGTTGTCCCCACCCCGGATCCGGGGAGTGGCCGGATGTCCGCGCGGGGCCGCCGTTGGGAGGGTGAAGGGACCAAGCACCCGCTCAGGCAAGGGGGATCCTTCCATGCGCAGCACCAGGCTCCGGACCCGACTTCTCGCGCTCGCTGCCGCGCTCGCGCTCGCCGGCGGCATGGCGACACCCGCCTTCGCGTCGGATACGGCGTCGGGGAGCGCGTCGGGGGCGGCCACCGCGCGGGCGGACCGGGGGGCCGTCGTGAGCGTCACGCCGCTGGCGCGGTTCAGCGCCGCCCAGGCGACGCAGTACGCGCGCGGCACGGGGCTGGACGTGCCCGCGGTCCGCGACGGCGTCGACGCGTACCGGGTCGTCTACCGGACCGTCACCCCGCAGGGGCGGCCGACCACGGCCAGCGGCGTGGTGGCGCTGCCCCGGGGAGCGAAGGGCCCGCTGCCGACGATGGAGTACACGCACGGCACCATGCCGTACCGCGGTGACGCACCGTCCGTCTCGGACGGAGCCGATCGCGCGGTGGCGGTGATGTTCGCGGGCGACGGCTTCGCCGGGGTCGCGCCGGACTACCTCGGGCTCGGCGTCGGTCCGGGCGCGCACCCGTACCTGGACGTGCGGTCCGAGACGACGGCCTCCGTCGACCTGCTGCGCGCCGCCCGCACCGTCGCCGCCCGGCACGGTGAGCGGCTGGACGGACGGCTGTTCACGACCGGGTTCTCACAGGGCGGCGCCGCGGCGATGGGCGTGGGCCGGGCTGTGCAGCGCGGGGACGCGCCCGGGTTCCGGCTCGCGGGGCTGGCCCCGGTCAGCGGCCCGTACGACCTGAGCGGCCAGGAGCTGCCGGCCGCCTTCGACGGACGACTGGCCGGCCCGACCGCGGCGTTCTACCTGACCTACGTGCTGACGTCGTGGAACCGGCTGCACCCGCTCTACGGCTCCCCCTCCGAGGCGTTCCGTGCCCCCTACGACCGTACGCTCGTGCCGCTCTTCGACGGCGCGCACACGGACGAGCAGATCGTCGCCGCCCTGGCGCCGAACCCGCAGGCGCTGCTGACGCCGCGGTTCGTCGCGAAGCTCCGACACCCGACCGGCGCGCTCGCCGCGATGCTGCGGTCCGGGGACGCGGTCTGCACCGACTGGACGCCGCGCGTCCCGGTCCGCCTCTACGCGGCCGACCGCGACACGGACGTCGCCTTCGGCAACGCCCTCTCCTGCGACCGCTCGCTGCGGGCGCACGGCGTCGACGCGCCGCTGGTCGACGTGGGGCACGTCGACCACAACACGTCCGCGCTGCGCTCCTACCCGCGGATCCTGCGCTGGTTACTGGCGCTGGCGGCGCGACGCTGACACCGGCCGGACGACGACGCGCGCCGACGCACGGCGGTCGGACCACCGTGCGTCGGCTCGTGCGTCAGTCCTGCGTCAGCTCGCCGCGGCCTCGCCGCGCGCCGAGTTGGCCAGGATCGCGTCGCGGAACCAGGCCGCCGCGCCGGGCGCGACCTTCTCGAAGGTCTCGGTGAAGCGCTGGTCGGTGATGTACATCTCGGCCATGCAGCGGTGGAACTGGAACGAGACGTCGTAGAACCGCCGGGTGATGTGCTGCCGGTGGTCCTCGGCAATCTGCATCGCCTGCTCGCTGTCGGGTGCGCCGCCGGCCGCGATCGCCTCGGCGATGCGGTCGTTGAGCGCGTCGCCCTCGGCCTTGATCTCGACCCAGTCCTCCTTGGAGTACTGCGCCGCGCGCTGCTGGGACTGCTTCCAGGCCTCGGTCTCGCCCCAGCGCTGCTCCGCCTCGTCCTGGTAGTCGACGTAGTCCTCGCCGAAAACCTCGAACTTCTCCTCGGGGGTCAGTTGGATCCCCATCTTCCTCGCCTCCAGTGCGTGTTCCACGGACGCGACCATCTCCTGGAGCCGGTCGATCCGCTCCAGCAGCAGGCTGCGCTGGCGGCGCAGGTGCTCGCTCGGGCTGACCTCGGAGTCGTCCAGGATGGCCGCGATGTCGTCGAGGGAGAAGCCGAGTTCCCGGTAGAAGAGGATCTGCTGGAGCCGGTCCAGGTCCGCGTCGTCGTAGCGGCGGTAGCCGGACGGCGTGCGGTCGCTGGGCGACAGCAGCTTGATCTCGTCGTAGTGGTGCAGGGTGCGCACGGTGATCTTGGCGAACCGCGCGACCTGACCGACCGAGTAACTCATGGGGCCCTTGTCCTCTCCCTCTCGTCACCCAGCCTGCGGCCTCACGTGACGTGAGGGTCAACCGCATTCTGCCGGGCGGCGGAGGCAGGGCTCAGGAGGCGGGGGCTGACCAGGCCCGAACGCTCAGGAGGCGTGGGCAAAGGGACGACCACGGCGATCGCCGTGGTCGCGGTAGGTGAGCGTCCGGTCGAAGCAGACGACCGCGCCGGAGCGCGGGTGATTGCGGAACTGGACGCTGTCGGAGAGCGCCCGGATCAGGAAGAGGCCGCGCCCGCTCTCGGCGCACACCTCCGGCGCGGTGGACGGCGCCGTCTTCGGCGCGCGCGGCGACGCCCCGGCCGAACGGACCGCCGGGGCCTTGGCACGGCGGCGGGCCGCGCCACGGCGCAGCCGGACCGCGAAGCCCGGACCGGAGTCGGTCACCTCGATGTGCAACCGGTCGCCGACGATCGCGGCGGTGACCTGGAAGCCGTCGTCGCCGCCCGCCTCACCCGGCTCCGCGTGCTCGACGGCGTTCGCGCAGGCCTCGCTCAGAGCCACGCCGACCTCGTAGGAGACGTCCGGGTCGACCCCGGCCGCCGCCATCGTTCCGAGCAGGATCCGCCGGGCCAACGGGACACTCGCCGGCTCACGCCGTAGGTGCAGAGACCACCAGATGTCCACGAAAGGCTCCTCCTGGCTGCGGCACCACATACCAGTAGGTATTGCCGACCCGCCCGGGAACGAACCACTCCGCTCGGATCTTGTCGCTCTCTTGGCGGAATACCGGAGCGCACGAGCGCATTGGGGGCGTGCGATTGCCCCGTCCCGCGCCCAGTTTCGGCCCCGCGAGCGTCCGTCCCGTCCCGCTCTGAGAGACTGACGGGCGTCATGGCCACCCCCGGCGCCTCCGGCGCGACCAGCTGGGACCTTCGCGTGTTGCGGGCGCTGCCCTTCGCGACGGTCTGTGTCCTGGTGTCCGCGCTCGGCCACGCCTGCGCGGGCGGTGGGCCGGTGCCACTGCCGACACTGCTCGTCGGCCTGCTGCTGGTGACGCTGCCGGCGGCCGCGCTGGCCGGGCGGGAACGCGGACTCGGCGCGATCGCGGGCGGGCTCGCCGTCGGCGAGCTCGGGCTGCACGTGCTGTTCCACCTGAGCGCCCACCAGGCGGGCGGCTCCATGGCCGGGATGCCCGGCATGGCCGCCGGCTCCTCGGACCCGATCGCGCGCCTCGCCGCCTCGCTGCTGTGCGGACCGCTGCCCGCGGACAAGACCGCCTGGCAGATCGTGAGCGACGCCGGGCTGGACCCGCACCTCTATCTCGCCTCGGCGCCGGCGCACCCTGCCGGCTCCACGGGCCTGTGGATGGTGCTCGGCCTGACGCCGGTCATGCTGGCCGGCCACCTGCTGGCCGCGCTCGTCGCCGGCTGGTGGCTGCGGCGCGGCGAGGCCGCCGTGTTCCGGCTGCTGACGCTGGCCGTCGCACCGCTGTGCACGCTGGTCCGCCGACTGGTCGGTCTGCTCGCGATAGTCGTCGCCACCGCCTCCGAGCCGACCGGGCCGCGCCGCGCGCGCCGCGCGGACGAACCCTGGCGGCTCCCCGGCGCCCTGCATCTTCGGCACCAACTGGTCCGGCGCGGCCCGCCGCGCGCTCTCCTGGTCTGACCGCTCCCGCCCTCGCGCGGTGCCCGGCAGACCCTCGCCTATCTGCCACGAGCCCCGCACCCGCGGGGTCCCTTCCCTGCCCTCCGCGCGTCGACGCCTCCTGTCAGCCGTCGCCACGGAGCAGGCTTTCACACAGGCTTGAGGAGAGATCCACCCATGCGTATGCGCACCGACGCCCGCACCGCCGTCCGCCGTCTCGCCGTCCCCGCCGCTCTCGCCGCCGGCGGCGTGCTGCTGATCGCCGGACCGGCCTCCGCCCACGTGACCGTGCAGCCGAACCAGGCCGCCGCCGGGGCCGCGGACCAGGTCTTCGCCTTCCGGGTGCCGAACGAGTCGGACACCGCCTCGACCGTGAAGGTCGACGTCTACTTCCCCACCGACCACCCGATCGCCTCCGCTCTGGTCGGCCCGGTCGCGGGCTGGACCAGCGAGGTGAAGACCGCGAAGCTCGCCACGCCGATCCAGACCGACGACGGCCCGGTCACCGACGCCGTCTCGGAGATCATCTGGACCGGCGGCAAGATCGCGCCGGGCCAGTACCAGGACTTCACCGTCGACTTCGGCCAACTGCCCAGCAACGCCAAGCAACTGCAGTTCAAGACGCTGCAGACCTACTCGGACGGCAACGTGGTCCGCTGGATCGACGCCCCGGCCGCCGCCGGCGGCACCGAGCCGCAGCACCCGGCCCCGACGCTGAACCTGACCGCGGCCGGTTCCGACTCCGCGTCCCCCGCGGGGAGCACGGACGCCAAGACGTCCGGCGGCAACAACCAGGCGAGCGCCTCCAGCAGCTCCAGTGACGACGCGGCCCGTGTGCTCGGCGGCATCGGCGTGGCGGTGGGCGTCGCCGGCGTCGCGCTCGGCTTCCTCGGCTGGCGGCGCGGCGGGCGCGGCAGCGCCTCCTGATCCGCGCCCGATCCGCACCGGCGGGCCGCCTCGCGCGGCGGCCCGCCGGCCCCTCCGTCAAGCCTCCAGGGAAAGCCCCGACATGACCTCCTCCTCGTTCCCGACCCGCCCGACCCGGCGCTCCGTCCTGCTCGGCTCGGTCGGCGGCGCCGCCGCACTGCTGCTGGCCGCCTGCGGCTCCTCCTCCTCGGGCGCCGCCTCCGCCGACGGCAGCCAGCTCACACCGTCGACGCAGGCGCAGCAGGGCCCCTACCAGGGCACGCCGCTGGGCCGCACCTTCGACAAGCCCGCCGTCACGCTCACCGACACCAGCGGCAAGCCCTTCGACCTGGCCGCCGGCACGCGCGGCAAGGCGATGCTGCTCTACTTCGGCTACACGCACTGCCCCGACGTCTGCCCGACGACCATGGGCGACATCGCGGTGGCCGTCAGCAAGCTGCCGAAGGACCAGCAGAGCAAGATCGACGTGGTCTTCGTCTCCACCGACCCGGCCAGGGACACGCCCTCCGGGATCCGCACCTGGCTGGCCGCGTTCAACCCGTCGTTCATCGGCCTCACCGGAGACATCCAGACGATCATCGCGGCGGCCAAGTCCGTCGGCGTCTACGTCGCCGCCCCGGTCAAGGGCCAGGAGCCGGTGCACGGCGCGCAGACGCTCGCCTTCCTGCCCACCGACGACAAGGCGCACGTCCTCTACACCAGCGGCACCACCTCGGCCGTCTTCCAGCACGACCTGCCACTGCTGATCAAGGGCGTGGCGGCGTGAGGCGGCGCGCCGCCCTGGCCGCCGCCGCCCTCGCCGCGCCGCTGGCGCTGGCCGGCTGCTCCTCGTCCGGCTCCGCGTCCGGCACCGCGCAGGCCTCGCCGCCGCGGCTCAGCGTCTCCGGTGCCTACATACCGCTGCCGTCCCTGCCGGACATGGCCGCGGGCTACCTCGTGGTCCGCAACGACGGCGGCCGGGCCGCGACGCTGACGGGTGTCACCAGCCCGCAGGCGCAGTCCGTCTCGATGCACCAGAGCACCGCCTCGACGATGCTCGACACGCCGACCGTCCAGATCCCCGCCCACGGCACGGTGGCGTTCGCGCGCGGCGGGCGGCACCTGATGCTGATGGGCCTGAGCCCGGCGCCGAAGCTCGGCGCGCGGATCGAGCTGAACCTGCGCTTCGACGACGCCGCACCGGTTACCGTCCAGGCGACGGTGCAGCCGCTGACCTATCAGCCCGGACAGAGCAGCTGATGAGCCGCACGGGAAGAGAAGGGACGCCGCGATGAGGCGATTCGTGCGCTCCGGCGCGGCGCTGCTCGCGCTGCTGGCCGCGCTGCTGCTCGGCGGGGCCGGCGTGGCCTCGGCGCACGCCGCGCTGCTGTCGACGGACCCGGCCCAGGGCGCCGTGGTCGCCGTACCGCCGGGCTCGGTGACGCTGCGGTTCAGCGAGTCGGTGACCCTGGAGCCGGACGCGCTACGGGTCTTCGACCCGAGCGGCAAGCGCGTCGACACCGGCACGGCCGGGCACTCCTCCGGGGACGCGTCGACGGCGCAGATCCGGATCGACTCGAACGCGGCCGCCGCCCAGGGCACCTACACCGTCGCGTGGCGGGTCATCTCCGCCGACACCCACCCGGTCGCGGGCGCGTTCACCTTCTCCATCGGGCGCACCTCCCCGCCGGCCGCGCTGAGCGGCGTCGCCGGTGTCGGCGCCGGCACCGGGCCGACCGCGACGGGCACGCTCTACGGGCTGTCGCGCGGCGTGCAGTACGGGGCGATGGCGCTGCTGGTGGGCTCCGTCGCCGCGGTCCTGCTGTGCTGGCACGGCGGTCTGCGGCGGCGCGGCGTGCAGCGGCTGATGATCGTCGGCTGGGCGGGGCTGCTGCTGTCGACGCTGGCGGAGCTGGCGCTGCGCGGGACGTACGAGGCGGGGTCGGGGCTCGGCAAGGTCCTCGACCTGTCGCTGCTGCGGCAGGTGCTGGGCGAGAAGCTGGGCGTGCTGCTGGCGGTGCGGGTGCTGTTGCTGGCCGGGGCGGGGGTCTTCCTGGCGCTGCTCGGCGGGCACGCGGACAGCACTGACGATCCGAAGGTCACGGAAGGAGCCGATGGCGGTGACGCGGGCGAGAGCGGTGCTCTCGTCGCGGAGCGGCGGCGCCGAATCGGACTGGGCGTCACCGGAGCACTGCTCGCGATCGCGATCGCCGTCACCTGGCCGCTGGGCGACCACGCCTCGGTCGGCCTCCAGGTCCCGCTCGCGGTCACCCTCGACACCGTCCACATCCTCGCCATGTCGCTGTGGCTGGGCGGCCTGGCCACCGTCCTCGTCGGCCTGCGCGCCCACGCCCGGGCGGGCGGCATCGACGCAGCGGCCGTCGGCCGGTTCTCGACGCTCGCGTTCTGGTGCGTCGTCGCGCTCACCGCGACCGGCGTCTACCAGGCCTGGCGCGGCCTCGGCTCCTGGTCCGCGCTGACCGGAACCACCTACGGGCGGCTGCTGCTCGTCAAGATCGGCGCGGTGCTCGTCATCCTCGGCGCCGCCTGGATGTCCCGCCGCTGGCTCGCCCTGCTGCGCACGGACGCCTCGGCCGACGCGCAGTCGGAGGCCGAGCCGGAGACCGAGCCGTCCGAGGCCGAGGCCGAGGTGCTCGCCGAGGTGCCGGCCGCCGCGCGGAGCGGCCAACACAGGGGCGCGCACGACGACGGCGACCCGGCGCGCGCGGCGCAGCTCGTCCGGCAGGCCAAGGCCCGGCAGCAGGCACAGCAGCGCAAGGCCCGGGAGGCCGCACCGGCGCGCGGCATGCTGCTGCGCTCCGTCGGGCTGGAGGCCGTCTTCGCGGTCGTCGTGCTGGCGCTGACCACCGCACTGACGAACTCCCCGCCCGGTCGCGCCGTCGCCGAGCAGCAGTCCGTCGCCGCGGCGGCCGCCCACGGGCCCGTCGACGTGACCCTCCCCTACGACACCACCGGCAGCACGCGCGCGGCCAAGGGCAAGGTCACCATCGACATCGACCCGGCCCGCCCGGGTCAGAACACCCTGCACGCCTACCTCTACGACAGCGGCGGCAAGCCCGTGGACGTCCCCGAGATCGACATCGCGCTCACGCTCAAGTCGAAGAACCTGGGCCCGCTCCCGGTCAAGCTGACCCACCTCGACATCGGCCACTACGGCACGTCCGACCTGGAGCTGCCGCTGCCTGGTCAGTGGACGCTCGCCGTGACCGTCCGCTCGGACGACATCGACGAGGCCACCGTCGCCACGCAGATCAGCGTGAACTGACGCGATGTCCGCGAAAACGACGTCCGAGAAAGCAAGGAAAGAAAGCACCGCCATGAGCTCCGACCAACCCCACCCGCAGCTGTCCCGCCGTCGCCTCCTCGGCGCGGCGGGTGCGGGCGGGGCCGCCGGCCTCGCCCTCGGCGCGGGCGGCTACGCCCTCGCCGGGCCGGGCCCGAAGCAGTCGACGGCGGCCGTCACCCCCGCGACCGCGCTCGGCAGCTCGGCGGTGCCGTTCCACGGCGCCCACCAGGCGGGGATCGTCGAGCCGATGCAGTCCACCCTGCACGCCACCGCCTTCGACCTCAGCCCCGGCATCGGACGGCCGGGTCTCACCGCGCTGATGAAGCGCTGGTCCGCCGCGGCGGCGGCGATGGCCGAGGGCCGCACACCGCCCGGCCTGACGGACGACCAGGTCGCCCTCGACGCCGGGCCGAGCTCCCTCACCGTCACCTTCGGATTCGGCGCCTCCGTCTTCGCCAAGGCCGGGCTCGCGGCACAGCTGCCGGGTGAGCTGGCCGCGCTCCCGCCGTTCCCCGAGGACCGGATCGACCGCGCCCGCAGCGACGGCGACCTGTGGCTGCAGGTCTGCGCCGACGACCCGCTGGTCGCCTTCCACGCGATGCGCACCCTCCAGCGCCTCGCCGCCGGCCAGGCCGCCCCGCGCTGGCAGATGACCGGCTTCAGCCGCGCCCCCGGCGCCACGGCGCGGCCGGTGACCGGCCGCAATCTGATGGGCCAGATCGACGGCACCAACAACCCCAAGCCGAGCGACGCCGACTTCGCCTCCCGCGTCTTCGTCCCCTCCGGCGGCCGGCCGGCGTGGATGGCGGGCGGCAGCTACGCCGTCTTCCGACGGATCCGGATGCTGCTCGACGACTGGGACCAGCAGTCCCTCACCGTGCAGGAGCGCACAGTCGGCCGCCGCAAGGCGTCCGGCGCGCCGCTGTCCGGTGGCACCGAGGCCACACCCGTCGACCTGGCCCGACAGAACGCGGACGGCTCCCTGGCCGTTCCCGGCGACGCGCACGTGCGGGTGGCCGCCCCCGCGTCCAACCAGGGCGCGGCGATGCTGCGCCGCGGCTACTCGTACCACGACGGCCTCCGCCCCGACGGCGCCCCGGACGCGGGCCTGCTCTTCATCTGCTTCCAGTCCGATCCCGGAACGGGCTTCGTCCCGGTCCAGCGCAAACTCGCCCGCGGCGACGCGCTGTCGCGCTTCCTCGTCCACGAGTCCTCGGGCCTGTACGCCATCCCTGGCGGGGCCCCGGCAGACGGATACGTGGGACAAGCCCTCCTCGAGGGGTGACCCCTGGGGGTGTCCCACTGCGCAAGACCCGGAGTCTCACCGCCCCGCCAGTCGTTAACGTTACGTACGTGCCGTATGCAGCTTGGGAGGTCGCCGTGTCCGCGAACCGATTCACCTACCTCGGTCCGGAGGGCACCTTTACCGAGGCCGCGCTGCGGACGCTGCCCGAGGCCGCCACGAGGGAGCTCGTGCCCGCCGTCTCCGTGCCCGCCGCGCTGGATGCCGTGCGGAGGGGTGAGGCCGCCGGGGCGCTGGTGCCGATCGAGAACTCCGTCGAGGGCGGGATCCGGCAGACCATGGACGAGCTGGCCCAGGGCGAGCCGTTGATGATCTACCGCGAGGTGCTGCTGCCGATCGCTTTCGCGCTGCTGGTGCGGCCCGGCACCAAGCTGGAGGACGTGAAGACCGTCACCGGCCACCCCGCGGCGCAGCCGCAGGTGCGGCACTGGATGGGCGAGCATCTGCCGGACGCGCAGTGGGAGTCGGCGGCGAGCAACGCCGACGGCGCGCGGCTGGTGCAGGAGGGGCGGTACGACGGCGCCTTCGCGGGCGAGTTCGCCGCACCGCTGTACCACCTGGAGCCGCTGGCGTCGGAGATCCACGACGCGGCGAACGCCACGACCCGCTTCGTACTGGTGGGCCGGCCGGGCCGGCCGCCGGCGGCGACGGGCCGTGACAAGACCTCGGCGGTCTTCTGGCTGGCGGACGACCACCCGGGCGCGCTGCTGGAGCTGCTGCAGGAGTTCGCCGTGCGCGGCGTCAACCTGATGCGGATCGAGTCGCGGCCGACGGGTGAGGGGCTGGGCAAGTACTGCTTCGCCGCCGACGCGGAGGGGCACATCACCGACCGCCGGGTGGGCGAGGCGCTGATGGGCCTGCACCGGATCTGCCCGCAGGTGCGACTGCTGGGCTCCTACCCGCGCGCGGACGCGGTGGCGGCGACGGTGCGTCCGGGCACCTCGGACCAGGAGTTCTCTCGCGCTGCGGACTGGCTGTCCCGAGCGCTGGACGGCCGCGGGGAGCTGTAGTCCACAACCCCGGCCGAGTTATCCACAGGGGACTGGGTTATCCACAGCCTGGGGGTACGGTGCAGGATCCGGCGAAACTCGCCTTGCGCAGCAAAGCTTGCAGATCGGGCAAGTCGGACATAAAGGGATTCAGCTCGTCTGTTTCCCCAAAGTCCCCTTCGTGGACCCAAAAAATCACGCCCCTGGCCGCCAACTCCAGGTTTAGCGAGCTCAGAGGCGTGATTACCCACAATCCACAGGGCTTCCGCCCGCCCTGTGGATAAAGCCGGGATATCCACAGGTCTTCCGCGTCAGGCGTCGGGGAAGTTGACGGAGTAACCCTGCTGGATCAGCCACGGCAGCAGCTGGGCGAGGGCCGCCACGGTCTGGCTCCGGTCACCGCCGGCGTCATGCATCAGAATGATCGAGCCGGGCCGCACGTTCTTCTTCACGTTGGCCACGATCGAGGCCACACCGGGCCGCTTCCAGTCATTGGTGTCGATGCTCCAGGCGAGCGGACGCAGTCCGTTCGCCGCGGATATCTGCCGGATCTCGGGAGAGAAATCACCGCCCGGCGCACGGAACCAGCTGACCTGGGTTCCGGAACCGCCGGCCGCCTCGATCATCTTCTTGGCGCCGACGATCTCATTCGTCTCGTAGGCGAGGCCCCGCTTCGACATCGCCTCGTTGTGGTGGATCGAGTGGTCGCACAGGCGGTTTCCGCCGGCGAGTATCTCGCGGACCACACCCGGTTCCGCCTGGGCCTCCGGGCCTATCTCACAGAAGGTCGCGTGCGCGTTGTACTTCGCGAGCAGCGCGAGAATCTTCGGCGTCCACTGACCGCTCGGGCCGTCGTCGAAGGTGAGCGCGACCGTCTTCTCGCCGCCCGGGTGGGCGATGTAGTACTCCAGTTCCTTGCTGACCGTGTCGGTCCCGCCGGTGGGAACGGTGTCGCCGGAGGTGCTCTTCGGGTCGGGGGTCGCGCTCGACGACGCGCTCGTCCCGTTGCCGTTCGCCCCCTGCGCACCGGCGCCCCCGCCGCAGGCGGAGAGTGCCAGCACCGCCGCCAGCACTGCTCCAGCCGCTGCCACCGTGCGCGTCCTCATGCCTGTCCCACCTTCCGTTCGCCGCCCGCAGGTTGTCGTCTGCCGGTCATCGTCTGCTCAGCAACTGTCGCAGCACGCAGAGGGTGCTCAGAGCGATCGCACAGCTTTGGGGTGCTGCCGGAACGAAGATGTGACAAACCAGACCCCACGACTGTGAGTCGGCTCACCCCTCCCCGGGCCCGGTACTCTCGTTACCGTGATTGACCTTCGCCTGCTTCGCGTGGACCCGGACCGTGTGCGTGCCTCTCAGCGCGCCCGAGGTGAGGACGTCGAGCTCGTCGACGCCCTGCTCGTCGCCGACGAGCGCCAGCGATCGTCCAGTTCCCGCTTCGACGAACTCCGCAACGAGCAGCGTCAGCTGGGCAAGCAGGTGGCACAGGCCAAGGGCGACGAGAAGGCCGCCCTGCTGGAGCGCACCAAGCAGCTGGCCGCCGACGTCAAGGCCGCCAACGCCGCGCAGACCGAGGCGGAGGCCGAGGTGCAGCGCCTGCTGGGCGGGCTCGCCAACCTGCTCGACCCGGACGCCCCGATCGGCGGCGAGGAGGACTTCGTCACCCTTGAGGAGGTCGGCACCCCGCGCGACTTCGCCGCGGAGGGCTTCGAGCCGCGCGACCACGTCGAGTTGGGCAAGATCCTCGGCGCCATCGACACCGAGCGCGCCGCCAAGGTCTCCGGCTCGCGCTTCTACTACCTGACCGGCGTCGGCGCGCTGCTGGAGCTCGCCCTGGTCAACATGGCAATCGCGCAGGCCACCGAGGCCGGCTTCATCCCGATGATCACGCCCGCGCTGGTCAAGTCGCGCGCCATGGAGGGCACCGGATTCCTCGGCCAGGCCGCGGAGAACGTCTTCCACCTCGCGGAGGACGACTTCTACCTGGTCGGCACGTCCGAGGTGCCGCTGGCCGGCTACCACATGGACGAGATCCTCGACGCCGACCAGCTGCCGCTGCGCTACGCCGGTTTCTCGCCCTGCTTCCGCCGCGAGGCGGGCACCTACGGCAAGGACACCCGCGGCATCATCCGGGTCCACCAGTTCGACAAGGTGGAGATGTTCTCCTACGTCGCGCCGGAGGACGCGGAGGCGGAGCACAAGCGCCTGCTGCAGTGGGAGAAGGACTTCCTCAACAAGCTCGGCCTCGCCTACCGCGTCATCGACGTGGCCTCGGGCGACCTGGGCGCGTCCGCGATGCGCAAGTACGACATCGAGGCGTGGATCCCCACCCAGGGCAAGTACCGCGAGCTGACCTCCACCTCCAACTGCGGCGAGTTCCAGGCCCGTCGTCTCGGCATCCGGATGCGCGGCGAGGACGGCAACCGCCCGCTCGCCACGCTGAACGGCACGCTGTGCGCGGTGCCGCGCACGATCGTGGCGATCCTGGAGACGCACCAGCTGGCCGACGGCTCCGTCGCGGTGCCGGAGGCGCTGCGTCCGTACCTGGGCGGACGCGAGGTGCTGACCCCGGTCGGCAAGTAGCCGTCCGGCACGCACGCACCAGCTGAGAGAGAGTCACACCACGTGAGCTCCGCCCCCCGGCCGTTCGACCTGATCGCGACCGACCTGGACGGGACGCTGCTGCGCGACGACCACACCGTCTCGCCGCGCACGCAGCGCACCCTGGAGGCTGCGAAGGCCACGGGGGCGCAGCACATCGTGGTGACCGGGCGCTCCGCCCGGTGGACCCGGCCCACGCTCGACTCGATCGGCTACACCGGGCTGGCCGTCTGCAGCCAGGGCGGCCAGCTCTACGACGCGGGCGCGCACCGGCTGGTGACGTCCGTCACCCTGGACCGGCAGGTGGCCGGCATCGCGCTCGCCAAGGCGGAGGCGGCCGTCGGCCCGATGGCGATCGCCGTCGTCCAGGACGGCCTGGAGGGCGAGGTCCTGTTCGACCGGACCTACGACATGCCCTCCGCCGGTGACAACCTGGCCGCGCCCGAGCCGGTCGCCGACATCGCGGAGCTCTGGGCCAAGCCGCTGAGCCGGGTGCTGGTGCAGCACAGGTCCCTGTCGGACGACGAGTTGGCGGCGGCCGTCGCCGAGGCCGCGGGCGGCCTGGTGACCGTGGTGCTGGCCGGTCAGGGCTTCGTCGAGCTGCTGCCGCTGGGTCTCTCCAAGGCGACCGGCCTGGCGCTGGCGTCCGCCCGGCTGGGCACGACGAAGGACCGGACCGTCGCCTTCGGCGACATGCCGAACGACGTCCCGATGTTCCGCTGGGTCGGTCACGCGGTCGCGATGGCCAACGCGCACCCGGAGTTGAAGGCGATCGCGGACGAGATCACGCTGAGCAACGAGGAGGAGGGCGTCGCCGTCGCCCTCGAGCGAATTTTCTCCGTCTGATTCTTGTTAGCATGAGGCGAGCAGATACCTCACTGGGAAGGCAAGGCAGAGCAATGGCGACGGCACTGGGCGATGCGGTGCTCATCGACCTCGCTGCTCTGATCGACGCCAACATCAAGCGACCGGAGAGCTGAAGCCGCGCGCCTTCGTGCGCCGTCCGGCCCTCTCCTGCTCCTTCTTCTCGTTCGCTTGAGGCTCACCCATGTCCCGCTCCGTGCTCGACACGCCCGTTTCCTCCACCTCCGCGCCTTCTGCGGCCTCGCGGCTGGCCCGCGTCGTCGCTCACCCGGCGACCGCGCTCGTCGGCATCCTGCTCGTCTCGCTCAACATGCGCGCCTCGGTCTCCGCGATCTCGCCGCTGCTCGGTGACGTCAGCACCCACTACGGCCTGTCCGCCACCGCCGGGGGTCTGCTGACCACGATCCCGGTGCTGATGATGGGCTCGGTCGCCCCGCTCGCCGCCCGGCTGAACCGCCGGGTCGGCGCCGAGCGCGTGGTCGCGCTGGCGCTGCTCACACTGATCGCCGGGATCGTGGTCCGGGTCCTTCCCGGCGCCTGGGCGCTCTTCGCCGGCAGCATGGTGCTGGGCGCGGGCATCGCGCTGCTCAACGTCACCATGCCGGGCCTGGTCAAGCGCGACTTCCCGGAGCGCGCGGCGGCGATGACCGGCGTCTACACCACCTCGATGATCGTCGGCGCGACGCTGGCCGCGGCGCTGAGCGTGCCGTTGGAGCACGCGTTCGGCGGCTGGGCCGGCTCGATGGCGTCCTGGTCGGTGCTGGCGGCGTTCGCCTTCCTTGCCTGGCTCCCGCAGCTCCGCTCCGCGAAGCGGCCCGCGCCTGCCGCGTCTGCCACCACGTCGAAGGTGGCCGGACTGTGGAAGCACCCGCTGGCCTGGCAGCTCGCCGTCTTCATGGGCATCCAGTCGCTGCTCTCCTACACGCTGATCGCCTGGCTCCCGACGATTCTCACCACCCAGGGCATGGCGCGCGGCACGGCCGGCGCGGTCTTCGCGGTCAGTTCGCTGGTGCAGATCCCCGCCGCGTTCTTCATCCCGCTGACCGCCGGCCGCACCAACAACCAGCGGGTGCTGGTCGCGCTGATGGTCGGCTCCATGGCCACGGGGGTTGCGGGCCTGCTGGTCGCGCCGACCGCTGCCGCGTGGGTGTGGGCGATCCTCATCGGCGTCGCACAGGGCGGCGGCTTCGGGCTCGCCATGGCGATGATCGTGCTCCGCAGCGGGTCGGCGCAGGTCGCCTCCCAGCTGAGCGGGATGTCCCAGCTCGTCGGCTACTTCATCGCCGCGGCGGGCCCGGTCGGCTTCGGTGCTGCGCACCAGGCCACGGGCGGCTGGGCGCTCCCCCTCGGCATCCTCCTCGCCTGCTGCGCCCTCGGCCTGGGCGCAGGCCTCGGCGCAGGCCGCAAGCTCGTGCTCTCAAGCTGACGTCGCACTCCCCAGGGGCGCAGTTCCCCGCGCCCCTGGGTAGTGCCTACTCCTCGCCTGCCAACGTCAGTCGTGTCAGGCGAGCGGACGCGAGCCACGCACCGCCGAGCGTCGCCACGATCAGCAGCGGGACCGCCGTAGGCAGGTGCACGGAGGAGCTGATGACGCCCGGGGAGGCGATCTTCTGGCCGATCGAGAGCGCCCACTGGTGCACGCTCAGCGTCTGCGCGCCCGGGACGTACTGGCCGACGACCGTCTCCCACAGGAGCGCGTACATCAGGCCCCAGACGACTGCGTGGCGGGAGACCACACCCAGCAGCAGGAAGAGCGAGCTGTACGCGACCCCGGCGATCAGCGCCGCGATCGTGAAGCCCAGCGTCAGGTTCTCGAAGGTGCCGAAGAGGATCAGCCCGGCGAAGTACGTGGGCAGCGCGGCGAAGACGATCGAGCAGCCGATCGCGACGACGAGCTTGGAGGTGATGATCTTCCACCGCGGCTGCGGCTTGGAGAGCAGGTAGATGATCGAGCCGTCGTCGATCTCGGGGCCGATGGCCCCGGTCCCGGCGACGAGGCCGACCAGCGGGACCATCGTGCCGATGGCGAGGCCGCCGAGGACGCTGGACGCGGTGCCCTCGTCCTGGCCTGCGACGCCGCGGATCAGCGCGGAGAGGGCGAGCAGCAGCACGGGCAGTGCCAGCAGCAGGAGGCCCCGGCGGCGGCCGAGCAGGCCGCGTGCGGTCAGCCGGGCGACGGTGACGTTCATGGAGGTCTCGGCCTTCCCTACGTGGCTACTTGGCGGCGACGAGGTAGGAGAAGACACTCTCCAACGACTCGTCGGCCGGGGAGACGGTCAGCAGGCGGATGCCTGCCTCCTTGGCGACGCGCGGCACCAGCTCGGTGAACCGGTAGAAGTCGATCGCCTGGATCTGCAGCGCCCGCTCCTTGTAGTCCAGCTCGATGCCGGCCGTGGACGCGTCCGCGATCAGCGCCGCGGCGAGGGCGCGGTCGTCGCTGGACTTCACGGTGTAGCGGTGCGGGCGGTCCGTCATCAGGCGACGGATCTTGCGGTAGTCGCCGGACGCGGCGTGGCGGCCGGCCACGATCACCTCGATGTGGCGGGCGAGCTGCTCGACCTCCTCCAGGATGTGCGAGGAGAACAGGACGGTGCGCCCGTCGGCGCCGAACCGGCGCAGCAGCTCCATCAGCTGCATGCGCTGGCGCGGGTCCATGCCGTTGAACGGCTCGTCCAGCAGCAGCACGTCCGGGTCGTGGACGAGGGCCGAGGCCATCTTCACGCGCTGCTTCATGCCCTTGCTGTACGTGGAGACCTGGCGGTCCTGCGCGTACTCCATCTCCACCGTGGCGAGCGCGCGCTTGGCCGCCGCGCCCGGGTCGGGCAGGCCGTGCAGCTCGGCGTTGGCGAGGACGAAGTCCCAGCCGGAGAGGAAGTCGTACATGGCCTCGCGCTCGGGGACGAGCCCGATCTGCTTGTAGGCCTGCTGGTTCTTCCAGATCTGGATGCCGTCGAGGGTGACGGTGCCCGAGGACGGCGGCAGGAAGCCGCTCATCATATGGATCAGCGTGGACTTGCCGGCGCCGTTCGGGCCGAGCAGGCCCGTCACGCCGGGGCCGATCGTCATCGAGACGTCGTTGACCGCGACGACGTTGCCGAACCAGCGGGACGCCCGGTCGATGCTGATGGTGGTCATGTGCTGCCTCCTCAGATCTTCCGGTAGCGACGGATGAGCAGGGCGTAGGTGCCGACCGCCAGCAGGACCATCTCCGCGAGGAAGACGATGCCGCCGACCGTCGTGGGCACGGCGGCCGGACCTCGCAGGGGCAGGCCGAACATCCACGCCACCGTGGAGTCGATCAGGAAGCCCGGGTTGAGCATGGAGATCCAGAACGCCGAGGCCTGGTGGCCGGTGACGTGCAGCACGCCGCGCAGCGCGCCGGCGACGCCCTCGGAGACCATGAACAGCGCGATGATCGCGGCGACGCCGAAGCCGCGGCGCGGCGTGGCGGAGGCGATCAGCAGACCGAGACCGGCGTAGAGCAGCGCGTACAGCACCGCGGCGACGACGCCGAAGGCGAAGTGCTTCAGGTTGTAGCCGAAGTCCATCGAGCCGAGCATCGAGCCGATCCACATGATGAGCATCGGCAGCAGGGTGAGGATGAAGACTGCGGAGACCATGGCCGCGTACTTGGCCCGCACGTAGTCGGTGGAGCGCAGCGGCCGGGAGAAGTAGAGCGGGACCGTCATGAACCGCAGATCCCGCGAGAGCAGCACCGGCGCCTGCGCCGCGGTGAAGACGGCGGTGACGAACTGCAGGTCGGTCAGGTAGTTCGGGTAGTCCACGGGCAGCTTGCCCGACTTGATGTAGATCGAGACGGCCACCATGATCAGCGCGGGGAGCGCCATGATCACGACCATGGCCATCGGCAGGATCTTGGACTTGCCGGACCGGCCCAGGCCGAAGGCGCCGCGCAGGCTGGAGGTGTACAGCGAGCGGGTGGCGTAGGCCGTGCTCAGCCGCGGGCCCTCGTAGTGGCGGTACCCGATGTCGTGGATGACGTCCTGGGGGTTCTCGGGCGCGCGCACGCCCGACATGTGCTCAGACATGGGCGGCCTCCTCGGCGTCGTCACGGTTGGCGCCGGCCTGGGCGGGGGCGTCCACGGCGAACACCTCGGAGATGTGGTGGCGACGCTGCTCCAGCCGGACCAGGCCGACGCCCAGCTCCGCGACCGCGTCGCGGATCGCGTCGTAGACCTCGTCCCCGCTGAGCTCCACCAGCAGGACGTGGCCGGAGTCGGGACTGACCGTCAGCCCGGCCTCGGTCAGCCGCGCCCGCAGGGCGGCGTTCACGTCGAAGGACGCATCGCCCTGGCGCTCCGTCACCTCGACCGCGAGCAGCGAGGTGGCGGCCGTCAGGTCGGCCGTCGAGGAGCTGCGCAGCAGCTTGCCGCCGTCGATGACGACGACGTGGTCGCAGGTGCGCTCCAGCTCACCGAGCAGGTGCGAGGTGACCAGCACCGAGATGCCGAACTCGCGGTGGACGCGCCGGATCAGCTCCAGCATGTCGTCGCGGCCGACCGGGTCCAGCCCGTTGGTCGGCTCGTCCAGCAGCACCAGCTGCGGGTCGTGCACGAGCGCCTGGGCGAGTTTGACGCGCTGCTTCATGCCCGTCGAGTAGCCGCCGATCGGGCGGTAGCGCTCCTCGTACAGGCCGACATGCCGCAGGATGTCCGCGGTGCGCTCGCGCGCGGCCGTGGCGGGCAGCCCCGACATCCGGGCCATGTGCACCACGAACTCCGTGGCGGACACGTCCGGTGGCAGGCAGTCGTGTTCGGGCATGTACCCCACCCGCTCGCGGATCGCGCCGCCCTCGGTGGCGACGTCGAGCCCGAGCACGCGGGCCGTGCCCTCCGTGGCCGGGGCGAGCCCCAGCAGGATCTTGATGAGAGTGGACTTACCCGCGCCGTTCGCCCCGACCAGACCGACCACTCCGGGCTGCACCTCGACAGTGAGGTGGTCCAGAGCGGTGACCCGGGGGAACCTCTTGGTGAGGTTATCCGTAGTGATGACAGCCACAGGACGACCCTAGCCACCCCGTGGCCCCGGTCACATCAGGTTCGTGGCTGACTTTTCCCTAGCCCTGGGATGTATCCGAGGGGGTGGATCCCCTAGGGGATCCACCCGGATCCACCCTCACGGCATCAGGGTCAGCCGCGCAGCAGCTGCATCTGCAGGACCAGCGCCTGGTCGAAGTCGACCGGGTTGACCGCCTTGGGGTTGGTCATCACCAGCAGCCCCATGACGTCCTCGTTGATGAAGATCGCCGTGCGCATGGCCGGCACCCCGCCGCCGGCGGGACGGCTCCCGCTGTTGGCGACCCCGGCGGGCACGGCGATGTCCGTGCCGCCGGTCAGGTCCAGCCCGGGCGCCGCGGCGAGCCGCGCCGTCATCTGGCCGTTGAACGCGGTCTGGCAGCTGGTCGCGCCGCGGAACGCGAGCAGGTAGACGGCGACGTGCGTCCCGTCCGGCATCCGCCAGCCGCTCGCCGCGACATGCCGCACGCCGTTCTCGCCCAGCAGTTCGTTCGCGCCGTCCTGGTCGGCGAACAGCTTGGTGTAGTCCCCGAGCGGCACCCACCCCTTGGCCCCCGGGTACGCACGGTCGGCGACTCCGCCGACCGTGCGTACCCGGGG
>NZ_QKYN01000187.1 GCF_003258295.1 Streptacidiphilus pinicola | reverse complement strand
CCACCGCCCGGACCGGCGCCCGCCCACCGCCCGGACCGGACCGGCGCCCGCCCGGACCGGCGGCCGCCACCGCCCGACCACCAGGCACCACCCACCGACCACCGACCACCGGGCCTTGAGCACCGGGCCTTGAGCACCGAGCACCGAGCACGCCTTGAGCGCCACGAGAAGAGCCACGCAAGAGCACCCCTACCAGACCCGACCCTTGAAGGTGTCCGCTGATGTCCATCGCCTATCTGGGCCCGCCCGGCTCGTTCACCCAAGCCGCTCTGTCCGGGCTGGGCGTACCGCCCGACCAGGCGGTGCCCTACCCCACGGTCCGCCAGGCCCTCGACGCCGTCCGCGCCGGCGACGCCAGCGCCGCCGTCGTCCCCTGGGAGAACTCCGTGGAGGGATCGGTCACCGAATCCGTCGACGCCCTCACCTCCGGACGCGACCTGCGCATCGTCGGCGAAACCCTGCTCCGCGTCCAGTTCGCCCTCGGCATCCCAACCGGCACACCCGACACCCCCGGTAGCACCCCCGACGGGGCGCCGGACGGGGCGCCGGCTTGGCTGGGGTCGGTGCGGCAGGTCCTCACGCACCCGATCGCGCACGCCCAGTGCCGCACCTGGCTCGGCGCGAACCTGCCGCGCGCCGACGTGGTCACCACCGCCTCCACCGCCCAGGCCGCCAAAGAGGTCGGCACCGCCGCCACACCCGGCGCGGCCGCGATCGCCTCACCCAACACCCTGCGCCGCTACGGACTGCGCATCGTCGCCGACGACATCGGCGACCGACACGACGCGGTCACCCGCTTCGTGAAGGTCACCCGGCCCGCCGCCGCCACCGACGCACCGCCCACCGGCGTGGACCGCACCAGCCTGGTCGTGCCGCTGGCCGACAAGATGCAGCACCTGCACACCGTCCTGCAGGAGTTCGCCCGCTCCCAGGTGCCCCTGACCGCCGTCCTGTCCCGCCCCGGCGGCTGCGGACTTGGCACCTACTCCTTCCTGCTCGAATGCGAAGGACACATCGACGACCCCGGCGTCGGCGTCGTCGTCGCCTCCCTCACCCGCCACCACTCCGCCTACCTGCTCGGCAGCTACCCCCGCGCCGACCTGGGCCGCCTCGCCCTGTCCAGATAACCCCCTCGCCCCTCCTTTTTCCGCTCTTTCCTTTTCCGCTCCCCGTTTCCTGTCTCCGTGCTCTCGCGCTGTCGCGCCCGGGTCCGGCCGGACCACACTCCCCGCCCGGGATCCGGCCGGACCCGGGCGCATCTGTCTCAGACCGGCCCCACCCACCGCGCCCGCGCCCGCCCCGCCACCACCGTCCGCGCCCGCGGCGGCACCTGCTCCAGCTGCGGCCGGCCGATCTCGACAACACCGTCCACCACCAACCAGCACCGCGCCTGATGCCGCACCCACAACGCCACCGGCGCGGCCGGCACCTCGCGGTGACAGGCCGGCACCAGCGCGCCCCTGACCGCGATGCCCGCCTCCGACACCAACCCCGGCGTCCCGCGACGCGCCGCGGCCGAACCCCCGGCCGGCAGCACCCGCCGCCACCACCACCGGCCCGGCAGGCCGAACGACCGAAGCGGACGGCAGCCGGTCCCACTGCCCGCGCCCGAAGACCCTTCAAACGGCGCCGCGGGCCCGCCGAAGGGGGCGAGCAGCCCCGCCCCGGCACCCGGCAGCCCGCGCGGCTCCCGGAACCCACGCACCGTGCGCTGGACCACGAACAGGTACACCCGGCCCGCCGACACCAGCGCGAAACCCCAACACGACAGCAGGCCCACGAACCGTGCCAGTCCCGCCACGCACGCACGCAACCGGGCGAGCGTGGCGTGTGCAGTCACGGAACACTCCCTCCCAGTCGCACAAGAAAGCCGACCCCTGGTCGCTGCCTGACCCCCAGCATCGCCCACACACCTTGGCCGGAGCCTTCCCCCCAGTTGTCGCCGACTTGACGCCCCCGACCCGCACCAATGCCCC
>NZ_QKYN01000186.1:28309-28818 GCF_003258295.1 Streptacidiphilus pinicola | reverse complement strand
CCGTGCTGTCCCCCCCCGCCGCCCACCCGGTCGGCGCCGCCCGCCCCCGCCCGCCCGCCGGGTCCCCCCCGCCCCTGCGCCCCCTGCTCACCCCGGACACCCCCGCCGGCCCCCGGCCCCGCTGCGCACCCCCCCCCGGCGCCCCCGCCCGCGCCCCCGCCCCCGCCCCCCGCCGCGCTCGCCCGCCTGGCGGCGGGCGGGCGGGGGGGTGGGGGGGGGCGGGGACGAGGGCGGGGTCGCCGAGGGGTGAGGCTCAGCGCGGCTGGAGGCCGCCGAGCTTGTCCGGGTTCACCTGGAAGCGCAGGTTCTGCAGGCACCCGTCGGCGATGTCGTAGCTGAGCGCGCCGACCGGTTGGCCGCCGAGGGTGAACAGCACTCCCTCCTCGCCGTTGATGCTCGCCGACTCCCAGGCCATGCCCTGCAGTTCGGGCTTGGCGAGGACGCCGAGCATCCAGCGGGCCACGTGGTCGGTGCCGTGCAGCGGGCGTCGGGCCGCGGTGACCTTGCCG
>NZ_QKYN01000186.1:28076-28208 GCF_003258295.1 Streptacidiphilus pinicola | reverse complement strand
ACCTTGCCGCCGCCGTCGGACCACGCGGTCACGTCCGGGGCCAGCAGCTCCATGACGGTGTTCAGGTCGCCGCCGGTGCAGGCGTCGAGAAAGCGCCGGGTGAGCTCGTGCCGCCGCTCGGCGTCGCTGTCG
>NZ_QKYN01000186.1:0-28011 GCF_003258295.1 Streptacidiphilus pinicola | reverse complement strand
GCGGCTCGGGCAGCCACGGGCCCACGTAGGACTCGCGGGTGGCCCGCGCCGAGGTGAGCCGGTTCAGGGAGAGGTTGGTGACGGTGCGGACCAGGTACGCGCGCGGGTTGGCGACCGCGGTGCGGTCGGTCTGCGACCACTTGAGCCAGGCGTCCTGCAGCACGTCCTCGGCGTCGGCGACGCTGCCGAGCAACCGGTAGGCCGTGCCGAAGAGCAGCCGTCGGTGCTCAGTGACCGCGTCCAGCGCGTCTGCCGTGGCGGGCGCAGCGGACGCATCGGGTGCGCCGACCGTGTCTGCCGCGTCGGGTGCGGGTGAGGGGACTGGTGCCGCAACTTGTTCGATCACGGTGGACAGGGTGCCAGGAGGACGGACGTGGTGTCGGGGAATCGTTCAAGGTGCCCGTCGCAGGCGGGAGATGAGGTTGTCGAGGTCGAGGTGGCGGTGTTCGGTGCCGGGTGCCACCACCGCTGCGGAGAGCTGCAGGAAGCGCTGGAGCTCGGCGGTGTCGCCGCGCAGCAGGGCCGCGTCCCGGCCGCTGCCGAGGGTGATCAGCACCGATCCCTGTCCGTCGGCGGCCGGCCCAGGGGCCGGGCGGATGTGGACGTCGCCGAGGCCGCTCGGGCGGTCGAGGCCTTGGCGCAGGGTGTCGCGCGAGAGCACCCAGGTGACGGAGGTTGCCGGGCCGGTCTGGCAGTGCAGTCGCACGGCGTAGGGGTCGGCCTGGGTGTAGGTGAGCCGGGCGGGGAAGGGAATCTCGTCGCCCGGTCCGGTGATGAGGCGGAGCGCGATCTCGGCGCCGCAGGCGACGCGGACGGCTCGCCCGGCCCGCGCGGAGCAGGCGCCCGGGGCGAAGTCCGGGGCGGAGTCGGCGTCGAGGGCCGGGTCCGGCCCGGTGAGGGTGGGCGGCTCGGGCAGGGCCGGGGGCGTGGCCCGGGCGACCCGGTCGGCGGGCTGGGGCGCGGAGGCCTGGGGAGACGTCACTTCTGCTGCCCTTCGGGGTCTCTGCGGTGTTTGCCGGCCAGGACGCCGCCGGCGCGCGGCGAGGGGAGAGGGGTGGCCTGCAGGCCCTTGGTCAGGCGGCGCCATTCGAGATCCGGCTCACCGGGCACGGTGCGGCCCTCCAGGTGCCAGGCCTTGACCAGGTGCGCGTAGATGGGCTCCTCCGGCTGCTGCCGGAGGCTCTGCCGCGTGGGCGTCTGCGCCGGAGTCTGCTGCCGAGAGGACTGCGGAAACGTTTCTTCCGTTGGTGGAGAGGGGTTCAACGAGTCTGCCGTCATGCCAGGACCAACGACGTGGACGCGTCCGGGCAACTGTCACGGCGCGTTCTCACCCTCGGGGGGACCGAATCGCCGTCGCGCTCCGGGAGAAAACGGGTCGAACCCAACGGCGCCCGGTGCCTATCGTCCTCGCATGACCACCGACTCCCTGCCGCTGCGCCACCGCCTCCGCGACGCGCTCGGCGTCGCGATCAAGGGCCGCGACCGCGTTTCCACCTCCGTGCTGCGCGCCACCCTCGGTGCGATCGAGAACGCCGAGGCCGTCCCCGCGGACACCGCGTCCGCCGGCGGGACGGGTTCCCTCGCCATCGAGGCGACGCCCGTCGGCGTCGGCGCGGCGGAGGTCGCCCGACGTGAGCTGACCGAGGACGACGTCCGCGCGATCGTCCGCGCCGAGGTCGCGGAGCGCGAGCAGGCCGCCGAGACGTACGGCCGCGCCGGCCGCCCGGAGCGGGTCGAGCGGCTTCGCGCCGAGATCGAGGTCCTGGCCGCGTTCGTCTGAGGCGCCCGGCGTCGAACGGGCAGGCCCTAGCCGCGGAACAACATGCTGAGCCCCGAGGCGAAGAGCTCCGGCTCGTCCACTTTGAACGCCGCCCGCTGCACGATGAACCCCTGGAGCGCGGCCATGATCACGCGGGCGACCGCGGCCGGGTCCGCGTCGGCGGGGAGCTCGCCCGCGCGCCGGCGCTCGCTCAGCTCCGCCTCCAGCAACGCGTTGATGCGTCCCAGTCCGGCTCGGACCACGTCGGAGAGCGCGTCGTCGCGCATCGCCTCGGTCCAGATCTGGACGATCAGGCGGGCCTGGTCGTCGTCGTGCAGGGTCTTGATGTGGGCCGTGGGCAGTGAGGCCAGCAGCTCCGGCAGGGGGGCGTCGTGCTGCTGCAGGTGTGCGGCCAGGCTGTCCGTGACGTCGGCGAGGGTCTCCGTCGCGATCGTGCGGATCAGCTCCTCCTTGCCGGAGAAGTAGCGGTAGAACGCGCCTGCGGAGAGGCCGATCTCGTTCAGCAGGTCCTGCATGGACGTCGCGTGGAAGCCGTTGGCGGAGAAGCAGCGCCGGGCGCCCGCCAGGATCTGCCGACGGCGGGCTTCGCTGTGCTCCAGGGATACGCGTGGCATGGATCCAACGTAAAGCGAACGTTCATTCTTGACAACGTCAGCACAGAGGGAGCAGGCTGGTGGGCGTCTTAAAACGAATGTTCATTCTCTATGAAAATGACTATGACGGGAGCCTCGCCCATGAACGCGCGCCTCCGCCCCTACCTGCTGGTCGTCGTCCTGCCGCTGGTCGCCGCCTTCCTGCTGTGGGCGTTCGCCTGGCCGGCGGCGCGGATCGCGCCGCGCTCCCTGCCGCTCGGGGTGGTCGGGTCGGACCCAGCGGTCGTCCGCGTCGAGCAGCAGCTCGCCGCGCACGCCGGCCCCGACGGTTTCGCGATCCACCGCTACACCGACGCCGACGCCGCGCGGACGGCGATCGAGCACCGCGACGTCTACGGCGCGCTGGTGCTGCCGCCCGCGGGTCCGGAGCTGCTCACGGCGTCCGCCGCCTCGCCGGTGGTCGCGACGATGCTGACGCAGCTGGCTGCGGGGACACTGGGGACGACGGTCACGGACGTGGTTCCGCTGCCCGCCGGGGACCCGCACGGGAGCGCGTTCGTCGCGGGCGTGCTGCCGACGGTGATCGCCGGGCTGGGGGCGGGCGCGCTGACGTTCCTGCTCGGCCGCGGGCGCGGCCAGCGGCTGCTGCTCCTGCTCCTCTCCTCCGCCGCGATCGGCGGGGCCGCGGTGGCGGTGTCCCAGGGCTGGCTCGGGGTGCTGACCGGTAGGGCGGTCGCCAACGTCGGGGTGGTCTCGCTGACGGTGCTCGCCGTCTCCTCGGCGGTCTGCGGGTTCGCGGTGCTGCTCGGCCACAAGGGGATCGGGATCGGCTCGCTGGTGCTGATGCTGCTCGGCAACGCCTGGTCCGGCGCGGCGTCCGCGCCCGAGCTGCTGCCGGGCGCGGCCTACTGGGTCGGCCGACTGCTCCCCGCCGGGGCCGGGGCGACGGCGCTGCGCGACAGCGCGTACTTCGGCGGGCACGCGCTCGGCTTCCCGCTGACCGTGCTGGGCGCCTGGGCCGTCTTCGGCCTCGGCCTCGTCGCCCTGGCGGGCCACCGCGCCCCGAAGCGCTCCCCGAAGCTCGTCGCGACCGGCGGCGCAACGGCGCTCAGCGCGCCCACGGGCGCGCGGCCCGAGCCGGAGGCCGCGCTCACCGCGACCGGTCCGGCCGGGGAGATCACGCACACCCTCCCCATCGGAGCCACGGCGGTCACGATCACCATCACCAGCGCGAACGCGGGCGCGACGGTGTGACCCGCCGGCCGCGTGTCGGCGGACCCCCGCGCCGGGGGAAATCGCCTCGCCGCGTCCCGGCCGGACGGTTAGCGTTCGGGACATGGCGAACCCTCAGACTTCCGCGTCCGGTCGCAGCGCCGTGGGCGACGACGACTTCACCGAGCTGCTGCCCGAGACGCGGCGTGCCCTCGCGCACCGGCTGGCTGTCGCGCAGCGGGACGGGCGGTTGCCCGGGGTCGTGGCGGCGGTGGTGCGGGACGGGGAGCGGCGGTGGTGGGGCTCGCGCAGCATGGTGGAGGGGCACGCGCCGGACCCGGACACCCAGTTCCGGATCGGGTCGATCACCAAGACCTTCGTCGCCGTGCTGGTGATGCGGCTGCGGGACGAGGGACAGCTGGAGCTGTCGGATCCGATCGGCCGGTACCTGCCCGCCGTCGGTCCGGCGGTCGGTGAGGTGACGATCCGCCAGCTGCTGGCGCACACCTCGGGGCTGAGCAACGAGCCGCCCGGCCCGTGGTGGGAGCGGACCGACGGCGCGCTGCGCCCTGAGCTCGCGGACCTGCTGATGCACCCGCCGCTGCGGCACGAGCCGGGCCGGGTCTTCCACTACTCCAACGTCGGCTACGGGCTGCTGGGCGCGCTGGTCGAGCAGCTGCGCGGGGACGACTGGTACACCGTGCTGCACCGCGAGGTGCTGCGCCCGCTGGGGATGCGCCGGACCACGGCTGTGCCCGACATGCCGCACGCGGGCGGCTGGGCGGTGCACCCGTGGGCGGAGGTGATCCTCTCCGAGCCGCTGCAGCAGACCGGGCGGATGGCGCCGGCGGGGCAGCTCTGGTCCACGGTCGACGACCTCGTCCGCTGGGCGGCGTTCCTGGCCGAGGGGGACGAGCGCGTCCTCGCGGTGGAGACGGTGCTCGAGATGCGCGAGAGCCAGGCGAACGGCGACGAGCAGTACGGGCTCGGTCTGCTGCTGCGTCAGGCGGGTGACCTCCCGATGGTCGGGCACGCAGGCTCGATGCCCGGCTTCCTGGCGGACGTGTGGATCGTGCCCGGGACGGGTCTCGGCGTCGTGGCGCTGACGAACGCCACCACCAGTGCCGGCCCGGCCTTCCGCGAGCTCGCTTCCGACCTGCTGCGGATCGTCGCCGAGCGCGAACCGCGGATCCCGGAGCCGTGGCGGCCGCTGACCTCGTACGATCCGGAGGTGCTGGCGCTGACCGGCCCCTGGTACTGGGGCCCGGCGGGCTTCGCGCTGCGTCTGGTCGGCGAGGGCGACGAGCTGGAGCTGACGCCGCTCACCGGCCCGGGCGGCCGCGCGACGCGGCTGCACCGCGCGGAGGACGGCGAGGGCTGGGTCGCCGAGGGCGGCTACTGGCACGGCGAGCCGATGCGCGTGGTGCGCGACGCCGAGGGCGGGATCACCCATCTGGACCTGGCCACCTTCGTGTTCACCCGGGAGCCCTACCCGGCGGACGGCCCGGTCCCGGACGGGGTCGACCCGGCGGGCTGGCGCGCCGAGAAGTGGTGACATCCCTGGCGAAGGGCTGTCATTTGCCATCATTCGGATAGAACGGGCCGCGCCGAGGCGGACCCCGAACAGGTCACACCGACAGGACAGCGGCTGCTGCGAGGCGGGAGACGGGAGAGGCGAGCGATGGCGAGGAAGCGCGGTCGGGCCTCCGGCACTCCGGAACAGCCCGAGCAGCCGACGACACCGGTCGAGCAGATCACGGACGTCCCGGAGTGGGAGGCCCCGGTGCCGGAGCCCCCGGCGCCGGAGCGCGTCCCGCTCGAGGTGGACGTGTTCACCGGGCCCGAGTCCGCCTTCTTCGCCACCTCCTCGCTGGTCCTCGGTCCGCGGCACGCGCTGCTGGTCGACACCCAGCTGACCCGCAGCGCCGGGCGGGAGCTCGCGGAGTGGGTGGCCGGCAAGGCCCGCACCCTCGCCGCGATCGTGATCACGCACCCGCACCCGGACCACTACTTCGGCACGGAGGAGGTGCTCCGGCTCTTCCCGGGCACTCCCGTCTACGCCGACGCGTCGGTGATCGAGGAGATCACCCGTACCGGCCTGGCCAAGGTCGAGCAGTGGCAGCAGGTCTACGGCGACGACGTGACCTCCGGGCCGATCGTCCCCGGGCCGATGCCGACCGACACGATGCTGATCGACGGCTCGCCCGTGCACATGCTGGCGATCGGGCAGGGCGACTGCGCGGCCTCCACGGTCGTGCACGTGCCGTCCGCGCGCACGGTGATCGGCGGGGACGTGGTCTTCAACGGCACCCACCTGTGGACCGCCGACACCACGCCCGAGCAGCGCGCGGACTGGCTGGCCAGCCTGGAGACGGTGCGCGGGCTGGAACCGGACCGCGTCGTTGCGGGCCACCGGGCACCGGGTCAGGACGACGACGCGGCGCGCGTCATCGCCTTCACCGGTGACTACCTGCGTGAGTTCGACGCGCATCTGACCGAGCACCCGCACGACCCGGAGGCGCTGGCCGCCGCCGTCAACGAGACCTACGGCGAGTTGACGCTCCCCGTCATGCTGCGCTTCGGGGTGCAGGCCAACACCTCGCGCTGAGGCCGTCGGTCGAACCCGCGCGTCGTCCGGGCTGGCGTTGACGTCGGCGGCAAGGTCTACGGTCGAGTCATGCGCATCGGTGAGCTGGCCCGGAAGGCGGGCACGACGACGCGGACCCTCCGCTACTACGAGGCCCGCGGGCTGCTGCCCGCCCGTCGCGGTGAGAACGGCTATCGCCGTTACGACGAGGAGGATCTGCGGCTGCTGCACCAGATCCGGTTGCTGCAGGACTTCGGCTTCGAGCTGGAGGAGACCCGCCCGTTCGTCGACTGTCTGCGGGCGGGGCATCCCAGTGGCGACTCCTGTCCGGCCTCCCTGGAGGTCTACCGGCGCAAGCTCGCCGAACTGGACGCGGTGATCGAGCGGCTGCAGCAGGTGCGCGAGCAGGTCGGTTCACAGCTGGCGCGCGCGGAGGTGGAGGTCTCGGCGGAGACACCGCCCGTGCCGCGCTGCGAGCTGACCGAGGTTCAGGTCGATGCTTCCGAAAGGGGAGAGGGCGATGGCGGGGACGACTGAGCACGTCGCGGCGGTGACCGACGCCGAGTTCGAGAGCCGGGTGCTGGCGAGCGAGCTGCCGGTGCTGGTGGAGTTCACCGCGGACTGGTGCCCGCCGTGCCGGATGATGGCACCGGTGCTGGCCGAGCTGGCCGCGGAGCGTGCGGACGAGCTGCACGTCGTGGCGCTCGACGTGGACACCAATCCGCGCACGCAGAGCCGCTATGGGGTGCTGTCCATGCCGACGCTGATGCTCTTCCGCGGCGGCGAGCCGGTGTGGACGGCGGTCGGCGCGCGGGCCAAGCGACGGCTGGGGCAGGAGCTGTCCGAGGCGTTGGAGCGCAGTGCCGTTTCGCCCGTTTCGGGTGGGGGCGCGCCAGCGTAGCGCGTCGTCGGTCCGTGCGCGCCGTTCTTCACGCTATTGGGCGGGCCTCTCGTCACCCCGTGCCAGTCTCCGAGGCAGGTACGGACCCGACGGGAGATGAAGCTCCAAGGTGTCGATCGGAAGCGCTCTCAATCGAAACAGCCGCTCCCGCACGCGCGGAGCGGACCGACGGAACGGAAAAGCCGCCCCGCCCGCCGGGCCGGCTCAGGCGGCCGAGGTACCGAAGGCTCCCGAGGCCTCGCTGTTGACGGTTCCGGAGGAGCCGCCGGAACCCGGGCAGCCACTCGAACCGGCGGCTCCCGGGTCCGCGGGTCCGGTCGCGGGCCCCGCGGCAGCAGGGGAGACGGCCGCGGCGCCGGGGCAGGAGCTCGAGCTGCGGCCGGGTGGCTTCACGCCGATGATCGCCAACGCGCCGGCGCTCAACTGGGTGGGCCCGGACGACGAGTGGACCCGCGCCTGGGCGGCGCCGGCGGCGTCGGTCGGGCCGCCGGCGCCGCTGCCGATCGCGCCCGCACCGGCGCCGACACCCCAGGGCATTCCGGCCGCGCCGCTGCCACCCCCGCCCATGCCGCTGCCCGGCTCGGTCGTGGCGGTCGTGCCGCTGTCCTCCCGTCAGCGGGCCGCCTCCGCCCAGAAGGCCGCTCAGCGGGCGACCGCCGGGCAGCCGACGTCCGCGCACCAGCCGACCGCACCGCACCGGCCGCCGCATCCGACGGCCGCCCCGGGGGTGCCGGGCGCGGCCGGCGGCGTCGGCCCGATCGGGCCGACGCCGCAGGACATCGTGCTGATCCGGCGCAGCCTCGCCGTGATCGAGCCGATCGCGGACCGGGCGACGGCGCACTTCTACGCCGTGCTCTTCCTCGCCCGGCCCGAGCTGCGGGCGCTGTTCCCCGCCGCGATGGACGTCCAGCGCGACCGGCTGTTCCGCGCCCTGCTGGCCGCGGGGCGGGCGGCGGACAACCCGCCGGAGCTGGCCGCGTACCTGGAGAAGCTGGCGCGCGGTCACCGTCGTTACGGCGTACGGGACGAGCACTACGCACCGGTCGGAGCGGCTCTGCGGGCGGCGCTGGAACGTTACTGCGGGCGGGAGTGGAACGCGGACACCGCGCAGGCCTGGGACCGGGTCTACGCCGGGGTCTCGCAGGTCATGATGGCCGCGGCGGCGCATGACGCGCAGATCTCGCCGGCCTGGTGGCAGGGCGAGGTGCAGTCGGTCGAGGCGGTCACCCGCGACATCGCCGTGGTGACGCTGCGGACCGACCACCCCTACCCCTACCGGTCCGGCCAGTACGCCAGCGTCGAGGTGCCGTGGTGGCCGCGGGTGTGGCGCAACTACTCACTCGCCTCGCCCTCCGCCGCCTCCCCCGCGTCGGCGGGCGCCGCGGCGGACGGGCTGCTGCGGCTGCACGTCAAGGCGGTGCCGGCGGGCTGGGTCAGCAACGCGCTGGTGCACCGGGCGCAGCCGGGCGACGTGGTGCGGCTCGGTCCGGCGCAGGGACGGATGGTGGTGGATCCCCAGCAACAGGACCCGTTGCTGCTGGTCGGCGGCGGCACGGGCGTCGCACCGCTGCTGGCGATCGTCGAGGAGCTGGCCCTGGCGGGCGCGCGCCGCACGGTGGAGCTCCACTACGGCGCACGGCGCGCCGAGGAGTTGTACGCGCTGACGGCGCTGCAGGAGCTGGACCGGCGACTGCCGTGGCTCTCGGTGCGTCCGGCCGTGGCGGAGCCCGCGCCGGGCACCGCCACGGCACCGGGTACGGAACGCGGCCTGCTCTCCGAGGTGATCGCGCGCAGCGGCCCGTGGGAGGGCTACCGCGCGTGCCTCAGCGGCCCGTCGGCGATGATCCGGCGCACCCGCGCCGTGCTGGCGGACGCGGGGGTGCCGGCGGAGCACATGCTGTACGACCTCGAGGAGGACGGGCAGCCGTGAGACTCGGCCGGCAGGGCCGCCGGGACCGCCTGGACCACGGGGACCGCCTGCCTCGCTATCCCGAGCCGAGGTCGTCGGCGAGCAGTGACCGGACGCCCTCGATGTTCGCCGCGAGATAGGCCCGCAGCGAGGGCGGGACGACGTTGACCGCCGTCACGCCCTCCCGGGTGAAGGGGAGTCGGACCACCTCGTACTCGCCGACCGGCGCGTCCACCTCGGGGCCGTGCCGACGGGAGAGGTCCATCGAGCTGAGCCGGCAGACGAAGAAGTGCTGCACCTTCACACCGTGAGGGTGCAGCTCGGTGCCGTCCTCGTGATGCGTGTGGGAGACCGTGTCGACGAATGCCGGAACGATGTCCGTCGCCTTGCCGCCCAGCTCCTCCGACAGCTCGCGGTGGAGGGCGTCGACGACGGTGGCGTCGCTCGGCTCCATTCCGCCGCCGGGGGTGATCCAGTACGGGGGGCGTCCGGGTTTGGTCCGCTTGATCATGACGAGCTCGGGGCCGTCGGGGCCGTCGTCCAGCAGGATCGCGCGCGCCGTGCGCTTCACCACCGGACGCGGGGCGTGTCGTGCTGCGTGTGTCGCGGGTTGTGCCACCACGTTGGGAGTGTGCCGCGGGGGGCGTGAGGTGAAACCCGATGCGCCAACACGCCGTGGCGTAGCCCCGCCGAACGGCGGGGTGAGGAGTACACCGGAGGAGCAGACATTTCCCCCTTTCAGTGGGCATGATGTGGAGGAGTTGCGTCCATATGGCATATGCCCAGGGAGTTGAGATGGCCAGGGAGAAGGCCGCGGACAAGGCTGCGCCGACGCTGATCGGGTCGGTCCAACGCGCTCTGCGGCTGCTCGAGGCCGTCGGCGAGCACCGCTCGGGCGCGACCGCCAAGCAACTCGCCCGCAAGGCCGGACTGCCGCTGGGCACCACGTACCACCTGCTGCGCACCCTCGCCCACGAGGGCTACCTGCAGCGCGTCGACGGCGCCTACGTCTACGGCCACGCCGTCGGCGAGCTCGGCCGCCACCGCGAACTGCGCGAGGGGCGTGCGGCGATCGGCACCGCGCTGACGCGGCTGCGGGACGAGCTGGGCGCCGCGACCTACTTCGCCACCTACCGTGACGGCGAACTCGACGTGGTCGACGTCAGCGACGGGCCCGGCCTGGAGGCGGTGGAGGAGTGGGCCGACTTCCGGATCACCGGCAACGCGCACGCCATCGGACAGTGCCTGCTCGGCCAACTCGACCGGGAAGGCCGCCTTGACTACTTCTCGCGTCACCGTCCGCAGTCGCTGACGCGGCGGACGGTGACCGAGACGAGTGTGCTGATGCGCCGTCTGGAGGGCCGTCCGCACGGCCGGCCGGTGCTGGAGCAGCAGGAGTACATGCCCGGCGTCGTCTGTGCGGCTGTCCCGATCATGGTGGGCGCGGCCGTCTGCACGATCGCCCTCTCCCTGCCCGTCGCCCAGTCCCATCGACTCCCCGCGGCCGCGGACCGGCTGGCCGCCCGGGTCGGCTCGGTGATGGACCGGCTCTCGTTCAGCATTTGAAAACCTCGCTCTTGGGGCCGAGTGCGGACAAAAGCGACGATGGTCGCGCACGCGGTAGCGAAAGACACGCAGTGGCGACACGCAGTACCGAACTGACGACGGGGATCGAGAGGTACCGCAATGAAGATGCAGAGCCTGGTCAAAGGCCACCTGGTGATGAGCCTGCTCGTCTCCGCGGAACTGGCGTTCGACACCGGCGTGGAGCTCGCCTACGACCCGGGCGACCCGTTGGCGATCCGCCTCACCTTCCACCTGCCCGGTGATCCGCCGGTCAGCTGGATCTTCGGCCGGGAGCTGCTGCTGGACGGGATCACCCGTCCCAGCGGGGAGGGTGACGTGCGGGTCTGGCCCGTACCGGGCCCGGACGAGGACTTCATGGACGTCTGCGTCGAGCTGCGCTCGACCGAGGGTGCGGCGGTGCTGCGCTCCCCCGCGGTGCCGCTGATCTCGTTCCTCGGCCGGACCGATCGTGTGCTCCCGATGGGACAGGAGCACACGATCGCCGACCTCGATCGGGAGCTGGAAGCCATCCTGGGCCAGTAGCCCGGTCGCCCCAGGAGCTCAGGGGTTCAGTCCTCGTCGCGGATCACCAGGTGCAGGCCCCAGGCCACGAGGCTGATGATCAGCGAGCCGAGCAGCGCCGGCACGAAACCGGTCACGGTGAAGTCCAGGCTGAGCTTGCCCGAGGCCCAGGAGGTCAGCCACAGCATCAGCGCGTTGATCACGAAGGTGATCAGGCCCAGGGTGAGAATGAACAGCGGCAGCGAGAACAGCTTGACCAGCGGCTTGACGAAGAAGTTCACCACGCCGAAGACCAGGGCGACGAGCACCAGGGTCAGCGCCTTGTGCTGCCAGTCGGACGCGGTCAGGTCGATGCCTTTGACGAGCCAGGCCGCCACGCCGATGGCGGCGGCGTTGATCAGGGTCTTGAGTACGAACTTCATCATGTCGTGATCGTTGCAGCCGGTGACCGTCAGCGGTAGTCCCGAAGGCTGGTTGAATGGCGCGCATGAAGCTCTTCCGGATGGACGACCTCGATGCCGAGCGGTCCGCCAACGAGGGCGCGTACCTGCGCTTTCTCCGTGAACACACGATGTCCGCGGGCCTGTACGCGCTGAACGCGGGCGAGCTGGACACCCAGAACGCACACCCGCAGGACGAGCTCTACGTGGTCGTCACCGGCCGTGGGGCGATCACGGTGGGCGAGGAGTCCTCGATGGTCGCCCGCGGCACCGTCGTCTTCGTCCCGGCCGGGGTCCCGCACCACTTCCACCACATCAGCGAGGACCTGCGGGTTCTCGTGGTCTTCTCTCCTCCTGAGGGTTGATCCGGGGGCTGATCTGAGGGTGCTCCCTGACTGGCCTGATCAGGGTCTTATCCGGGTCTTCTCAGGGGCAGGAACTCTTCGTTGCGGCCTGCCGCGCCCGTACGATCGAAGACGTAATCAGGACACCCGAGGGGGAGGACGGACATCATGACTGAACTGTGGAAGGCGCTCCCCGGATGGGTGCGGAACATCGTGGTCCCGATCGTGGCGATCGTCATCGCGTGGTGGGTGCTGTCGGCGATCGTCGGCATCGTCTTCGGGCTGATGACCTTCGTGATCAAGGCACTGCTGGTGGTCGCGCTGGGCGCGGTGGTCGTGATCCTGGTGAAGAAGGCATCCAAGAGCTGACGTGAGCTCAAGCAGTGAGGGCCGGCCGCGGAGCAGAGCGGCCGGCCCTCAGCTGATTCGGTGGATCAGTTACCGGCGTCGGCGGTGGGATGCCCGGCCTTGGGCCGGAACAGGCGGTGGTTCGGTCACGTCGGGAACATCCCGCGAGGCCACGAACGCCGCCAGCGCCGTCGTCAGCGGGACCGACGCGATCAGGCCGATGCTGCCGACGAGGGTGCGCACGACCTCCTCGGCGACGATCTCGCTGGTCGCCACCTGCCAGACGCCGCGGTGGGAGAGCGAGAAGAGCAGCATCAGCGGCAGGGCCGCGCCCGCGTAGGCCATGACCAGGGTGTTGACCGTCGAGGCGATGTGGTCCCGCCCGATCCGGATCGCCGCGCGGTACAGGGCGCGGGCGTTCAGGTCGGGGTTGGCGGCGTGGAGCTCCCAGACGCTGCTCGACTGGGTGACCGTCACGTCGTTGAGGACACCGAGCGAGCCGATGATGACCCCGGCGAGCAGCAGGCCGGGCAGTTGGATGCCGGGGAAGAGCGAGTGGACGAAGGCCGTCTCGTCGGAGGTGTTGCCGGTGAGCCGGGTCAGCCCGATGAAGGTCTGCCCGAGCGCGCCGATCAGCGCCAGTGAGGCCATCGTGCCGAGCACCGCGACGGAGGTGCGGGCCGAGAAGCCGTGGCAGAGGTAGAGCGCGAGCAGCATGATCAGGCTGCCGCCCACGACGGCGACGGCGAGCGGCGGTTCGCCGCCGAGGATCGCCGGGAGCACGAAGAAGGACAGCACCAGGAAGCTGATCGCCAGCGCGACCAGCGCAGCCAGCCCGCGCAGCCGGCCGACCAGGACGACCGCGACCGCGAACACCCCCGCGAGCAGCGCGACGGGGAAGCTGCGGTCGGCGTCCTCGACGGTGTACTGGAGGGCCGCGGGCGCGCTGGGCGAGTAGTCCACGACGATCTTCTCGCCCGCGGAGTACACCGCCGTCTGGTCCGGGGTCAGCGTCTGGGTGACGCTGCGGCCTACGTCCTTGCCGCTGGTCAGCTGGAAGGTGATGGCGGTGCAGCTGCCGGAGTTCGCACTGTTCGCGGTGGATTGTCCGCAGGAGACGGAGCGGGTGGCCGTCACGGTGCCGTTGACGGTGATCTGGTCGAAGCCGGTCCCGGTCGGGGCGTGCGCGGGCAGCGGCGCGGGCCAGAGCAGCCACAGTCCCGACAGCACCGCGAGTGCGAACGGCACGAGCACCGCGGCCAGCAGCACGCGCAGGCGCGCGGACGCGGGGCTCGCCGGACCGTGGTCGTGCGCGTGTCCGTGCCCGTGTTCGTGCGGATGCTGATGCGGAGGCGAGTGCTCCGCCACGTGGTGCTCTGCCACGCGCGAACGGTACCCCCTGTCCACGGGGCAACACAGCCCTGGCCAAGGACTGCCACTCCTCGCTACCGTGTTCACCATCTCATCTGTAGACGCGGGAGCTCGGAGCACCGGGCTGAGAGGGCGCTGACATCGCTGCGCCGACCGCAGGAACCTGACCGGGTAATGCCGGCGTAGGGAGTAGTGGGTCTGATGACCACGCACGACAACACGCAGCAGAAGTCTGTCTCCGACGTCTCCGAGCAGGCCGGCACGGCCTCCAGCACCCAGGGCGGATACCCGACCCCGGCCTGGCGCAAGGCGTACCACCAGGGCCCCCGGCCCGATCTGCGCGTCCCGTACCGCGAGGTGCTGTTGAGCACGGGTGGCACCGTGCCGCTGTACGACACCTCCGGCCCGTACACCGATCCCGCCTTCGAACCGGACGTCCGCCGCGGTCTGCCACCGCTGCGCGACGCCTGGATCAGCCAGCGCGGGGACGTCGAGGACTACCACGGGCGCGAGCCGCGCCCGGAGGACGACGGCCTCAAGCACACCTCGCCGCGCGGCGTGGTCCTCGGCTCCGGGCTGGACAACCTCGACGCGGTCTTCCCCGGCCGTCCGCGCCGCCCGCGTCGCGGCCGCGACGGCGCGGCGGTCACCCAACTCGCGTACGCGAAGCGGGGGATCGTCACGCCCGAGATGGAGTTCGTGGCGCTGCGCGAGAGCATGTCGGCCGAGACCGTCCGCGAGGAGATCGCGGCCGGCCGCGCGGTGCTGCCGGCGAACGTGAACCACCCGGAGTCGGAGCCGATGATCATCGGCTCGAAGTTCCTGGTGAAGATCAACGCCAATATCGGCAACTCCGCGGTGACCTCCTCGATCGAGGAGGAGGTGGAGAAGATGTCCTGGGCCACGCGCTGGGGCGCGGACACCGTCATGGACCTCTCCACCGGCCGCAACATCCACACCACCCGCGAGTGGATCCTGCGCAACTCCCCCGTCCCGATCGGCACGGTGCCGCTGTACCAGGCGCTGGAGAAGGTCGACGGCCGGGCGGAGGAGCTCAGTTGGGACGTCTACCGGGACACCGTGATCGAGCAGTGCGAGCAGGGCGTCGACTACATGACGGTCCACGCCGGCGTGCTGCTGCGCTACGTCCCGCTGACGGCGCGCCGCAAGACCGGCATCGTCTCGCGCGGCGGTTCGATCATGGCGGCCTGGTGTCTGGCGCACCACGAGGAGAACTTCCTCTACACGCACTTCGACGAGCTCTGCGAGATCCTCCGCGCCTACGACGTCACCTACTCGCTGGGCGACGGCCTGCGCCCGGGCTCGATCGCGGACGCCAACGACGAGGCCCAGTTCGCGGAGCTGCAGACGCTGGGTGAGCTCGGCCGGATCGCGCGTTCGCACGACGTCCAGGTGATGATCGAGGGCCCGGGCCACGTCCCGATGCACAAGATCAAGGAGAACATGGATCTCCAGAAGGAGATCTGCGACGAGGCGCCGTTCTACACCCTCGGCCCGCTGACGACGGACGTGGCGCCCGGCTACGACCACATCACCTCGGGTATCGGCGCGGCGATGATCGCCTGGTGGGGCACGGCGATGCTCTGCTACGTCACGCCCAAGGAGCACCTCGGCCTGCCGAACCGCGACGACGTCAAGACGGGCGTGATCACCTACAAGATCGCCGCCCACGCCGCGGACGTGGCCAAGGGCCACCCCTCTGCCCAGGCCTGGGACGACGCCCTCTCCGACGCGCGCTTCGAGTTCCGCTGGGAGGACCAGTTCAACCTGGCCCTCGACCCGGAGACCGCCCGCGACTTCCACGACGAGACCCTCCCGGCCGCCCCGGCCAAGACGGCCCACTTCTGCTCCATGTGCGGACCGAAGTTCTGCTCGATGAAGATCAGTCGAACCGTCATGGACCTCTACGCCGACGCCGACGGTGTGAACGGCGACGACGCCACGGTCGTGGCGGGGATGAAGTCCAAGTCCGAGGAGTTCGCCGCCTCGGGCCACAAGGTGTACCTGCCGGTCGTCGACTGATCGGCAACGCCGACGGGCCGGCCTGCACATCGTGCAAGCCGGCCCGTCGGCGTTCCTGGCTACAGACGTTCGGCGGTACTCCTGCACACGAGCGGGTGGGGCCCGATCTCAACTGCTCCTCGTGCGCTGGACGCGACGCCATGTCAGGGAGCGCAGGCCTGCCGCGCTAGCCTACGTCGGCTGCGGAGCGGCCTTCCGCGATCAAGGCAGCGACTGACCACATTACTGGCGAGGTTCTGGTGATCTATTTCTATGCTCTGTTCGCGCTCTTCCTGGCCGTGACGGGTACCGGGACGGTTCGCGCGGGCCTGCAGGTCTGGCGGAACCAGACTCCACCGGGATGGGTGGCTCGGCCGAACCCGGTGTTCAGCGAGCCCGTGTGGCACGGCGTGCGGCGTGCTCTTGTTCCGATGGGTGCCTTCCAGTGGTTTCTCAGCAGCATGGTTCTTGCCGTTGGAATCGTGATCACCAGCGACCGGGCCGGTACCCCCACCCCGGGACCGATGTGGGCGAACCTGCTTCTGTGGCTGGCCATCCTGGGGCTGTTGACGAGTGGTTGGGTGGCGTTCTCGGTCGTGGCGTTCAACCGGCCGCAGTTCCTCGTGCCGCGGCACCTGCGTGATCAGCTCGGCTCATGGACGGCATACCGTCAGAGAGCCTGACGGCACCGACCACCGCCCGGGCTCGCCCAGGGCGCTGTCGGCGCACACCGTGAGCTGTCTGTGCTGACATGGGCAACGGCGTCCGTTTCCTGCCGAGGACTTCGGTCCCGGTAGGAAGCGGACGCCGTTGGTCGGGCGCTGGTGCCGGTGTCAGCCCTGGTTCTGGGACTGGGCTGCGATGTCGCGGACGGTGGCGGCGATGGTCGGGAACTCCTTGCGGAGGATCGCGCCGTGGTTGGCGGCGACCTTGGTGCTGGTGATGTTGGGGTTCCGGGCGGTGACCGCCTGGAGGCTGGTGCGGATCTGCTCCTGCTCGTCGCCCTTGCTCCCGAAGGACGAGCCGGAGGCGACCACGAAGCGCGTCGGAACGGTGACGGCGTCCAGGACCGGGCCCAACTCTCGCTCGCGGGACAGTTTTCCGAGTTCGATGTTGCTCTCCGCCTGCTCCGCGGCGGTCATCCGCGGCGTCACGCCGGTCGGGCGCAGCAGCGGGGTGAACCAGCCCATGCGCCGGAACAGCTTGCGGATGCGTTCCTCCATGGCGTCGTCGAGCCAGTCGTAGGGGTATGCGCCGTCGACCAGGACCGCGCCGATGGCGCGCTCGGGGTTGCGGCTCGCCCAGTGCGCGGCGACGAACGCGCCGTAGGACCAGCCGACGACCAGCGCCCGGTCCACGCCCCGTGCTTCCAGGACGGCGTCGACATCGCGCACGGCGGCTTCGAAGGAGTAGTCCTTCGAGCGCTGTGACTTGCGGCCGCGTGCCCGCTCGTCGAAGGTGATGTGCCGCCACTGCTCGGTGCCGAGCTCGGCGATGACCCGTCGCCAGTAACCCTGGGTGGCGAACTGGCCGTTGAGGTAGACCACGGGGGTGCCGGTGCCGCCGGTGTCGCTGACGGCCAGGGCGGTGTCGTCGACCGGCAGCATGCCGGTCCACGCCGCGTGGGTCGAGGAAGTGCTGTGCGTGCTCATCTGTTCCTCCTGGGTCTTACTGGGTTGGCGGTCCGGACGGTGCTTCCGGTGGCTGGCTGCTCGTTACTGCTGCGCTGCTCAGAGGCTGCGGGCGGTGATGTCGCCCTGCGAGGTCGTGGCGCGGATGTCGAGCACGGGGGTGCCGTCGTTCTTCAGGGCGTTGCTGACCCGCCCGTGAGCGGTGCCGGCGTCGAGCGTGGCCGAGACGCCGGCGGCGGCCGTCACGGAGATGTTGCCCAGCTGGGTGGTGAGAACGACAGTGCCGTGCAGCGCCTCGTCGATCCGGATGTCGCCGCGTGCGGTGTTGATCTCCGCGGAGCCGCCCAGGCGTCCGATCGCGACGTCGCCGTCGAACGCGGTGAGGCGGAGGCTCGCGGTCTCGTCGAGCTTGATCTCGCGGTACGCACCCTCGAAGGTGACGTCCCCGAGGCGGCCGACCCCGCGCAGCTCCGCGCCCCCGGTGCTCGCCTCGACGCGGGACCCGGCGGGCAGTTGGACGGTGACGTCCACGGAACCGGAGGGGCCGAGCACCTGGTGCTTGGGCTCGGGGGTCCGGATCTGCAGCAGGCCGTCGGCGTAGCCGACGGTGATGCGCTCGGCTGCCTGCACGTCACGGTTCTTGCCGGGGTTGCTCGGCCGCACCTCGACGGTGGCGTCGGTGCGGTCGGCGGCGAGGAGCTGGACCCGCCCGGCGGGGATGGCCAGGACGACGGTGATCGGGGCGGTGGTCTCGAACGTCTGCATCGTGCTCTCCTGTGCTCGCTTCTTGTTTCTGACATCGGAAACGCTACGTTGCCTTCTAGGTCTTGGCAACTAGCTTGTTGCGACGAATCAGTGTCTAGGCAGGTAGCAGGGGTAAAACTGTTGCAATGGACGAGATTTCAATGCAATGAGCGTTGCAATGGATAAGTGGTGAACGCACCGCGGGAGGTCAACAAGAAGCCCTGTTCCAGGGGTCGGGACCCCCGGAACAGGGCTCTGTGTGTCGGGATCTTCAGGGCTCAGGCGCCGTTGTTGCGTTGCCGCTTGGACGAGCGCTGGGCCTCGGAGCGCAGCGACCGAACATCGTGGCGCACGTCGCGCACGTCATCGGCCAGGCCGTCGAACTTGTCGTTGAGCGCCGAGCAGACCCGGCCCACCGAGTCGAGCCGGCGGTCGAAGCCCTCGGCCCAACCCGCTTGGTCCTCACCGGACGTGGGCGGATACGGAACCTCGTGATCGATGACCCGCCGCCACGCCTCGAACGCGGGGTTGCGGGACGTCACCTCGTACTCGTCCCAGTGCGGACCGGGACCGAGCCGCCGCCCGGGCGGCATGCCGTAGGGCCGAGGCTGGGGCTCGTCGGCTGGCCTGTGGACAACCCGCTCCTCGGCGTCGAGGAGGTGGGTACGGACCCGTCGGGCGACGTCGCTGTCGCGCAGCAGCATCGCCACGTTGAGGATGGCGCGGCGGTCGTAGATTGCGATGCCACCGCCGCTGACCTGCGTAAAACTCATGTTGAGTTTTACGAACCGAGACTTATCCACACCCCTGAGGATGCTTTCAGGTGGCATGGAGATGCCGCCTCTCTTGTGAGCATGGATGAAGGGGTCCTGCACCGCACCACCCAGCGGCTAGGGGCGCAGGTCGCATACGGCCACTGATTCATCCCGCCGGGGGCTGCCCGGACTGCTCTGAGATTCACACGCTGTTCGAAGTCGCTCACCCAAGTTGCCTGCGCGCACCCGGTTCAACGACGCTCCGTGTCCGGCGGTTACGCCGAACGCGTGGATAGTGCGATCGTCGGCAGCCCTTCACTCTGCGTGCGCTGCATGCATCGCCGGCCGCGGCTGCTTCCTCTGCGGTAGTCCCGGTGTCTCCCCGTGGGGGACGCTCCGGGAGAGGGGGGCGCGGGAGCGTGGTGGGTATGGACACAGGAATCTTGCAGGGCACGACGAGTGAGGCTGTGGGCGATCGGGTCGTCGCCCGGGTGGCGGGCGGAGTCGGGTTGTCGCTGGTGGTGATGGCCGTGCTGCATCTGACGCACGTGATCGCGGGGGGATCGCCGCCGTATGATCCTGACTCCGCCGGGACGGCGGAGGGCGTCATCGGTCTGGTGCTGTTGATCGCCGCCGATCGGCTGCGGCGTGAGCCCCGTACCGCCCAGGGCTTCGCCCTGGGGGCGGTGGGGTTCGCGGTGGCGGGGTTCGGGCTCGGGCTGGTGTTCACCACGACCGGCGGCACGGCCGTCGACGTGGCGTACCACTGCGTCGGCCTGCCGCTGCTGCTGTTCGCGCTGTGGCGTCAGTGGCGGGTGGTCAGGGCTGCACGCGGGTCGTCCAGTGGGACGGGTCCGGTCCGTACACCTTGATGTGGCGCAAAGGACCTTTCAGGCAGTCGAGTTCTTCGCGGGAATCGGTTTGGGCACCGGTGCTAGGCGTTCCCGAGTTCGGCACGGTAGTAGGCGATCTTTTCGCGCAGATGCTGTTGCTGTGCCCTGAGCCGGGCGATCTGCTCCTCCACGGACGCGTCGTGGTCCTCCAGGAGTTCGATGCGCTCGGTGAGGTTCTCGGGGCTGTTTCCGCTGCGGCCGAGTTGGGCGTAGCGGCGCATCGAGGCGATGGGCATGCCGGTGTCGCGCAGGCAGCGCAGGACGGCGAGCCAGGCGAGGTCGTCGGCGGTGAAGCGGCGGTGGCCGCTGGCGGCGCGGTCGATGCCGGTGAGAAGGCCGATGCGCTCGTAGTAGCGGAGCGTGTCCAGCGAGAAGCCGGACTGCTCGGCGGCCTGGGCGGGGGTGAGCTGGCGCGGTGTCGTGGTCACCCGGCCGATTGTGCCCGGGCAGGCCGACGCTTGGCGGGGCTTGACCTGGAGTGCGCTCCGGTTGTGAGGCTCGGTGACGGACGAACCCGCACTCCGGAGAGGACCACTGATGCGCTACCGCATGCTGGGCGACCGACAGGTCTCCGCGCTCTGCCTCGGCACGCTGCCCTTCGGCACGACCGTCGACGAGGCCACCTCGTTCGCGCTGCTGGACCGGTTCGTCGAGCGCGGCGGGACCTTCCTGGACACCGCGAACTGCTACTGCTTCTGGGTCGACGGCAGCCGCGGCGACGACAGCGAAGCGCTGCTGGGCCGTTGGCTGGCCGAGCGGGGCGCCCACGACGAGATCGCCGTGGCGACCAAGCTCGGTGCGCTGCCCGATCCCGCCCGGGGCGCCGAGTGGCCGGCGAACCGGCAGGGGCTCGGGGCGGAGGTGGTCGCGCGCGCGGCGCGGGAGAGCCGGGAGCGGTTGGGCGTCGAGCGGATCGACCTGCTCTACGGGCACGTGGACGATCCCGCGACGCCCGTCGAGGAGACCGTCGCCGCGTTCGGGGCGCTGGTGAAGGAGGGGATCGCGGCGCAGGTGGGCATCAGCAACCAGAGCACGCCGCGGGTGGTCAGGTCCCGGCAGGTGGCGGCTGAGACGGGGTCGGCGCCCTACGCCGCGGTGCAGCAGCGGCACACCTACCTGATGCCCGCCCCCGACGCCGACTTCGACTACCAGGTGCACGCCGACCAGGAGTTGCTCGACTACGCGAGCTCGCGACCCGAGCTGACGGTGCTCGCCTACGGTCCGCTGGTCAACGGCGCCTACACCGACCCGGACAAGGAGCTGCAGGCCCAGTACCGGCACGCGGGCACCGAGCGCCAGCTCGACGCGCTGCGCGCGGTGGCCGAGGAGGCCGGGGCGACGGCCAACCAGGTCGCGCTCGCCTGGCTGATGGGCGGGTCGCCGAGCGTGTTGCCGGTGATCGGCGTGAGTGGCTTGGCACAGCTGGACGAGGCCTTGGATGCCGTCGAACTGAACCTGACCACTGAGCAACGGGAGCGGCTGGATCAGGCGCGGCGCTGGAATGAGATCTCCGACACCGTGGTGTGAGCGGAATCGCTCCGCTGTCCCGCAGGCCTTGCGCCGCTCCCCCGGGCGCACCGCAAGGCTTCCCGTTTGCGCAGTTCAGCGTGGGTGGGGGCGGGTGTCCGGCGGTTGGATATGCGCTCGCCTTCCGGCCGCGGGCGCTTACTGTAGGGGCATGAGGATTGGAATCGTGGGTGCCACTGGTCAGGTCGGCGGCGTCATGCGCGGGATTCTGGAGGAGCGCGACTTCCCGGTGACGGAGCTGCGGCTCTTCGCCTCCGCGCGCTCGGCCGGGTCCACGCTGCCGTGGCGGGGCGGCGAGGTCGTCGTCGAGGACGCCGCGACGGCGGACTGGAGCGGGCTCGACATCGTGCTCTTCTCGGCCGGCGGCTCGACGTCCAAGGCGCTGGCGGAGAAGGTCGCGGCGGCGGGCGCCGTCGTGATCGACAACTCCTCCGCCTGGCGCGGCGACCCGGACGTCCCGCTGGTGGTCTCCGAGGTCAACCCGCACGCGGTGGCGAACCGCCCCAAGGGCATCATCGCCAACCCGAACTGCACCACGATGGCGGCCATGCCCGTCCTCAAGCCGCTGCACCAGGAGGCCGGACTGGAGGCGCTGGTCGTCGCCACCTACCAGGCCGTGTCGGGTGGCGGCCTGGCCGGCGTCGCCGAGCTGTACCAGCAGGCGACGAAGGTCGCCGCGACCTCCGACCAGCTCGCCTTCGACGGCGAGGCGGTGGAGTTCCCGGAGCCGCAGAAGTTCGCCAAGCCGATCGCCTTCAACGTGCTGCCGCTGGCCGGCTCCGTGCAGGACGACGGCTCCAACGAGACCGACGAGGAGCAGAAGCTCCGCAAGGAGAGCCGGAAGATCCTGGAGATCCCCGAGCTCAAGGTCTCCGGCACCTGCGTCCGGGTGCCGGTCTTCACCGGCCACAGCCTGCAGATCAACGCGCGCTTCGCCCGGCCGCTCAGCGCCGCGCGCGCCTACGAGCTGCTGGCGCAGGCGCCGGGGGTCGTCGTCTCCGAGGTGCCGACCCCGCTGGAGGCCGCGGGCAAGGACCCGTCCTTCGTCGGCCGCATCCGGAACGACGAGACGGTCGACAACGGCCTCGCGCTCTTCGTCTCCAACGACAACCTCCGCAAGGGCGCCGCGCTCAACGCCGTCCAGATCGCGGAACTGGTCGCGCAGGAGCTCAAGGCCTGACGCACTGAGAACTTGGGGCGCGCGGACTTCCGCGCGCCCCTTTTCTGCCTCGCGTTCTCTGTTTAGTCCTCGGCGTTCGGGAGGAAGCGGGCGTTGGGCCCGGGGCTGGAGAAGTCGGGGGAGGAGAAGCCCGGCGAGGTGAAGTAGACCTCGTCGTCGCGGTCCTCCTCGGGTTTCTCGTGGCCGTGGCCGTCGGTGATGCCCTCGACTCCGGGGCTGGTGAAGCCGGGGCTGGTGTAGCCGAGCTTGGGGCGGTGCCGGATGAGGTCGACACGGGTGCGGCGCTGCGCCGCTTCCGCAGCGATCGCCGCGGACCGTGTCGCGAGCTCGGATTCGAGGAACGGGACGACGCCCCGTATCCGCAGCGCCGAGCGCCACGCCTCGCGTGCCTTGGCCAGCTCCGCCGCCAGCTCGGGCTGGGGGCGCTCGGGCTCGACCGCCGCGTCGCGCTTGGCGGTGAGCACCAGGCCGACCATGGCGACGACCAGCGCCGCCGCGCCGACCGCGGCCAGCGCGCCCGCCGCCGTGATGAGTTGGTGGCCGAGCGCGAGCGTGGACGAGCCCGCCCGGACGGCCAGGCCGATGAGCCAGAGGGCGAGCGCGCTGGTCCAGGAGAGGACCGGGGCGAGCACCGCCGCCATGGGGGCGAGGCCCGCGCGGCGGCCGGCGTCCAGCGCCGTGCCGGGCTCGACCCATTGGGCCGGGTCGGTGCTGCCCAGACGGTCCGTGTCCGGGCCCGCGCCGACCTGCGCGAGCTGTTCGCGCAGCGCGACGAGCTCGGCGTACTCGGGCGCGGCCTCGGCCGCGACCTCGGGCAGTTCGCGCATGGCGCGTTCGTGCAGCTCTTCGGACGTGATGGCGCCGCGGGTGGCGCGCACCGCGTCGCGGATGTGCGGCGTCTGCAGGGCCTCGTCCAGGATCCGCACGTAGTCGGGCTTGTCCTCGGCCAGCAGCTGCGAGGCGATGTCCATGGTTCTGCTCCCCCCGTGGAAGTGACGGCCGCTCAGGGCAGGGTGATCACGGCACAGCCGGGGGTTATGGGCTGTTAACGCACATGCTAGGGGCGAGTGCTGACAGATCGACAGTCGGTTTCCCGAAATTCCGCGTCAGGAGTGGCCCGAGTTGCTTCTGGCAATTGCCCGAAGCATGCCTTCCGGTTCCGCTGGGCTCAGCCCTCGGCTCAGCTCAGCGGCAGGCGCGCGATGAGCAGCTTGCCCTCGCCCTCCAGGGTCACCCCGCCGTCCATCGCCACGGCCAGCTCCTCGGCGTAGACGTGCGGGCCGGTGATCTGGACGCCCGAGGGGCCGTCCTCCGTCGACACCTCACCCAGCAGGTACGGGATCGGGCTGTGGCCGTGGACGATCCGGTGCCCGCCGAACGCGCCCAGCAGCTCGTGCGCCGCCTGCGCGCCGTGCTCGCCGCGGAAGGCGAAGCGCTTGGTCATCCGCCGGAAGCAGTCCCACCACTCTTCCGAGTCACCCTGGTTGAGCACCTCGCGGATCGCGTCGTTGACCGCGTCCACCGAGTCGCCGTATTCGAGATAGGCGGTGGTGTCGGAGTGGATCAGCAGGTGGCCGTCCTCGACCGTCATCGCCGGGAGCCGGGAGAGCCAGGCGACGTGGTGGTCCTCCAGGCGCTCCATGTCGTGCGGCTGGCCCCCGTTGAGGCGCCAGGCGGCGAGGAAGGAGGCGGTACCGGCGCTGGAGTGGACGGGCTCGTCGCCGTACCGGTCGGCGCCGAGCAGCAGCAGCTCGTGGTTGCCCATCAGGGCGCGGCAGTAGCCGCCCTCCGCGGCCGCCTCGGCGGCCAGGCGCATCACCAGGTCGATCACGCCGATGCCGTCGGGGCCGCGGTCGGTGAAGTCGCCGAGGAACCAGAGCCGGGAGCGGCCCGCGCTCCAGTGGCCCTCGGCGTCGATCAGGCCCTGCTCGTGCAGGCCGTCCAGCAGGTCCTGCAGGTAACCGTGGACGTCGCCGACCACGTAGAGCGGGCTGTCCGGGCCCCCGGGCAGCGAGTCGAGCGCGGGCGCGGGTGCGGGTGCCGGGACGGTCGGCTGGTGGTGCTCGACGATGGGCGCGCCCAGCTCCAGCGTCGGCGGGTCCTGCGGCGCGGGCATCGGCGGCGCGACGGACGGGGTGACCGGGACGGTCGGCGCGCCGAACCCGGCCGGTCCGCCGGCCTGCGGCATGGCCTGCGACGGTGCCGGCTGCTGTGGCGCCGGCTGCTGCGCCACGGGTGCGGCGCCAGGACCCCCGGGCGCTGCCGGGGCGAAGAAGTCGAACGGCGTGGACCCGTCCGCTGCCTGCGTGGCGTGCGGGCCTGGGTCCGGCTGGTCAGGCCAGGCGGGACGGTCCACGGGTGTCATGCCGCCCATCGTATAAAGACGTCCTTCCCGGCGTCCGCACCTGGGAGGGATCAGCCCGCCGAATTCGTTCATCAAGCGAAGGGGCAACGCCGAGCAACAGGGGGCAAAACGGGCAGGTCACACCTGCCCGTTGACGACAATCCCCGCGACGACCCCCACGACATCTCCCCGCTTCACGACTCCCCGGGCGGTCGCGGGGCCGCCACCGTCGTGCGTGGGGAGCGGCGCTGCGAGGAGCGCCGGACGATCAGCTCGGTCGGCATCAACTGCCCCGAGGAGTCCTGGTCGGCGGCGCACGGGCCGCCCGAGTCGTCGCCCGTCGACGTGCCGGCTTCCGTGGTCCGGCTCACTGACGTCTGGCCCACTGACGTCTGGCCCAACGACGACTGGCCCTCGATCGCGTCGATCAGCAGGTTCACCACGGTGGTGCCGATCCGGCGCGGTTTGAGGGAGAGCGTCGTGATCGGCGGCTCGGTGGTGGCGTAGACGTCGCTCTCGCTGCAGCAGACCAGCAGCAGGTCGTCCGGGACGCGCAGGTGGTAGCGGCGCGCGGCGGCCAGCAGATCGGTGCCGTTGGGGTCGAAGAGACCGTAGACGGCGTCCGGCCGGTCCGGGCGCGCCAGCAGGCGGTCGGCCGCGACGGCGCCCGCGCACGGGTCGTGCGCCGGATACGCCTCGTACAGCGGCTCCTGGCCCACGGACCGACACCAGCCCAGGTAGGCCTCGGTACTGAGCCGCGTGTACGTGTCCGTGCTGGTGCCCGTCAGCAGGCCGATCCGGCGGGCGCCGGCCTGGGCCAGGTGGTCCAGGATGCCCAGCACGGCGGCGTGGTGGTCGTTGTCGACCCAGGCCGTGACGGGGCAGTTGCCCGGTTTTCCGTCGCTGACCACCGGCAGGCCCTGCCGGTACAGATCGGCCACCATCGGGTCGTGGTCGGACGGGTCGATCACCACCGTGCCGTCCAGCGCGACGTTGCTCCACACGTCGTGCCGGGACGAGGCCGGCAGCACGACCAGCGCGTAGCCGCGGTTGAGCGCCGCCGAGGTCGCGGCCCGCGCCATCTCCGCGAAGTAGGCGAACTCCGTGAAGGTGAACGGCTCCTGGCCGTAGGTGGTGACCGTGAGGCCGATCAGGCCGGACCGCCCGGTGCGCAGGGTGCGCGCGGCCGCGGAGGGGCGGTAGCCCAACCGTTCGGCGACCTCGCGGACCTTGGTGCGGGTTTCGTCGGGCAGCCGCCCCTTGCCGTTGAGCGCGTCGGAGACCGTGGTGATGGAGACCCCGGCGGCCGCCGCCACGTCCCTGATCCCGGCACGCTCCAGGCGGCGGGTGCGGGTGGTGGTCCGCCGGCCGTGGTGATTCGCTGCAGCTGTCATGTCTGGCCGATCGTATGGCGCGGAACTGTCAGAAGGGGATGGTCTGTCCGGGAACGTCGGAGATACGTTTCTCCATGAACATTCGCGCCTTTTCTCCTTGCACCAACGACCGTTTCGCCCCTGATCACCTGCGTTTTGGTCATGCACTCACGGTGTCGCCCAGCGAGTCTGCGCGGGCCCCAATCGGCACATGTCACTCGCACGGGTGAGGTTCGAGCGATCGGCTCGTATGGTGATCTCGACCGGTTACGGCGACGACGCCGCGCGCGCAGTGATCCTGCGGGGCGCGACGGTGCCGCGATTCTCTGGAGGACGACCACGGTGAGCAGCGAATCCACCTCCGGCCCGCGCCTGCGCGAGGCCCTGAAGGGCATCCCCGCCTACAAGCCCGGAAAGCCGGCGCAGGGTGCCGATGGCGCCCCCGCCTTCAAGCTCTCCTCCAACGAGAACCCCTACCCGCCGCTGCCGGGCGTCCTGGAGGCGGCGACGTCCGCGGCGGCGTCGTTCAACCGTTACCCCGACATGGCGTGCGCCGCGCTGATCGCCGAGCTGGCCCAGCGCTTCGGCGTCCCCGCGAGCCATGTCGCCACCGGCACCGGTTCGGTGGGCGTCGCGCAGTCCCTGCTGCAGGCGACCTCCGGTCCGGGCGACGAGGTGATCTTCGCCTGGCGCTCCTTCGAGGCCTACCCGATCATCACCCAGATCAGCGGCGCCACGTCCGTGCGCGTCCCGCTCAAGGCGGACGAGACCCACGACCTCGACGCGATGCTGGCCGCGATCACGCCGCGCACCCGCCTGATCTTCGTCTGCAACCCGAACAACCCGACCGGTGCGGTCGTCCACCGCGAGCAGCTGGAGCGCTTCCTCGACGCGGTGCCGAGCGACGTGCTGGTCGTCCTGGACGAGGCGTACAACGAGTTCGTGCGGGACGCGGACGTCCCGAACGGCGTCGAGGTCTACCGCGACCGCCCCAACGTCTGCGTGCTGCGCACCTTCTCCAAGGCGTACGGCCTGGCCGGCCTGCGGGTGGGTTTCTGCATCGCCCACGAGCCGGTCGCCGAGGCGCTGCGGCAGACGGCGGTGCCGTTCGGTGTCAGCCAGCTCGCCCAGGACGCGGCGATCGCCTCGCTGCGCTCGGAGGAGGCCCTGCTGGAGCGCGTCGCCGCGCTGGTCGCGGAGCGCGAGCGGGTCGTCTCCGCGCTGGTCGCCCAGGGCTGGACGGTCGCGACGACGCAGGCCAACTTCGTCTGGCTGCGGCTCGGTGAGCGCACGACCGACTTCGCGGCGGCGTGCGAGGCGGCGGGCGTCGTGGTCCGCCCCTTCGCGGGCGAGGGCGCCCGCATCACCATCGGCGAGACGGAGGCCAATGACCTCTTCCTGCAGACGGCGGAGGTCTTCCGCAAGACGCTGTAAGCAGCGTCAGGGGCGCGGGGAAATCGCAGCTCCCCGCGCCCCTGAGCGTGTTGTACCTGCCTGCGGTGGCAGGTGGGCCCTGTCGCGCCCGGGCGGCGGAGCCGCAAGTCGGCAGAGCCCCGCGCCCCTGAGCGTGTTGCACCGGTCTGCGGTGGAAGGCGGGCCCGGTCGCGCCCGGGCGGCGGAGCCCCGGGCCGCGCGGCAGTGCGACGTCCCTTACGACGAAGCCGACGGCGAAGGGGCGGAGGCGCCGGGGGAGCGGGTCGGGAGGAGGGGCTTGCAGGTGTTGTAGGCCGAGGCCGTCTTCGGGTCGGTGGTGTTCAGGGCGCGGAGTCCTCCCTTGGTGGGGAGGGTGACGCCGTGGTCCTTCATGCAACTGGTGAACGCGGCCATCGCGGAGGAGTTGAACCCGCCGCGGCCGCCGCCGCCGAAGCCGCCCTTGGGGCGGAGGGAGGCGCACGCCTGCATCGCGGCCTGCATGGTGGGGTTGGGCGAAGCGCCGCCGCCGAAGCCGAAACCGCCGCCACCACCGTTC
>NZ_QKYN01000185.1 GCF_003258295.1 Streptacidiphilus pinicola | reverse complement strand
GGGAGGCCGGTCTGCTCGGGGATGCCGGGCCCTGTGTCGTGTAGGAGTCACCGAGCGCGACATAGGGCCCGGCATCCCCGAGCAGACCGGCCTCCCGGCCGGCTGCGGCCGTTCCAGCCGCGCCTACCCGGCGCTGCTCGCCGCACGCCTGCACCTGGCCGGCGGTCAGTTCCGCGACGTCAGCTGCAGCGGCGCGCGGATAGCGGACCTCAGCCGTGGCCAGAGCACCGCGAACGGCGTCAATCCTTCGCAGCTCTCCGTGCTCTCCCCGGCCACCCGCCTGGTGACACTCGGCATCGGCGGCAACGACATCGGCTTCGCGGACCTGATCCAACGCTGCGTCACCGCGGGCCTGCTGCGGCAGACGCCCTGCCGCGAGCAGTTGACCGCCGGCGGCGAGGACAGTGTCGCGGCCCGGATCCGCACGGCGGGGGAGCGGCTGACCACGGCCCTGGCTGAAATCCGTCGCCGCGCCCCGCATGCCCACGTCTACGTCGTCGGCTATCCGGCGATCCTGCCCGCCGACGGCGCGGCCTGCGCCTCCGGGCTGGCCATGACCGCGAGCGATGTGGCCTACCTGCGGCTCAAGGAGCAGCAGCTGAACACGATGCTGCGAGCGCGGGCCGGCGCCGCGGGCGCGCGCTTCGTCGACACTTGGACGCCCTCGCTCGGCCACGACGCCTGCCAGGCTCCCGAGAACCGCTGGATCGAGCCACTGCTGCCGGCCACCCAGGCCGCCTCGCTCCACCCCAACGCGCGCGGCGAGCAGGGCATGGCCGAGGCGGTGCTGGCGACACTCCGCTGAGGATTCCTGAAAATTTTCTGGGAATCGTGCCGCGTCAGGTGACGCCCCCTCAGCTGGAGCTTTACCTGACGGTAACCGACCGGTGGCGGTTCTCCTCTGAAAATCCTCTGAACTCTTGTTGACGCGTCAGATGACGCGCTGCTTGTCTTGGACCCAACAAGGCACACCCCACCTTGTGGTGTCATCCCCACCCGCCCTGGTCCTCCATGCCGACGTGCGTAGGCACGATTGGCATGCTCAGGACATTCGGCCCACCGGCCGCAGGGCGGCCGACCCCGAAAGGACCTCCACCCTCATGGGTAAGGCCTCCATATCGCACCGGAAGCCCGTGGCCATCGGCTTCGCCGTCGCCGCGCTGCTCGGCGGCGCCGTCGCGGTGGCCGCACCGGCGACCGCGAGCCCGGTGAGCGCGAGCAAGGCGAACGCCGCACAGGCCGTCGCCGCCAAGCACCAGGTGCACACCCGGCACCTCTGCGCCGCGCCCAAGCACCACCGGATGATGTCCTGCCTCGCCGAGATGCGCACCGACGTCACCCAGCCGCACGCCTTCGCCGCGCACGCCGTGACCGCCGCCGCCACCCCCTCCGGCTACGGTCCCAGCGATCTGCTCAGTGCCTACAACCTGCCGGCCAACGGCGGTGCGGGCCAGACCATCGCGATCGTCGACGCGCAGGACGACCCGAACGCGGAGTCCGACCTCGCCACCTACCGCAGCCAGTACGGCCTGCCGGACTGCACCACGGCCAACGGCTGCTTCAGCAAGGTCGACCAGACCGGCGGCAGCAACTACCCGACCGCCGACTCCGGTTGGGCGGGCGAGATCTCGCTCGACCTGGACATGGTCTCCGCGATCGCGCCGCAGGCCCACATCATCCTGGTCGAGGCCAGCTCGGCGAACATGAGCGACCTGGGCACCGCCGTCAACGAGGCGGTCTCGCTGGGCGCCACCCAGGTCTCCAACAGCTACGGCGGCTCCGAGGACTCGAGCGACACCAGCGCCGACAACAGCTACTTCAACCACCCCGGCGTCGCCATCACCGTCTCGGCCGGCGACTCGGCCTACGGCGCGGAGTACCCGGCGTCGAGCCAGTACGTCACCGCCGTCGGTGGCACCTCGCTCACCAAGGACTCCAGCAGCCGCGGTTGGAGCGAGAGCGTCTGGTCGACCTCCAGCACCGAGGGCACCGGCTCCGGCTGCTCGGCCTACGAGCCCAAGCCCAGCTGGCAGACCGACACCGGCTGCTCCAACCGCACCGTCGCCGACGTCTCCGCCGTCGCCGACCCGGCCACCGGCGTCGCGGTCTACGACAGCTACCAGGCCAGCGGCTGGAACGTCTACGGCGGCACCAGCGCCTCGTCGCCGATCATCGCGGGCGTCTACGCGGACGCGGGCACCGCGGGCAGCAGCGACTACCCGTCGAAGTACCCGTACCTGCACACCAGCGCCCTCAATGACGTCACCACCGGCAGCAACGGCACCTGCGACCCGGCCTACCTCTGCACCGCCGAGGTCGGTTACGACGGCCCCACCGGCCTGGGTACCCCGAACGGCCTGACGGCCTTCACCGCGGGCTGATCCTCCGCCGCCACCGGTGACCCCGGGGCGGACGGCGCGCGGCCCCACCCGCGCGCCGTCCGCCCCTTCTCGCGGGCTCAGGGCTGCTGCGCGAAGAGCAGGTCCGCCGCCGGGGTGCGGAGGTAGAGGACGCTGCGGCCGACGCGGTCGGCCGTGGTGAGGCCGGCGGCGTGGAGGGCCTTGAGGTGGTGGGAGACCGTCGGCGCCGGCATGCCGACGCGTGTGGCCAGTTCGCTGGTGGAGCGCGGTGTGTCCAACGCGGCCAGCAGGACGGCCCGCGAGCGGCCCAGGACGCGGGCCAGGCCGTCGGGGGCGGTGGCGGAGTCGGACTCCCACAGACAGGCGACGCCGCGCGCCGGGTGGATCAGCCCCGGCTGGCGCGGCGGGTTCGTCTGCGAGAAGCACTCGGGCCAGACGAAGACCGAGGGGATCAGCACCAAGCCCTGGCCCGCCGCCAGCGTGCGGTCGTGGTGGTAGCGGCGGTGGTCGACGTGGAGCAGTCCGCCCTCCCAGCGCACCATCGGGTGCAGGTCGGCGAAGAGCGCGGCCGCGCCGCCGTCCGCCATCAGGCGGGCCCGCCGCAGGATCTCACCGTCCAACAGGCGCGCGAGGCGCGGCCAGTGCGGGGCGACGGCCAGCTCCCAGTAGCCGTGGAGCTCGTCGGCGAGCCGCTCCAGGCCCGCGGTGGGGTCGCGGTGCAGGGCCTCGACCGGCGTGGCCCGGGGCCCGGCCAGGCGCTCCAGATCCGCGCGGACGATCGCGGCCGGCGTCCGGACCAGCGCGTCCACCTGTTCGTCGAGGCTGGGGCTGCCGCTCTCGGGCACCGGCGTCAGGAAGTCCGGGATGTACGACCCGGGGACCTGGACGAGCGCGGACAACAGTGCGAAGCCGGGCTGCCGGTCCGTCAGCAGGGCGCGGGTGCGTCGCGCCCACGGCAGGTGCACGGCGTGGCCGCCCGGATCCTTCAGCGCGCGCACGCTGTGCACGGCCTCGCTCAGGGGGGAGCGGGCGAACCGGATCCGGGCGAGATCCTGCGCCGAGAACTGCAGTGTGAGCATCGCTTCCCCCTCGAATTCCATCACGGTGGAATCTCTGGGCGCGCACGCTACCCGCCGGAAGACTCGTGGGCGAACTCACCGTCTCCTGTGCCCGGAAGGGTCCGTTTCGTCATGCCCACCCTCACGCTCCCACGCGTTCCCCTCGAGGAGCGGCTCGGTTTGCCCGCCATCCGCGGCAACCGCGGCCTGCTCGGCGCGGCCACCGTCGACAGCCTCGGCACCGGCCTCGTGCTCGCCTTCGTGCTGGTGTACTTCGCCGTGACCACCGCGCTGCCGCTCACCGCGGTCGGCACCGCGCTCACCCTCGCGCGGCTGCTCGCCGCGCCCACGGCCGTCGCCGTCGGGCCGCTGATCGACCGCTTCGGCGCCCGGCGGGTGGCCCTGTGCGGCAACGCCGTCTCCGCCGTCGCCTACGCCGGATTCCTGGTCAGCGGCCGGTTCTGGGAGATCGTGCTGGTCGCCTGGCTGGCGCAGGTCGGCGCGGCGGGTTACTGGACCTCGAGCACCGGGTTGGTCGCCCTCGCCGCCGAGCCGGACGCCCGACCGCGCTGGTTCGCGCTGCTGCACACGCTCCGCAACGCCGGGCTCGCGGCGGGCGGGGCGCTCGGCGCGTTCGCCGTGGGCGCAGGCGGGACGGCCGGGCTGCGCGCGGTGGTCGTGGCCAACGCCGTGAGCTACGTCCTGGCCGCCGCGCTGCTCGCGCGGTGGCGGCCCGCGTGCGCACACGCGACCGTGCCTCCCGCCCCCGCCCTTTCCGCGGTCGACGCGGGCGGCTACCGCTCCGTCCTGCGTGACCGTCGCTATCTGCTGCTGATCGGCGTCAATCTCACCTTCGTCTTCCCCTCGCTCGTGCTGAGTCTGCTGCTCGCCGTGTACGTGACGGAGGGTCTGCACCGCTCCGCCTGGATCGCCGGTGGGCTGCTGGTCGCCAACGGCGTGCAGGTGGTGCTGACGCAGACGGTGGTGACCAGGCGGCTCGCCCGCCACCGTCCGACCCGGGTGGTGGCCTGGGGTGCGGGGGTCTATGCCGCGTCCTTCGCCCTGTTCGCGGCGCTGCCGCGGGTGTCGGGCTGGATGCTGACGGCCGGGCTGCTCGGCGCCGTCGCGCTCTACAACCTCGCGGAGACGGTGACGACGCCGTTCCAGGAGGAGCTGAGCGTCGCGATCGCCCCCGAGCACCTCCGCGGCCGCTACCTGGCGGTCTACCAGCTCTCCTGGACGGCCGGGCAGACGGCGGCCCCGGGGCTGTTCACCCTCCTCCTGACCGGGAGTCCGGCCCTGCCCTGGCTCTTCCTGATCCTTCTCTGCGTAGCCGCGGCCGTCCTGGTCACCCTGCTCGGGCGCTGGCGGTTCTGACGATCGCCGTCGCCTTCGTCGGACCGCTGCGCGGGCTGCCGCTGTGGTTGGCGCGGCGTCAGATCAAGGCGGTCGAGGAGGGGTGGTGGGCGCCGGCGCCGGCGGATCCGGTCGCCGTCAGTGGCCTGTGATGGGATTGGACAGTGTCCCGGCGAACTGAAGGGCTCCGGCCGGGTCGGTCAGGTCGACCATCTGCCGGTTGTTGCGCAGCTGCAGCCGGTTGAGGCAGGAGAGCGCGAAGCGCTCCGTGAAGAGGTCCAGCGCGGCGAAGCGGTCGGCCAGGTGCGGGTGGGCGGCCTCGTAGTCGCGCAGCACCCGGGCGACCACGGCCCAGAAGGCGTCCTGCGGCAGGGTGCCGGAGGCGTGCAGCTCGGCGGAGAGAAAGCGCAGGAAGCAGTCGAAGACGTCCGTGTGCAGCGAGAGCGCCCACTGCTCGCGCGGCACCCGGGCGCGGATCCGCGCCACCTGCGGCGGCAGCGGGGTCGCCGGTTCCAGCACGGCGATCTCCTCGGCTATGTCCTTGAAGAAGACCCGCAGCGGCGCGCCGTCGTCGTCCAGCACCAGGATGACGTTCTCGCCGTGCGGCATGAAGGTGAGCCCGTAGGCGCACAACGCGTGCACCACCGGGGTGAGATAGGCGGTGAGGTAGCGGCGCAGCCACTCCTCGGGAGCCAGGCCCGAGGAGGCGACGAGCGCCGCCGCGAGCGGGGCGCCGTCGTGGTCGGTGTGCAGCAGCGCCGCCATCGTCACCGTGCGCTCGCCCGCGCCGAGGAACGGGACGGGGCTCTCCCGCCACAGCGCGGCGAGCTGCTTCTGCTGTGGCGTGCCCTTGGGGTAGTGCGGGTGCCGGTAGCCCACGGCCGCCTGCTCGCGCAGGATCGCGAAGCCGCAGCCGGTCAGCGTCGGATCGGCGGCGACGAGGTCGGCCAGCCAGTCGTTGATGGCCGGGGTGTGCTCCATGTAGTCGGCCGAGAGACCGCGGGTGAAGCCCATGTTGAGGACGGAGAGCGCCGTCTTCACGTACGGCCGCTCGGGCGCGGCGGTGTTGAAGAAGGTGCGGATCGACTGCTGCGGCAGGTGGCTGTCGCGTCCCTCGCCCAGCAGCACGATGCGCCCGCGCGCGATCTCGTCCGCGTAGGAGACGGCGAGCCGCTGCTCCCACTGCCACGGGTGCACGGGGATCGGCACGTAGTCCGCGAGCGCCGGCGGCAGCTCCGGCGCGCCGAGCGCGGCCGGGTCGACGGACCGGCCGAACGCCCGCACGGCGTGCTCCGGGTGGACGGCGACCCAGAGCAGCCGCACCGGCGTGCCCGCCTCCGGCGCGTAGCGCAGGTGGTCGACGGTGTCGAAGCCGAGTCGGCCGCTGTTGGCGACGAAGCAGGGGTGGCCCTCCGTCATGCCTGCCTCCACCGACTGGAAGTCGGCCGCCGCGAGCTCGGCCGCGCTGACCGGCGGGAGCGAGAGCTTGAAGGCGGTAGCGGCCAGGGTGCTGGTGATCTCCTCCAGGTAGAGCGGCAGCACCTCGTCCGACAGACCCAGGCTACGGCGCAGCTCCAGCACCAGCTCGGCCGCGTCCAGCGGCAGTTCGACGCCGTCCGCGGCACGCAGCCGCAGGATGCTGCCTGCCTCGATCCGCCAGTGGTCCAGCGCCAGCAGTTCGGCGCGGAAGCGGTACGCCACCTGGTCGTCGTCGCTCGCCACGCCGAACCAGCCACCGCTCTCCGGCAACGGAAGTGGAGTGACCAGCCGCTCGTGGGCGAACTCGGCGAGCGCCTTGCGTACCAGCCGCCGGTTGGCCGCCGCCCACAGCTCCGGCGTCAGGTGCGCGAGCGGAGCCTGCTCGCGCGCCCCGCTCGCCGCCCGGAACTGCTCGCGGGTGCAGGTGCTCAACAGCGCCCGCTTGCCCGAATCCGGCAGCGTCACCGCCCGCACCGGCCGGAAGCCGACGGCGGCGTTGAGTCGGTGCACGGCGCGGTTGCGCACGTCCGGCTCGACCACGACGCGCCGCACCTCCGGGTCGGTGAACAGTTGCCGCATGACGGCCGTCAGCGCGGCCCGGGTGAAGCCGGGGACGGGCCGCTCGGTCGGCGCGGTGAGGAAGTGCATGCCGAGATCGCCCGGCGCGGCGCGGTGCACGGCGCCCACCTCGGTCGCGGCCGGGTCGTAGCGCTCCATCAGTACGGCCGGCTCGCCGCGGAAGCTGCCGATCCAGGCGTCCAGCTTCGCGTACTCCTCGGCGACCCGGTCGGGCGTGGCCTCCTGCATCAGCCAGAAGACGGCCTTGGGGTGGGTCACCCAGCCGTGCAGCAGCGCGGCGTCGCCCTCCGGGTCGACGGGGCGGCAGGTGAACTCGTCGGGGGTGGCGGTCATTGGGGTCACGGTCCGGTTCATGCTGCGGAGAACTCCTGGAAGGCGATGCGGCGCTCGACGGGGTAGACCTCGCGGCCGGTGAGGCGGCGGAGCAGGACGGAGTTGCGGTGGGCGCCCATGCCGAGGTCAGGGTCGGAGAGGCTGTGGGTGTGCAGGGCGGCGTTCTGCACGAAGATCTCGCCATGTCCGGCCGCGTCCACGGACCAGTCGCGGCGCACCGCGAGCCGTCCGTGCGCGTCGCGGGCGATCCGGTCGGCGATGCCGGCCAGGAAGGCCGGCTCGCGATAGCGGTATCCGGTGGCCAGCACGAGCCCGTCGGAGCGCAGCGTGTGCGTCACCTCCTGCTCGCGCTGGTGCAGCGTCAGCTCGTAGGTGTCGGCGGCCTCGTCGCGGCGAGCGGCGGTAAGGGCGGTGTTGGTCAGCAGGCGGGTCGGCACCGGGCCGCGCAGCGACTTGACGTAGAGCAGCTCGTGGACGGCGTTGACGGTGTCGGCGCTGATGCCCTTGTAGAGGGCCTTCTGCGAGGCGCCGAGCCGGTCGCGGACAGGGCCGGGCAGAGCGTGGAAGTAGTCCATGTACTCCGGGGAGGTCAGCTCCAGCGTCAGCTTGGTGTACTCCAGCGGGAAGAAGCGCGGCGAGCGCGTCGCCCAGACCAGTTCGTAGCCGTAGCGGTCGATGTCACCGAGCAGGTCCAGGTAGATCTCGGCCGCGCTCTGCCCGCTGCCGACGACGGTGATCCGGCGGCGCTTGCGCAGCTCCTCCGCGTGGTCGAGATAGCGGGAGCTGTGCACGACCGGTCCGCCCACCCCGTCGAGCGCGGCGGGGAGATGCGGCGGCGTGCCGGTGCCGAGGACGAGCCGCCGGGCCCGGTAGGTCTCGCCGCTCGCGCAGCGCACGAGGTAGAGCTCCGCGCTCTCGTCGTGTTCGACGGCGGTGACGTCGCGTCCGAAGCGCACCGAGCGCAGCCGGGAGGCGGCCCAGCGGCAGTAGTCCACGTACTCGCTGCGCAGCGGGAAGAAGTTCTCCCGGATGTAGAAGGAGTAGAGCCGGCCCTGCTGCTTCAGGTAGTTGAGGAACGAGTAGGGCGAGGCCGGGTCGGCCAGCGTCACCAGGTCGGCGAGGAACGGCGTTTGCAGGCTCGCCTGCTCCAGCATCATGCCGGGGTGCCAGTCGAACTCCTGCTTGCGCTCCAGGAAGACGCCGCGCAGGTCGGCGACGGGCTCGCTCAGGCAGGCGAGCCCGAGGTTGAACGGGCCGAGGCCGATGGCGACGAAGTCGTAGGTGATGTTGTCTGTCATGGTGGTTCCCCGTCAGGCGGCCTGGTCGGCGGCGAGGTAGGCGGTGGCGTGGGCGTCGAGCAGGTCCAGGACGGCGGCCAGGTCCCCGCGGGTGGTCGCCGGGTTGAGCAGGGTGAACTTCAGGTGGTGCCGCCCGTCCACGACCGTCCCGGCCACGACCGCCGCGCCGTCGGCCGCGAGCGCCTCGCGGGCGTGCAGGTTGGCCGCGTCCACCAGCGCCGGGTCCCCGGGCGCGTGCGGTGGCTGCCAGCGGAAGACCAGCGTGCTGAGCTGCGGTTCGACGACCACCTGGAAGCGCGGGTCGCGGGCGAGCAGCGCGTGGCCTTCGGCGGCCAGGTCGAGCACGGAGTCGAAGAGCGCGCCGACGCCGTCCGCGCCCATGATCCGGAGAGTGAGCCAGAGCTTGAGCGCGTCGAAGCGGCGCGTGGTCTGCAGGCTCTTGTCGACCTGGTTGGGGATGCCACGGTCCGCCAGTCGCTTCGGGTTGAGGTAGTCGGCGTGGTGTCCCGCGTGGCGCAGCGTCGCCGCGTCCCGGACCAGAAGGGCGCTCGAACTGACGGGCTGGAAGAAGGACTTGTGGAAGTCGACGGTCACCGAGTCCGCGTGCTCGATGCCGGTGAGGCGGTCGCGCCGGGTGGGGGAGACCAGCAGCCCGCACCCGTAGGCGGCGTCGACGTGCAGCCACACGCCGTGGCGTGCGCAGACGTCCGCGATCGCGGGCAGCGGGTCGATGCTGCCGAAGTCGGTGGTCCCCGCGGTGGCGACCACGGCCATCGGCAGCTCGCCCGCGCGGCGGCAGGCCTCCAGCTCCCGTTCCAGCGCCTCCGGGTCCATCCGGCGCCGTTCGTCGGCGGGGATCGCGACCGCGGCGCCCGCGCCGAGCCCGAGCAGCCGCGCCGACTTCACGACGCTGAAGTGCGCGGCCTCGGAGGCGAGGATCCGCAGGCGCGGCAGGCGGGTGAGGTCGCCGCCGAGCGTCTCGTCCCGGGCGAGCAGCAGGGCGTGGAGGTTCGACTGGGTCCCTCCGCTGGTGAACACCCCGTCCGCGAGCGGCCCGAGGCCGATCCGTCCGGCGGTCCACTCGATCAGCCGGCGCTCGACGAGCGTGCCGCCGGCGCTCTGGTCCCAGGTGTCGAGCGAGGAGTTGACGGCGGCGAGGACCGTCTCGCCGAGGAGCGCCGGCAGCACCACGGGGCAGTTGAGGTGGGCGAGGTAGCGCGGGTGGTGGAACCAGACCGCGTCGCGCAGGTAGAGCCGGTCCAGCTCGTCGAGCGCGGCGTCCGCGTCGCCGAGCGGCGCGTCGAGATCGACGGGCGCGAACTCGCGCGCCAACGCGCGCGGGCTGACGCCCGTGAAGGGCGCTTGCGCGGCGGCGACGTGCCTCGCGACGAGCGCGGCACCTTGGCAGACGAGTTCGCGGTACGAATCGATCGACTGGGCATTGAACAGCTGGGTCTGGGGGAGTGACCGCATGAGGTTCCTCTCGTAGGGAAGTGGCAACTTCGCGAGGGGCGCGGGGAGCTGCGCGAACAGCCACCCTGGGAGGAGGGCCCTGCGCGTTCGGAGCTCTACCTGGGCGGGTGGCCCGTCGCGCAGTTCCTCGCGCCCCTATGCCGTGGCGGCCTCGGCGAGGAGGTCTTCTTCGGTGGCGCCACGGCGCCAGTAGCCGGTGAAGGTGATGCGCGTGCGGTCGACGCCGCGGTCGTTGACCAGGTGGCGACGGAGTGCGCGGACGCAGCCCGCCTCGCCGGCGAGCCAGGCGTAGGGGGTGCCGGACGGGAGCGCCGGAGCGTTCAGCACCGCGCCCGGCAGGCCGCCGCGGGCGACCCAGCGCACGTCCAGATCGGCGCCCGCCGACGCGAGGGCCTGCCGGTCGCGCTCGAACGGCACCTCGATCCAGGCGCGGACCGGCAGTTCGGGGCGCTCCGCGCCGAGCCAGGCGACGATGCCCGCGACGGCGGGCAGCGCCGTCAGGTCCGCCGTCAGCAGCACCCAGTCGGTACCGGCCGGCGGACGGAAGTCGACGCCCGCGTTGTCGGCGTCCGTCGGCCCGAGGACGAGCACGTGGTCCCCGGGCGCGGCCGTGGCGGCCCAGCGTCCGGCCGGGCCGGTGCCGTCGTGGAGGGCGAAGTCGACGGCGAGCTCGCCCGGCCGCTGCGCCCGCACGGTGTAGCTCCGCATCAGCGCGCGGCGCGCCGGGTCGAGGCCGCGCCACGCCGCGTACCAGTCCACGCCCGCCTCGGTCGGCACCAGCGGCGTCGACTCGCCCGGCTGTGGCAGGAAGAGCTTGAACCGCTGGTCCCGCCCGCCGGAGCGGAAACGGTCGACGTCGGGGCCGCCGAGGACGATCCGGCGCATGGAGGGTCCGAGCGTCTGGGCGCGCAGCACGCGCAGGTCGAGGAACTCCCACGGGGACGGGGACGCGGCCGTCATCGGGCCACCTGCCTCGCGCGGTCCAGCGCGCCCGCCAACTGCTCGACCAGTGGCGCGCATCCGGCGTAGGAGAAGCGCACCTCGCTCAGCCACGGCACGACCTGACCCGCCTTCACGGCCGGGAGTTGTCGCCAGGTGGGCTTGCCCGTCAGGTCCTTCGGCTGCAGCGCGGAGCTGCGGCTGTCGAGCAGGATCAGGTCCGCGCCGTACTTGTCGGCGTTCTCCCAGCTGAGCGACTCGAAGAAGCCGCCCTGCACCTTGTCGGGGGCGATCAGCTCGACGCCGAGACTGCGGTAGTAGGCCAGGTCCGGGTAGACGGCCGGGTCGGAGACGTAGAGCAGGTCCGCGCCGGCGGAGGCGGCCAGCACCTTCAGCCCGCCCCGCGCCTTCGCCGTGCGGCGCAGCGTCTCGACGGCCTGCTGGAAGCGCTGTTTGGCGGCGACGACGGATGCGGCGGTGAGGTCCGCACCCAGCAGTCGGGCCAACTCCTCGTGGCGGCGCAGCGGTTCGGGTAGTTGGACGTGGGCGATGCTGATCCCGGCCGTGGGCGCGAGTGCCGCGATCTTGTCCTTGGTCGCGTCCGGCACGTACCAGAGCTGCTTGGGCTGCCACATGTCGGTGACGAGCAGCTGCGGCCGTAGGGCGGCGTACTTCTCCAGGTCGAACTCGCCCCACGCGTTGCCGAGCACGGTCAGTTTTGCGACGTCGAGCTGACCGGCCATCGGGTCGGTCCTCCCGTCGGCCAGCTTCGTTGGGCCGAAGACGCCGACGACGCGGTCGGCGGCGCCGAAGTCGTGCAGGGCGGCGGCGGTGCCGGTGTAGGCGACGACGCGGGTCGGGGCGTGGGGGAGGGAGACGGTGGCGCCGCGGTCGTCCGTGAAGCGCCACGTTCCTCGGGAGGCGGCCGCGTCTCCGCCGCTTGAACCGGAGCCGGAACCGGCGCCGGCGCCGCAGGCGGCGAGGAGCGCGCCGAGACCGGCGACGCCGCCGGCGGCGAGGAAGGTACGGCGGGAGGGCTGAACGCGCATGCGCAGAACGCTTTCTCGGAGGGAGGGCGGGCAGGGGAGAGGCCGGCACAGGTGACCTGTGGGCCCGTCGGGCAAGGTCAACTTAGGGTAGCCTAACCTAAGTATTCCGCCCGCTGTCCACCGCCCTGCTCACCCCGCCGTCCACCTCGGCGTCCATCCCGTCGGAGGCCCCGCGCCCATGACCGCGCTCACCGCTGATCCGCCCTCACTCACCCTGCGGGGGTGGCGTCTGCCGCTGGCCTCGGCCGCGCTGCTGCTCGCCGTGCTCGGGCTCTCGCTCGCGCTCGGCGCGAAGCCGCTCGCGCCCGGCGCCGTCTGGCAGGGCCTCACCGATCCCGCCGCGCCCGCCTGGGACGTCGTGCACGGCATGCGGCTGCCGCGTACCCTGCTCGGCCTGCTCGCCGGGTCCGCCCTCGGCCTCGCGGGCGGCGTGATGCGGGCACTGACCCGCAATCCGCTCGCCGATCCCGGGCTGCTCGGCGTCAACGCGGGCGCCTCGGCCGCCGTCGTCACCGCCTCCGCCCTCCTCGGACTCTCCGGCTTCGGCGGGGCGGTGTGGTTCGCCTTCGCGGGCGCGGCACTGGTCGCCGTGCTGGTGCACGCCGTCGGCGGCGGGCGCACGGCCACGCCCGCGCGCCTCGTGCTCGCCGGAACCGCCGTCAACGCCGCTCTCTTCTCGTACGTCAGCGCCGTCGAGCTGGTCGACACGGACGCGCTGGACCGGATGCGGTTCTGGACCGTCGGATCGCTCGCCTCCGCGCAGCTCGGCACCGTCGCCGCGATGACGCCGTTCGTCCTCGCCGGCTTGGCGCTCGCGCTCGCGCTTGCCCGCCCGCTGGGCGCCCTGGCGCTCGGCGAGGACTCCGCCCGCGCGCTCGGCTCCCGCCTGCCGGTGACCCGCGCGGGCGCGACCCTCGCCGTGACGCTGCTCTGCGGCGCGGCCACGGCCGCCTGCGGGCCGCTGGTCTTCGTCGGCTTGCTCACCCCGCATCTCGTCGCCCGGCTCACCGGGCCGGACCCGCGGCACCAACTGCCGTACTGCGCCGTGTTCGGGCCCGTCCTGCTGCTCGGCGCGGACGTGCTCGGCCGGCTGGTGGCCCGTCCCGGCGAGGTGCAGGTCGGCGTGGTGACGGCGGTGGTGGGCGGCCTGCTGCTGCTCGCGCTGGTGTGCCGTCGGGGCGGTCCGGCATGAAGGCTCTCGTTCTCTCTCGTGTGCTCTCCCGGGGGCGCGCGGCCGCGACCGCCGCTCGCGCCGCGGACCGGTCCGCGCGCCGGGCGCGCCTGGTGACGCTGCTGCTCCTGTTCGCCGCCGCGGCGGCGGCGGTGCTCGCTCTCGCGGGCGGCGGCGACCTGGCCCTTGCTCCGGCCGGCGTCGTGCGTGCCCTGGTCGACCCGAACGCCGCGACCGCCGACCCGGCCACCCATTTCGTCGTCTGGGAGCTGCGGCTGCCGCGCGTGGTGACGGGACTGCTCGCGGGCGCGGCGCTGGCCCTGTCCGGCGCGGTGTTCCAGGCCCTGCTGCGCAACCCGCTCGGCAGCCCCGACGTGCTCGGTTTCACCCAGGGCGCGGCCACCGGCGCGCTCACGGCGATTGTGCTGCTCGGGGGAGTCGGCGGCGCGGTGGCGGTTCCGGTCGGCGCGGTCGCCGGCGCGCTGCTCGCCGGGGGAGCGGTGCTGCTGCTCGCCCGGGGCGGACGGCAGCAGCTCGTCCTGGTCGGCATCGCCGTCGGCGCGGTGCTGACCGGCGTCAACGGCTACCTGCTGACGCGCGGCCAACTCACCGACGCCGCCCGCGCGGTGCTCTGGCTGACCGGCAGCCTCGACGGCGTCGACTGGTCGGCCGCCGCGGTGCTCGCCGTGGCGCTGGCGGTTCTGGTGCCCCTGACCCTCGGTCAGGCCCGCGCGCTGCGGCTGCTCGAACTCGGCGAGGACGCGGCAACGGCCCTCGGCGTCCCGGTGGCCCGCACCCGGCGGATGCTGCTGCTCGCCGCGCTGTTGTTGGCCGCGGCGGCCGCGTCGGCGGCCGGGCCGGTGGCCTTCGTCGCGCTGACGGCGCCGCAGCTGGCCCGGCGGCTGACCCGCGCGCCGGGGCCGAACCTGCTGCCCTCCGCGGCGATGGGCGCGCTGCTGCTCGTCCTCGCGGACTGGGCCGCGCAGCGGGCCGTGCCCGGGCACCAGCTGCCCGTCGGGGTGGTGACGGGCCTGCTCGGCGGCGGCTACCTGGTGCGACTGCTTGTCAGGGAGCGGCGCTCGGCGACGGTGTGACGGCGGCGACCTCGGAGGTCCGGACCGCCGCGCCGCCGTGCCGGGCGGCGGGGACGACGAGGGGAGTGCCGGTCTCCGGGTCCGGCACGATCCGGCACTCCACCTCGAACACCTCCGCCACCAGCTCCGCGTCCAGCACCTCGCGGGGCGCGCCCGCCGCGACCAGGCGGCCCGCGCGCAGCACCACCAGGTGGTCCGCGTAGCGGGCGGCCTGGCCCAGGTCGTGCAGGACCATCACGACCGTCCGCGCGGCCTCGCGCTGCAGCCGCACCACGAGGTCCAGTACGTCCAGCTGGTGGCGCAGGTCGAGGAAGGTGGTGGGCTCGTCGAGGAGCAGCAGCTCCGTCTCCTGGGCGAGCGTCAGCGCGATCCAGGCGCGCTGGCGCTGCCCACCGCTGAGCCGGTCCACCGGGCGGTCGCGCAGCTGGGCCGTCCCGGTGCGCGCCAGTGCCCGCTCCACGGCGTCCTGGTCGGCGGCGCTCCACGCCCCGAACAGCCCCTGGTGCGGATGCCGCCCGAGCCGGACCAGTCCCTCGACGGTGATCCCCTCCGGCGCGACGGGCTGCTGCGGCAGCAGCCCGAGCCGCCGCGCCACCTCCCGCGAGGGCAGCCGGTGCAGGTCGTCGCCCTCCAGCAGCACCGTGCCCGCGGCCGGCCGCAGCAGCCGCGCGAGCCCGCGCAGCAGCGTCGACTTGCCGCAGCCGTTGGGCCCGACGATCGCGGTCACGGCGCCGCGCGGCAGCGCGAGGTCCAGCCCGTCAACCACGGGCGCGGCCGCGGCCGCGCGGGAGCGGTCGTAGGAGAGGCGGAGGGAGTGGGTCTCAAGCATGCGATTAACTTAGGGTTGCCTAACCTAAGTATGTCAAGCTGTCCGCGCGGCCTGCGCAGGACTGTGTCGCCCACACCATCGAGCTGATGCAACCCGACGTGGTCACCGCCGAGTTGGCGGCGGTGGGCTTTTGCAGGGAGGCGCTGACGCTGCGCCCGGGCGGGCGGCGTGAGCAGGCCTGTCTGCTGGTCCGCAAGGCCGCGGAATCCCCGGGCGCTACCGATCGGTAGCGCTAGAGTGCTGCCCATGGTGTCTGAGGGTGCAGCGGATCGTGAGTACGACCTGGTCCTGTTCGGAGCCACCGGTTTCACCGGGGGACTGACCGCCGAGTATCTGGCCCGGCAGGTGCCGGAGGGCTGCCGGTGGGCTGTCGCCGGCCGCAACCGCGCCAAGCTGGAGGCACTGCGCGAGCGGCTGGGGCTGCCCGAGCTGCCGGTGCTGGTCGCCGACAGCGCGGATCCGGCCGCCCTCGCCGAGGTCGCGCGCGCGGCGCGGGTCGTCGTCACCACCGTCGGCCCGTACCAGCGCTACGGCGAGCCCCTGGTCGCTGCGTGCGCCGACGCCGGCACCGACTACGTCGACCTCACCGGTGAGCCGGAGTTCGTCGACACCATGTACAACCGCTACCACGCCCGCGCGGTGGCCAGCGGCGCCCGCATGGTGCACGCCTGCGGCTTCGACTCCGTCCCGCACGACCTCGGCGTGCTCTTCACCGTCGGCGAGCTTGGCCGCGTCACGGGCCGGGAGGAACTGGACGGCCCGGTCGGCGTCGAGGGTTACGTCCGCGTCTCCGGCACCTTCTCCGGCGGCACCTTCGCCTCGACGCTGACGGCCTTCTCCCGTCCGGTCCAGATGAGCCAGGCGGCCAAGGCCCGCCGCCTGCTCGAGCCGCCGCCGGCCGGTCGCAAGGTGCACGGCCTCGCGGTCGGCCCGCGCTGGTCGAAGGACGCGCGCGCCTGGGCGGTGCCGATGCCCGCGATCGACCAGCAGGTCATCCTGCGCAGCGCCGCCGCACTGCCCGCCTACGGGCCGGACTTCCGCTACGGCCACTACGCGGCGGTCAAGCGCCTGCCGATCGCCCTGGCCGGCATCGCCGCGGTGGTCGGGATCGCCGTCGGCGCCCAGATCCCGCCGCTGCGCCGCAAGCTCGAGAGCCTGCGCCCCTCCGGCGCCGGCCCCGACGAGGCCCAGCGCGCCCGCAGCTGGTTCACCGTCAGGTTCTCCGCCACCGCGGGCGACCACCACGTCTGGACCGAGGTCTCCGGCGGTGACCCGGGCTACGGCGAGACGGCCAAGATGCTGGCCGAGACCGCCCTCTGCCTCGCCTACGACGACCTGCCCAAGACCGCCGGCCAGCAGACCACCGCTTCCGCCTGCGGCTCCGCCCTCATCGACCGCCTCCGCGCCGCGGGCATCACCTTCCGCGTCCTCGACTCCCAGCCCACCGAGCCCCCGTCCCGCTTCGGCGGCTGAGCGGCTGAGCGGCCGGGCGGCTGAGCGGCTGAGCGGCCGGGCGCACGCCGCGCCGGACACGCCCGGCGCCGGTCACTTGCCACCGATGGCGATCACGGGGTGGGCGGCCGGGGTGATCCAGCGGAGGATGGCGGTCATCACGGCCGCCGGGACGGCGACGCAACCCGCCGTCGGGCCGGCGGAGGGGCTGAGGTCGTGGAGGAAGATGCCCGCACCGCGGCCCGGGACGGCGGGGTGCATGTTGAAGTCGACGACCAGCGCGTTGTGGTACTGGACGGGGTAGTCCGCCAGGTGCTCGCTGCCGCGCGCCCCGGCCGCGGTGAGCGGGAAGCCGCCCTGCTCCGCGGTGCGCAGCGTGTTGTAGTACGGCGACTGGGGGTCCTCGACCCACCAGTCGTGCGGCGTGACCCGGTGGTACGGGATCAGGGTGCCCTGCGGGGCCGGGCCGTTCCCGAAGCCCTGGGTGATCGTGTAGGTGCCGGTCGGCGTGGTGAGCGTGTTCTGCACGCGCGTCGCGCCGTCCGCCAGGCCGTGGGCGCCGATCCGGGCGGCCGTGGTGGCCAGGACCCGCCGCCAGCCCGCCGGCGTCAGCTGCCAGGCCGTCACCGTGGCGTGGGTGCCGTGCGCCTGAACAGTGATCACCTGCCGGGCGTCGCCCACACGCACCGGTACGGGGAAGCCCGGGCCGTCGGCCGGGCCGGTCGTCCGCCCGGCAGCCAGCGCGGTGGCCGGCACGAGGAGCAGGGCGCTCGCGGCCAGCAGCGAGGCTGCGCCGGTGAGCAGCCGGCGACGGGCGCGCAGCGGTGGGGACGTGTCCGACATGGTGACCGTGCCTCCTGAGCCGAGCCGCCTGCGGTGCGCCACGTGTGGCAACACCGTTCGAATCCCGCACAACCTATGGTCTTGATCACTGTCCCGCCACGCGAACGGCACGACGGAGTTTCGCCCGAAAGCGGTAGCGTGTGGATCAACGGGAGGAGCTGCATGACGCAGGAGTTCAACGAGGAAGAGCCGCGGTCGGCAGGCCGGATCGCCCTGGTGACGGGTGCCGGTTCCGGCATCGGGAGAATCACCGCGCGGGCGCTCGGCCGGGCCGGCTGGACGGTCGTGCTGACGGGGCGTCGGGAGGAGGCGCTCAAGGAGACCGCGGCGGAGATCGCCCAGGCCTGGGTGCTGCCCGCCGACGTCACCGACGAGGCCGCGGTCGCCGCGCTCTTCGAGCAGATCGCCGAGCGTTACGGCCGCCTGGACCTGCTCTTCAACAACGCCGGCTCCTTCGGCACCCCCGCCCCCGCGGCCGAGCTCCCGACCGAGCGCTGGCGCTCGATCGTGGACGTCAACCTCACCGGTGCCTTCCTCGTCGCCCAGCGCGCCTTCGCGCTGATGCGCGATCAGGACCCGGTCGGCGGTCGGATCATCAACAACGGCTCGGTCTCGGCCCAGGTGCCCCGCCCGAACAGCGTCGCCTACACGGCGACCAAGCACGCGATGACCGGTCTCACCAAGTCGCTTGCCCTGGAGGGCCGCACCCACCGCATCGCGGTCGGGCAGATCGACATCGGCAACGCCGCGACCGAGATGACCGAGCGGATGACCCAGGGCATCCTCCAGGCGGACGGCCGGATCGCCGTCGAGCCGGTCATGGACGCGGCGCACGTCGCGTCGACCATCGTGCACATCGCCTCGCTGCCCCTCGACGTGAACGTCCCGTTCATGACGATCATGGCCACGGGGATGCCCTTCCTCGGCCGCGGCTGACTCCGGACGCACCCGGCAACGCCCCAGAGGCGTTGCCGGGTGCGTTCCGGTCAGCCCAGCAGGGCGATCAGCTCCGCCGTGGTGCCGGTCTCGCCGAGCTTCGGGAAGACGCGGGTGAGGCTGTGCTCGTGCGAGACGCGGTCGGGGTCGGTGATCGCGTCCGAGGCGACGGTCACGTGGTAGCCGTGCTCGTGCGCGGCGCGCGCGGTGGACTCCACGCCCATGCTGGTGGCGACGCCGGTCACGACGACCTGGGTGACGCCGCGCTCGCGCAGCTCCGCGTCCAGGTCGGTGCCGTGGAACGCGCCCCAGGTCCGCTTGGTGACGGTGACGTCGCCGTCGACGACGGGCAGCACCAACTCGGCCCAGTCGGCGGGCAGTTCGCGCGCCGGACGGGAGAAGGCGGTACGGCCGGGCGCGCCGCCGGTGACGTTGACGTGCACGACGGGCAGGCCGCGCTCGCGGAACGCGGCGGCGAGCTGCCCGGAGTTGTCGAGCACCTCCTCGATGCCGTGCTCGGCGGCGAAGGCGGTGATGCCCTTCTGCAGGTCGATCATGATCAGGGCGGTGGTCGCGTCGAGGGTGGTGGCGGTCATCGGGAACCTTCCGGAACGGGGTGTCAGCTGGATCGGCGGCCGGCGCGCAGGGCGCGGTCCGCGGTGGTGAAGAGCAACAGGACGGCGCAGAGCACGCCCATCACGGCGGCGATGCCGTGCAGTCCGGCGTCGGTGGCGCGAGTGCCGTAGAGCAGCGCGAGGACGGAGGAGGACAGGATCGCCCCCAGGTAGATCGAGGTGCGCTGCAGTCCTGCCGCCGAACCGGTGCCGTCGGCGGGCGCCTGGGCGTAGACGGCGGCCTGGTTGCAGCTGGAGGCGAGGCCCTGGCCGACCCCGAAGACGGTGCTCGCCAGCACCAGCACGGCGACCGGGGTGTGGCCGTCGAGCAGGAGCAGCAGCGCGGAGCCCGCGCCCAGCAGCAGCGTCAGCGCCACCAGCGGCGCGCGCAGCGTTCTGGTCCGCGCGCCGAGCAGCGAGAAGACGCCCGCCGTCACGGACATCGGCAGCGCGATCAGGCCCGCGTGGAAGGCGCTCAGGCCGTGGGACTCCTGCATCCACTGCGAGAAGCCGTAGAGCATGCAGTACAGCACCAGGTAGGTCATCCCACTGCGGGCGAACGTCCTGGTCAGGCCGGGGCTTCGGCCCAGCAGGCGCAGGTCGAGGAAGGGCTGCCCGGCGCGCAGCTCCAAGGCCACCAGGGCCGCGCCGAGCAGCAGCGCGAGCGCCAGCAGCAGCCAGTCCGGGTGGGCCAGGTTCATCAGGAAGAGCATGGTCGTGGCGATGGTCGCCGCGAAGAGCAGCAGGCCCGGCGGGTCCAGGCTGACCTTGGCGCGCTCGGCCGTGCGCGGCGGGTCCGCCGGAGCCCAGCGCAGGGCCAGCAGCAGACCGACGGCGGCGGCAGGGATGTTGACCGCGAACACCGCCCGCCAGCCCAGCGTGGCCGCCAGCGCGCCGCCCAGCACCGGACCGACCGCGGCGCTGGCCAGCGAGGCCAGCGAGAGCCGGCCCAGCACCGTGCGCGGCGCCTCGACCCCGGTGCGCCGCGACTCCGCGCGGAGCATGGCCATCGCGGACGGGTAGGCGGCCGAGGTGCCGACGCCGAGCAGCACGCGCGAGGCGATCAGCCAGCCGAAGGCGGGGGCGAGCGCGCCGACCAGCCCGGCGGCGAGGACGACCACGAGACCGCTGAGAAAGACCTTGCGGGGTCCGACCAGGTCCGCCAGGCGGCCCATCGTCGGCTGCCCGACCGCGCTGGCGAGGTAGAGCGAGGCCACCAGCCACGCCGTCTGGGCGACCCCGACGCCGAAGGCGTGGCCCACGGCGACGAGCGCGGTGGCGATCATCGTCGAGTTGATCGGGTTGAGGGCCACGCCGAGCAGCAGCGGCGCCATCATCGTGCCGCTGAAGGCCTTGCGTATGCCGGGAGCTAGGGCGGTGGCGGTCTTCGCGCCGGGTGCCTCGGCCGCCGTGCTCACTCCTGCGCCCCGGAGGCCCCGGCGGCGCGCGCGGCGGCAGCCCGGGCGGGCGCCGGGGTGTCGGCGGGGCCGGTCCTGGGTCTGCGGGGTTCCGGCGCTGGGCCGGTCTTGGCCAGGGGTCGGGCGGGTGCCGGGGTTCCGGCGGGACCGGTGGCCGTGGTCGCACCGGCGGGCCCAGCGATGGGGGCTCCGGAAGCCCCCGTGGCGGCGTCGCCGACGGGGGTGTCCGTGCCGGCGAGGGCGCGGAGCACCGGCAGCGCGGCGGCGAGCGCCGCGCGCTGGCCTGCGTCGAGGTCGCCCGCGATGGCGGAGGAGAGCCAGCCCTGCTTGGTCTGCATGATCCCGGCGACGGTGGCCCGGCCCGCCTCCGACAGCTCCACCAGCACCTGGCGGCCGTCGGTGGGGTGCGGCGTGCGGGCGATCAGCCCGCGCTCCTCCAGCGCGCCGAGCGTCAACCGCATCGACTGCGGCCGGACGAACTCGGCCCGCGCCAGATCCGCCGTGGTGGCGGGCCCCTCACGCAGCAGGCGGGCGGCGACGGAGCGCTGCGAGGCGGTGAGCTCGGTGGCCGCGGTCGCGGCTCGCGCTCGGCGTGACAGCAGACCGAGCACGGCGTGCAGCTCCACCGCGAGCTCGGCGGGGTCGGCGGCATCAGTCGGTGGCATACCGCAACCGTAGGACAGGACAGGCAATATGGCAAGGTTGCCTGTTGAGTTTCCCTGTCGATTCTCCTGGCCACCCGGCCGCGGCCCGTCGCGCGGGGCGGAAGGTTCCGCTATGGCAAGCTCGGGTCATGAGTGATCGTTTGCGCCGTTTCGCCCGACAATGGACCACTCTCGTCCCGGCGCTCGCGTTGCTCCTGCTCATCGCCACCTGGGGTCGTTCGATCCCCGCGGTGCTGGTCGCGATCGTCGCCGTCTGCCTCGCCGCGGCGGTGCTCGCCGCGGTCCACCACGCCGAGGTGATCGCCCACAGGGTCGGCGAGCCCTTCGGCTCACTCGTCCTCGCCGTCGCCGTCACCGCGATCGAGGTCGCGCTGATCGTCACGCTCATGGCCGACGGCCCGGCGAAGAACGCCACGCTGGCCCGGGACACCGTCTTCGCCGCCGTCATGATCGCCTGCAACGGCATCGTCGGCGTCTCGCTGCTGGTCACCTCACTGCGGCACCGTGTCGCGATCTACAACAGCGAGGGAACGGGAGCGGCGCTCGCGACCGTGGCGACGCTCGCCACGCTGAGCCTGGTGCTGCCCAGGTTCACCACCAGCAAGCCGGGCCCGCAGTTCAACACCACCCAGCTGATCTTCGCGGCCGTCGCCTCCGTCGTCCTCTACGGCCTCTTCGTGGTGACCCAGACGGTCCGGCACCGCGACTACTTCCTGCCGATGACACGCGGCGGAGTCGTCATCGAGTCCGAGGACCACGCCGACCCGCCGAGCCGGCGCGCGGCGCTGACCAGCTTGGGCCTGCTGGGCGTGGCCCTGGTCGCTGTGGTGGGCCTGGCCAAGGTGGAGTCCCCGACGATCGAGAAGGGCGTGGCGGCGGCCGGCCTGCCCGCCTCCGTCGTCGGCGTGGTGATCGCGCTGCTGGTCCTCCTCCCGGAGACCATCGCGGCGGTTCGCGCCGCGCGCCGCGACCGCGTCCAGACCAGCCTCAACCTGGCCCTCGGTTCGGCGATGGCCAGCATCGGCCTCACCATCCCGGCCGTCGCCATCGCCTCGATCTGGCTGAGCGGTCCCCTGGTCCTCGGCCTCGACCCGACCCACATGGTCCTGCTGGCCCTCACGATGATCGTCGGCACCCTCACCGTCGTCCCCGGCCGCAGCACGCCCTTGCAGGGCGGCGTCCACCTCTCCATCCTCGCCGCCTACCTCGTGCTGGCCGCGAACCCGTGAGGTGGTGCGGCCGGCCCGCCTCGATTCGACTCCCATCAAATCGTTTGCCGCCGTGCGCCCCCGGCGCGAAGACTGGAGGGGCGGTGGTGACCGGGCGCACTCGGGGGAGTGTCCGGAGCGGGCCGCGGCGCAGGAAAGGAGCCCCGGCCCGCTCGAAGCAGGCCGGGGCTCGACGCGTAAAGGCGCGGGGCCGCTACCAGCCCGCGTTCGGGAAGGTGGCGCGGATCGTCGGGAGCGCAGCGTCCAGCACGGTGCCGAACCACACCGAGAACGGCTTCTCCGCGCGCCGCGCGGCCAGCTCCGCGGGGGTCACGAACGCGGTGTCCGCGACCTCCTCCGGGTTCGGGGTGAAGGCGTTCGCGGCCACGCCCACGAACAGGTGGTTGTACTCCTTCTCCACCAGGCCGGAGGCCTCGTCGGGCAGGTCGTAGGTCACCGTCCCTGCGGCTTCCAGCCGCACCGGCGCCTCGCCCAGCTCCTCGGCCGTGCGGCGCGCCGCGGCGACGAACGGCGGCTCCGCCGGGTACGGGTGCCCGCAGCACGTGTTCGACCACACACCGGGGGAGTGGTACTTGCCCAGCGCACGCTGCTGCAGCAGCATCCGCCCCTGCGCGTCGAAGAGGAAAACGGAGAAGGCCCGGTGCAGCCGGCCGGGGGCCTGGTGCGCGGAGAGCTTCTCGGCCGTGCCGATCGTCCGGCCCTGCTCGTCGACAAGTTCGAGCAGGATCTCGTCCGTCGTCGTCACGGTGGTGGTGGTCATGGATCACCTTTCGCGTCGGTCGCGCGGGTCTGCGCCAGCAACAGCGGCCCTCCCGGGCCAGGTACAGTCTGCCCCAAAAGCCCCCCGGATCTGCTGCGGCTTGTCCCGCCACGGCACGGTCCGCAATGATGATCGGCACGATGGGGTGGGGGCGAACCCTTCGTGAACGTACGCGAAACTGCACACCGGCAATCCCTGGAGACTCCTCATGATCGGCCTTGTTCCGGCCGCAGGCGCTGGCAGCCGCCTCCGTCCCTACACCGACACCCTGCCCAAGGCGCTGGTGCCGGTCGACGACGAGCGGACCATCCTCGACATCACGCTGCGCAACTTCGCCGAGGTGGAGATGCGTGATGTGGCGATCATCGTGGGGTACTGCGCGGACGCCATCCGGGAGCGGAAGACGGCGCTGGAGCGCCGCCACGGCGTCACCCTGCACCTGGTCGACAACCCCAAGGCCGAGACCTGGAACAACTGCTACACGGTCTGGTGCGCCCGCGACCTCTTCAAGGAGGGCGTGATCCTCGCCAACAGCGACACCATCCACCCGGCCTCGGTCGAGCGGACGCTGCTGGAGGCCAACGCCAAGCTGGCCGCCGAGGGCCGTCAGCCGGGCGTGCTGCTCGCCCTCGACACGGTGAAGAAGCTCGCCGACGAGGAGATGAAGGTCACGGTCGACCCGGAGCTGGGCGCCCGCCGCATCACCAAGCTGATGGACCCGGCCGACGCGACCGGCGAGTACATCGGCGTCACGCTGATCAACCCCTCCGCCGCCGACGACCTGGCCTCCGCGCTGCAGGCCACCTTCGAGCGCGACCCGCAGCTGTACTACGAGGACGGCTACCAGGAGATGATCGACCGCGGCCTGCGGATCGACGTCCAGCCGATCGGCCAGGTGGACTGGGTCGAGGTCGACAACCACGACGACCTCGCCCGGGGCCGGGAGCTCGCGTGCCGGTACTGACCCGACTGGTCCCCTCGCCGCTGGTGGTCGACGTGCGCTGCGGCGCCCTCGACCACCTCGGTGAGGTGCTGGCCAACCCCGGCATCGCCTCCACCGGGCGGATCGCCGTCGCCGTCAGCGGCGGCTCCGGCGCCGCCATGCGCGAGCGCCTCGCGCCGCAGCTGCCCGGCGCGACCTGGTTCACGGTCGCGGACGGCACGCTCGACGCGGCGGTGACGCTGGCCGACCAGATCAAGGGCGGCCACTACGACGCGCTCGTCGGCCTCGGCGGCGGCAAGATCATCGATGTGGCGAAGTACGCCGCGGCCCGCGTCGGCCTGCCGGTCGTCGCGGTCGCGACCAACCTCGCCCACGACGGTCTCTGCTCGCCGGTCTCCACCCTCGACAACGACGCCGGCCGCGGCTCCTACGGCGTGCCCAGCCCGATCGCGATGGTCGTCGACCTCGACGTGATCCGGCAGGCCCCCGCCCGCTACGTCGCCGCGGGCATCGGCGACGCCGTCTCCAACATCTCCTGCATCGCCGACTGGGAGCTCTCCCAGCGCGAGACCGGCGAGGCCGTGGACGGACTCGCGGCGGCCATGTCCCGCACCGCGGGCGAGACCATCCTGCGCCACCCGGGCACGATCGCGGACAACGACTTCCTGGTCGCCCTCGCCGAGGCGCTGGTGCTGACCGGTATCTCGATGAACGTGGCCGGTAGCAGCCGGCCCGCCAGCGGCGCCTGCCACGAGATCAACCACGCGCTCGACATCCTCTACCCGAACCGCAAGGCGCAGCACGGCGAGCAGTGCGGCCTCGGCGCGGCCTTCGCCACCTACCTGCGCGGCGACCTGCCCGTGGCCGGGCAGATGGTCGAGGCGCTGACCCGCCACGGGCTCCCGGTGACGGCGGACCAGATCGGCTTCTCCGACGAGGAGTTCGTCAAGGCCGTGCACTACGCGCCGGAGACCCGGCCGGGCCGCTACACCATCCTGGAACACCTCTCGCTCACCCCCTCCGCCATCCGGGACGCGTACAACTCCTATGTCAAAGACGTCTGCTCCTGAGCGGGGCACCGCGATGAACACGAGCAAGCCGACGCTGGCCGAGTTCCGCGCGGTCGCGCACCCCGAGGGGCTGCTCGACCGCCGCTCCGGCGAGCACTGGGCCGGCCGCCTCTACATGCGCCGGATCTCCTCCCGGATCACCCGGCACCTGGTCGACGCACCGGTCACCCCCAACCAGCTGACCTGGCTGATGATGGTCGCCGGTGTGGCGGCCGGGGCCGCGCTGCTGGTCCCCGGCCTCTGGGGCGCGATCCTCGGCGCGCTGCTGATCCAGGTCTACCTCGGCCTGGACTGCGTCGACGGCGAGCTCGCCCGCTGGCGCCGGCAGACCTCCACCACCGGCGTCTACCTGGACCGGATCGGCCACTACCTCTCCGAGGCGGCGCTGCTGACCGGCTTCGGCCTGCGTGCGGCGGACCTGTTCCAGCAGCACGGCGCCCGCGCCTGGCTCTGGGCCTTCCTCGGCACGCTGGCCGCGCTCGGCGCGATCCTGATCAAGGCCGAGACCGATCTCGTCGACGTCGCCCGGATCCGTCGCGGTCTGACCGCCGTCGAGGACTCCGCCTCGGTGCCGCGGGCGGCGGGCGTCGCCAAGGCGCGCAAGCTCGCGTCGGCGCTGAAGTTCCACCGCCTCATCGGCGGCGTGGAAGCCTCGCTGCTGATGCTGGCGGCCGGCGTCGCCGACGCCGTCCACGGCGACCTGTTCTTCACCCGCCTCGCGGTGGTGGTGCTCGCGGCGATCGCGCTGCTGCAGACCGTGCTCCACCTGCTCAGCATCGTCCTCTCCAGCCGGCTCAGGTGAACGTGTGATGTCTGAACTCAAACTCGGCGCCGTCATCATCACCATGGGCAACCGCCCGGTGGAGCTGCAGGCCCTGCTCGACTCCGTCGCCGCGCAGGAGGGACCGGCCGTCGAGGTCGTCGTGGTCGCCAACGGCGCGCCCCTGCCGGAGCTACCCGAGGGCGTGCGCGGTGTCGCGGAGCCCGAGAACCTCGGCATCCCCGGGGGCCGCAACGTCGGCATCGAGGCCTTCGGGCCCGACGGCCGCGACGTCGACGTCGTGCTCTTCCTCGACGACGACGGCCTGCTGCCGCTGCGGGACACCGCCGAGAAGCTGCGCGAGGCCTTCGCCGCCGACCCGAAGCTGGGCGTCGTCTCCTTCCGGATCGTCGACGAGGAGGGCGAGTCGCAGCGCCGCCACGTGCCGCGCCTGCGGGCCTCCGACCCGATGCGCTCCTCGCGGGTGACCACCTTCCTCGGCGGCGCGAGCGCGGTGCGCTCCCAGGTCTTCGCGACGTCGGGGCAGTTGCCGGCCGAGTTCTTCTACGGCCACGAGGAGACCGATCTCGCCTGGCGGGCGCTCGACGCCGGCTGGGAGATCGAGTACCGCTCGGACGTCGTGCTGCGCCACCCGCGCACGCTGCCCTCGCGGCACGCGACCTACCACCACAACATCGCGCGGAACCGCGTCTGGCTCGCCCGCCGGAACCTGCCCGCGGTGCTGGTGCCGCTCTACCTCGGTGTCTGGTTCCTGCTCACGCTGGCGCGTCGCCCCTCCGGCGAGGCGCTGCGCGCCTGGCTCGGCGGCTTCGCCGCCGGCTGGCGCGAGCCGGCGGGCCCGCGCCGCCCGATCCGGTGGAGCACGGTCTGGCGCATGACGAAGCTGGGCCGCCCGCCCGTCATTTGAGTCCCTGTGATGTGAAGCCGTCTCATGGCCGCCGCTGTGACACAGTGGCGGCCATGATCTCGCTGACGACCGACCGGCTGCTGCTCCGCGTTCCGTCCGTGGCGGATGTCGAGCCGCTGCTGGGGATGAACGCCGACCCCGAGGTGATGCGGTACATCGGGGACGGCACTCCCGGGCCGCTGGACCGGGAGTCGACCGCCGGGATCGTCGCGCGGGCGCGGCAGGCGTGGGACGAGAGCGGCTACGGCATGCTCTCCGTGCTCACCCGGGACGGCGGTGAATACGCCGGCTGGGTCACCCTCACGGTCCCGCGGTTCCTGCCGCAGATCCTGCCCGCCGTCGAGATCGGCTGGCGCTTTCGCCGCTCCTTCTGGGGGCGGGGCTATGCGACGGAGGCGGCGCGGCCCCTGCTGGCCTACGGCTTCGAGAAGGCGGGCCTCGACCGCGTCGTGAGCATCCGTCACCCCGACAACGACGCCTCGGGGCGGGTCATGGAGAAGCTCGGCCTGCGCTTCGCCGAGGAGGCCACCGTCCCCTCCCACGGTGGCCGGGTCCTCGTCGACGCGATCACGCGCGAGGAGTACGCCGCGCTGAGCTGATGCGTTGGCGCGGGGCCGGCCCCCTCAGGCCAGCACGGAGCCGCCGGCCACGTCCAGCACCACCCCGCTGACCCACGACGCCGACTCGGCGGCGAGGAAGAGCGCGGCCTGGGCCACGTCCTCCGGGGTGCCGAGGCGGCGCACGGGATGGGCCTCGACCAGGCCGCGCTGTATCTCCGCCGGGATCATGCGCTGGTTGCGCTCCGTCAGGATGGTCTCCGGGGCGACGCAGTTGACGCGGACGCCCTGCGGCCCGGCCTGGACGGCCAGTTGCCTGGTGAGCACCTCGATCCCGGCCTTGGCCGCCGCGTAGGCGGCGGGCGTCTGCGCCGTGGGACGCCGGGACGCGGCGGAGGAGACCGTCACGATGCTGCCGTAGCCGCGCTCCTTCATGCCCGGCAGAAAGCTCTTGATCGTCAGGAAGGTGCTGGTGAGGTTGGCGTCCACCGCGGCGCGCCAACCCTCCTCGCTGATCAGCTCGATCGGGCCGGGCGGCACCGGGTTGCCGCCGGCGTTGGCGACCAGCACCTCGACCGGGCCGAACTCGGCCTCCACGCGGGTGCGCAGGGCCTCGATCTCGTCGAAGCGGGTCAGATCGGCGGTCGCGGCCAACACCTCCGCCCCGGTCGCGGCGATCTTGGCGCGAACCGACTCGAGGGCCTCGGCGTCGCGGCCGTGCACGACGACGCGCGCGCCCTCGGCGGCGAAGAGCTCGGCGATGGCGGCGCCGATGCCACGGGAACTGCCGGTGACCAGGACGACGCGGTGCTGCAACGCGTTCACGGCTGCCTCTCGGGTGAAGTGGGCGGGGTGCGCAGGCTCAGATGGATGCCGACCAGCCGCCACTGCGGACCGCCGGTCAGCGCCAGGCTGACGCGGAACGCGCCGTCGGTCCGATGCCCCTGGTACGTGCCCTGCTGCTGCTGGGTGCCGATGACGAAGGTGACGCCCCCGACCTCCCGTGCCTCCTCATCCGCGGAGAAGGAGAAGGCCGAGTAGGCGAGGCCGTCGGCGAAGCGCTTCAGCCACTGCTCGCGGTCGAGCAGGAAGCCGAACGGGCCGACCGCGCGGAACCGCTCGTGCAGGAGCGGCTCCAGCGCGGCGGCGTCGCCCGCGAGCTCCGCGGACGCCCAGGCGTCGAGAAAGCTGTCGGTGGTGGAGAGATCGCTGCTCATACTCGGAAACATAGACCTCGAAAGCTTCGATGTCAAAGGGTTAGGCATCTATGGATCCTGGTAGGCTCGCGCCATGCAGATGCCGCCGATGCGCCAGCCGACCGGTCTCCAGCTGGGCCAGGCCGCCCGCGTGGTCAGCCGGGCCTTCGACGACGCCCTGGAGCAGGCCGGCGGCTCGCTGCCGGTCTGGCTGATCCTGCTCAATCTCAAGATCGGCCGCCCCGGCACCCAGCGTGAGCTGGCGCAGGCGGTCGGACTGCGCGAGGCAACCCTCACCCACCACCTCAACGCCCTCGACAAGCGGGGCCTGATCTCCCGTCAGCGCGACCCCGACAACCGCCGCATCCACGTCGTCACGCTCACCGAGGCGGGCGAGGCCGCGTTCCTGGAGATGCGCGACGCCGCCATGGCCTTCGACGAGCGGCTCAACGACGGTCTGACGGACGTGGAGCGCGCCCTCCTCGCCGACCTGCTGACACGCCTGGCGTCCAATGCCGGCGGCGGTCCCGGGGCGGGCACGCCTCCCTGGGCGGGCCTCGCGGAGGGCTGAACCCGCGGGGGTCACCCGTCCGTTCGCGGGTGCGCCCGCGGCTTAGTGGTGGTCCGGCTGCTCGGCATGGCGGACGGTCCACGCCTGTCCGCGGTGGTCATGCTCTACCAGTTCTTCGGGAACTGGTTGATGCTGGCCTAGGACAGGGGGTGCTTCTCCCTTGAAGAACTTGGCCTGTACTGCACGGCGTATTTGAGCGTCGTGAAGCATGGGCTTGTGTGCCCCTTCTCCTGGTAAGGACTCGTAACGTAACTGGCAAGTAGCGTTCCGCAACGCCCAGTATGTTGCACCTACACACATCACAGGAACGACATACGAGCCTTGAAGATCCGGTGCCGCATACTTCACAAACGACCAACCGGCGCACCGGACCGCCGCCCACGCTCGCGCACGAGCCGGTGGAGCGTTGTCCCAGGCCGGTGGCAGTCGCAGTGACAGGTGAGGTGCCGGCTGTGCTCCATCTCCCCGGCGCTCTGCGTGAACGTGCCGGGGCAGATCCGGTGTCCCACTCCTGACGCCATGCCGGGTGCCGGTCGTGGATTCGGTCGACGAGCTTGAAGCCTTCGGGTTGCAGGTGCCCCAGGCGGGCCGCGCGGCGGAGCGTCAGCCACTGCGCGCGGTCCCCGGCGTCCGTTGGCTTCAGGACGGGCGTCGGCTCCTGAATGGCGCTCATGCGGCGGCCTCCTGTCCGGCGTGATGCGGGCACGCCTTCACGGGCCAGGGCAGCCGGTCGCCGGAGCTGGTGGCCGTGTAGACGTAGCCGCAGTCCATGAGGCCGTCGAGGTGGCTGCCGCAGCGGACGCAGACGCGTCCGTAGAGCTGCTCGCCGCTGACCTCGATCCGCTCGGGTGGACCCGATGGGGGCTCCCAGTCGACGAGGGTGGGGTGCAGGGTGGCCATCACGTCTCCCGCAGGGTGCAGTCGGGGCACGTGACCACCTGCCAGGGCCGCTCGATTCCCTCGGCGTCGGGGACGGCTATGGTCCCGGCCAACGCGAGGGGGCGGTCTTTCGCGGCGGTCCGGCCGCAGCCGATACACGCCTCACCGTGTAGGCGGGCGATGCTCACCTGCTCGGGCAGCGGCAGGCGTCGCTCGAGTACGTACGCCATGGGTGGTGTCCTCCGCTCTCGGTGAGCGATCTCTGACACCACTTATGCTGGCGACCTGCAAGGGCACCTAGGGACACACCTTGTGTCCCTGGATCAGACGACGTGGGCCCACTCCGCGAACCCGATCAGCGAGTCGCGGCCCGAGCGCTTGGTGCGGAGCAGCGACTTCAGGGTCTGATGCACCAGGCCGTGCTCGCGGACGTGCTGCGGCGCGATTCGGCGGGCCACCTGCAGCGACTCGAAGGCGTCGTCTTGCAGGTTCTGCCACAGCTGGGCGCGGGCGATGTCGATGTAGAAGTGCGAGCGGCGTTCCGCCGGGAGTCGAAAGGGGGGCTTCCAGGTCCTGGCGGCGTTCAGGACGGTGGTGGCGTCGCCGAGCTCGACGGCGACGGCGACCTGATGGACGTGGAAGCTGTCCGCGCCGAACGCCGTCCCGGCGTACACGCCCTCGGGGACCGCCTCGGCGCAGCGCGTCGCGCCGGCGAGGTGGGTGCGGGCGCGGTCGTCGTCACGGACGCGGCCGGCTGCGACGGCGGCGCGCATGTGCAGGGCTCCGACCGCGGCCGTGACCTGGCGGGTCGCGTCTGCGGGGGCGGCGTCGATTGCGGCCTCCAGCGTCCGCAGCCCGGTGGCGAGGCTCTGGGGCTGGCCAGCGGCGAAGAACGTCTCCATGCGCACGTACGCTGCGGTGGCGTCGAGCGCCGGGTCCTCGGCGAGGCGGGCAGCCCAACGCATGAGTTCGATGAGGCGCACAGAAAGGTCGTGGTACCTGAACTTGTAGACGACGGCGTCGGCGGCGGAGCGGTACGCGGAGGCGAGGAGCGCCGCGGCCTGCTGGCGCTCCAGGCCCTGGAGGGTGTGGACGGCGCGGGACAGCTCCGCGAGGGTGCGGGTGAGCTGCGCGTACTGGGAGTCGAGTCGCTGCTGCTCCAGGCCTGCAGCGGCGTCGCGAAGCTCCCGCAGCGACCGGACCGGGCCGTCGTCAGGAAGGTCATAGGCGTCGATCGCGGCCCGCAGCGCGGGGATCGTCGCATGGACACGGCTGCTGGTCAGGCTGCCGTTCCCGAGGAGCTGCTCAGGGTCGACGTCGAGCGCGTCAGCGATCGCCTCAAGGACGAGGTCGCCGGGCTGGCGACTGCCCTGCTCGATCTTCTTGATGGTGCTGGTCGACACGTGGGCGGCTGCCGCAAGCTGGGCTTGGTCGAGGCGCTTGAGGCGGCGGGCGGCGGCGATACGCGCCCCTACCGTGTCCGGGTTGCGCGGTGGCATGCTGGACTCCGTTCCTGACTCACCATCTGGAACGGTACCGGTGCACTTGATTGCTGTGCAGGTGAAGCGCCCAGCCTGTCCTCCAGGGGCTGGGCGCGACTGCTGTCAGGCCAGCAACGCCGGGAGCTCTTGGATGTTGTTGATGCGGTAGTCCGCGGCGGCGGCCTCGGGCTGGTCGGCCCACAGGTAGCCCCAGGGGCCGCGGCGGATGTGGCAGACCTTCAGGCCGGCGGCTTGGGCGGGGGCGATGTCGTTGGCGGGGTGGTCGCCGACATAGAGGATCTGCTCGGCGGGCAGGCCAGTCCACTTCAGGACGCAGTCGAAGAACCCGCGGTGCGGTTTCGCGGCGCCCCACTCGCCGGACGTCCCGATGCCGTCGACGGGCAGCTCCAGGGTTCGCAGGAGGCCGGCAACGCGGGCGGTCTGGTTGCCGGCGACGTACACCTTGAGGCCGGCGTCTCGCAGCGCCTGCAGGCCCGTGCGGACGTCCGGGTAGAGGTCCGACTCGTCGAGGTACTCGCCGCGGCCCCACTTCTCGCGCTTCTCGTACTCGGCCCACAGATCCAGGTCCGGCTTGATCAAGCGGAGCGCGTCGGCATTGTCGCGGCCCTGGGCGACGACGGCGCCGACGAGCGCGGAGAGGGTGTGGTGGGGGACCTCGAGCCAATCGGCCCAGTCAGCCCAGAAGCGCCGGTCGGAGGTGATGGTCTCGCCGACGTCGAACACGACCGCGCTGATGGGAGGCATACCGCGGAGCCTACCGGTCGCTGTCGTACCCGCGTTCTACGATCTGCCCGTGCCAACGATTCAAGACCTCGAAGTTCAGTTCAAGGAAGCCCAGGCCGCCACTGAGGCGTACTCCGCGAGCATCACCGAGAAGTACCGGCAGGAGATGCCCGGCACGGACGACGCCACGATTCTCGCCCGGGCTCGAGCGTGGACGGACGACGAGCGGGCCGAACTCGCCAGGTTGCAGGACGTGGCCACAGAGCTGGTCGTCGAGCTGCACAGGGCTCGCGAGGCGGCGAAGCGTGAGGGCGACAACTACTAGAATGATCGTGTGGCCTACCTGCACCAGAACGACCCGATAGCCCAGGCCAACTCCGCGATCCGTCGCTTCATCGAGTCGCTTCCCGGCGGCCGAATCACCCCGGCGGTACGCCCGGAGTACGAGCAGCTCGTCCGGGACTACTTCGCCGCGGTGAAGCACCGAGACGAGCAGCGCGCGGATGAGCCCGAACCTCCGAGACTCGCCGCCTGACGGCATACTGAACACGGCGAACCGCCCGGCCGCGATGAGCGCGTGGCCGGGCGGAACTGCTACTACAGCATCCCGCGACCAGCCACGCAGCACCGAGCTTCAGCAGCTCGATCTGCAGCCAGCCCCAGCCTTCACGCTGGGCCTCCCGGTTGATCGCCTTGTCGAGCGCCTGCGTCGCAGCCCAGACCGCGAGGCGCTTCTCCATCTTGCTCATCCCCTGTACCTCCTCTCCTTTGGGGTATCTCGCAGCGTCTCACTTGCCACTGACAACCCGTCCGGGAACGCAAAGAGAGCCCCGCTCCTGCCAAAGCAGGGGCGGGGCTTGGCGCGCAAGGCTAGGGCTCGGCTGCTTCCTTGTCGCCCGACTCGATCGCCGACGGCGGCTCTTGAACTGGGATGTCGATCTGCTTGCGGTACGGGCCGTCGGGTAGTGGCTTGTGCGCCAACTTCAGTGTGGTACGAGCGTAGTCAGCCAAAGCCTCATCCTTAGCCTCGCCGTCGTCCTCAGGCGAATGGCCTCCAGGGCATCTCGCCGCGCCCGGATCTCGCGGCGTTCCTGCATCTCGCGCGAGTCCAGTGCGGCAACGTGGGCGCGGGTTCGGGCTGCGGTGTTGCTGACCCAGTAGGTCACCCGGACACGGTGCCGCCGGCGAGCGTGACGGGGACCGCGACGCTCTGGTCGTAGCCGAGGAGCAGCGTCACGAAGCCGCCAACGAAGGCGAGCATTGCGAGGATCGACGCAACCAGCATGGTGAGGCGCGTCATCTGGAGCGTTGAGTCTGCGTCATCGGTATTGAGCGCAACCGTGTGGTTCCCGCGGCACCGCCGACTGTGGCGACCGTGCTAACGATGGCCGCCAGGAGCGTCGTCTGATCTGGGCCGCTGCCCCAGTCAGCGGCGAGTGTTAGGCCGAGAGACACGTATCCCCCAGAGATGCACGAAGTGTGCTCTGAGGTTAGCGGCGCGATGGGGCTGCTTGTTCCTTGAACAGCAGAACGGCCCGGCCTGCCGAAGCAGACCAGGCCGAACGCTCACGGCGGCAGTAGACCGAAGCACACGCCGCCGCGATCACCACACTACGCGTTACGCGCCAATGAGCGCGGCGAGGTCCGCTGGTGTGACGTCGCCCGGTGCGCGGCCGTCGGTGAACAGGTGGACGCCCGCGGCCTCGTAGGCGAAGTCGCAGAGTTCGCTGCAGATCATGCTGGCCCGGGACGCCATGACCTTCCGTGCCCACGGGATCCGCAGCCGGAAGTGCCACAAGGCCAAGGCCAGATAGTCGGCTGCGGAGTACGGCACCCCGATGAAAGCCCTCGCGGGCGAGGATCTTTCGCTCGTGCACGCCGCAAGGGCATGGCTGCCATGGATGCGTGGCTTCGGGGCGTTCCGCCTAGCCTGTGATGTCGCGAGGCGCTGAGACTCCCCAGGACCGGTTTTGAGGCCTGAGATGAGTCGTCAGATGCAGGTCAGAGCCACGGCGGCGGTCCTGCTCTACCAGTTCTTCGGGTACTGCCTGCTGGTGACCGCCTCGATCCTCACCCTGCGCCTGCTGCTGCCGGTGCTGCGGAGCCCCGCGCGACGGCTGAACCTCGACGGCTTTCTCAACCTGGCGGTTGACAACATCGGGGATCGGTGTAGCGTTGTTGTCAACCAATCGGTTGAGAAAGCCGTCGGAGGACACCGTGGCCGAGGACCAGCTCTCCCGGGCGTTCACCGCGCTCGCCGATCCGACCAGGCGGGACATCGTCGCCCGGCTGTCGCTCGGGGACGCCACGCCGGGCCAGCTGGCCGAGCCGTTCGCGATGTCGCTCCAGGCGGTCTCCAAGCACCTCAAGGTGCTGGAGGAGGCCGGGCTGATCAGCCGGAGCCGCGAGGCGCAGCGCCGCCCCTGTCATCTGGAGACGGCCGTGCTCGACGAGATGACCGCCTGGGTGGACCGCTACCGGCGCACCGCCGAGGAGCGGTTCCGCCGCCTGGACGCCGTGCTGGCGTCGATGGACGAGGACGAATCGACGGAAGACGAAGACCCGCAGCACGAAGGAGTTGCATCGCCATGACCACCCGACCGGTCCACGAGACCGCCATCGAGGCCGACCCCCAACTGCCCACCATCCGCATCACGCGCGAGTTCGACGCGCCCGTCGCCAAGGTCTTCCGTGCCTGGACGGAGCAGGAGCTGGCGGGCCAGTGGCTCGGCCCCAAGGACCTCACCACCGAGTTCGACGCCTGGGAGCTGCGCACCGGCGGGCACTACCGCTACCGCCAGTTCCGGGACGGCCGGCAGGTCGCCGCCTTCTACGGCTCCTTCCACGAGGTGCGCCCCGACGCCCGCCTCGTGCAGACCTTCACCTACGAGGGCTTCCCGGACGGGGTCAGCCTCGACACCGCCACCTTCGAGGACCTCGGCGACGGACGCACCCGCGTCACCGTGCTCTCCCTGGTCGACTCCCTCGTCGCCCGCGACATGATCCTCGCCAGCGGCATGGACCGCGGCGTGCGCGAGGGCTACGAGCGGTTGGACGCGCTGCTGGCGACGCTCCACTGAGCGGGCGTCACCCGTCCGGCCCGGCGCTCCCCGCGCCGGGCCGGACGCACGCCGCGTGCGAAGGCGGTCAGCCGTTCTTGGCGAGGTCGGCGATCGAGGTCAGGTGGTACTTGTCCGCCGTGGTCTTGGTGACCACGATCGCGTCCTTGTCCTCGGCGCTCGACTGGTCGAGCACGGTGAGCGGCGCCGGAACGGCCTTCTGCAGCGCCGCGTAGACGTCGGCCGAGGAGACCGCGGTGGCCTTCGGGTCGAAGAACTGCAGCAGCACGCCGCTGTACTCGGGGATCAGGTCGATCGAACCGTCCTTGAGGCCCGGGATGTAGGTCTCCCGGCTGCCGATGTTCAGTCGGGTGGTGATGTTGGCGCCCTGGGCGCGCAGCGCCTCCGCGTAGATCTCGGCGAGCAGCACGCTCTCCTGGAAGTTGGCGGAGCCGATCTTGATCGAGGCGCCCTGGGCCGCCGTGCCGGTCTTGTTGAGACCGACCGAGGCGAGCCAGCCCTTGGCGACCGCGTCCGGGTCCTGCTTGTCGGTGATGACGTGGACGTCCAGCTGGGCCAGGGTGTTGGTGTCCAGCTTGGCGGAGACCGCGTTGAGCGTGGAGCTGACGCCCGGGGTCGCCTTCGCCTTGTTGATCAGCGGCAGCACGTTCTGCGCCGCGTAGAGGTTCTTCGGGTCCTGCAGCACCACGAAGCCGTTCGCGGGGATCGACGGGTCGGTGGTGAAGATGTCGCCCGCGTCGATCTGACCGTTCTTCAGCGCGTTGATGGTCAACGGGCCGCCGGCGTCGAGCGTCTTGTAGGAGCCGAAGGTCACGCCGTAGACGCGCTGGAGGCCGGGCACGCCGTCCGTGCGGGTCTTGAACTCCGGCGAGCCGCCGAGGACGAGCTTGGAGGCGACGGTCGCGCCCCCGCCGGCGGAGGCGCTGCTGCCGCCCGACAGCCCGTTCGAGCCGCTGCTGCCACTGCTGCCGCAGGCCGCGAGGACCGTCGCGCAGGCGGCGACGAGGGCCGACGTGAGTGCCTTCTTCATGATGCGTGTCTCCTGGGAGTGGGGATGCGAGGGGTCAAGCGGTGTGCGTGGCAGGCGGAGCGGGGAGCTCGGGAGGGCCACCCTCGGCGCTGGTGCTCGCGTCGGGGCGGCTCGAGAAGCGGCCGGAGACGCCGCGCGAGACGGTGTAGCGCTGGGCGACGGCGAGCAGCAGGTCGGCGACGACGGCGAGCAGCGCGACCAGCAGCGCGCCCGCGTTCCGCTCGGCGAAGTTCTGGCTGGCCTGGCCGTCGTAGACGAAACGGCCGAGACCGCCCAGACCCAGGTAGGCGGCGACGGTGGCCGTCGCGATCACCTGCAGCGTCGCGCTGCGCAGGCCGGAGAAGACCAGCGGCAGGGCGTTCGGCAGCTCCACCTTGCGGACCACCTGGCCGCCGCGCATGCCCATGCCGGCGGCCGCGTCCCGCACCGCCGGATCGACGTTCTCGACGCCGGCGACGGTGCTGGCCAGGAGCGGCGGGACGGCCAGCAGGATGAGCACGATCTCGGTCGGCAGCAGGTAGACGGTGTCGCCGCGGCCGTGGATGTGCGGGGCCAGCATCACGTACAGCAGGATCAGCAGGCCGAGGACGGGCAGCGAGCGCACGGCGTTGGCGACGGTCACCAGCCACCGGCCGCGACCGGTGTGCCCGATCAGCAGGCCCAGCGGCAGCGCCAGGACGATGGCGACCACCAGGGCGATCAGCGCGTACTGCAGGTGCGCCCAGAGCTGGTCGAAGATGCCGCCCTGGGCGGTCCAGTTGCCGGGGTCGTTGAGCCACTGGATCACGAGCCGCCCACCGCCCTGCGCCACGGCGTCACCAGCCGGGTCGCGCCGACCACCAGCAGGTCCAGGACCAGCGCGAGCAGCACGCACAGCACGATGCCGAGCGTGATCGGCGGGTAGTAGGGATTGCCGACCGAGAGCTGGAAGCCGGTGGTGAACAGCTGGCCGAGGTTGGGGACGCCGATGGTTCCCGCCACGGCCACCAGGCTGACGTTGGCGACGACCGCGACCCGCACGCCCGCGGCGATCACCGGCACGGCCAGCGGCAGTTCCACCTTGAGCAGCCGTTGACGGCGGGTCAGCCCCATCGCCGTCGCCGCCTGGGCGACGTCCTCCGGCACCGCCGCGAGCCCGTCCGCGACGACGCGGACGAGCAGCGCGACGGTGTAGACGGTGAGCGCGACCGCCACGTTGATCGGGTCGAGGATCTGCGTGCCGATGAGCTCCGGCATGGCCACGAACAGCGCGATCGAGGGGATCGTGTAGAGGACCCCGGCCGCGGTGACCAGCGGCGGGTAGGTCCAGCGGTAGCGGCGCGCCAGCCAGCCCAGCGGCAGCGCGATCAGCAGGCCCGCCAGCACCGGGACGGCGGAGAGCCAGGCGTGGTAGCCGAGCCAGTTCAGCACCTCGTCACGGTGGTCGCTGAAGTAGGAGAACATGCCTCCGGGCGAGGAGTCGACGGCGAGCCCGGCCGTCGGGGCGTGGTGGAGGAGAACGGGAGGGGCGGTGAGCCCGGGCGGGGTCATCAGGAGGCCTCACCCGCCCCGGTGCGCCGCACTGATGGTCCGTCAGCCGCGACGCGCTGCTGCTCGATCCGCGCGAGTACCTCGGAGGCCGTCACCGTGCCGAGCAGCAGGCCCGAGCCGTCGACGATGACGCCGCGGCCGCTGGGGGAGGAGAGCGCGGAGTCCAACGCCTCGCGCAGCGTGGCGTTCTCGGAGGCGAGCGTGCCGCCGAGGTTGAGCTGCTCCTGGACCACCGTCTCCCCGCTGGCCGCGTCCGCGAGCCGGTCGGTGCGCAGCCAGCCCTGCGGACGCTCCTCGGCGTCGGTCACCAGCACCCAGCCGTCCACCCCCGCCTCCCGGGCCTCGCCCAGCCCGCTCCCGAGCGCGACGGAGTGCTCGTGGTGCAGCGGCAGCCGTCCGGCCCCGGCGAAGCCGAGCGCGCGGTAGCCGCGGTCGCGTCCGACGAACTCGGCCACGAAGGTGTCCGCGGGCGCCGCCAGCAGGTCGGCGGGCGACGCGAGCTGCGCCAGATGTCCGCCGACCCGCAGCACGGCGACCTGGTCGCCCAGCTTGATGGCCTCGTCGATGTCGTGGGTGACGAACACGATCGTCTTGCCGAGCTCGCCCTGCAGCCGCAGGAACTCGTTCTGCAGCTGCGCCCGCACCACCGGGTCGACGGCGCTGAACGGCTCGTCCATCAGCATCACCGGCGGGTCGGCGGCCAGGGCGCGGGCGACGCCCACGCGCTGCTGCTGTCCGCCGGAAAGCTGCGCCGGATACCGCTTGGCCAGCTGCGCCGGCAGCCCGACCCGCTCCATCAGCTCCATCGCCCGGGCGCGCGCCCGCTTCTTGTCCTGCCCCAGCAACTCGGGCACGGTCGTGATGTTGTCCACCACGGTGCGGTGCGGGAACAGCCCCGCGTGCTGGATCACATAGCCGATCCCGCGCCGCAGCTCGTGCGTGGGCACGCTCGCGGTGTCCCGGTCGTCCAGCCAGATCCGCCCGTCGGTCGGCTCGATCATCCGGTTGATCATCCGCAAGCTGGTGGTCTTGCCGCAGCCCGACGGTCCGACCAGCACGGTGATCCGGCCCGAGGGCGCGACCAGGTCGAGCTCGTCGACGGCGAGCGTCCCGTCGGGGTACTTCTTGCTCACGGACTCGAACCGGATCACGAGGCCGCTCCCCTTTCGGCCGGAGACAGGTGCGATCACCATCGAACTGTCACCGACCCCGCGACGCCGGGCGACGCGCTCTAAGGCGTAGGCCGAACGGGTGAGGTGGTGGCCGTGGCGAGCGCTCGCGGGGTCGCGCGGGCGGCTGCCGCTACCCCCGGCGGGGGTGCCCACACCCCCGCTCGGGGGTGCCGGCTCCGCCCGTGGTCGGGATCGGCGCGCGTGTCCGGCGAGGCGGGTCTGACCGCTGGCTATCATGCGTTCCCCCGATCAACGGGAAATCAGGGGGAGGCGCTGATGGAGCTGGAGCTTCGGCATCTGCGGGCGCTGTGCGCGATCGCCGACGCCGGGAGCGTCAGCGGGGCGGCCGTGGCGCTCGGCTGCTCGCAGCCGGCGATGAGCACACAGCTGCGGCGGATCGAGCAGTTCTTCGGGGAGCCGCTGTTCGAACGCGCCCCTTCCGGAGTGGAGCCGACCCCGTACGGCGCGGAGGTACTCGCCCAGGCGCGCGACACGCTGGTGCGCGTGGCCGCGATCGGGCGCCGCCCGGCGGCGGACGCCGCGGCGGCACGTCCGCCGTTGCGCCTGGCGGCCACCAACTCCCCGGTGCTGCCCGGGATGGTGGCCCGGCTGCGCGGCCGGCTGCCGGGACTGACGCTCCGGGTGAGCAGCGTCTACGCCTCCTCGACCATCGTGGACCTGTTGGAGCAGGGCGAGTTGGACGCGGCGATCGCCGTGGACTATCCCGGGATGGAACTGCGGCACTCCGACGCCGTCGCGGTGCGCGGCCTGGTCACCGAGCCGTGCTCGCTCGCCATGAGCGCCCGGCATCCGCTGCGCCACCGGACCGAGATCGCGCTCGGCGACCTGTCCGCGGAGGCGTGGTTCGTGACCCCAGACGACGGGGCGGGTTGGCCCGGCGTCTTCTACCGCGCCTGCGCGGGGGCGGGTTTCACGCCGGGTACGGTCCACGAGTTCCTCGGCGACGCGTCGCAGTTGCAGCACATGATCGGCGAGGGGCTCGGCGTCTCCGTCGTGCAGGCCACCCTGCGTCCGATACCCGGTGTGCTGGTGAAACCGCTGACCGGGACCCCGCTGTGGTGCCGGTACCTGCTGGCCTGGCGGCCTGCGGGCGTGAGCGGGGAGGTGGCGGAGCACCTGTTCGCCGCCGCGTCGGCCGCGTACCGGGATCTCGTCGTTCGCTGACGGCCGGCGGGCGTTGTTATGACCCGGCAAAGCAATATGCTATGTCACACCCTATTGTCGCTGTCCGTTCACGCGTGAGACGGTGCGTCACATCCCCCGGGCCACCCACCTGTTGGGGCTCCCTGTCCACCACCACCCGAGGAACGAGGATGCGTCGGCGCTTCCGCACGTCCATATCCCTGCCCGCTCCCCTTCTGGCCGGGCTCGTTGCCGCGAGCACAGCCCTCGTCGGCCTGTCCGTGACGCCGGGCCATGCCGCCGACGTGCGGCCGGCCGCCGCGCAGAGCAGCCGGTCGCTGCCGCCGACCGGTAGTCGGACCGGCGCCGCCGCCGACCGACCGGTCGTCCAGGCCCAGCGCCTGACGGCCGGTCAACTACCCCCGCACAGCCCGAGCACCGCTCCCACGACCGACCCGCAGACGGCCGCCGCGACCGCGCCCGGTCACCCCTCCGCCTCGTGCACCCCGGCCGACTTCAGCAGCCGGACCGGAGCCGCGCTGGTCTCCTTCGTCACGTCGGCGAGCACCGACTGCGTCAACACGCTCTTCGCCGTCACCGGTCCGAACGCCTCCGGGGTGTTCCGGGAGAGCCAGATGCGCGCCGTGGCCGACGCGTTCCGCGCCGCGTCGGCGAGCTACTCCGGCGACGACTCGACCGGCCTGGAGCAGCTCGCCCTGTTCCTCCGGGCCGGCTACTACGTGCAGTTCTACGACCCCGGGGACGTCGGGGGCTACGACGCGGCACTCACCGGCGCGGTCGCGGGCGGCGTCGACGCCTTCGTCGCGAGCCCGCACCTCGCCGACGTCACGGACGCGAACGGCCAGGTCGCGGGGGAGGTGGTCACCCTCACCGACAGTGCCGGCCTGCAGGCCCGCTACCTGCGCACCTACCAGCGGATCCTGAGCGGCTACACCAACGCGTACGAGCACTCCTGGTACATGGTCAACCTCGTCAACGACGTCTTCACGCCGCTGTTCCGCGGCCACCAGAACCCGGACTTCGTCAGCGCCGTCACCGCCGACCCGGGCATCGTCGACACCCTCGACGCCTTCGCGCTCGCGCACCGGGACCTGCTCGGCGGGCCGAACGCCTTCCTGGACTCCAACGCGGGCATCGAGACGGCCCGCTTCGTCCAACACCCGGCCCTGTACGGCAAGGTGCAGCCGCTGATCAAGGGCCTGCTCGCGGCCTCGAAGATCACCGGCCGGACCGCGGCGCTGTGGGTCGGCGTCGCGAGCCAGGTCGCCGCCTACGACGAGGCCCGGTGCTCCTCCTACGGCGTCTGCGACCTGCCGGCGCGGCTGCGGGCGGCCGCCCTCCCGATCCGGCACACCTGCGACGCCACGCACTCCGTCGAGGCGCAGAACCTGACCGCGGCCGATCTCGCCGCCGTCTGCGCCAGCCTCCAGGGCCAGGATCCGTTCGTCCACCGGCTGGTCAAGGACCACGGGCCGATTCCGGGCCAGCACGAGGCGTCCGTGCGGATCGTCAACTTCGCGAGCCTGTCGGACTACCAGACCTACGCCGGGCCCATCTTCGGCGTCGACACGAACAACGGCGGCATCACGCTGACCGGTGACCCGGCGGACCCGGCCAACCAGCCCCTGTCGATCACCTACCGCCAGATCCACGACGACGGCTTCGTGGCGCGGATCTGGAACCTCAACCACGAGTACACCCACGCCCTCGACGGCCGCTACGACATGAAGGGCAGCTTCGCGGACGAGATCACCGTGCCCGACGTGTGGTGGATCGAAGGCGTCGCGGAGTACGTCTCCTACACCTACCGCGGCGTCACCGACACCGAGGCGATGACCGAGGCGGCCAAACACACCTACGCGCTGAGCACGCTGTTCCAGAACACCTACGACAACAGCGACGTCACCCGCACCTACCCGTGGGGCTACCTGGCCGTCCGCTACATGGTGGAGCGGCACCCGGACGTCGTCCAGGCCATGCTCGCCCACTTCCGCTCCGGCGACTACACCGGCGGCTACGCGGTGTACCACTCCCTCGGCACCTCCTACGACGCCGACTTCGCCGCCTGGCTGGACCGCTGTGCCGCCGGGGCGTGCACCCTCACGCCCGGCACCCCGCACGCGGCCTTCGCCGCGGCCGCCTCCGGCCTCACGGTCCGGCTGACCGACCGGTCCGCGGAGACGGGCGGCGGCAGCATCGCCGCGTGGTCGTGGAAGTTCGGCGACGGCACGGCATCCACCGCGCCGTCCCCGACGAAGACGTTCCGCAAGCCCGGCTCCTACACCGTCATCCTGACCGTCACCGACAGCCACGGGCACACCGCCACCGTGAGCCGTCGCGTCACGGTCGCCTCCCGGTAGACACCGAGGCGCCCCCTCCCACCGGAGGGGGCGCCCAGCGGGGTCGGGTTCAGGCCGCGAGGGCGGCGGGTTCGGGGCTGACGACGGTGTCGGGCTCCGGGGCGAGGCCGGTGCCCGGGACCCGCCGGCGGGACTTGAGGGTGATCACCGTGAGGGCGGTGACGGCCGTGCCGGCGGCGATGGCCAGGAGGTAGAGGAGCGGCCCGCCGATCAGGGGGAGCACCCAGATGCCCCCGTGCGGAGCGCGCAGCGTGCAGCCGAAGGCCATGGAGAGGCCGCCCGCGGTCATGCTGCCCAGGATGCATGAGGGGATGACGCGCAGCGGATCGGCGGCGGCGAACGGGATCGCGCCCTCGGTGATGAAGGACGCTCCCAGCACCCAGGCGGCCTTGCCGTTCTCGCGCTCCTCGGGAGTGAAGAAGCGCCTGCGCAGCGTCGTGGCCAGGGCCAGGCCGAGCGGCGGCGTCATACCGCCCGCCATGACGGCGGCCATCACCTTGAGGCTGCCCGCGTCCGGCACGGTGCCGGCGGTGGTGAGCGCGCCGGCCGCGAAGGTGTAGGCGACCTTGTTGATCGGGCCGCCCATGTCCACGGCCATCATGCCGCCCAGCAGCAGGCCGAGCAGGATCGCGTTGGTGCCGTTCAGCCCGTTGAGCCAGGTGGTGAGCGCCTGCATCAGCGAGGCGATTGGGGAGCCCAGCACGACGAACATCAACAGGCCGACGGCCAGCACCGACAGCAAGGGGATCACCACCACGGGCATGATCCCGGCGACCGCCTGCGGGACCTTCCAGCGGACCATCCAGCGCACCAGGAAGCCGGCGATCAGACCGGCGATGATGCCGCCGAGGAAGCCGGCCCCGACCGTCACCGAGATCGCGCCGCCGACGATGCCCGCCGCGAGCGCGGCGCGGTCGCCGATCGCGTAGGCGATGAAGCCCGCCAGGATCGGGACCAGGAAGCCGAAGGAGGCCGCGCCGGTCTGGAACAGCAGAGCAGCCCAGCTCTCCTTCGAGGACCAGTCGAAGTGGCCGACGACCGAGGGAGCGGACTTGATCTGGTAGCCGCCGATGGCGAAGCCCAGCGCGATCAGCAGACCGCCCGCCGCGACGAACGGGATCATGTAACTGACGCCGGACATCAGGTAGGTGCGCAGGCGCTTGGCCCAGTGCTCGTCCGGCCTCGACGCCCTGGCGGCCACCGGACCTGTGGGCGAGGGCTGGTGACCCTCCGCCAGCCGGGCCGCCTCCGCGACGAGTTCGTCCGCGCGGTTCACGCCCGCCTTGACCCCCACGTCGACCGTCGGCTTCCCCGCGAAGCGGTCTCGGTCGCGGACCTCCACATCATGCGCGAAGATCACCGCGTCGGCCGCCGCGATCACCTCAGGCGCCAGCGGCTCGAACCCGGCCGAACCCTGCGTCTCCACCCGGATCTCCACCCCCGCCCGCTCGGCGGCCGACTCCAGCGACTTGGCCGCCATATAGGTGTGGGCGATCCCGGTCGGACAGGACGTGACGGCGACAAGCCGCAGCCCGCCACGCACGGCGGGGTTGGTGACCGGCGCGGAAGCAGCCTCGGCCGCACGGGCCTGGGCCGCCCCGGCTCCGCCGGCGCCCCCGCCCCTGGCCGTGCCCGCGCTCCCGGTCGTGGCCGCGTCCTCGGGGCGCGCCGGCTCGTCGCCGGAGACCAGGGCCGCGACCTTCATCGGGTCCGTCGCCGAGCGGAGTGCGTCCGTGAACTGCGGGTCCATCAGGCGGCGGGCCAGCGAGGCCAGGATCGCGAGGTGGGTGTCGTCCGCGCCGTCCGGGGCGGCGATCAGGAAGACGAGGTCGGCCGGGCGGTCGTCCGGAGCGGCGAAGTCGATGCCGTGGGAGCTGCGGCCGAAGACGACGCTGGGCGCCGTCACGTGGGCGGAGCGGCAGTGGGGGATGCCGATGCCGTCGCCCAGGCCGGTCGGGGCCTGGGCCTCACGGGCGTGGACGTCGGCGAGGAAGCCGTCGAGGTCGGTGACCCGGCCCTCGGCGACCAGCCGCTGCGCGAGCGCGCGCAGGGCCTCGGACTTGTCGGTGGGGGCGAGGTACAGGTCCACCAGGGGTGGCGTGGTCAGACGCGGAGTGGTGTCGTCGCTCATGGCGTGTCAGTCCTTCTCGGTGGTGCGGCTCGTGCTGCGGATCCCTTGCCCCCGGGTTCCTTGCGCGGAGTGAGCTGGCGTCAGCGTCCCAGGGGCCGCTCCAACGGGATGTCGGCGGTCACCCGCACGGCCAGCGGCCGCAGGTCGGCGGGAGAGGGCATGACGCTGCCGGGCAACTGCACCGCCGCCGCGCCGTGGGCGAGAGCCGAGGCCAGCGCCTCGGGCCCGGCGCCGCCGGCGCCGAGGAAGCCCGCGAGCGAGGCGTCGCCCGCGCCGACGTCGCTGCGGACCACGTCCACCGAGGCCGTGCCGAACCAGTTGCCCTCCTCGGCGGCGAGCAGCATGCCGTCCGCGCCGAGGCTGGCCAGCACCTGGCGCGCGCCGCGCTTGCGCAGCTCGCCGGCCGCGTCGAGGGCGTCGCCGACGGTGGCGAGCGGGCGGCCGACGGCCTCGGCCAGCTCCTCCGCGTTGGGCTTCACCACGTCGGGCCGGGCGGCCAGCGCGGCCAGCAGCGCCGGGCCGGAGGTGTCGAGGGCGATGCGCGCGCCGCCGGAGTGGACCTGGCCGACCAGCTCGGCGTACCACGCGGGTGTCAGTCCGCGCGGCAGCGAGCCGCAGCAGGCAAGCCAGTCGACGCCGGGACCGGTGAAGTCCCGCCGGACGGTGGCCAGCAGGGCCGCCGACTCGGCGGCGCTCAGCTCGGGACCGGGCGCGTTGATCTTCGTCAGCGCGCCGTCGCCGGTCACCACGGAGACGTTGATGCGGGACTCGCCCGCGACCGGCACGCTCGCCACGTCGATGCCCTGCTCGCGCAGCAGCCGCGCCAGCAGCTCGCCGGAGAGCCCGCCGAGCGGCAGGACCGCGGTGGTCCGGTGCCCGGCGGCGGTCAGCGCGCGGGAGACGTTGACGCCCTTGCCGCCCGGATCGACGCGGTCGGACTCGGCGCGGTTGACCTCGCCGAGGCGCAGGGAGGAGCCAGGCAGCTCGTAGGTCCGGTCCAGGCTGGGATTGGGCGTGATCGTGACGATCATGCGCGGATCACCTCCGGGCCCAGGCCCTGGATCTCGGCGGCCTGCGCGTCGTCGAGCCCGGTGTCGGTGACGAGCAGATCGATCTGCCGCAGGTCGGCGAAGCGGGCGAAATGGCGGGCACCGTACTTGGACGAGTCCGCCACCAGCAGCACCCGGCGCGCGCCGGTGACCATGGCGCGCTTGACCGCGGCCTCGGCCAGGTCGGGCGTGCTGAGGCCGCCCTCGGCGGAGAAGCCGTTGGTGGCGACGATCGCCAGGTCGGCGTGCATGTCGGCGAGGTCGCGCAACGCCCAGGCGTCGACGGCGGCGTGGGTGCGGTGGCGCAGCCGGCCGCCGATCAGATGCAGCGTCAGCGAGGGGTGGTCGGCCAGCCGCGCCGCGACGGGCAGCGCGTTGGTGGCGACGGTGTAGCGGCTGTCCTGCGGCAGCAGCGCGGCGAGCCGGGAGACGGTGGTGCCGGCGTCCAGCAGCAGCGTGCCCTCCTCGGGCAGCAGGCTCGGCAGCACGCCGAGCGCGGCGCGGGCGATCCGCTCCTTCTCGGCGGCGGCGGTCGAGTCCCGCTCGGCGAGCCCCGGCTCCAGGTGCAGCGTGCCGGCGGGCAGCGCGCCGCCGTGCACTCTGTGCAGCAGCCCGGCCTTGTCCAGGGCGCTCAGGTCACGCCGGATCGTCTCCTGCGTGACGCCGAACTCCTCGGCGAGGGTCGGGACATCGACCCGGCCCTGCTCCTGGGCGAGGACCAGGATCTGCTGCTGCCGCTCTGGGGCATACATGTGGGAACGCTTCCGTTTCATGCTTGTTTACGCCTGGATTTCTCCGAGAGTACGCCGTCCGGCCGGAGAATCAAGGGGTAACGAAGCCCGAATGTGTTGACATCTCCCGGGCTCGGGCGTAGAACCAACCCAATCAAAGTTGAAACGGGCGTGAAACAACAGCCTCCGGATCCCGCGCGACGCCCCCGGGCGCGGGATCCGGACCCACCACGAAGCGCCCGGCGAACGGTACTGATCAAGGAGCCTCCCGTGACCCTGCCCGCCACCGTGACCGTGCGCACCACCGTCGGCTCCGCCTCCGGGCTGCACGCCCGACCGGCCTCCCTCTTCGTCCAGGCCGCCGTCCGCGCGGCGGCGCCGGTCCGGATCGGTCGCCCGGGCGAGGCGGCGGTGGACGCGCGCAGCCTGCTGTCGGTGATGTCGCTGGCCGCCCGGCACGGGGAGGAGCTGGAGCTCACCCTCGCGGAGGGAGCGGAGGACGGAGCCCGTGCCGCCCTCGACGAGCTCGCCGCGCTGCTGCGGCAGGACCTCGACGCCGCCGGGCAGGTCGCCCGATGAGCCCTGCCGAGACGCTGCTCTCCGGCATCGGCGTCGGCACCGGCTCCGCGTCCGGGCCCGTCGCCCGGATGGCGCCCGTGCCCGCGCTGCCGGCTCCGCGCGCCGTCGCCGACCCGGAGGCGGAGACGGCCGCCGTCCGCGCGGCCCTCGCCGCCGTCGCGGCCGAGCTGAGCACCCGCGCGGCCCGCGTCACCGGCGCCGCCGCCGAGGTGCTGGCCGCGCAGGCGATGATGGCCGAGGACCCCGCCCTCGCCGACACCGCCGTCGTGGCGGTCCGCGACGACGGACTCGACGCCCCGCACGCCCTCGACCGGGCCTGCGCGACCTTCCGGCAGTCCCTGCTCGCCGCAGGCGGTTACTTCGCCGAGCGCGCCGCCGACCTCGCCGACATCCGCGACCGGGCGCTGTGCCACCTCCTCGGCGTCCCGGCGCCCGGCCTGCCCGACCCCGGCCACCCGCACGTCCTTGTCGCCGAGGAGCTGGCCCCGGCCGACACCGCGCTGCTCGATCCGGCCCGCGTCCTCGCCGTCGTCACCGAGCGCGGCGGCCCGACCAGCCACACCGCGATCCTCGCCAAGGCCCTCGGCCTCCCGGCGGTCGTCGGCTGCGCCGGGGCGGCGGGCCTGACGGACGGCCGGCCCGTGCTGGTCGACGCCGCGGCGGGCAGTGTCGAGCTCACACCCTCCGACGACGCGGTCGCGCGGGCGCAGGAGCGCGAGCGGGCGCGGCTGGCACGCGCCAGTGCGGCGCACGGTCCCGGGCGGACTGCGGACGGCCACCCGGTTGCCCTGCTGGTCAACCTCGGCGGCCTCGCCGAGCTGGACGGCGCGGCCGCGGCCGACGCGGAGGGCGTCGGCCTGTTCCGCACCGAGTTCCTCTACCTCGACCGCGCCGAGGCCCCGTCCTTCGAGGAGCAACGCGCGGCGTACCGGCGGGTGTTCACCGCGTTCGCCGGTCGCCGGGTGGTCGTGCGCACACTGGACGCCGGTGCCGACAAGCCGTTGCCGTTCGTGAGCAGCGCCGACGAGGAGAACCCGGCCCTGGGGATCCGCGGCCTGCGCACCGCCCGGCGCGCACCGGAGCTGCTCGACACGCAGCTCGCCGCGATCGCCGCGGCCGCCCGTGAACTCGACGCGGACGTACGGGTGATGGCGCCGATGGTCGCCTTGCCGGCCGAGGCGGCGTGGTTCGCCGGGCGGGCTCGATCGCACGGGCTGGCCTCGGCCGGCTCCATGGTCGAGGTCCCGGCCGCCGCGCTGCGCGCCGAAGAACTCGCCGCCGCCTGCGACTTCCTCAGCATCGGCACCAACGACCTGGCCCAGTACACCTTCGCGGCCGACCGCGGGCTCGGCGAGCTCGCGGAGCTGCTCGACCCGTGGCAGCCCGCCCTGCTCTCCCTCGTCGCCGCCACCGCCCGCGCGGGCGCGGCCGCCGGCAAGCCCGTGGGCGTCTGCGGTGAGGCCGCGGCCGATCCCGAACTCGCCCTGGTCCTGGTCGGCTTGGGCATCACCAGCCTCTCCGCCGCGCCCGCCTGCCTCCCCGAGGTGCGGGCAGCGCTGACCGCACACACACGGGCGCGCTGCGAGGACCTCGCGGCCCTCGCCCTGAACGCCCCGGACGCGACGACCGCCCGCGACCTGGTGCGGGAGCGGGTGGGCGGCTGAGCGGGGGCTCACCACCAGCGTCCCGGCCGTGGTCGGTCACCCGCCCGATGACGGCCTGCAGGTGCAGGCCCTTGTCGAGGATCGCGCGGGCCCGGCCACCGGTCGGGTCGGGGAGGCGACGCAGCCGGGCCCGCGGCGCGCGGTCGCGTCGGCGGGCGCGGGGTGCCCGCGAGGAGCGGGGCGGAGGAGAGCGGCGCCGCACAGCAGTGCGGTTCGCTCACGAGTCATGACCCACCAGGTCCGCGGCGCGTTCCGGAAAACGGCGCAGGACACTTCCGCATCCACTCCGACGACGCACACCCCCGGGGCTCGCCCCGGGCCGGGCGTCACGGCATGATGTGGCCCGAGGCAGCGAATCCCCTAGGTCAGCGAGGGACAGGCATGGCCCGGCAGAGGCTCCGGCCGCAGGTGTGGACTCCGCCCAGGCGAGGCGGGCGCGCGCGGGCGTGGCGAGGCTACCGTTCGCTGCCCGAGCTGACGCTGGTGCCGCTCTCCGGTCTCGGCCCGGAGGACGTCGTCGTCGACGCGCTCGGGCGCGTCCTGTGCGGGGTGGAGGACGGGCGCCTGCTGCGCCTCAGCCCGGACGGGCGCGAGGCCGTGACGCTGGCCGACATCGCGCCCGGACGCCCGGCCGGCCTGGAGGTCCTGCCGGACGGGCGGGTGCTCGTCTGCGACGCGCGCGCCGGACGCCTGCTGCGCGTCGACCCGGACGCCGGCACCGTCGAGACCCTCGCCGACCGCGTCGGCGGCGAGCCGCTGCGGCTCGTCAGCAACGTCGTCGCCACGGCCGACGGGACCGTCTACTTCACCGAGTCAAGCCGGCGCTTCAGCATCGACGACTGGCGCGCCGACATCCTCGAACACTCCGGCACCGGCCGACTGCTGCGGCTGCCCCGCGACGGCGGCGAGCCCGAGGTCCTGCTCGACGGCCTGCAGTTCGCCAACGGCCTCGCGCTCGGACCGGACGACTCCTACCTGGCGGTCGCCGAGACCGGCAGCTACCGCGTCCTGCGCCACTGGCTCTCCGGCGCCCGCGCCGGCACCACGGAGACCTTCGTCGACCTCCCAGGCTTCCCCGACAACCTCGGCGCGGGCGCACACGGCCTCCTCTGGATCGCGATGGTCGCCCCCCGCGACCCCTTCCTCGACCTCCTGCACCGCTCCCACCCCCTCGCGCGCCAGGCGCTCTGGCGCGTCCCGGAACGCCTCCTGCCGGGCCCGAAGCCGACGGTTTGGGTCATCGCGATCGACACGGCGGGCCGCGTGGTCCACGACCTCCAGGGCCCCAGCGCCGCCTTCCGCGCGGTCACCGGCGTCGCCGAACACGAAGGCCGCCTCTGGCTCGGCACCCTCACCGAACCCGCCGTCGCCACCTTCGACCTGTCGGCCGTCCGCATCTGACGGATCCGTACCGCCGGATCCGCACCGACGGGGTCGTACCCGACGGTCCGCCACCCGTCAGGGTGAGCCCGCGCGTGTGGCCGCGCGCGGGTGCGGGGGTGGCGTGAGAACGTCGGGGAGTGACCGCACCTGTCGCCGACGTCGCCGACCGTGCCGACGCGGGGCTCGCCCCGGCCGACCTCGCGGCGAAGTATGGCCTGACCCTGAGCGGGCGACGCCCGAGCCTCGCCCGGTACAGCGTCGAGCTGTGGGCACGGCGCCACTTCGTCCTGGCGTTCGCCACGGCGCGGCTCACCGCGAACTACAGCTCGGCGCGGCTGGGGCAGATCTGGCAGGTGATGACACCGCTGCTGAACGCGGCCGTCTACTACCTGGTCTTCGGTCTGCTGCTGCAGCAGAACCGGGGCATCCCGAACTACATCGCGTACCTGTGCACGGGCATCTTCACCTTCCAGTTCACCCAGTCCGCGGTGCTGGCGGGCACGCGCTCCATCTCCGGCAACCTCGGACTGATCCGCGCCCTGCACTTCCCGCGGGCGTGCCTGCCGGTGTCGATGACGATCCTGCAGCTGCAGGAGCTGCTGGTGTCGATGTCGGTGCTCGGCGCGATCATCCTCGCCACCGGCGAGCCGCTGACGGCCCGCTGGCTGCTGATCGTCCCGACACTGCTGCTGCAGACGGTCTTCAACGCCGGCGCCGCGATGCTGCTGGCCCGCTGGGGCTCGAAGACGACGGACCTGGCGCAGCTGATGCCGTTCATCATCCGCACCTGGATGTACATGTCCGGGGTCTTCTGGAGCGTCCAGTCCCTCAGCGCCCACATCCCGTCGTCGATCCGGACGCTGCTCTACCTCAACCCGGCCCTGATCTTCAACGAGCTGATGCGCTACGCCCTCATGGCCTCCGTCCCGGCCAGCAGCCTCAGCCCCCACATCTGGGCCACCGCCGTCGGCTGGGCCGTCGTCGCCGGCGCCATCGGCTACGTCCACTTCTGGCGCGCCGAGGAGCAGTACGGACGCGGCTGAGCCCGCCGGCGGCCGCGGATGCGGACGCTACGCCTTCTCGCCGCCGCCGAAGCGGTGGGCCAGGTTCGGGTCGTCGAGCCACCAGGGGCGGAGCATCTCCGGGTCGTCGTCCGTCGCGGTGACCAGCGGAGCGCCTTCGGGGGCGGTGGCCTTGGCGGAGGCGGCGGCCTCGCGTTGGCGGGCGATCTGGGCGTCGATGGCGGCGTCGACCGCCGCCGTCTCGGCGCGGCCCTTGACCATCCAGCGGCGGACCAGCGCGGCGATGAAGGGGAGGCCGGCCATGTCGCCCAGCGCCCAGAGCGTGCAGCCGCCCCAGACCTGATCCTGCCGGACCGAGGGGCCCCAGGGGCGGTTCAGTGCGTCGTAGTAGTGCTCGGCGATGGTCGTGTGACCGTAGACCAGCAGGATGCCGAGGCCCGCGTCGAAGACCACCTCGGCCATGGTGATGAAGAGGCCGACCAGCTGCGGGTACTCGTGCGCGACCGGGTCGATCTGCAGGCGCGGCCAGAAGTAGGACAGGCCCAGCACCACCAGGACCACGTGCAGGCCCATGTTCCAGCTCTGGCTGGTGAGCGTGTGCTCGTAGAGCGGCGTGAAGTAGAGCAGCCACGGCGGCAGCATCAGCAGCGCGGTCGAGACGGCGGGGAACATCAGGATCCGGGACGGCCAGCTGCGCAGCACCTTCAGCAGGCGCTCGCGGCCGCGCTCGCTCACCGCGTCCGCGAGGAGGGAGACCGGGCCGCCCATGCCGAGCAGCAGCGGGACGATCATCAGCAGTGTGACGACCTGCGCCGCGCGGTCGGTGAACAGGATCCGCTCGTAGACGCCGACGCCGGACATCGTCGACCAGACCCACAGGGCCAGGCCGCCGAACCACGCGGCGGTGCGGCCGACGGGCCACTTGCCGTCCTTGGCGCGGACGCGGACCAGGCCGAGCGCGTAGAGCGCGGCCAGGACGACGGAGACCGCGAGGACCACCGGCTCGAGCTGCCAGCTGGTGACCAGGTCCGACCACTGCCAGGCCGGGGGACCGCTGTAGCCCGCCGCGAGTGTCGTTCCCGCCATGCTCCTCGCCTGCCTCTGCCCGTGCTCGCTCGTCCCGCGCCTTCTCCGGCGCAGACCATCATGACGGACGGTGGACGAAGCGGACGCACCGACCCCCCGAAGGTGTGAGGGACACGTCGCTGTCGGTGGTGGGCGGTAGGTTGGGGCGCATGACGGTTCGCATCGCCACCTGGAACATCAACTCCGTGAACGCCCGGCTGGAGAAGCTGCTGGAGTGGCTCCGCTCCGCGCAGCCGGACGTGCTGTGCCTGCAGGAGCTGAAGTCCACCACGGACGCCTTCCCCTTCGAGGCCGTCCGCGAGCTCGGCTACGAGACCGCCGCGCACGGCACCGGCCGGTGGAACGGCGTGGCGATCCTCTCCAAGATCGGGCTGGCGGACGTCGTCCGCGATCTTCCCGGCCAGCCGGGCTACCTCGACCCGGCCACCGCCGACGAGGGCACGCTGCTGCCGGCCGAGCCGGAGATCGAGCCGCGCGCCGTCGCGGCGACCTGCGGGCCGGTGCGCGTCTGGTCGGTCTACGTGCCGAACGGGCGCGAGGTCGGGCACGCCCACTACGCGTACAAGCTGGACTGGCTCTCCACCCTGCGCGACGCGGTGGTCGCCGACGCGGCGGGCGAGCGTCCCTTCGCCGTCCTCGGCGACTTCAACATCGCGCCGACGGACACCGACGTCTGGGACGTCGCCAAGTTCGAGGGCGCCACGCACGTGACGGAGGCGGAGCGCGCCGCGTTGGCGGATCTGCAGGCGGCCGGTCTGGCCGACGTCTTCCCGCGCCCGCTCAAGTACGACCACCCCTACACCTACTGGGACTACCGCCAGCTGAGCTTCCCGAAGAACTACGGGATAAGGATCGACCTGGTCTACGGCAACAAGCCGTTCACCGAGGCCGTCTCCGACTCCTACGTGGACCGCGAGGCCCGCAAGGGCAAGGGCACCTCCGACCACGCCCCGGTCGTGGTCGACCTCGCGCTGTGACCTGAGCGGCCGGCGGTGACGGCCTGGGCTCACGTGCCCGCGTGCGTGGTCAACAGTCGGGTGTCCGCGGCTGCTCGTTCTCCCTGCCGCCAGGCGCCGGGGGGTTCGCCGTGGTGGCGGCGGAAGGCCGCGGCGAAGGCGAAGGGCGAGCTGTAGCCGACGGCGTCGGCAACCTGGGGCAGCGTCAGGTCGTCGGCGCGCAGGTCGCCCAGTCGCGGGTCCGCCGCCGCCCGGTACCAGCGCGGCGCGGTCGTACTGCGGCGGAATTCGCTGCGGATGGTCAGCACGAGGAGCAGGTCCAGCAGGCGGTCGAGCACCAGCTGTTGGGCGGGCTCAGTGCGGACCAGCTCGCGCGAGAGCATGGTGATCACCTCTCGCAGGGGGTCGTCGTCGGCCGAGGAGAGGGTCATGACCTGGGGCAGTGCGGCCAGCAGTCCGGCGCTGGCAACGGCTCCACGCCCACCGGCGACGTCGAGAAGGTCACCGGCAGGCCTGCGACGACCTTCCGGGCGTTCGCCGAGCGCAACACCCACGTGTGGACGACGGAGGCAGCATGAGCAAGACAGTCAGTGACGACACGCCCCTGGTCGGGGCGGACAGTCCGTTCTTCCGCATCATCCAGCGAGGTCTGGACGGCCTGGTCGACGGCGAGGACTACTACGACCTGCTCGCCGACGACGTGGTCTTCGAGTTCGTGATCACCGTGCCCGGGTACCCCCGCCGGGTCGAGGGGAAGCAGGCGGTCGTCGAGCTGTACCGCGACTACGGCGACTACGTCGCGCTGCACAGCGCGGACAAACTCCGCGTCCACCGGGACCCGGCGACCTCGGTCGTCGTCCTGGAGTACGAGGTCCACGGCACCTCGGTCCCGACGGGGCGCCCCTACGACAACCGGTTCGTCTCCGTGGTGACCGTCGAGGACGGCAAGGTCACGCACTGGCGCGACTACCTCGACCCCATCGCGGTGTTCGACGCGCAGGGATGGCCACAGCGCAGTCGCGGATGATCCGCCTGTCCATCGGCAGGTTCAGAGGCAGTGGGGCACGCCGGGCACGTTGTGGAACGCCGCCGCGTAGTCCACATACGGTGCGAAGGTGTAGGCAGCCCCCGTGTAGATGTCCCCGCCGCCGTTGATGTGCACCTGCGCGGTGCGGTACCACACGTCGCCGGCACTGCCGACGTTCGCCCCGACCACCCAGCAGGTCGCCACGATGTAGTCGCCCGGCGAGAGGGTGAGATTGCCGTTGACCTTTCCGGATCCCGGATCGGCGGCGGTGTAGACGCCCACGTGGTCGCTGGTGCGCAGCTGGATCGTCGTCGGACGGTCGCCGTAGTTGTTCGGGTTCGGGTCGGCGGACGCCTGCGAGGTCACGCCGAGGACGGACGCCCCGGTCAGGGCGAGCGCGGCCAGTGACTTGATTGCACGACTCATAGTGCTTGTTCCCCCGAGATTCTTGGGCCCGCGAGTGCGGGTGGTGGAGCCTTTGTTCGCTGGCACAGAGCAGCTTGCCCGTCCACGATCATCCGGGGAACGACGTTCACCCGACGTTCCCCTGACACTCCGTCGATCACACGGCGGCCTCGACGCTCCCGGTTGTCGCTGTGGTGGTGTCGAGTGGCGTCGGCGTCCAGCCGGGGCCGCGGAAGAGGTAGCCGAGGCGGGCTCGCCAGCTCTGGGCCGTGGCCAGGTCGTGGCCGATGGACGCGTACTCGTGGGTGGCGACGCGCAGCGGGTTGAAGCTGGAGATGTTCTTCGTCAGCCCGTAGACCGGCCGCTCGGTCTCGGCGGTGAAGGTGCGGAAGAGCCGGTCCCAGACGATCAGGATGCCGCCGAAGTTCCGGTCCAGATAGCCGCCCTGGGAGGCGTGGTGGACCCGGTGGTGGGAGGGGGTGTTGAGGACGGCCTCGATCGGGCGGCCGAGCCGGTCGATCCGCTCGGTGTGGATCCAGAACTGGTAGACCAGGCTGACCGAGCCGCAGAAGGCCACGGCGGCGGGGGAGATGCCGAGCAGCACCATCGGCAGGTAGAAGACGCCGAAGCTGAGGTCCGTCCACGGCTGCCGCAGGGCCGTGGAGAGGTTGTAGTGCCGGCTGGAGTGGTGCACCACGTGCTGCGCCCACAACAGCCGCACCCGGTGGTTGCTCCGGTGCGACCAGTAGTAGCAGAAGTCCTGGAGCAGCAGCATGAGCGGGACCGTCGCCCAGTGGACGCCGATCCGCAGCGGCGTCAGCGAGTAGGCGAGGCCGTAGAGGGTGACGGTCGGGATCTTCCAGAGCAGGTTGGTGAAAAGGCTGCCCAACCCCATGCTCAGGCTGGTCGCCGTGTCCCTGCCCGCGTATCCGACCTCCTCCTCGTCCGGGTGGATCAGGAACGAGACCAGTTCCACCACGGTGAGCAGGATGAACGCGGGTATGGACCAGAGCACGGGGTCGGGCAGGTTCGGCATGGCCAGCAGCGTAGGCGCGCGGGAACGCGTCGGCTAGGGGCCCGTCAGAGGGACGAGCACTCGCCGAGCTTGGTGCCGTTGACGGAGTTCGGGATGTGCGGTCCGTCGCCGAACTGCGCCTCCGGGCTGTTGCCGTAGCACCCCAGGTCGCCGTTGGCGTGGTTGGCCGCGACCTCGTTCCCGTCCGGGTCCGCGGTGCTGTTGTCGGAGACGAGGATGTTCGTGCCGACGTGGTTGCGTTCCATGCCCATCCAGCAGGAACGCAGTCCGCTGGAGGTGATGTAGCCGCCGACCCAGTTGTCCTCGAAGGCGTCGTAGGCCGGCGTTTTGCCCAGCCTGGTGATGGCACTCACCTGCGACGAGGGCGCGCAGTTGAGACCCGGCCCGTCGTTCAACGTGGTGATGTCGCCCTTGACGGTGTCGCTGTGGAGGATCACCGCCGTGGAGTAGGCGCTGTTGATGTTGCCGTCCACCTCGTCGGTGGTGGGCGAGGCGCAGTTGGTCTCCGAGTTGCAGCCGAGGCCGAGCACGGCGTCGCGGCCCACCTGAAGGTTCCCCTTGACGTGCACCTTTGCCGTGCTGACGGCGTCGAGGGTCGAGCCCGGGGTGACGTACAGCTGCGTCTCGACGGTGACGGACGCGCCGTCGGGGACGTGGCAGGTGCCGTGGACGACGACCTCGTAGTAGTCGCCGGAGGCCAGCATGCCGCCGCTGCACTCCGTGACGGTGCGATGGCTGGCATGGGCGGTGGGCGCGACGGCGAAGGCGAGGGCGGAGGCGGCGGCGAGGGCCACGGGGGCCGACCGAACAAAGCTACGGAACAACGTCGTTCTCCTCGAAGAGCCCCCCTGGATGACTGACGCGAGTCACGCTAGGGGAGCTGAGGGACCGTCGCCACGCAGTCAGGGGGTTGGTGACGCTCCGTGAGTGCGGAAGCCCGGCGGGGACCGGCCCCGCGCCTTCCGGTTTCACCCGGACGGCGCGCGGCCGGTCGCGTCCCGGTGCGGGCCCGTCAGCCCGGTCGCCTCACCAGACCCGCACGGACGAGCCCTTGGCGAAGACCGGGCTGGTCGCGCCGACGGGGGGCTCCGCAAGGGGCCGGGCCACGTCCGCCACCAGCGGGCCGACCTTCGCCGCGATCGGGTCCAGCGCCCCAAGGTCGAAGCCGTAGACGCGGGCGGCGTTGCCGCCGACCATCGCGGCCACCTCGTCGTACGGGACGTCGGCGAAGGATGTCCGCAGCGCCTCGATGGTGAACGGGTAGGTGCCCTCGTCGTGCGGGAAGTCGCTGCCCCACATGATCTTGTCGAGGCCGATGCGGTCGCGCAGCAGCACCTCGTGGGCGCGCATGAAGCTCGCGCCGACGAAGCAGTTGCGCTCCCACGCCGCGCGCGGCCCCTCGCCCATCAGCTCGGCCAGGCCCGCGCCGAACTTCGACTCCGCCGTGGCCGCCCGTGTCGCCGCGCCGACCAGGCGCTGGTGGTAGTAGTCCAGCATGTCGAGCACGCCCGGGATCCAGCCCGAACCCTGCTCGGTGAGGACCAGCTTGAGCCCCGGGTGCCGGTGGAAGACCCCGGCGAAGGCGAGGTGCCACAGGGCCCGGTGCGAGAACCAGGTGGTCTCCACCATGAAGACCGCCCGCGCGGCCGGTTCCTCGCCCAGGACCGGGCTCGCCGATCCCGCGTGGTGGTTGACCGGCACGCCCAGCTCCGCGCAGACCGCCCACAGCGGCTCGTAGACGCTCGACCAGAGCTCCGGCACGGGCGCCCCGGGCGGCGCGCCCGGCAGCACCAGTCCGCCCGTCAGCCCGGCCGCGTGACAGCGGCGCACTTCGGCCACGGCGGCGTCCACGTCGTTGAGCAGGATTTGGAAGGTCCCCGCCCGCCGCCCCGGCGCCCGGGAGCAGAAGTCCTCCATCCAGCGGTTGTGCGCCTGCAGCCCCGCCCAACGCAGCTCGAACTCCTCGGCCGTGGGCTGCACGGCGCTCAGCGAGGCGCTGGGGAAGAACGGCGGCACGGTGTTGGGGAAGACGACCTCGGCGACGATGCCGTCCTCCTCCAGTTCGGCCACCCGCCGGTCGGAGTCCCAGTTGCGGGTGGCCTCCGGGGCCAGCAGGTCGGCGAAGGGGTGGACGAACGCGGCGGCCCAGGCGTCGAAGGCCTCGTGGTGACGGCTCGGCAGATAGGGGCGGTAGTCGAGCAGGTCCGCGCCGGCATGGCAGTCGGCGGAGACGACGGTGTATCTCTCGGGCGTCTCGTCGGGAATGCTCACAGCGTTCGGGGTGCTCACAGCGTCGTCCCCTCCGTCGGCGCGGCGGTGCCGATGAACGGGAAGTCGTGGCCCGTCAGCCAGTGGCGGCCCACCTCCCGCGCCGGCGCCCAGGCAGCCTCGACGGCCCGCTGGTCCTCCGGCTGCCCGAGGTCCGCCGGACGCGGGCCGATCCGCTCGGCGATCGGCGCCAGCTTGTCAGTGTCGAAGCCGAAGACATCCGCGCAGTTGAGGCCGAGCATGCGGCGGGTCTCGTCGATCGGGATGTCGTGGAAGGTGGTCGCCATCCACTGCCGGGTGTTGGGCCACGTGCCCTCGGGGTGCGGGTAGTCGCTGCCCCAGCAGATCGTGCCGACGCCGATCTCGTAACGGTGGGCCAGCTCGCGCCGCTTGGTGTTGGTCGCGGCGATGAAGCAGTTGCGGTCCACGTACGAACTCGGCGGCATGGTCAGCTCGCTGAACGGCGAGAGCTTCTTGCCGCCGTGCGCACCGAGGTAGAGCCGGTCCATGAACCACAGCAGGTTCGGCAGCCACCAGCACCCGGACTCGGCGACGCCGAAGCGCAGGCCGGGGAACCGCTCGAACACCCCGGACCAGAGCAGGAACCAGAGCGGCCGGGCCGGCCAGAAGGTCACCTCGGTGACGTAGATACCGAGGTGGTCCCCGTACTCGTGGCGCGGGGCCGCGCCCGAGTGCGTGACCACCGGCATCCGCAGCTCCTCGCAGACCGCCCAGACCGGGTCGTAACGACGGTCGTGGTACGGCTCCTTGTCCACCCACATCGAGGGGATCATCACCGCGCCGAGCCCGTCCGCGTGCGCGCGCCGCACCTCCGCGACGACGAGCTCCGGCTCCGCCGTGATCGGCAGCAGGGCGACGCCACAGCGTCGCTCCGGACTCCCCCCGGAGCGGATGAACTCCGCGAGCCACCGGTTGTGCGCGCGGGCCCCCGCCATCCCGAGCACGGGATCCTGGTCCCCGCTCAGACCGAGGCCCACGCCGAAGGGCGCGGCGGTCCGCGAGTCGACGGCGTCGGCGTCCGGGAACACGACCTCGGCGGCGACGCCGTCCCCGTCCAGCTCCTTGTCCCGCTGGGCGGCGTCCCAGCCGCCGCGCAGCCCCTCCTCGTGGTCCTCGAACCACTTGCGCGCGAAGGCTTCGTTCCTGACACCGAGCCGCGTCGCCTCCTGCCGCCGCGCCTCGGCCTGCGCGAGGAACTCGTCGAACGCCCGGTGCTGGGCCGCCTCCAGGTACGGCCGGTACTCCTCGGTCGGCAGACCGGCGTGGCAGTCGGAGGAGACGACGAGATACGGATCTTCGTAGGACATTCTTTCCCTCCTTTCGTTGCCATCCCCCTCATGGGGCTACTCGTCGAGAATGAACCGTTCGAGGTAGCCGGGGTTTTCCCGGTCGAGCATGGACTGCGACCGTGCGCGGATCTGGCGGTCACTGTGTTCGCTCGGCGGCAGCAGCCAGAAGCGGTTCGCGCGGATGCCCTCGGCCACGAAGTCCGCGACCTCCTCCACCGGCGTGAACTCCACCTTCTGGCCCGCCGCGTCCATCGCCGCTTCCCACTGCGCGAGCGACCGGTACGGACTGCGGCGCGGCCGCTCCTTCGCGAAGCGGTCGGGGCGGTTGCGGTGGGACTCCCACAGGCCGGTGCGGAGCATGTGCGGGCCGGGGAAGAGGACGGAGGCGCCGATCGGCGCGCCCTCGGCGCGGAGGTGGGCGTAGAGGGACTCGGACATGGTGACCACCGCGGACTTGGTGACCGCGTAGACGGACGCCGTCGGCAGCGGGGCGATTCCGCCGTCGCCGGAGGAGGTGTTGACGACGTGGCCGGGCTCACCGGCCGCCAGCATGCGCGGCAGGAAGGCCTGGACGCCGTGGAAGACGCCCCAGACGTTGACCGCGAAGGCCCACTTCCAGTCGTTCGGCTCGTGTTCCCACATGCGGCCCTCGGCGCCCGAGCCGACGCCCGCGTTGTTGCACAGCACGTGGACCGCGCCGTAGGCGCGGTACGCGGCTTCCGCCAACTCCTCGACGCTGTCCCGCTCGGAGACGTCCGTCAACTGCCCGACGGCATCCACGCCCCGCTCGCGCAGGCCGGCGACGGCCTGGTCCAGGGCCGCCTCCTCGACGTCCGCGAGAACCACCCTCAGCCCGTCGGCGGCGAAGCGCCGCGCCATCGCCAGGCCGATGCCACTGGCCGCGCCCGTGACGACGGCGACCTGTCCCTGCGTCAGTTCCACGCTCAGGCCCCCTGCGCCGAGGTCGGCGGCGTGACCGAGTCGAGGACCTGGGCCGGGTCGTCGTAGCGCTGGTGCACGAACGGCAACAGCGCCTCCGCGCTCACCCGCTCGACGACGCGGCCGCGCTGGTCGGAGGTCTTCTCGCCGACGGTGATCTCCAGCAGCCGCCGTACCGGCAGGTCCGCGACCGGGTCGAAGGCCGACTCGCGCAGGATCACCTCGCCGGTCACCGCCTCCAGCCTGCGGACGCGTTCCAGGCGGGTGCAGTACACCAGGACCGGGTCGAGGTCGAAGCCCTCGCCGTCCACGGCGGGCAGGAACTTGAAGTAGAAGTCCACCTTCTCCGCGGGCTCCGGCGCCGGCAGTTCGCCGCTCGCCCGCCCCCGGACCTCGACGAAGTCCACGCCGTGGCGGCCCAGCCGGGCGGTGACCGCGTCGCCGTCGCGGACGACGGACACCTCGCCCAGCTTCTTCGGCTCGCCGAAGACCTCGCGGCCGCCGATCAGCGCCCGCTCGGTGGTCATCGGCATCACCAACGGGTACCAGCCCGCCTGGACCCCGTGCTGCGCGGCCACGGCGAAGGAGCCGGCGCCCAATGGGCTGCCGAAGATGTCGACCTGACTGATGTTCACCCGCACCAGCGGTCGCTCCGCGGGCTTCAGTGGCGCGGGCAGCACCTGGGCGACCGCGTCGGGGTCGCTCTCCCACACGGCGACCACTCCGGTGGACCAGATGTCCGGCAGGACCGAACGGGCCTGCTTGGCCGCGCGGATCTCCTCGTCGGTGCGCGGGCCGTAGCGTACGCGTGCCATGGCGTGCCGTCCCTTCGCTCGGGTTCGCGTGTTTGCTCTGTAACGGTGTTACTTACTCCGAACCTCGCGAAGGGTGAAGAGATATGACGATGATTCAGCTTCGCGCCGCCGAACGCTGGGTGGCGGCGATGCAGACGAGGACGAGGAGGGCGGCGACGGGCGCCGCGGCGGGGATGCGCTCGTGGAGCAACAGGGCCGCCCAGAGCAGGTTGAGCAGTGGCTGCGCGAGCTGCAGCTGTGCGGCGCGCTGCACGCCGATCAGGGCCATCCCCTGGTACCAGGGGATGTAGCTGACGAACTGCGACAGGCCCAGGAAGACCACCCCGGTCAGTGCCACGGCTCCGAGACGCACCGGTTCCCCGTGCAGCGCCAGGGCCGCCATGGTCGCGGTCACGGGCAGCACGGCGACCAGTGCCCAGGCGATCACCTGCCAGCCCGGCATCTCGCGCGCCAGCCGGCCGCCCTCGGCGTAGCCGGCGGAGCAGACCAGCAGCGCGGCGAAGAGATAGAGGTCCGCGCCGCTCGGCGCGCCGCCGTGCTCCAGCAGCGTGAAGCCGACCACCGTCGCCGCGCCGACGACGGCCGCGGCCCAGAACGCGCGGGGCTGGCGGCTGCGGGTGCGCACGGCGGAGTAGCAGGAGGTCGCGAGCGGCATCAGGCCGATGACGACGGCCGAGTGCGCGGTGGTGGCCGTGCGCAGCGCGAGCGTGGTGAGGGCGGGGAAGCCGACGACGCAGCCGAGGCCGACGGTGAGCAACCCGGCCCAGTGCCGGCGCTCGGGCCGGGGCGCCCGGCGCAGCGCGAGGCAGGCCGCGGCGACGAGTGCGGCGAGCGCACCGCGTACGCCGACCGTGCTCCAGGGGCCGAAGCCGCGGAGCGACCACTCCGTCGCCGCGAAGGAGAGCGAGAACAGGCCGACCCCGGATCCCGCCCACAGCATGCCCCGTCCTGCGCCGCGGCCGTCGCCACCGCGGTCGACCGCTATCGGTCGGGGAAGAGTAGCGCTATCGTGTGTCTTCATGAATGACGGTAGCAGTGTCGCCGAGTTGGTGGAAAGCCTGCGCCAGGAGTGGGAGCGCTATCCGAGTGGGGAGAAGCTGCCGTCCAGTCGGGCGCTGATGGAGCGGTACCGGGTGAGCCCGGTGACGGTCTCCCGGGTGATCGGGGCGCTCGCGGCGGAGGGGCTGGTCGTGAGCCGTCCCGGTGCCGGGGTCTTCCGGGCCGAGCGGCCCGCCCCGCGCGCGGACGGCGGGGACCTGTCCTGGCAGGAGGTCACCCTCGGCGCCCACGACGCGCTCGCCGCGCCGCGTGCGGACGCGAGCGGACTGCTGGCCACGCTGAGCGTGCCGCCGGTCGACGTCGTGGACCTCAACAGCGGCTATTCGCACGCCTCGCTGCAGCCCGAACGCGCCCTCGCCGACGCGCTCGCCCGCGCGGCGCGGCGTCCCGAGGCGTGGAGCCGCCCGCCGGTGGAGGGCCTGCCGGAACTGCGCTCCTGGTTCGCCCGCGAGGTGGGCGGCCCGGAGGCGGTCCTGTCGACGGCGGACGTGCTGATCACGGCGGGCGGCCAGAGCGCGCTGACGACCGCGCTGCGCGCGCTCGCGCCGGCGGGTGCGCCGGTGCTGGTCGAGTCCCCGACCTACCCAGGGATCCTCGCCGTCGCCCGCGCGGCGGGCCTGCGCCCGTTCCCCGTCCCCGTCGACGCCGACGGGCTGCGCACGGATCTCCTCGCCGACGCGTTCGCCGTGACCGGCGCCCGGCTGCTGGTCTGCCAGCCACTCTTCCAGAACCCCACGGGCGCGACGCTCGCCCCGGGCCGGCGCGCCGAGGTGCTCCGACTGGCCCGCGCGGCGGGCGCGTTCGTCGTCGAGGACGACTACGCCCGGCTCCTCGCCCACGCTGACGCGCCGCGGCTGCCGCGGCCGCTGGCCGCGGACGACCCCGACGGCGTCGTGGTCCACGTCCGCTCGCTCACCAAGGCCGCCTCCCCGAACCTGCGCATCGCCGCGCTGACCGCGCGTGGCCCCGCGTTCGAGCGCCTGCGCGCCACGCAGGCCGTGGACAGCTTCTTCGTGCCCCGAGCCCTGCAGGAGGCCACCCTCGCGCTGGTCTCCTCCCCGGCCTGGTCCCGTCATCTGCGGGCGCTCGCCGCAGCGTTGGCCGAGCGCCGGATCGCCCTCGGCGCGGCCCTGGCGCGTCACCTGCCGGACCTGCCACCCCACCCCCTCGCCCCGGGCGGGAGGCGGAGCCAGCCGAGG
>NZ_QKYN01000184.1 GCF_003258295.1 Streptacidiphilus pinicola | reverse complement strand
CGCCGGGCCCGCTGGCCCGCGCCCCTGGCCCGCCCGCCCCTGCCGTCGTCGCGCAAGCCTGGCTCGCGCGCGGTTCAGGGCCGGGAGGGCGCCGAGTCGCCCTGGTCCGCCGGGGCGGGGACCGTGGACGCGCCGGCCGGGCCGGACCCGGCCGTCGGGGACGGCTTGCCACGCAGCAGCGAGGCGAGGGCGGCGACCAGCGCCATGGCGGCCGCGGCGCCGAAGACGGTCACCAGGCCGTGGTGGAACGGTGTGGAGACCAGCTCCGGGAAGAAGCGGTTGCCGGTGAGCACCTGGACGCTGTGCGCGGGCAGCGTGTGCAGGACGCCGCTCGGGCCGAGCAGGTGGCCGATCGGGTTGTTGCCGAGGAAGGTGGCGAACAGCGTGCTGACCGGCGGGAGTCCGGCGACCTGCTCGGCCACGTGGCCTGGGACGCCCTGCGCCCGCAGGCCGGTGTTGAGGGTGTGCGGGAGCGTGCCGGACAGGCCGACGACCATCAGCGAGAAGAACAGGCCGATGGAGAGCGCCGTCCCGGAGTTCTGGAAGGTGGAGCGCATGCCCGAGGCGACCCCGCGCTGGCCCGGCGGCACGCTGCCCATGATCGACGACGTGTTCGGCGCCGAGAACATCCCCTGTCCCAGCCCGCTGACGAACAGCAGTGCCGCGAAGGCCGGATAGGAGAAGTCGACGGGCAGTGTGACCAGGCCGATGAACGAACCGGCCACCAGCAGCAGTCCGGTGGTCGAGAAGAAACGCGGGCCGTAGCGGTCGGAGAGCCAGCCGGAGGCCGGGCCGCCGACCAGGAAGCCGACGGTGAGCGGCAGCATGAAGATGCCCGCCCACAGGGGCGTGCGTTCGAAGCTGTAGCCGTGCAGCGGCAGCCAGATGCCCTGGAGCCAGACGATCAGCATGAACTGCATGCCGCCGCGCGCGATCGCGATGAGCAGCGCGGCGATGTTCCCGGCGGCGAAGGCCCGGATCCGGAAGAGGCTCAGCTGGAACATCGGGTCCGCGATCCGCGTCTCCGCGAAGCAGAAGGCCGTGAGCAGCGCGACGCCGCCGGTCAGGCCCGCGATCACCCACGGGTTGGTCCAGCCCGTCGAGTGGCCGCCGTAGGGCTGGATGCCGTAGGTGACGCCTGCCAGCAGGCAGGCCGCCCCGGCGGTGAAGGTGAGGTTGCCGATCCAGTCGATCCGTCCCGGCTTGCGGGTGCCGACCTCGCGCAGGCTCCGGTAGGACCAGAAGGTGCCGACCACGCCGATCGGGACGCTCACCCAGAACACCGCGCGCCAGTCGATCGCCGCGAGCACGCCGCCCGCCAGCAGCCCGAGGAACATGCCGGCCAGGGCCGTGATCTGGTTGATGCCCAGTGCCATGCCGCGCTGCCGCGCCGGAAAGGCGTCGGTGAGGATCGCGGCGGAGTTGGCGGTCAGCATGGATCCGCCCACGGCCTGGACGATGCGGAACCCGATCAGCCACAGCGCGCCGCCCCCGCCGTGCAGGGGGTCGAGGGACAGGGCGAGCGAGGCGACGGAGAAGACGACGAAGCCGATGTTGTACATCCGCACCCGGCCGAACATGTCCCCGAGCCGTCCCAGCGCCACCACCAGCACGGCGGTGACCAGGGTGTAGCCGAGGATCATCCAGAGCAGGTAGCCGATGTTGCCGGGGGAGAGCGGATCCAGGCCGATCCCGCGGAAGATGGCCGGCAGCGAGATGATCACGATGGAGGCGTCCACCGTCGCGATCAGCATGCCGAGGGTCGTGTTGGACAGCGCCACCCACTTGTAGCGCTCGCTCCTGACGGCGCTCGCTCCGGCCGGGGGTGACTGCTCGGGTATCACAGCTGCTCCGCGATTCGTTCCAGCAGGGGCATGACGTCCAGCAGTTGCTGCTGTTCGTCGGGGGTGAGCGTGGCGCCGACGGCTCCGGTCAGCCGTTGCAGGGATGCCGAGCGCCGGTCGGCGAGCAGGCGCAGGCCGCCGGGCGTCACCGAGATGACCTGCCGCCGCCCGTCAGTCGGGTCGGGCCGGCGGCTGACCAGCCCGCGCTCCTCCAGCCCGGCCAGGGTGGCCGCCATCGCCTGCGGCCGCACCCGCTCGCATGCGGCCAGTGCGGACGGCGACATCGACCCGTCCCGGTCCAGCCGGGCCAGCACGGACACCTCGGACAGCGTCTGGTCGCCCACGGCGTGCGCCTGCCGCAGCGCCCGGGCGATCCGCCCGACGCTCAGCCGCAGCGCCACGGCGAGCTCGGCGGCGTGCTCAGGGGTGTGCTCCACGGAGTCAGTGATCACATACTTACAATAGATTAATCAGTCTGATGTAACTACCCCTCGCCGGCGGCCGCCGATCCAGCGCTCAGAAGGCGCTCGATCACCGCGCGTTCCGGCAGGGACTCCTCGATCGTGTGGGGGAGCGCGTCCTTCCACAGCGAGCGGGCGGCCGCAAGGTCGCCCCGGGCGGCGTGGACCCGCCCGAGGGAGAGTCGCAGTCGCGTGGCGGTGAGGCCGTGGCCGATCTCGACGCGCCGGGACAGGGCCGCCCTGCCCACCGTCAGCGCCTGGTCCAGTCGATCGGTTGCCAGGTAGGTCTCGACGATCGAGACCTCGGCGAGGTCCTCCGGTGCGAATCCGACCACGCCGCGGGCGATCAGCTCCCGCAGCGGCTCGATCCATTCCAGCGCCTCGGACGCTCGTCCCGTCCGGACACAGAGGCAGGCCAGGGCCGCGAGCGCGTCGTAGTGATTGAGCTCGCTGCCGACGAACTCCGCCAGGTTCCGGCACTCGGTGAGGGACTCCTCCGCCTCGGCGAACCTCCCCATCGCCAGCGCGGTCAGGCCCGCCTCCAGCGCGGCGATCGCGAGGATCTGCGCGGCGCCCGACTGCGCGGCGAGCGCGGCGGCCTGCTTCACGTGCTGCTGGGCCAGATCGTGGTGGCCCTGGATGCGGAAGATCTCCGCGGTGGTGGCGTGGTGGATGGCCCGGCTCGGCGTGTAGGAGACATGGAACTCCAGCGCGTTGCAGATGTGGGTGTGGGCTTCGCGCAGGCGGCCCTGGGTGATGCACGCCTCGGCGGTGTCGTTCCAGGCGGCCGCGAGCCCTCTGGTGTAACCGACGCGGGCGAACTGGACCTTGGCGGCGTTGAACTCGTCGATGGCCGCGTCCGAGTCACCGATCGCCCCGGCCGCGAAGCCGAGGGACATGTGGCACAACCCCCGGCCCAGCGGATGGTCGACGGCCTCGGCCGCCCGGAGCCCGGTCCTGCCGACGGCGAGTGCGTCGACGTTGGTGCGGTAGGAGGTGAAGTAGCCGCGCAGCGCGTGCGCGAGATGCCAGGCGAAAGGAGCTGGACCGTGCTCGGCGACATGGCCCACCGCGACGGTGAGGTTGGCCAGCTCCACCGTCAGCCAGTGCTCCGCGTCCCGGGGTTCGTCGAACGCGTGCGGCGAGCCGACCAGTTGAACGTCCTCTGGGAAGACCACCCAGAACCCCGGCATGATGAGCTGCGTCGCCGCGTCCACGCTCAGCAGATACCAGGACAGCAGGCGGTGCAGCGCCGGCTCGCGCACCTCCGCCGGCTCCGTCCGGGCGAGCCGCCGGGCGTAGAGCGCGAGCAGGTCGTGGCTGCGATAGCGACCCGGCCGCGGCTCGAACAGTAGGTGGGCGGCGAGCAGTTCGTCGAGCTCGGGTACGGCGGCGTCCAATCCCCGGTCCAGCAGGACCGCCGCCGCCTCACGACTCGCCTCGGGCCCCGGCATCACGCCCAGCATCCGGAACAGCCGGCTCGCCTCGGGCGAGAGCGAGCGGTAGGACAGGTCGAAGGCGGCCGCCACCGCGGTCTCCGGGTCGCCCACGACCCGCAGTTGCGCCAGCAGGTCCGTGCCGCCGAGCTCGGCGATCATGCCGGACACGCTCTGCGCGGGCCGGCTGGCCAGGTTGGCTCCGGCGATGCGCAGCGCGAGGGGGAGATGCGCGCACAGCTCCGCCAGTTCCTCGACCGCCTCCGGCTCGGCCGCGACGCGCTCCTGACCCAGTTGGGTGGTGAGGAGTTGCCGGGACTCGGCGGGGGCGAAGGTGTGCAGGGTGATGCGGGCCGCTCCCTCCCGGACCACAAGGCCGGTGAGTGCGTCGCGGCTGGTGACCAGCACGTGGCAGTCGGGCCCGCCGGGCAGCAGCGGGCGGACGTGGGCCGCGTCGGCCGCGTTGTCGAGCACCACCAGCATCCGGCGTTGGGCCAGCACCGACCGGTAGAGGCCCATCTGCAGGGGCAGGTCGACGGGTATCCGCTCGCCCGGAACACCAAGTGACTGCAGGAGGACGGACAGGGCCTCGGTCACGGTGAGCGCCGCGTCGCCGGCCCGGCCACGCAGGTCGAGATAGAGCTGCCCGTCCGGGTGGTGACCAGCCATCTGGTGGGCCCAGTGCACGGCGAGTGCGGTCTTGCCGACCCCGGCGGTCCCCGTGATCACCGTCACCGGAGCGTTCCCCCGGACACCGGAGAGGGCGACGAGCGCGTCGGACCGACCGGTGAACCCCGCGACGTCCGGTGGCAGTTGACGTGGCGTCCAGTCGGCCTGGGCGGCGGCGCCGGTGGCCGCGCGTCCGAGGCCGGGCGCGCCGCCCTCGCGGCCGCGCGTGGAGCGCCAGGCCTGCTCCCACCGCGCCGACTGCGCCGCGTCGGCACCGCAGGCCCGGACCACGGACCGGATCAGCTCGAGCGGGGGCAGCCGGCGGCGCTGCGGGTTGAACGCGTCGGACAAGGTGCTGGTCGCCACGCCGGTGCGGCGACGCAGTGTCTCCAACGAGGGGTCCCCGGCCCACAGTTTGACGGCGCGCAGGAGGCGGACGAAGTCCGCCACGTCCATCGCGTCCTCGGGGAGGGGGAAGGTCTCCGCGGTGCCAGGGCCGGTCATCCGTACCTCCACGTCGGCTGCTGACGGGACGTCACGCACTCGTCAGTGTAGGGACGGCCGAAGCACCGCCTCCACGCTCCGGCCGTCCGGGGTCGTCCGGGTTCCGCCGAGCGGCTGGCCGGACGCGGCGCCCGCCGGGTGTGCTGGGAGTGTCACGCAGCGTAGAGCGCGATCACAGCCCGAGGGAGCCGCTGATGCTCGTCCACGACGTCGAGACCAGGAGTCACCCGGCCGTCCCGCACCAGCGGTCGGCACAGCGCGCGCTTGAGCGAACCGTGCGGCGCACGGCCTGGCGCTCGGTGCCCGCGTTGCGCCGCGGGGAGGCCAGGACGCCGCAGCCGCCCGGGGGTTATCACGCCTTCATCTCCTACGCGCGGGCCGTCGACGCGGAACTCGCCGCGGGGCTCCAGTACGGCATGCAGGCGTTCGCCAAGCCGTGGTACCGGCAGCGCGCCCTGCGGGTCTTCCGGGACCTGGGGAGCCTGCCGCCCGGCTCCGCGCTGTGGTCCGCGCTCAGGGACTCGCTCGACGCCTCCGCAAGCCTGATCCTGCTGGCCTCGACCCGATCCGCGACCAGCCCCTGGGTCGAGCGGGAGATCGGCTACTGGGTCCGCCGGTACGGGGTGAACCGGCTGGTGATCGTGCTGACCGACCCGGCCGATGAGCACGACGGAGCTCCGCGCGACCGTGCGACCTGGGACGAGGAGCGACAGGACTTCGACTGGGGGCGCAGCCCGTCGCTCACCCCAGCCCTGTGCGGGGCCTTCGTCGAGGCCCCCGCGTACCTCGACCTGGGCTGGGCCCGGGGCCGCACGGCCTTCTCCCTGGAGGACGACCGCTTCCGCGCGGCCGTTGCCGCCCTGTCCGCCGCCGTTCGCGGCGTCCCGCTCGACCAGCTCGTCGGCGAGGACATGCGGGAGTGGCGGCCCTGGCCGCCGGGCGGGCTCAGGCTCCGTCCGGCGTGAGCGCGGGATGCGGTGCGGCGTCCTACGAACGGCCGCCGAACTGCCACGGGTGGACCTCGAGTTCCGCGTACGCGTGGGCCGCGAGGACGGCGCGGGCGGTCTGCGGGTCGGGGGCGCGGAGGAGCGCGGCGGTGCCGAGCCAGGCCGCGCCGTCGTCGGAGAGCAGCGGGCCGAAGGCGATCAGTTCGTCCCGGTCGGCCGGCAGGGTGAGCTCGCCAGGACCCTTCGGCGCCAGACCCAGGACCAGGAAGCGGTGGCCTCCGGTGCGGCCGCCGGGGAAGTCCCACATGGTGCGGCCGAGCAGATTGCGCCAGCGGCGCAGCAGCACGTCGCGGTAGACGCCCGCCTGGTAGCCCGGCTCGTCGAAGGCGAAGGCGCGGGCGGTAGCGGGATCCGGCAGGCCGAGGATGTGGACACTGCCGGTCGGTGTCTCGCCGTCGTCGGCCAAGGTGGGACCCCGCGCGATCATCTCCTCGGCGTACCCGTCCATGTAAGACCAGTGGGCCTCGAGCAGATCCATGCGCAGCGGCAGCGAGCCCTGCCGGTCCCGGTGGTAGCAGAGGAAGTCCATGGCCGAAGTCTCGCGGATCACGAGCCCGCGGGTGACACCCTGACGGCTTGTCAGGGTCGGCCTCAGGGAGCGGTCAGGGTGGGCAGAGGGCTTTCCCCGATACCTGGCGGGTGCCTCGGGCAGCAGAGTGGGACCCGCGCCGCGCACCCGCGTGACGCGTCCCGGGGTCCGGTGCGGACCCCACGCTGACAGGGGGCGTGCCATGTTCGAGAAGCCATCCGGGGATCCGTCCAGGAGGGCTCGCTTCGCCGGCGCCGCCGCGGCCGTGGTGGCGGTCGGCGGGCTGGTGGCCGTGGGGTGCAGCGCCGCAGCGGCCGCGCCGCATCCAGCCGCTGCGGCCCACGGGGACCGGACCGTGCGCATGGTCGCGTACGCCAACAACGACGGGCCCACGGCGTCGGTCGTGGTGACCGGCGCCGTCGGCGACTACGGACAGGCCGTGAGCGTGTATCCGGACGGCTCGATCGACCCGGAGCACAACAGCCAGCTGAGCCTGAAGTTGTCCCACGGCTCGTTCCGGCTGGACACCGGCGCGCTGGACAAGGCGTTCGTCGCGGCGATGGCCAGTGAGTTCCCGAGCGACAAGACCACCTGCTCCGGCCACGTCGCGGTGACCCAGCGGGTGTCCGTCGTGCCGGGGTCCGGCACGGGCGCGTACCGGGGCATCGGCGGGGCGTTCACGCTGACGGTGGCGCTCGACGAGGTCGACGCGGTCAGTGCCGCGCAGCCGTGCACCGGCGGCGCCGCGTTCCTGAGCCAGGTGATCCTGATATCCGGCCAGGGGAGCGTCAGCCTCGGCTAGGGCCTGTCCGGCGGGGGCAGGAGGCAGGGGAGGTGGCGGGCGCCGCTCAGCCCGGGTCGAGCTGCTGCTGCCAGTCGGCCGGCACGCGCCCGGCGGGGCCGGGGACGGGCTGGCCGACGGGGTGGTTGGCCGGGGGTGCCAGCTCCGGGCCGGACTCGAAGAACTCGGAGGTCGCGTAGCTCCAGAACCACTCCTCCCCGGGTTCGAAGCTGCGGATGACCGGATGGCCGGTGGCCTTCGCGTGGGCCGTGGCGTGCTTGGCGGGGGAGTCGTCACAGCACCCGATGTGACCGCACTGCGCGCAGCGCCGCAGGTGCAGCCACCAGCCGCCGACCGCGTCGCACTCCACGCAGCCGGTGCCGCTCGGCGGGACGGACGGGTCGACGGCGTTGTCGAGGCTCATGTCGGCTCCTGACGGGCGTGCGGTCGGTCGGACGGACGGCGACCCGGGTAGTTCCCGGGCAGCCAGCGTAAGCAGACCGGGCGGCCCGGCGGGCGTTCCCCGCCCTCGCGTGTCGCCGTCCCGCCCGGCGCGACCCGTCAGGTGGTGCTGGGCTCAGTGACCGGAGAGCAGGTCCACGTTCCCGTCGAACTGCCACAGCGGGTTCGGCGCGGGCTTGCCCCCCGTGATGATCAGGAAGTAGCCGTTCACCTGCACCGGACCGTCCCCGTCGGCGATGTACCGGCCGTTGGGGGTGACGTCGATCTGGTAGATCGCCTGGGCCGTGCTGTTGTAGCCGGGGACGTTCCACGACACGGTGCAGCGCCAGTCGTTCCCCGGACCGGCCTGCGCGCCGAGGCCCTCGCTCTTGCTGCACTGGGCGGAGGTGTTCAGCTGCGCCGGGGTGACGGCCGGTTGGCGCATCTGCGCCTGCTGGTAGGGGTAGAGGTTGGCGAAGGTCGTGGCCACCGATCGCTGGACCTTGTCCAGCGTGATGCCGGAGCCGCCCGAGTCGCTGGTGACCGAGACGAGGCCCACCGTCACGGCCAGCACTCCGGCCAGCGGGAGGACCCCCAGGGTGAGCACCCTGCGGCCCGCGCCGTCGTTGTTGAGGTTGGTGAAGTCACGGCGCAGGAAGAGCACGTAGGCCAGGGCCGTCGCGACGACGGCCCAGACCAGGCTGACCGCGACGCCGATCAGCAGCGGCCCCACCTGCTGGGGGTCGGTGAAGAGCCCGTTCCACGAGATGAACGCGTAGCCGGGCAGGGCCACGCGCACCGAGACCGGCAGCGGCAGCATCTGCGCCGTCTGCATCCCGAGCGCGGCCAGCATGGGCAGGAGCAGGCCCATCGGCGACCGGCCCAGGGCGACGGAGCCGAGCAGTCCGATGGCCGCGAGGGCGAGCGTGGGGGCCAGCACGCAGATCCAGGCGAGCACGACCTGGCCGGCCGCGTCCCCGCCGCTGAGCTGGTGGCCGTCCAGGCCGATCAGCGGCGCGTTGCCCTCCGCGAGCAGTCCGCCGAGCACGCTGGAGAAGGCCAGGCCGGTCACCAGCAGCAGGATCACGGTGAGGCTGGCGCTCGCCTTGGCGGCGAAGATCCGCCGGTGCGAGCGGATCGCGACGAGCAGGTGGCGCCAGGTGCCCAGCCGGTCCTCGGAGGCGAACACGTCGCCGGCGACCACCGAGGTGACCAGCGGCAGCGCCCAGGTGCCGGCGAAGCCGAGCACGACCAGCGCTCCGGCCCAGCCGGTGGTGTGCATCCACCGGCCGAACAGGGTGTCGGAGGGCAGGGTGCTCTGCTGGTCGATCGCGAAGACCAGCAGCCCCGGACCGAGCCAGCACAGCAGGAGCAGCACCCGCACCCTCCAGGAGGAGAACTGCTTCACCAGCTCCATGGACAGGATGCGGGACACCGGGACGGGCCGTCTGCCCGGCTTCCGTGCGGCGGGCCCGGCGGCGGGGGCGTCGGCGAGGGTCGCGGTCATCGGCCGGCCTCCTGCTCGGTCGGGGTGAGCTGCTCGGTGAGCGACAGAAAGGCCGCTTCCAGCGGCGAGACGACGGGGGCCAGTTCACGCACGGCGGTGTCCGCGCGCACGATCCGTGCCACGAGTTCGTCCAGCGCCGCCACCCGCGCGCGCACGACGATCACGTCGGTGTCCGGGGACGCCGCGGTGTCGGCGTTTTCGATCAGGCTTATGCCGGGCGTCTCCAGGGCCACGGCGCGGGCGGCGGACGGATCGGAGGCGCGCAGCCGGTAGTCGAGTTCGCGGTTGTCGTCGGTGAGCTTCTTCAGCGGACCGGAGAAGACCACTCGGCCGGTCGCCAGGATGGTGACCTCGGAGCACAGCGCCTCCAGGTCGTCCATCCGATGGCTGGACAGGATGACCGTGGCGCCGCCGGCCGCGAGCCGGCGCAGGACGCCGTAGACGTGCTTCTTGCCGACCGGGTCCAGGCCGTTGGAGGGCTCGTCGAGCACCAGCAGCCGGGGCTTGGTGAGCAGCGCCGCGGCCAGACCCAGCCGCTGGCGCATGCCCAGCGAGAAGCCGCGGACCTTCTGGTCAGCGGCCTCGGTGAGCCCGACCTGCTCCAACGCCTCGTCGACACCCCCGGCGGGCACCTCCTCCGGGCTCAGCGCGGCGAGCGTCGCCAGGTTCTGCCGCGCGGTGAGCGTCGGGTAGAGCCCGGGCCCGTCGACGAACCCGGAGACGCCGTCGGGCGCGGGCAGCCCGCGCCCCACCGGTGCGCCGAGGATCTCCAGGCTGCCCTCGTCCGCGACGGCCAGGCCCAGCAGCAGGCCCAGCAGCGTGGTCTTGCCCGCGCCGTTCGGGCCGACCAGCCCGTGGATCTGCCCCTGCGCGACGCTCACGTCGACGTGGTCGAGCGCGACCAGGTCTCCGAACGCCTTGGTGATGCCGCGGCCCCTGACGGCCACGGCCGCGTCCGTCCGCCCCTGACTCGCCTCGGGCTCCGCGTGCGCGAGGCTTTCTGGCCGGCGATGGCCGCTGACACTCATTCAGGCTCCTGGGTGCATAGGGGGAGAGGAGCGGAACTGGCAGTGCAACGCGCGTAGCAGCACACCACGGTAAGGGGTTGTCTGGAGACCTGTCAGGTACCGGGCGGTAAAGGAATTTTGAACGACTCACGGGCGGCGGAGGGACAGTGTGGGCAAGCCGCGCCGATCCCGGTCAGGGCGCCCCCGGACCGGTTGCGGTCGCTGCCGGTGCCGCACGGGGCGAGCATGGACATATGGCAGAAAAGACCACCGAGGCCGGCCGTCCGCTGCTACGGGTCAAAGGCGTCGGAATCACCGGGCGCGCGCTGGGCCTCGGTCTGCTGACCGTGGCCCTGGTCTGGTTCATCGCGGTCAACACCCAATCGGTGCGGGTGCGCCTCTGGGTGCCGACCGTGACGGCTCCGCTCTGGGTGATCCTCGCCGTCACCGCCGTCGTGGCCTGCGGTATCGGCTGGTTCGTCGGACGCCGCAGGCTCAAGCGCGCCGGCCGCAGGTAGGGCTGACCCCGCCCGCGCCCGCCAGGGAGCGCCCGGCGGCGGGGGCCGACAGGGGCCGTGACGTGCCCTGTTAACCTGGGCAACATGTTCAGGAGGGGGGCCGGTCCGCGGATACCCAGCGGGCCGCGTTCCGGACCGCAGCGCGCCCTGATCATCGCCGGCTTCGTCAGCCGGGTCGGCAACGGCCTGTTCAACACCGCCGCGATCCTCTACTTCACGCTGGTGGTGCACCTGCCCGCTACCCAGGTCGGCGCGGGCCTGACGATCGCCGGACTCTGCGGCCTGGCGGCCGGTCTGCCGGCGGGCAACCTGGCCGACCGGTACGGGCCACGCAAGGTCTGGCTGACAGCCCTCGCCCTGCAGGCCGCCACGATGGCGGCCTTCGTCCTCATCGACAGCTGGCTCGCGTTCACCCTCGTCGCCACCCTGGACCGGTTGGCCGCCACGGCCGGCGGCGCCGCGGGCGGCGCGATCGTCGCCAGGGCAGGCGGCGAACATCCCGCCGCGTTCCGGGCGAGACTGCGGACCTTCGTGAATCTCGGCGTCGTCCTCGGCACCCTGGGTGCGGCCTTCGCGATCCAGAGCGACACACGCGCGGCCTACACGGCGCTGATCCTCGCCAACGCCGCCAGCTTCGCCTGCGCCGGGCTGATCGCCTGGCGGGGCGTCCCGGACTGTCCGCCCCTGCCCCGGCCCCAGGGGCACCGCCAGTGGACCGTCCTGGCCGACCGGCCGTACGTGTCCTTCGTCGCGCTCTACGGGGCGATGGGCCTGCAGTACCAGACCGTCTCCCTCCTGCTCCCGATCTGGCTCACCGCCCACACCGACGCGCCGCGCTGGACCGTGGCGGCGGTCTACGCGATCAACAGCGGGGTCTGCGCACTGCTGCAGAGCCGACTCGGCTCCAGGGTCGAGACGCCACGCCAGGGCGGCCGAGCCTTCCGGCGCGCCGGGCTGCTGTTCCTGGTCAGCTGTCCGCTGATGGCCCTGACGGCCGACGTCCCCGTCTGGGTCGCGCCGGTGCTCGCGATCCTTGCCGTGTCCGTCCACAGCGTCGGGGAGGTGTGGGAGTCGTCGGGCGGCTTCGCGCTCGGATACGGTCTCGCGCCCGACCACGCCCAGGGCCAGTACCAGGGCTTCTTCGGCCTGGGCTTCGACGCGGGCCAGGCCCTCGCCCCGCTCGTCCTCACCGGCGTCGTCCTCGCGCTCGGGCACGGGGGCTGGCTGCTCCTCGGCCTGCTCTTCGCGGGTCTGGGCGTGGCGGGACCGCCGGTCGCCGCCTGGGCCGAACAGACCCGATCCGGGCAATCCGGGTCGGACCCGGCCGGTCCCGCCCTTCCGGCGGGTTCCGCCGGTCCCGCCGCCGACCCGGAGGCGTCTAGCGTCGAGGCATGAAGACTGCGACGGTGCGGCCGTGAGCCGCGCGAGCGTGCTGGAGACGACGGACGAGGCCGTCGCCGGGATCGAGGACGGGTCCACGATCCTGGTGGGCGGTTTCGGTCTGGCCGGGATGCCGTTCGACCTCATCGACGCCCTCATCCGGCAGGGGGCGAAGGAGCTCACCATCGTCTCCAACAACGCCGGGAACGGAGACGTCGGCCTGGCCGCGCTGCTCGCGGCCGGGCGCGTCCGCAAGGTGCTCTGCTCCTTCCCGCGGCAGGTGGACTCCTACGTCTTCGACGCGCTCTACCGCGCGGGCAAGGTCGAACTCGAGGTCGTCCCCCAGGGCAACCTCGCCGAACGGATCCGGGCCGCCGGCGCGGGGATCGGCGCGTTCTACTGCCCGACCGCGGTCGGCACCCCGCTCGCCGAGGGCAAGGAGCTGCGCACCATCGACGGACGCGACTACCTGCTGGAGTACCCGATCAAGGGCGACTACGCCCTGATCGCCGCCCACAAGGCCGACCCGATGGGCAACCTCGTCTACCGCAAGACCGCCCGCAACTTCGGCCCGGTCATGGCGACCGCCGCCACCACCACCGTCGTCCAGGTCGACGAGGTCGTCCCGCTCGGCGCGCTCGACCCCGAGGCGGTCGTCACGCCCTCGATCTACGTCGACCGCGTCGTGCCGGTGACGTCCCGTCAGTACACCGTCCAGGGGGCACGATGAGCAGCGAGCGTGACCGCGACCGCGACCGGGATCAGGTACTCGGCATGGACGAGGTGGCCGCCGTCATCGCCCGGGACATTCCGGCCGGCGCCTTCGTCAACCTCGGCATCGGCCAACCCACCAAGGTCGCCGACCACCTGCCCGCGGAGCTGGGCGTCGTCCTCCACACCGAGAACGGCATGCTCGGCATTGGGCCGAAAGCCGAGGGCCCCGACGTCGACCCCGACCTCACCAACGCCGGCAAGGTCCCCGTCACCGAGCTCCCGGGCGCGGCCTACTTCCACCACGCCGACTCCTTCGCCATGATGCGCGGCGGCCACCTCGACGTCTGTGTACTCGGCGCGTACCAGGTCTCCGAACGCGGCGACCTGGCCAACTGGCACACCGGCCGCCCCGACGACATCCCCGCCGTCGGCGGCGCGATGGACCTCGCCATCGGCGCCAAGAGCGTCTACGTGATGATGTCGCTCTTCACCAAGTCCGGCACGCCCAAACTGGTCCCGCACTGCACCTACCCCCTCACCGGCGTCGGCTGCGTCACCCGCGTCTACACCGAGCTCGCCTCCTTCGACCTGCGCCCCGACGGCGTCCACGTACGGGAGACCTACGGCACCACCCTCGCCGCGCTGCGCGCCCGCCTCGACGTGGAGCTGCGCTGATCCGTTGCTGATTCCACAGTCGGGTATCAGCAATCCCGACCTTTCGGCCGGAAAGGTCCGTAACGGTGTCACCACAGCGTGAGTGCTGTGGGGTCCTGTTGACGGTCTCGCGCTTCTTCCTGCCGCTGATGCGGCAGGGTTGGGCCACCTGCCCGCCCGCTCGCGTCCTTGCGGCTGCGGGTGGTGGCGCGGGTCTTCTGGTCGGCTCCACGCGGTTTCGACGCGCGCGCGTCCGGGTCTGCGGCCACTCCGCTACCCGTGGTGCTGGCCGCCGCAAGGGCGGCGAGGTTGGTTGCGGCGTTCTTGTCCCGGTCCATGACCAGGCCACAGCCGTCGCAGTCGAAGATTCGGACGTGCAGCGGCAGTTTGGCTTTCACCGCGCCGCAGTTCGAGCAGGTCTTGGAGGACGGATACCAGCGGTTCGCGACGACGGTCGCGCCCCCGGTCCATCCGGTCTTGTAGGTGATCTGGCGTCGGATCTCACCGAACCCGGCATCGGCGATCTTTCGGGCCAGTCGGCGGTTGCGGAGCATTCCGGCCACGCCCAGGTCTTCGACCACGACAGTGCCGTACTCAGCGGTGATGCCGCTGGTGAGCTTATGCAGAGCATCGGCGCGGAGATTCGCCACCTGGTGGTGCACCCGGTTGCGCCCGGCGTTGGCGATCAGCCACCGCTTGGACGGCCTCTGACCGGTACGCCGGTCAGGTCCCTGGCGGCGCGAAACGCGGCGGGACATGCGCTTGAGCTGCTTGACGTGCTGGTCGTAGTGCTTCGGATTCGGCACCCACCGCACTTCGCCAGTGCTGTCGGCCATCACCGCGAGGCACTTCACACCCAGGTCCACACCCACCGCGACATCGGGCCGTACGGCGGCGCGCTCACTCTTCCTCGTCTCGACCTGGAAGGAGACGAACCACCGGCCGCGTTCGAACCCGACCGTGGCGGACAGGACACGAGCGGTCCCGTTGCTGAGGCGACACTCAACCTTGCGGGTGTTCTCGTGGGTGCGGATCGTCCCGAGCCGGGGCAGAGTCACATGCCGGCGGTCAGGCTCGACGCGGATGGTGCCGGTGGTGAATCGGCACGCCAAACGGGCCTTGTGCTTGGACTTGAAACGCGGCATTGCGACACGCTTGCCCTTACGGGTGCCACGCTTGGACTTGCTGTAGTTGTCGAACGCGGCAGCAGCGTTCGCCAGACCGGTGGAGTACGCCTCCTTGGAGTTCTCCTCCCACCAGCCGGCGAACCTGGGATCAACCTTCTTGACCTGGTTGAACTCCTTGCGCAGCGCCGGGAGCGACCACGGGCGCCACGGCGTCAGATCGCCCTCCACAATCCCGTAGGACTCTTCCGCCTTACGCTGCCACCACGATGCCGATACCCAACCCACAGCCCAGTTGTAGGCCGCGCGAGCCGCCCCGCAGTGCGACGTGAGAGCCGCCTCCTGCGTGGCGTTCGGGTCCAAGGCGAAACGGAACGCCTGCACCACGAACCCCGGCTGCGGCTCGAACTTTCGCACTGAACACCCCCCACCGGCACTAGATCAACAACGCCCCTGACCCTACCTCCCGCCACCGACAAGCCAATCCGACGGAGATAAACACCTACGGAAGGCGATAGAAGATGAAAGACCACTCAACAGTTGGCAGCCCCGCGTGTCAGGTGTTGTCGTCGGGCGCGAGGACGAGGTCGAAGTGCATGCTCGCCCAGGCGCCCTGACGGTGCGAGCCGTCGGGCGCCCGGCCGCCGGTGTGGTGGTCGGCCTCGACCACGAGGCTCCGCTTCACGCCGAACACCGCGTCGGAGCCGAGGTAGGGGTCGCCCGCCATGAAGATGTGCGTGATCAGGGTCCGGTGGCCCGGCGCGGCGACCTTGAAGTGCAGGTGGGCCGGGCGCATCGGGCCGCGGCCGGCGGCCGTCAGGAGATCGCCGACCGGGCCGTCGTGCGGGATGGGGTAGGGCGTGGGCAGGACCGTCCAGAAGCGGTACGCGCCGTCAGGTGCCGTACGCAGTCGGCCCCGCCCCGCGGAGCGGGCGTCGGCGTACTGGACGTCGTAGAAGCCGTCTTCGTCGGCTCCCCAGACGTCCAGCCGGGCGTCGCCGAGGGGGCTGCCGTCCACGGCCCGCACCTGACCCGAGACGTAGCAGGGCGTTCCGGCCGCACCGCGCCCGAGGTCCCCGCCGAGCGGGACCTCCGGCGCGTCCTTGACGAAGAACGGCCCGAACACCGTCGCCTCGGTCGCCGTGGGCGAGGCGGGCGCGTTGATCGCGACGGTCAGCATGGACAGGCCGAGGACGTCGGAGAGCAGGATGAACTCCTGGCGACGGTCGTCGGTCAGGTGTCCCGCCCTGGTGAGGAACGCGATCGCCGTCTCCCACTCCCGCTCGCTGAGCCGGACCTCCCTGGCGAAGGAGTGCAGGTGCCGGACCAGGCTCTGCAGGACCTCGCGAACCCGGGGGTCGGCGGCGCCCTCGAGCCCGGAGAGCACCTCGTCGGTCACCGCCTGCTCCCGCTCGGCACGCTCGTGCTCGGCTGTCATGACGTCACCATCCCATCCCTGCCCGTGCGGAGCCCACGGCGTCGGCGCGTGTCGCGTCGACGCCGGGTCAACGCAGGATCAGCGCAGCGTCAACGTCCCTGGAGAGACTTGACGTTGTCACCGAAGGTCCAGCCGAGCGAGCCGTCCCAGTTGATCGACCAGGTCATCAGCCCCTTCAGTGAACCACCGAACGCGTTCCACGACTGGCTGACCAGGCTCGGGGCCATGTAGCCGCCGCCCGCGCCCGACTGGGCCGGCAGGCCGGGCACCTGCTTGTCGTAGGGCACCTTGACCGTCGTGCCCTGGATGGTCAGGCCGTTGTTGAGGCAGGTGGTCTGCACGGTGAAGCCCTGGACGGTGCCGGCCTGGTAGGAGTCGCCGGAGCAGCCGTACATGCTGCCGTTGTAGTACTGCATGTTCAGCCACCACAGCTGCCCGTCGTCGGCGTACTTCTTGATGATCGGCAGGTAGGCGCCCCAGATCGACCCGTAGGTGACGCTGCCGCCGGTGACGTACGCGGTCTCGGGGGCCATCGTCAGACCGAAGCCCGCGGGCATCTGGGACAGCACGCCGTCGATGATGCGTTCCAGGTTGGCCTGGGAGGTGGAGAGCGTGTTGATGTTGCCGCTCCCGGTCAGGCCGGTCTCGATGTCGATGTCGATCCCGTCGAAGTTGTACTCCTTGAGGATCGGGACGATGGTCGCCACGAACCGGTCGGCGACGGTGCTGGAGCTGAGGTCGATGCCCGCGGCGGCGCCGCCGATCGACATCAGGATGGTCGCTCCCGCGGCCTTGGCCTGGCACATCTCGGCCGGGGTCGCGACCTTGACGTTGGTGTCCATGCCGTCCTGCCACTCGGCGGTGCCGTCCGAGAGGATCACCGGGAAGGCGGCGTTGATGACGTTGTAGCCGTGCGCGGCGATCCGGCTGTCCGTGATCGGGATCCAGCCCATGCCGGGGTGCACGCCGTTCGCGGCGCCGTCCCAGTTCTCCCAGTAGCCCTGCAGCACCTTGCCCGCCGGCCGGGGCTTGGTGGGGCAGGTCGCGCCCGTGGGCGTGCCGCTCGGTGAGCCGGTGACCGTCGGCGAGCTGCTGACGGAAGGTGAAGCGCTGGCGCTGGGGGACGCGCTGGCGCTCGGTGAGCTGCTGGGGCTGGAGGAGGGGGAGGGGCTGCCGCCGGGGCCGGTCAGCGACACGTCGTCCGCGTAGTACGTGGGCTGCCCGTACCAGCCGTGCAGGTTGACGGTCACGGAGGTGGTGTTCGCCCCGGTGGTGAAGGAGACGCTGAGCTGGCTGTACGAGGGGCTGCTCGGCGTCCAGGTGGAGGGGTCACTGCTGTTGCCGGTGCCGGTGGCGCCCAGGTAGACGTAACTGCCCTGGACGTAGGCGCTCAGCGTGTAGGCGGAGTCGGGCTGCACGCTGACGGTCTGGCTGCACTGGGCGTCGTCCTGCCCGGCGGGCGTGGCCTCGAGCGCGGAGGACCCCGAGTGGACCGGACTGCTGACGGTGGTGCCGGAGCCGGCCGTGCAGGTCCAGCCCGAAAGTCCGTTCTCGAAACCGGGGTTGGCCACCAAGTTGGTGGTGGCGGCCCCGGCGGTGACCGAGCCGGCCACGGCGAGGCAGGCGCCGATGACGGCGGCCGCGCTCACCCCGGCGAGTGCGCTCCGTGCGGTTGCTCTTTGCAGACGGATCATTGCGGAGCTCCCTTCCCTCCGGGTGCCATAGGCATGACATGAGTGCCGTGTGGGGGCATGGCGCCCGGGTCTGGGTGAGGTGGGGACAGGTGGGGCTGTGCCGGACCGGATCGTAGGAGGGGCACGAAGGGCCGTCAATAGGTCTGGACCAATACCGGCCCCGGGCCGGGTCCGTGTCGGACCGGCAATTCCGTTGCGCGAACTGGTCTTTCGTGGCCTGATCCGGAGGAGGTTACGGTCACCCCATGGACTCGAACTTTCCGACGGCCGAAGAGCTCATGGCCGCCCTGCGGGCCGGTGAAGTGACCTCCGTCGAGCTGACCGACGAGGCGATCGCCCGCATCGAGCGGGACGACAAGGCGATCAACGCGATCTGCGTGCCGGACTTCGACCGCGCCCGCGCCGCCGCGCGCGACGCCGACGCGGCGCGTGCCCGTGGTGAGGACCGGCCGCTGCTCGGACTCCCGATGACGGTCAAGGAGTCGTACAACATGGCCGGGCTGCCCACGACCTGGGGCATCCCGGCGCACCGCGACCACGTGCCCGCCGAGGACGCGGTGCAGGTGGCCCGGATCAAGGACGCGGGCGCGGTGGTGCTCGGCAAGACCAACGTGCCCCTGGGGCTGCAGGACATCCAGAGCTTCAACGAGATCTACGGCACCACCAACAACCCGTGGGACCACACCCGCACCTCGGGCGGATCCTCCGGTGGATCGGCGGCGGCCCTGGCCGCCGGCTTCGGCGCGCTGTCGATCGGCTCCGACATCGCCGGCTCGCTGCGCACCCCGGCGCATTTCTGCGGCGTCTACGCCCACAAGCCGACGCTCGGGCTGGCGGCGAACCGCGGCATGGTCCCGCCGCCCGGGCCGGCCCTGCCGGTCGACCTCGACCTGGCGGTCGTCGGTCCGATGGCGCGCTCGGCGCGCGACCTCGCCCTGCTGCTCGACGTCATGGCCGGACCGGACCCGCTGACCCACGGCGTGGCCTACGAGCTGCGGTTCCCGCCGGCGCGCCACGAACGCCTCAGCGACTTCCGGGTCCTGGTCGTCGAGGACCATCCGCTGATCGCGACCGGATCCGCGGTGCGGGCCGGCATCGACCGGGTGGCCACCGCGCTGGCCGACGGCGGCGCGCGCGTCCAGCGGCACAGTGCGCTGCTCCCCGATCTGAGCGAAGCCGCCAGGCTCTACATGCAGTTGCTGGTGTCGAACTCGGTCGCGCGCTTTCCCGTCGAGGCCCGCGAGCAGGTGCAGGCCCGGGTGGACGCCCTGGGCGACGACCAGAGCCTGGATGCGGCGCGGCTGCGCGGCATGGTGCTCAGCCACAGCGACTGGGTCCAGACGAACGGCCGTCGCGAGCTCCACCGCCACGGCTGGCGGCAGCTCTTCGCCGAGTTCGACGTCGTGGTGTGCCCCGTCACGCCCACCCAGGCGTTCCCGCACGACCACCACCCCAACCCGTTGGAACGCCGGATCGACGTCGACGGGGTCGCCTACCCCTACTTCGACCAGCTGGTCTGGGCCGGTCTGGCCACGATGCCCGGCCTGCCGGCGACGGCCGTGCCGGCAGGCCGGGCACCCGACGGCCTGCCGGTGGGTGTGCAGCTCGTCGGACCGATGTTCGAGGACCGCACCCCGCTGAGGTTGGCCGAGCTGCTCGAAGAGCGCATCGGCTGAGCACCGCCACACGGGCTCCGTGCCAGGGACGGTGACGGACCGACACCTGCCCCCGGCCGGCCGCCCGCACGGCGGCCGGCCGGGTTTGCTCCGGCAGAATCGGGCTAGACGCCCGTCATGAGTAGCAGATACCGGATGGTGGGCCCCGCCCGTGCGGTCGCCGTCGTCGCCGACATCGTCGCGGGCATCCTCGCCCTGTGGATCGTGCTCTACCTGCTGGACGCCAACCCCGCCAACGACTTCGCGCGTTGGGTCCACGATGCGGCCGACTGGCTGTCCACGTGGGCCCACGACCTGTTCACCCCGTCCGAGGGCTGGCTGCGGACGCTGCTGAACTACGGCATCCCCGCCCTCGCCTACCTGGTGCTGGGACACCTCCTGGCCGGCCGACTGCGCAGCCTGGACTAAGGCCACTCCTACGCCGATCCGAGCTGAGCTGCGGGCGCCGGCCACCGGCAAATCCGGGGCAGGGCCCGAAAGGCCCCACCCCGGCCGGCTCAGCAGTGGATCAGTGCAGGATCGCGTGCGAGATCGCGCAGTTGTTGGTGTCGTTGGACCAGCTGGCCTGCTCGGCGTAGGTGCCGAAGGAGCCGAAGGAGACGTTCGCCGCGCCGCCCGCCGTGCCCGGGGCGAGCCAGGCGCACTCGTCGGAGTTCTCCTGGCCGTTGTACGAGCTGCCGGTCTGGTTGGTCCAACCGCCCGCGGGGTTCTGGTCGGACATCATCTCGTGCCACTCGTGTCCGAGCGTCATCGTGTAGCCGTCCAGGGTGCCCGCGGTGCCCGAGTTGACGAAGTCGATGCCGCACTCGCTCTGACCGAGGTACTTGAAGTCCATGTTGTAGGGCTGGTTGGAGAACGCGACGTCGCCGTAGGGCGAGGTGACCGCGCCGCCGGTGAGCGTGGAGTCGCCGTTGTAGTCGTGCCAGGCGCAGAAGCCGGTGCTGAGGTTCTGGTAGTCGTCCGGGTTGGTGCCGTGGGGGGAGAGGACGACGTAGTAGGCGTTGCGGTTGGCCGCGGCGGTGGTGTTGCCGAAGTGGGCGGCCGCGTTGACGGCCTCCACGCCGAGCTGGTGGCCGGTCGCCTGGGCGGGGGACTTCGCGGAGTTGTCGTACCAGACGCCGGCCAGCACGCCACCGCTCTGGTAGGGGATGAAGTTGGCGTTGCTCGGGCAACTGGTGGCGCCGGCGGAGACGTTGGGGCCGTCGCACCACTGGGTCAGGTCGGCGGACCAGGTCTCGCTGTTGGTGCCGATGCCCTTGAACATCTGCTGGGCGGCCGAGGCCGCGTGGTCCGGGTCGCCGGTGAAGGTGGCGTTGCCGTTCGCGTCGGTGCCCTTGGTGCCCCACTGGCTTCCGTAGAAGACCAGGTAGACCTTGGCGTGGCCGCTGTTGACGCCGATCCCGTCGATGCCGCCGCCGTAGGACAGCGTCTCGGAGCCCGTGGCCGTGGCCGCGGCGTGGGTCTTGGCCCACCCCTTCATCTTGGTGTTGCCGTCGACGGTGGGGATCGCGCCGTGGCGGTAGGCGTGCTGGTAGGCCGGGCTGTACGGGTTGGCGGACGGTGAGCCGTTCGCCGCTGTCGCCGAGGACTGGGCGGCGGCGAGCAGGCCGCCGGTGAGCAGGGTCAGCGAGGCGACTGCGGTCAGGAGCTTGTGGCTCGTGCCGCGCTGGCGGGGGTTGCCCATGGAAGGGTGATCCTCTCTAGCGCTCCGCGCCCGCCTCCTGGGGGAGTCGGGCGGGCGTCGACCAGCAGGCCGTCCGCGCCGTCGTTCGGACGGCGGCGGAAGGCCCGCTGGCGGTGGGGGTGTGCGGGAGCCGACCGGTCGGGCCCGTGATCACCGGCGGCGGGGACAGACTGCTTGGTTCCGCATGCCCTGGGCAAGATCTTCCGCGCTGTTGAGTTTTGAGGGATTACCACGATGCCTGACCCAGCAGATTCACAGGTTGTCCGCGACCCGACAGCGGGTAGGGTCGCCCCGAGATCCTGACGAGCGGGCCGGGCGGGGGCGGTGCTGCGAGAACGACGAGGCCGACCAGGACGAAGGAGCAGCGCGCCGTGCCGGTGAGACCCGTGGACACCCCAGCCCCGCCTCCAGCCCCCGCCCCGTTCCCGGAGGCGCTGCGCGCCGCCATCGGCGCGAACGGCCTGACGCTCGACCGCATCGTGGACCGCCTGCGCTCGCGCGGCGTGGCCCTGTCGACCTCGACGCTGAGCCTGTGGCAGACGGGTCGCTGCCGCCCCGAGCGGGCCGACTCCCTGCGGGCGCTCGCCATCCTCGAGGAGGTGCTCGACGTTCCCGCGAACGGCCTGTCCGCCCTGCTCGGGCCGCCGCGCCCGCGCGGGCGACACCTTCCGCGCCCGGCCGACGCGCAGGGACTGGCCGAGACCTGGACGTCCACCTCGGCCGCCGGCGAGGCGGCGTGGGACGGGGTGGACACGCGCTGGGACGCGACGCTGACCCGGCTCAGCACGCACTCCCGGCTCGTCGTCGACGCGGAGCGCCGCGAACGCTCGGTGTGGAGCCGGCGGCTGGTGCGCGCCGAGACCGAGGGCGCCGACCGCTGGATCGTGGTGCGTCGCGCCGACCCGACCGCGCCCCGGCCCGCCCTGGAAGCGGGCCCGAACTGCCGGGTGGGACGCGTCGTCCACGTCGCCGCCGAGGGCCTGCTGGTCGCCGAGCTGCTCTTCGACCACCGGCTGGCCCGTGGCGAGACAGCGCTGTTCGAGTACGCGCTCCACCACCAGGCCGGCCACCGTCCCTCGACCCGCTTCGGCGTCCGGCTCAACCAGCGCACCCGCGAGCGGCTGCTGGAGGTGCGCTTCGACCCGGCCGCCCGGCCGCGCCGCTGCTGCGTCTTCCGCAGCTCCTCGCTCGCCGCCGAGCCGCGCGAACGACCGGTCCCGCTGGACACGGGCGGCTCCGTCCACGCGGTCGCCCTCGGCGCGGGCCCGGGACGCTTCGGCATCCGCTGGGAATGGGACTGACCGGCTGCCGGCATGGGCGCGCTCTGCTCGCTCCCCGATCTGACCCGGTGGGCGCAGGTGGCGGCCTCGTCTACTCGCCGCGGGCCGCCAAGGTCTGATGACGCGTCATCGTCCGGCGCCGCCAGGGGCATTCCGTCCACCCCTGGCGGCGGTGGGGGCCGTTGACCGTCAGGGCTTCGCAACGGCCTGCCGGGCTTCGTCCTCGCTCAGCAGCCGGCCGTTGAGCCCGCCGAACTGGTGCAGGTCGCCGAACACCTCGATCCGCCCCGAGTCGTCGACACCACCGGCCCGGACCGCAGCCCAGCCTCCCTTGGCGATCAGGTCGGCGACGGCGTCTCCCGCCGCCTGGTCGTCCGTGGCGTAGTAGAGCGCGACCCTTTCGCCGCCCTCGGTGCGCGCCACGTCGAGGCTGTCGGCCCCGACCGTCCCGAAGGCCTTCACGAAGCGCGCCCCGGGCGCCAGGTCCGCGAGCTGCCGGCCGGCCGAGACGCCCTCCGGGTTGAGGCTCTTGAAGCCGTCGCCGTCGGGGGCGACGTTGTTCGAGGGGTCGACGACGATCTTGCCCTGGAGGGCGGTCACGTTGTCGGCGAGCAGCTGCTGGGTCACGGGGAACCAGGTCGCGAAGACGACGGCGTCCGCGCTCTTGATCGCGTCGGCGACCCCGGAGGCGCTGACGCCGCTGCCGATCTTTCCGGCGGCTTCCTGGGCCCCGTCGAGGCTGCTCGCCGCGACGGTGACCTCGACGCCGCCCTCCGCGAGACGGCGTGCCACACGTGTACCGATGTTTCCGGTGCCGATGACGGCGACAGACATGATGGCCTCCTCGGTTGCCTGGCTGTCTGTGCTGTTCACCTCGGTGCAGCAGCTTGAAGCTTCAAGTTATTCCGGGGTGGCGCCCGAGGCTTCTGGGCGCGATCTGCTGCACAACGTTGGAAACCGGGCACGAGCATGACAGCACGCAGCACCCGGGTTGTCCAGACCTGTCGACCGCACGCCGTATTTCCCTTCGCCTCGCACGACGGAACCGGTGGGTTCGCGCAGGGCTGATGAGCTGCGGAAACCGGCTCGGGGACCGCTGCTGCCGCCGCCCGTCGGCGGTCGGCACCGGCAACGGGGCTTCGTGCAGCACTTCTTGACAGTCCGTCCGACGATGCCCCATGGTCCTCTACATCGTTGGAAAACCGCCCTCGTTCAGCCACCCTTCCCTCGCAGTCAAGGATGTGATCGGGCGCATGAATCCCACCCTGCGCGCCAAGACCCCCGCCGCCGCGCTGATCGTCGCGGGCCTCTGTCTGACGGCGGCCGCGTGCACGAATGCCGGTTCCACGACCGCCGCCGGGGGGTCCACCGGTGCCGCGAACACCGCGGCCGCCCAGCAGGTCGTCTCGCCCTCGGCGAGCGCCACCGGGCCCGGCTGCAGCTACCAGAGCTACGGCGGCGGCGTCCCGAAGCTGAACATCACCGACGGCAGGACCGTCGTCGGCTTCTCCCAGTCCGAGTCCACCAGCAACCCGTTCCGCGCCACCGAGACCTCCAGCATCGAGGCGGAGGCCAAGCGGCTCGGCGTCAAGCTGATCGAGCGGAACGCCAACGCCGACGTCAACGCGCAGAACTCGCAGATCGAGGACATGATCGCGCAGGGCGCGCAGGTGCTGATCGTGGCGCCGGAGAACTCCGACGGTCTCGGGCCCGCGCTCGCGGAGGCCAAGGCGAAGAAGATCCCGGTGCTCACCATCGACAGAACGGTCACCGGCACCGCCTGCAGCGACTTTGTGGCGTTCATCGGCTCCGACTTCTACGGCCAGGCGCAGATCGCCGCCGACGACCTGGCCGGGGCGACCGGCTCCCGCGCCCACGTCGCGATCCTGTCCGGCACCCCCGGCAACAACGTCTCCACCGACCGGACCGGCGGGTTCCTCGACGAGATCAAGGCCAAGTACCCGAACATGCAGGTGGTCGCCTCGCAGACGGGCAACTTCGACCAGACCGACGGCCAGAAGGTGATGGAGCAGCTGCTGCAGGCCCACCCGGACATCAACGCCGTCTACACCGAGAACGACGAGATGGCGTTGGGCGCGATCCAGGCGATCCGCTCGGCCGGGAAGACGCCGGGCAAGGACGTCAAGATCGTGTCGATCGACGGGATCCAGCAGGCGGTCCAGGACGTGGTCGCCGGTCAGCTCGTGGCCGACATCGAGACCAACCCGCGCTTCGGCCCGCTGGCCTTCCAGTCCCTCCAGGACCTCTACGGCGGCGCCGGCGTCCAGCCCAAGGTGATCATCAAGGACGGCCACTTCACCAGCGCCAACGCCCAGCAGGCGCTCGCCCAGGGCCTCGTCTACTGACGTCCGTCCGGGCGCCCGAGGTGCAGAGGAGGCACGACATGGACCGTGGCGACGCGGCCGGCCCGGCTGACCGGCCCGTCCTGGAGGCGGCCGGGATCGACAAGAGCTTCGCGGGCGTCCACGCCCTGCAGGGCGTGGACCTGACGCTCCGTCCGGGGCGGGTGCACGCGCTCGTCGGCGAGAACGGCGCCGGCAAGTCCACGCTGATCAAGGTGATGACCGGCGTGTACCGGCCCGATGCCGGGCGGTTGCGGCTCGCCGGGCAGGAGCGGGCGTTCCGCAGCCCGCTGGAGGCGCAGCAGGCCGGCATCTCCACCATCTACCAGGAGGTCAACCTCGTCCCGATGATGTCGGTGGCGCGCAACCTCTTCCTCGGCCGCGAGCCGCGCCGCCTCGGCCTGCTGGACGTCCGCCGGATGAACCGGGAGGCCGCACGTGTGCTCGCCGAGTACGGCGTCGAGGTGGACGTGACCCGCCCGCTGCAGACCCTGGGCCTGGGCGCCCAGCAGATGGTCGCGCTCGCCCGCGCCGTCCAGGTCGACGCGCGGGTGGTCGTCATGGACGAGCCCACCTCCTCGCTCGAACCACGCGAGGTGGACACCCTCTTCCGGGTCATCCGCGGCCTCACCGCGCGGGGCATCGCCGTCGTCTACGTCAGCCACCGACTCGACGAGCTCTACGCGATCTGCGACCAGGTCACCGTGCTGCGCGACGGCCGGGTCGTGCACAGCGGCGAACTGGCCGGGCTGGAACGGCTCGAACTCGTCTCGCTGATGCTCGGCCGGGAGCAGAGCGTGGTGCGTGCCAAGGGCACCACCGCATTCGGAACCGGACGACGCCACCACGTCGAGGGCGTCCCCGCGCTGCGCGCCCACGGCCTGACGGTGCGTCACCGGGTGCACGACGTCTCGTTCGACGTGCACCCCGGTGAGGTGGTCGGGCTCGGCGGCCTGCTGGGCTCCGGGCGCAGCGAGACCGCCAAGGCGGTCGTCGGTGCGCTCGGCGCGGAGGCGGGCAGCGTCGAGGTGTCGGGCCGTCCGCTGAGCAGGCGCAGTCCCGCCGCCGCGATCCGGGCGGGTGTCGTGCTGCTGCCGGAGGACCGCAAGGCCGAGGGCATCATCCCGAACCTGTCCGTCCGGGAGAACATCGTGCTCGCCGCCCTGCCCGGTCTCTCCCGGGCGGGCGTGGTCTCCCGCGCCCGCCAGGACGAGATCGTCGACCGCTTCGTCAAGCGCCTGCGGATCAAGACCTCCGGCCCCGACCAGAAGGTCAGCGACCTGTCCGGCGGCAACCAGCAGAAGGTCCTGCTCGCCCGCTGGCTCTGCCTCGACCCCGAGGTGCTGCTGCTGGACGAGCCNNGCAGGCCCTGATCGACGAGCTGGCCGCGGACGGACTCGGAGTGCTGCTCATCTCCTCCGACCCTGAGGAGCTGATCGAGGGCTCGGACCGGGTGGTCGTGCTCAAGGAGGGCTCGGTCGTCGGCGAACTGACGGGGGAGCAGGTGACCGAGGACGGCCTGCTCGCGGCCCTCTCCCACCACCCTGCCCCCCCCCCGCCCACCGCACCCGCCCGCGCCGTCCTGCACCCCC
>NZ_QKYN01000183.1 GCF_003258295.1 Streptacidiphilus pinicola | reverse complement strand
GGGTGCTGTGGGGTGGTCGGGGGAGTCGTGACCGGGGTCGACGGCTGCGTGGTCGGGAACGTCGGGTTCTGGCTCGGCGTAGTGGTCGGCGTCGGGTTGACCGGCGTCGTCGTGCTCGGGGTCGGGGCGACCGACGGAGCGGTGGTCGGCGGGGTGTAGTAGCTGCCCGTCTGCAGGTCGAAGCTCACGTCCGGCAGGCCGGAGAGGGCCTGCTCCATGTAGTTGGTCCAGATCTGCGTCGGGAAGGAGCCGCCGTTGACGCGGCTGATGCCGGCCGCGGATCCGAGCGAGATCCGCTGGCTGTCGCCCACCTGGGCGAACAGGCCGACGGCGGTGGACAACTGCGGGTTGTACCCGGCGAACCAGGCGGACTTGTTCTCGTCCGTGGTGCCGGTCTTGCCCGCCGCGTCGCGGCCCAGGGCCTGCGCCGTGTAGCCGGTGCCGTTGTTGATGACGCCCTGCAGCACCTGGGTGACGGTGTCGGCGACGCTGCGGTCGAAGGCCTGCTTCGAGGTGTGCTGCGGCATCGACTTCGACTCGCCCTCGTGGGTGACCGACTGCACCGACCACGGGTCGATCTGGACCCCATGGTTGGCGAACGTCGCGTACGCGCCCGCCAGTTGGATCGCGTTCGGCGAGGAGGTGCCCAGCGCGACCGAGGCGTTCGAGGCGCTCATGCCCGGCGTGTCCGAGGGCAGGCCCGCCGCGATCGCGGCCGCCCGGACCTTGTCCAGGCCGACGTCCGCGGCCAGCTGGGCGAAGACGGAGTTGACCGACTTGGCCATGGCCGTACTCACGGTGATCTGGCCGTAGTTGACGTTGTCCTCGTTAGGCGGGTTGTAGGACGCGACGTTCGGCGGCAGGCCGACGACCTGGCGGCCGCTGGTGCCGTCGTAGGTCGTGTAGGGGGTGATCAGCCGGCCGTCCTGCGTGGTCGACTTGTTCGCCAGCGCCGCCGCGAGGTCGAAGGCCTTGAAGGTCGAGCCCTCGGTGATGTCGGTGCGCAGCGCGTCGTTGTAGGGCTGGGTCACGTAGTCGGGCCCGCCGTAGGCGGCGACCACCTTGCCGCTGGACGGCTGCACGGACGCGGCGCCGGCGCGGATGTCCTTGGCCTTGGCCGAGTTGGGCTTCAGGGTGTCCAACTCGCTCTTCACCGAGGAGGCGAGGGCGCTCTGGTCGCCCTTGTCGAAGGTGGTGACGATCTTCCAGCCGCCCTGGGCCAGTTCGTCGCGGGTCATGACGCCGTTGCTGAACAGGTAGTTGTCGGCGATGTCGACCAGGTACCCGGCCTGGCCGGCCAGGCCCCGGACCGGGGCGACCGGCTTGATGGTGGGGAACTTCGCCTCGGCCCGCTGCTGCGGGCTGAGGTAGCCGAGCTTGGCCATGCCGTCCAGGACGTAGTTCCAGCGGTCCGTCGCGGCCTGCTTGCCGGCCGCGGTGGCGGTGGCGACGTCGTAGGCGCTGGGCGCCTGCAGCAGCGCGGCCAGGTAGGAGCTCTGCTCGGCGTTCAACTGCGAAGCGTTGATGCCGAAGTAGGCCTGCGCGGCAGCCTGCACGCCGTAGGCGTTGCGGCCGAAGTAGGAGGTGTTCAGGTACCCGGCCAGGATGTCGCTCTTGGACTCGGTCCGGTCGACCTTGAGCGAGATGAAGAACTCCTTCACCTTGCGGCTGACCGTCTGGTCCTGGTTCAGGTAGTAGTTCTTCACGTACTGCTGCGTGATGGTGGAACCGCCCTGCACGCCCTGGCCGCGCACGGTGTCCCAGGCGGCGCGGGCCATGCCGGTGAGGCTGACGCCCTGGTTCGAGTAGAAGGTGCGGTCCTCGGCGGAGACGGCCGCGTGCTGCATCTGCGGGGAGATCTGGTCGAGCGGGACGATGATGCGGTTCATCTGGCCCGTCTGCCCGATCACGGTCTTGCCGTCGGAGTAGTAGTAGACGTTGGCCTGGGCCACGGCCGCCGCGTTGGCGTTCGGCGGCTCCACGTAGAGGTAGATGCCGACGAAGGCGCCGACGCCGAGCACCACGGCCGTCAGTACGGTGCCGAGGGCCATCCGCCAGGTGGGGATGATCCGGCGGTACCAGGGGAGCGCCCTGCGCCTCGCCTTCCGCGCCGCCTTCTTGGCACGTCGCCGATCGCGCCCACTGGCGCCCATTCCGCCTCCTTCGGCCCGGTCCTCGGCTTCGAGGGTGCCACCGGTCATGGGATTGGCCAGGCTGTCCGGATCGTCCATGCCCTTGTTGCTGCTGCCCATGAAAGTGGTGCTCCGGTGGCTCGTCTTTACGCGTCTACGTGATCGTTAAACGCCCCAATCGGGGCATTCTTGTCTACTGTGCCGGATTGTCCGGTGGTGGGCGAATGTCCTAGCCCGCTTGCAGCACGTTTGTGGCGGGGCTGTGACACTCCGCGCCTTGCCTTCGCTACCCTGGTCAGCACAACCGAACAGCGATGGCGTCAGCCCCTTCGTGACACCCCCCGGGTGTCGACGAACGGGGCCATTTCGGCGTTCCCGCGCAATGTCGCGGGAGTGTCGGCATGCCTGTCGACAAGTCGACATCTGTGGCCGGCGAGCGTGCTCCGTCGCAGGTCAGAGGCGATGACGCCAGGTGCCCACGAAGAGTCGTACAGAGAGGAGTGTGATGTACGCCGCAGTCTGTCTCCGCAGCTTCCGGCGCTACTCCACCTACCGCGCCGCCACCGGGGCGCGGGTGTTCACCAACACCGTCTTCGGCTTCATCCTCAGCTACACCTACCTCGCCCTGTGGCAGGTCCGCCCGCACCTGGGCGGCTACGACCTGTCCGCGGCGCTCACCTACGTCTGGATCGGGCAGGGCCTGCTCTCGGTCCTCGCGATCAACGACCTCGGGGCGCTGTCCGACCTGCAGACCCGGATCGCCAACGGCGACGTCGCCGTCGACCTGTTCCGCCCCGTCGACCAGCAGCGCTGGTGGCTCGCCGTCGACGCCGGCCGGGCTGGCTACCAGCTGCTGACCAACGCTCTCGTGCCGATGCTCGTCGGCGGACTCTTCTTCCACCTGCGACTGCCCCAGGGAACGGCCGCGGCCACGGTCGCGACCTGGGCGGCGACCGCCGTCGCCCTGCTGCTGGCCCTCCTCGTCAGCTACGCCATGCGCCACCTGATCGCGCTCACCGGCTTCTGGCTGCTGGACCTGCGCGGCGTCCAGCTCGTCTACTACCTCGTCTCCTGCTTCTTCAGCGGCTTCTTCCTCCCGATCACCACCTTCCCGCCGTTGCTGGAGGCGGTCGCGCGGGCGCTGCCCTTCGTCGCCGTCTTCCAGGTCCCGGCCGACGTCTTCCTCCAGCGCTACGACGCGACAGGGACCTTGGCCGCGCTCGGCGTGCAGGTCGCCTGGGCGGTGGTGCTGCTGGGGCTCGGCCGGTTGGTGCAGTCCCGCGCGGTGCTGAAGGTGGTGGTGCAGGGTGGCTGAGGCGCTGCACGCGCTGCGCTGTTACGGGCACATCGTGCGGATGTGGATCCGGGCCGCGCTGGCCTACCCGGCCTCGTTCTGGATGACCATGCTCGGCAACCTCGGCGCCTCGGGCATGGACTTCGTGATCATCATCGTGATGTTCCTGCACACCCACGCGCTCGGCGGTTGGAGTCTGCCGCAGGTCGCCTTCCTGTACGGAACCTCCGGCCTGACCCTGGGGTTGGCCGACCTCTTCGTCGGCAGTCTGGACCAGTTGGGTGTGCGGGTGCGGGAGGGGTCGGTCGACACGATCCTGGTCCGGCCCGTCCCTGCGCTCGCGCAGCTGGCCGGGGACCGCTTCGCGCTGCGCCGGATCGGTCGGGTGGCGCAGTCCGGCGCGGTGCTCGTCTGGTCGCTGGTGCAGCTGGACCTGGCCTGGACGCCGCTGAAGGCGCTCGTCTTCGTCTCGCTGCTGCTCAGCGGGACGCTGATCTTCGGCTCGGTCTTTGTCGGCGGCTCGGCCTTCCACTTCTTCATGGCCGACGCCGCGGAGGTGCAGAACTCCTTCACCTACGGCGGAGCAACCATGCTGCAGTACCCGCCGACGATCTACGCCAGGGACATCGTCCGCGGCACCGTCTTCGGCGTGCCGCTGGCCTTCGTCAACTGGCTGCCGGCGCTCTACCTGTTGGGCCGCAACGACCCGTTGGGGCTTCCCTCCTGGTTCCGCTTCGCCTCCCCGGTCGCGGCGCTGCTCTGCGTCGCCGCCGCCGGACTGCTCTGGCGCACCGGCGTCCGTTCCTACCGCAGCACCGGGAGTTGACATGTCGTCACAGAAGGGAGTTCTCACCATGAACGAGACGCTGATCGAGGTCGAGGGCGTCACCAAGAGCTTCGTGGTGCGACGGCGGGCCGGGCGGTTCCGGCGCACCCGGGAGGAGGTCCACGCCGTCGCCGGGCTCGACTTCACCGTCCGCCGCGGCGAGATGGTCGGTTACATCGGGCCCAACGGGGCCGGCAAGTCCACCACCGTCAAGATGCTGACCGGCATCCTGCTGCCCAGCACCGGCCGACTGCGGGTGGCCGGGGCGGACCCGGTGCGCGACCGGGTGCGGCTGGCGCAGCGCATGGGCGTCGTCTTCGGACAGCGCACCACCCTGTGGTGGGACCTGCCGCTGCGCGACTCCTACGAGCTCGCCCGCCGCATCTACCGGATCCCGGATGCGACCTACACCCGCAACCTCGACCGCTGCGTCGAACTGCTGGAGCTGGCACCCCTGCTGGACGTGCCCGTGCGTCAGCTCTCGCTCGGCCAGCGGATGCGCGGCGACATCGCCGCGGCCCTGCTGCACGAACCGGAGGTGCTCTACCTGGACGAGCCGACCATCGGCCTGGACGTGGTCAGCAAGCGCCGCGTCCGCGAGTTCCTGGCCAGGGTCAACGCGGACCTGGGCACGACGGTGCTGCTGACCACCCACGACCTCACCGACATCGAGCAGCTCTGCTCGCGCGTCATGGTGATCGACCACGGCCGCGTCGTCTACGACGGCGGGCTCGACGGCCTGCACGAACAGGGCCGCAGCGAGCGGACGTTGGTGGTGGAGCTGGAGCGCGAGCTGCCGCCGGTCGAGCTGCCGGGCGCTCGCGTGGTGCGGTGCGAGGGCACCCGGCAGTGGCTCGCCTTCCCCGCCTCGGCCAGCGCGGCGCCGCTGGTCGCGGAGCTGGCCGCGCGGTACGAGCTGCGGGACCTCTCCGTGCGGGAACCGGAGATCGAGGACGTGATCGCCCGGATGTACGAGGAGGCCGAGCGGCCGGTGGCCGCGGTGCCGTCCCACTAGGCGGGGGCGGTCGGCGGAGTGGAGTAAGGAGCAGATAAAGTCCGCCCTGTCCGTGCGTCAGATCGGCACGGTTCAGATCGTTCGATGGGGGACTCCTCCGTGGCCACTCCGCCGCAGCCGCCGCCCGGAAACCCGTACGGCGCGCCGAATCCGTACGGCCAGCCCGACCCGTACGGCCAGCCCAACCCCTACGGGCAGCCGCAGCCGCAGAACCCGTACGGTGACGCGATCCCGCAGCAGGGCGGCTACGGCTTCCCGCAGCAGCCCGGGATGGCGCCGCCGTACGGCCAGCCGATGGACCAGCCGCCCATGGGCCAGCAGGCGCCGATGGGTCAGGCCGGCTGGTCCCAGCCGAACGGGCTGAACTGCCGCTTCTGCGGCGGCTCCCCGGCGGTGGACGTCACCGTGCGGGCCCACCGGGGCATGATCTGGCTGATGACCTTCCGGTCGCTGCGGGGCCCCTTCTGCCGCACCTGCGGCACCGCGGCCGTCCGCGACATGTCGGGCCAGACACTGTGGCAGGGCTGGTGGGGCATCGGCTCCGCGTTCATCACGCCGATCACCCTGCTCATCAACCTGGTCTCCTACAACAAGATCAAGGCGCTGCCCGAGCCGGCCTACCGGCAGGGTCCGCCGATGGACCCGGGCAAACCGCTGATGCAGCGCCCGCAGGCGGCCGGCTTCCTGGTGCCCGCGGTCGCGATCCTGGCGGTGGTGGTGCTGGTCATCGCCGGTCTGGCGAGCGGCAGCAGCACGGACACCTCCGACGGTGGCGGCGTCCCGGTGGTGTCGGACTCCCCGACGGATCTGCCGACGGACCAGCCCAGCGACACCTCGGCCCCAACGGACACGCCGACGGCCACCTCCTCGGATCCGGGGAGCCTCGGTGACGGCAACAACGCCTCCGTGGGTGACTGCGTCAAGAACTACGGCACCGACAGCAGTCCTGACCTGCAGATCGTGACCTGCGCGAGTGGGACGTACCTGGTCGAGAAGCGGATCACCGGCACCACCTCCACCACCGGCTGCCCGAGCGACTTCACGACGTCGTACACCCACACCGAGCCGGGCAACGACTTCGCACTCTGCCTCAAGGAATACACGGGCTGATTGCCATTGGTCCAGACCATGTGCACCATGGTCCCCATGAACCGGAGCAGGGGGCGGAGAGTCGGCCGTGCGGCCGTCGCGGGAGCGGCGGCCGCGCTGATGGCACTGGTTGCGGGCTGTTCGGACGGTCCCGCCGTCAGCAAGGCCAGGGCGATCACGATCGTGCCGCTGCCCGACGTCGTGACGGCCGGCTCGGGCGGGAGCTTCACCGTCACCGCGTCCACGCCCGTCCGTGCCAAGGGCGGCGCGGACGCCCAGGCCGCGGCGAGCGTGGTGGCGGTCCAGCTGCACCTGCCGACGGCAGGAGGCTCCGGCTCGGGGATCACCTTCCGGCTCGACCCCGCCGCCGGCACCCGCCCGGAGGGCTACAGGCTCACCTCCGGTTCGTCCGGCGTCCTGATCACCGCGCGGGACGGCGCCGGGCTCTTCTACGGCGGGCAGACGCTGCGTCAACTCCTGGTTGTTGACGGGCGATCGAGCACTGTCCAGTCCCTGCAGATCGACGACAGTCCCCGCTATGCCTACCGTGGTGCCGGGTTGGACGTCGCGCGGCACTTCTTCACCGTGGCCCAGGTCGAGCAGTACATCGACGAGATGGCGCTGTACAAGTTCAACCACCTGCACCTGCACCTCACCGACGACCAGGGTTGGCGTATCGCCGTGAGCAGCCGCCCGCGGCTCACCTCGGTCGGTGCGGGCACCGAGGTCGGCGGCGGTCCGGGCGGCTCCTACACCGCGGCCGACTACCGCGCGATCGTGCGGTACGCCGCGGCGCGCCACGTCACCGTGGTCCCGGAGCTCGACCTGCCCGGCCACACCAACGCCGCGATCGTCTCCTACCCCGAGCTCGCCTGCCCCGGCGACCCGACGGCCGTGCCCTACACGGGTATCGGCGTCGGCTTCAGCCGCGTCTGCACGAGCAAGGAGTCGACGTACCGCTTCGTCGACGACGTCGTCGCGGCCGTCGCGGAGCTGACCCCGGGCCCGCTGATCCACCTCGGCGGCGACGAGACCAAGACGCTCGCGCCGGCGGACTACCAGGCGTTCATGCGGCGTGCGATCGCCGTCGGGCGAGCCCACGGCAAGCAGGTCGTCGCCTGGGACGAGGCCGCGGCCGACCGGCCGGACCTGCTCCAGGTCTGGCACCCGCAGAACCAGATGACCAGCGAGGTCGTCACCGACGTCACCGCCGCCGCGCGGCACGGCTCCAAGCTGCTGATGTCCCCGGCGGACCACGCGTACCTGGACCAGAAGTACGACGCCTCGACCTCGCTCGGCCTGGACTGGGCCGGCTTCGTCGGCGTCGAGCAGTCGTACGACTGGAACCCGGACACCTACCTCCCCGGCACGCCCGCCGGCTCGGTCGCCGGCGTCGAGGCCTTCCTGTGGACGGAGACCCTCGGCACGCCGCAGCAGCTTCAGCTGATGGCCCTCCCTCGCCTCCCGGCCCTGGCGGAGGTCGCCTGGACGCCACAGCGGTTGCGCTCGTGGAGCGACTTCAGCATTCGCCTGGCGGCTCAGACGCGGCTCTGGCAGGCACAGGGTTGGACGTACACCCGTGCTGCGGGCGTGCCGTGGCAGTGACCCTCCTACGGTGGTTGCTCCGTGCCAGGGCGGCGGAGCCGCGAATCAGCAGAGCCCCGCGCCCCTGAGGCAGAGCAACGTCACCCAGTGCCTCAAAGCCGGACCAGATGCACCAGCGTGCTCGCCCAGTCGTCGTGGTGGAGTTCCAGGTCCAACCCCCGTTCCAGCAGCGCGGCGCCGCCGTGGACGCGGCCGCGGCCGTCGCGGTAGCGGGCGTCGCGCTGCTGGAACGGGGGTTG
>NZ_QKYN01000182.1 GCF_003258295.1 Streptacidiphilus pinicola | reverse complement strand
GGGTGGTCTGTTCGGCGAGTTGCGCGCCGTCCCAGGTGAAGTCGGTGCGTTCGACGACGGTGTGTCCGTCGTCGGCGAGGCGGTGTTTGGCGATACGACGGCCGAGCGGGTCGTAGAGGTAGCGCCAGAGGGTGCCGTCGGGTGTGGTGACGTGGGTGAGCCGGTCGTCGGCGTTCCAGGTGAAGCGCCAGGTGTCGGGTTTGCGGGACAGGCGGGTGACCTGGCGTAGCGTCATGCGTCCGGCGTTGTCGTACTCGTAGCGGACGCGTCCGGCGGTGGCGAGCTGGGTGCCGGTGTAGTCGCGGGGGCCCTCGGCGGGACGGGTGGCCTCGGTCGCGGGCCAGTTGGCGTCGGTGAGGTTGCCGGCCGGGTCGTAGGTGTAGGTCTCGGTCCAGTCGCGTGCCTGGACGGCGGTCACGCGACCCGCGGGGTCGAGGTCGAAGCTGCGCGGTCCGGTCAGCGGATCGTCGATGCCGATGAGGTTGCCGTCGGCGCGGTAGCGCCAAGCACGTTGCTGCAGTACCTGATTGCCAGCATGAGCGGTACGACCGGTGAGGCGCCCAGCGGAGTCCCAGGCGCTGGTCAGCGTGAGGCCGGACGAGGTGAGAGCGTCAGTGACAGTGCGGGTGTGCTCGCGGCCTCCGGTGTCGTGCGTGAAGTCGAGGGTGCCACCGGAGGTGGCGATGCCAGTCAGGCGGCCGGTCGAGTCGTAGGTCCAGTCGGTGGTGTGTCCGGCCGGGGTCGTGCGACGGGCGCGGCGGCCCAGCGCGTCGTAGGCGTGCGTGACGGTACGACCGTTGACGCTTTCGGCAAGAAGGTTGCCCAGCGGGTCGTAAGCTCGGGTGATCTCGGCCTCGGAGTCGACCGCCTGGATCAGGCGGCCCGCCGCGTCATACGCGAAACGACTGCTGAGTTCCTCCCCGTCCTTGCAGATGAGGCGGCCCAGGACGTCATAGCGGTAGGCCGTGCGGGTCCCGTCCGGGCTCGTTCGGGCGGTCGGGCGTCCTGCGGGGTCGAGTTCGTAGGTCAGGCGGCGGCCATGGAAGTCCTTCTCCCCGGTCAGGCGGCCTGCCGCGTCGTAGTCGTACTCCCAGCTGCGGCCCAGCGCGTCGGTAACGCAGACCAGTTGCATGTGCGCGTCGTGGGTGAACGCGACGCGGGCTCCGTCCGGCGTGGTGCGGGCGGCCAGGGTCTCGAAGTGGGTGTACTCGTAATGCGTCGTCTGACCGACCGGGTCGGTGTGGCTCAGACAGTTGCCCTCACCGTCCCACTCCCAGCGCTCGACCGCGCCGTCCGGACCGGTGCGCGTAGCAAGCCGGCCCTCGACGGTCCAGGTCATGCAGGTGACCTGGCCCAGCGGGTCGGTGACCGCAACCGGTCGGCCGAAAGCGTCGCGCTTGACCCGTGTGATCGTCCCGCCAGGGCCGGTGGTCTCGATCGGCTGGCCGGCGGCGTCGGAGACGACGCGCGTGTTCTGACCCAACGCGTCGGTGACCGAGGCGAGGTGGCCTCGCTCGTCGTACTCGTAGCGGGTGGTCGCACCGAGGGGATCCGTCACGGAGGTACGCCGACCCGCTTCATCCCAGGTCTGCTGCCACACCGCCCCACCTGGCTCGGCGAGAACCACCGGGGCACTGAGCGCGTCGTCGTAGGCGGCGGTCATCTGCGCCCCGTCGGGTCCCGTGACGGCAATCAGGTCGCCGACCTCGTCGTACTCGTAACGGGTGACCGCGCCGAGCGGGTCCGTCCCAACAAGGAGGCGGTTGAACTCGTCGCGCTCGTATCGGGTGGTGTTGCCCAGGGGGTCGACGATCGCGACGATCTGCGAGCGGGCGTTGACGTGGTACTGCGTGGTGTGGCCGAGGGCGTTCGTTTCCGTGTTGATCCGGAGGCCGGTGGCGGGGTCGGGGTCGCCGTAGTGGAACTGGAAGCGCAGACTGCCGTCCGCGCCGCCCTCGTCCACCACTCGGCCGCGCTCGTCGTAGACGTAGCGGTAGTGGCTGCCGTTGCGGTCCGTCCAGGAGGTGATCCGACCCGCCGCGTCGTTGGCGAACACCATCGGCAGCCCCGAGGAGTTCCACACCTGCGTCAGATGACCACCGGTGTAGCCGTAGCGCAGCAGGAGCTGGTCGCCGCCGCCCGGGGCGGCATCCGCCAGCCACAGTTCGGTGATCCGCCCGTCCGCGACCGTGACGCGCAGGCGGTAGCCGCCGCTGTGGTCGATGCCCTGCGGGGTCCCGTCGCGGTCGTACTCCAACGTGTACGAGCGCCCCGAGCGGTCCCGCACGCGGGTCAGCAACGCCGTGCGGCCGTCCGGCTGGACAGTGAACTCGCGGACCAGCCCCCGCTGGCGATCCGTCAGGGTGTAGGCGCGGCCCCGGGCGTCGATTGCGAGGTCCAGCCTGCGCCCGGCGCTCGCCTGCACCGCGACGCCCGGCTCGGGGTGCGGGTAGGCCTGGCTGACCCGGTCCGCGCCGATGTGGACCACGCCCTGGGCGTCGATCTCCAGGCGCTCGTCGAACGTGCACACCCAGCGCCGGCCCATCCACCGGCCCGCGCCGTACCCGGACTCGAAGCAGCGGGTGAACCTGAGCGGCAGCGAACCGGGCAGCACCACGTCGGTCTGGTCGATGAACATCCGCCCCGTGGCCATGTCCACCGGCTCACCGCCGTCACAGACCGCGTCCTCGCCTCGTCCGGCCTCGTGCGGATCGGACACCTGCTCCCGGCCCGGGCCGGGGTCCTCACCGGGCCGGTCGTGCCCGCCACCGGCCCCGCCGGTGTGCGGGTCCTCCACGTGGGGCGCGCGGGCGTCCTTCTCCGCGGACTTCGCCAGATCCTCGGCGGTCCTCGCCTCGTTCTCGGCCGCGTTCTCCGAGACCTTCTTCGCCCCGCGCTCGGTGTCCTTCAGGATCCCGTGATAAGCGTCGGCGAAATCCTTCGCCAACCCCTTCCCGGCCTTCTCCGCAGCATCCTTGATCGCACTGGCAATCCGGCCCACGTCGGCCCCGCCCCCGTACCGCCGGTTCCCCATAGAGTGTCAGGAGCACGCTACCAACCGGGAGTTCGCAAGTCGTGGGCGCTCCTGGCGCCGACAGGCCTGCGGCGGATAGCGTGCCGGGCATGCGTTGCGGGATATGCGGGTCGGAGAAGCTGGGTCCGCTGGGGGAACTCGAGACCGACAGTCGCCTGGGAGAGCTGCGCAGTCCGCGCCTGCGGTTCCCGCGGCTGGGGATCTTCAAGGCGCGGCCCGACTACATCGCCTCCTACGGGCGGGCCTGCCTGGACTGCGGTGCGCTGTTCCCGTTCCTCGGCCCCGCCGAGCTCCGGCGCCTGAACGCCGACGCCGCGGCCGACCGGCTCCAAGCAGTCACCCCGGCCGACTACGACTACTGACGCACGGTGCAGGGAGCAGCGAGTCGGTCAGCCGAAGTGCGGCTGGACGCCGATCTCGCGGGCCTCCTCCGTCAGTTCGCCGAGTTCCGCGACCGGGACGACCGCGCGCCAGGCGTGGCGGCCGGCGGGGGTGAGGGCGAGTTCGGCCGCCTGTTGGGCGTTGCCGGTGGGGAGGGCGAGGGTGGCGGTGTCACCGTCGAGGGCCAGGACCTCGAACGGGGCGTCGTGCCAGGTGGTCAGCAGGCGGTGGTAGGTGACCTCGTCGCACTGGCCGTCGGTGAGTTGACGGGACATCACCGTGCCGTCGGGGGCCGTGCGGTAGGCGGTGAGTTCGCCTGCGTTCGGGCCGAAGTCGGCGGGGTAGCGGTCGCCCTGGATCACGGCGGAGAGGCCGCGCGGGACGCTGCCGGACGGCGACTGGGTGCGCCCGGCGGGCGTCAGGCCGCGCCCCTCGGCTGCGGGGTAAGCCCGCCAACCGGAGTGGAGCCCCGCGTAGGTGGCGAGACCGACCTCGTACCCCTCGCCGCCGGCCTCGGCCATGTGCCAGATCTCGGCACCGATCGGCACCTCGGCGAGCTCCATCCAGAACTCGGGCACCGCGGCCGGGGCGTACTTGGTGTAGCCGGTGCCGAGGAACGGGTCCGGCAGCACGAGGGTGGAGTCGAGCCGCGCGGCGCCCTCGGTCGTCTGCCCACCGAAGGACGCCCGGAACAGCCCTGGCCAGCTCGCCAGGAACCGGATCACGAACAGCCCGTCGCCGTCGGGGAATTCGGCGGTCGCCTCGGCCAGCCCGTGCACCGCGCGCGCCTCCGCCCCGGAGTCGACCCGCGCGACATCCACCATCCGTGAGCACAGGCCCCACATCCGGAAGGGCTCGAAGAGCCCCGGCACGATCTCGTTGCCGACGTACTGCTGCGCGGTCGCGCGCGTGATCGGCATCTGCATGACCGTCCGCGGGGACAGGCCCGGGGTGGTGCTCATCGCTGGTGCGCTGCCTTCCGGTCGGCCATCGGGTCCTTGGAGTGCTTCATTGTCTCAGGCACCCGGCTGTTGCCTCTTGTGCCACCTGGCCAGCAGGTCGACGCGTTCCTCCGTCGGATCGGTGACCTCGTCGAGGGGGAAGGTCCCCTCGTAGTCGACGGCGCCGACTCTCCTGAGGTGCTCGCTCGCGAAGGCGCCGTTGCCACCGATGTAGAGGCCGGTCACCTGGTCGTCACGCACCCCGTAGCAGCTGAAGAGTTCGCCGTGCCAACGGAAGGTCCAGCTGGAGACGTACCACGCGTCCACCTGCGTGGGACGGGCCAGGTAGATCCGGTCGGGTTCCTGCGGGTCGGCCTGGAGCCCTGCGGGCACCGGGTCTGCGTCCTCGACGGCAAGGGCGATTTCGGACGACGTGCGGTCCCCGTAGGCCCGGTAGGCGTGTCCTCGGTACACCGCGAAGTTCCCACTGCGGAAGACGTCACTGTCAGAGCCCAAGGTTCGTCCACCTCCCCCGGTCGAAGAAACCGACCATGGTCTCCCCGCCGTCCGGCGTCATCTTCCAGATCTCGGCGCGTCCCCCGAACTCCGTTCCGGAGGCCTGCCACTCGGGGACTCCCCCTCCGGTGTATCCGGTGCCGGTGAACGGATCCTTCCAGGCTCGTCCTGTGGTCTGGCCAGCTGCCTGCGCCACCCTGTCTGCCGCCGCCTGGTCGTCGACCGCTCCGAAAGTGGTGTCGGCCTTCAAGCCCTCCGGCGCGTGCAGCCGGAGCTGGTAGGCCTCGGAGGCCCCTTCGGGGACCGGCGTCCAGCCGACGCCCTTGTCGTCCAGCGCCAGCCCGTCCCTGAGCTGGGCGGGGGTGGCCAGATCGGCGGTGTCGGTCCCACGGGCGATGGAGCCGCCGAACCTGTCATGGAAGAACGCGTCACCGTTCGGCATCTTCTTCAGGTTGTTGACGTACGCCTTGGCGACGTCCGGATGGAGCACCTTGGTGATCATCTGGCCGTCCTCGAGCGTGATGCTGTTACGAACGTCGACCACCTCCTGCACCTGCTCGTCCGTCAGGTCGTTGGTCCGGCTGACGCGCAGTCGGTCGTGTTCCGCCCGGTCCAGGCCGCGGGCGCTCATCTCGTGGTCGATCTGCTCGTCGAAGTTCCGTGAGTCGCGCAGCGTGTCCCGGCCGAACTGCGGCGCGGCGAGATCCCCGGAGGCGCGGGCGGCCGTCGCGTCGCCGCCGCCGAGGGCTTGGTCGATCTTGGAGCCCGGGGTGGTGCGGGGGGTGGGGACGGGCTTGTCCTGGGGCATCTTGGAGCGGAAGGAGTCCGTGGTGCGGACCTCGTTGTCCGCGTGCTCGGCGAGGTTGCGGGAGCCCTTGTCCACTGCGTCGTCGACGACGTGGGCGTTGCGCTCGGCGATCTTGGGGAGGGCCTGCTGGACCTTCTGCTTCAGGGCCAGGACGGCGGCCCGCTCCTCTCCGCCCGCCGCCATCAGAAGGCCAGCCCTTCGAGTCCGGAGTAGAGCGTCTGGGCGTGGCCGCGGAAGGTCTCGGCGTGGCCGGAGAGGGCCCGCAGGTGGGCGCCGGCGGCCTCGTGGTCGATGGAGAAGCCCTCGGCGGCGCCGCCGTCGCTGGAGGTCTGGGACCAGTCGAGGCCGGACACCGCCGCCTCGATCTTGGCGAAGAGGGGCGTGGCCGCGGCCTCGATGATCTCGCCGACGATGTACTGGATGATCTGCTGCTTCAGCGTCTCCAGCAGGGCCTTGCCCGCCTCGATGATCACCGGCACGGCGGCCTCCGCGAGGCCGAGGGTCGCGACCGCCGCGGCCTGGTCGGCGACGAAGGCGGCGGCCATGGCGACCAGCTCGGCGAGCGCCTCCAGCTTCTGGGCGACGATCACCTCCGCGCCGACGTCCAGCGCGTCCGCGAGGATCGCGCAGCCCTCGACCAGCTCCTGGACGTGGCGCTCGGAGAGCTGCGCCCAGCCCGCCTGCATCCGCTGGGTGGCGCTGCCCTGGTAGGCCTGGGCGAAGTTCGCGATGGTCTCGGTGGCGTCCTGGTGGGTCTGCTGCACGGCCTGGCCGAACTGGCGGACCATCGTCGCGAAGTGCCGGACGTCGTCCTCGTTCAGGTACGGCCAGGGCACCCCGATCACGTTCAGGAACGTCACGACCGGACCCGGCAGGTCGTCCACCGCCATGCGACTCTCCCCGTGCTGTTCCCGTACCTGATCCAGTCCTGATCCAGTGACTGTCGTCGGGCACGCATCCTACCGATGCATTTCGGCCAGCAGACGCACGCCGAACGGTCACGCCCGGTAGCGTCGTGCGCATGACGTCGTCTTTCGCACGCGCGCTGTGGCTGCGGACCGAGCCGCTGCACGCCGTCGTCTACTTCGATCCCGAGTGCCGCACGCTCGGTCGGGCGTTGGGCCTCAAGGGCTTCTGGATGGGCTACTTCGTCACACGCGTCGGCCCGCTGGGCGCCGTCGGACCGGCGCTCGCCGGGTCGGTGCTCGGGGGGTTCGCGCCGCGCAGCATCGAGCGGTCGCTGCCCGCGGCGTGGGAGACGGTGCCGCCGGAGCGGGCGCTGCGGGAACGCGGGCGGGCCGCGGCGGCGGCGCTACGGCGTGCGGTGCCGGACGTCGACGAGCGGGCGGCGGAGTGGGCGGCGCCGATGGCCGCGATGGTCGCGGACGCGCCCACACTGGCGCGGCCGCTGTTCGCGGCCAACCAGCCGCTGGGTGAGCGGATCGCCGACCCGGTCGAGCGGCTGTGGCAACTGACCACCGGTCTACGGGAGTTCCGCGGCGATGCGCACCTCGCGGCGCTCGCCGACCACGGATTGGACGGCGTCGAGTCGCTCGTGCTCGCTGCCGCGACCGGCCGGGTGCCGGCGCAGACCATGCGGACCGACCGGGGCTGGACCGAGGACGAGTGGGCCGATGCCGCCGAACGGCTTCGCGGACGCGGCCTGGTGGACGCCGACGCCCGGGCCACCGCGCGCGGACGCGAACTGCGGCAGGCCGTCGAGGAGGCGACCGACCGGCTGGCCGCTCGGCTGCTGCGGCCCCTCGACGAGGCGAGCACGCTGCGGCTGCTCGACGGGCTCGCCGAGCCGGTACGGCTGCTGCGTGCGGCCGGGATCCCCCCGCCGGGGAATCCGATCGGGCTGCCGGACCAGGACGGTTGAGCCCTCACCGTCTCTCTTGACTTCTCCGGCTCCCCGGGCGAAATTCCAGGTCCCGCCGCGCCGTGACCGGGCTGAGCACAGGCAGCCGAACCGGACGGCGCGTCCGCGCCATGGGTCAGCTCAGCCGGGTTCCGTCGACGATCGGTGGGGAAGTCATGCCTGCAAGGGTGCACGTCGGAAGCGAACTGTCACGGCGTCAGTTCCTGGGGCGGGCGGCGGTGACGGCCGGCGCGCTCGCGGCGCCGGCCCTGCTCACGGCCGCCGCGGCGACGCCCGCCCGGGCGCTCGGCAGCGGGGACCACGTGCCGGTGCTGGTGATCGGGACGGGGTACGGCGGCGCCGTCACCGCGCTGCGGCTGACGCAGGCCGGGATCCCGGTCGCGATGGTGGAGATGGGCCAGAGCTGGACCACCCCCGGCAGTGACGGGAAGATCTTCTGCAACATGCTCAACCCGGACGGGCGCGCCTACTGGCTGCGCACCGAGACGGACCAGCCGGTGAGCTACTTCCTCGGGGCGCCGTACAACAAGGCGATCCCCAGCTACGCCGGGGTGCTGGACTCCGAGCACTTCGCGGCCACCCGCGTCTACCAGAGCCGCGGCGTGGGCGGCGGGTCGCTCGTCAACGGCGGGATGGCCGTGGTGCCCAAGCGCTGGTACTTCGAGGAGATCCTGCCGCAGGTCGACGCGGACGCGATGTACGACGTCTACTTCCCGAGGGCCAACGCCACGTTGGGGGCGAACAGCGTCGATCCGGGCTGGTACGGCTCCGCGAGCTGCTACCAGTACGCGCGGGTCGGCTCCGGTCAGGCGGGCGACGCCGGGTTCAGCACCGTCTTCGTGCCCAACGTGTACAGCTTCCCCTACATGGAGCGGGAGCTGGCCGGCAGCGCGCCGCGCTCCGCGCTGGCGAGCGAGGTCATCTACGGCAACAACGCGGGCAAGCAGTCGCTGGACAAGACCTACCTCGCGGCGGCCGCCGCGACCGGCCGGCTGTCGATCAGCCCGCTGCACAAGGTGACCGCCGTCGCACCGGCGGCCGTCGGCTCCGGTTACAGCGTGACCATGGAGCAGCTGGACACCAGCGGCACGACGGTCGCGGTCAAGACGGTCACCGCCGACAAGGTCTTCTTCGGGGCGGGCAGCGTGGGAACGAGCAAACTGCTGGTGGCGATGCGCGCCACCGGGGGCCTGCCGGACCTGCCGGACGCCGTGGGCCAGGGCTGGGGCAACAACGGGAACGTCATGGTCGGCCGCGCCAACTACCTGTGGGCGCCCACCGGTTCGCTGCAGTCCTGCATGCCGGTCCGCGGCATCGACAACTGGGACGACCCGACCTACCCCTGCTTCGCGGAGATCTCCCCCTTCCCCGCCGGGACGGAGCTGTGGATCAGCCTCTATCTCGCGATCACCAAGAACCCCAACCGGGCCGCCTTCAGCTTCAACTCGACGACCGGCGGCGTGGACCTGGGCTGGCAGGCGTCCTGGACCCAGCCCTCGATCACGGCGGCCGCGAACGTCTTCGACCGGATCAACAAGGCGGAGGGGACGATCTACCGCACCGACCTCTTCGGGGTCTACCGGACCTGGGGGGACGACTTCGTCTACCACCCGCTGGGCGGCTGCGTGTTGGGCCAGGCCACCGACCTGTACGGGCGGCTGCCGAACTATCCCGGCCTCTACGTCACCGACGGATCACTGATCCCCGGCAGCACCGGCGTGAACCCGTTCGTCACGATCACGGCGCTGGCCGAGCGGAACATCGAGAACGTGATCGTGAACGACTTCGGGTGACACCGAACGAGGAGGGGCTCAGCGGCGTTCGGGGAGGCCACCGACCAGGGCCTTGAAGCGCTCCGAGAGCCGTCGCCGCGAGGCGCGGCGCTCGGCGCGGGCGCGCTTGGCGGAGTCCTCGCCGTAGAAACGCCGGAACCAGGGCGAGCCCGGGTAGCCGAGCCGCACCGCGCCCCACAGCGCGAAGAACGGCAGCAGCACGCCCGCGACGCCGAGGAAGATCCGTCCCTTGAGCGCGGAGACCACCGACAGGAGGCAGTTCAGCAGGATGAAGGTGAAGAAGAACCAGGTCCCCTCCCCCGGCTGCCGGGCGAAGGGGTTGGAGACCAGCAGCCCGATCCCGCCGAGGGCGGCCACGCCCACCACGGCGTCGACGGACTTGCGGCCCTCCGCCGCCCAGTAGACGTCGGACAGGTGCAGCCAGAGCGCGAACTCGTCCAGGGTCAGCGCCGCGCCGACGCCGAACGCGGCGGCGACGCAGTCACGGAAGAGGCCGTGGGGCACGGCGAGGAACTCGATCACGCCGGAGACCAGCAGCAGGAAGATACCCGGCACCAGGTGGTGCACGTGCACCTCGCCGACCGCGACGTTGCCGAAGGGCCCGCGTCCGGAGCGGATCAGGCGCACGATCAGCCGGGTGACCGTGAACGTGACCACGAAGGCCACCAGCATGAAGAGCAGGGCGGTGCGTCCGGATCCGAGGTGCAGGTGCATCCCTCGATGGTGACCGGCGCCGACCGGCCCGGGCGGCTACGGCGCGCCGGGCCCGGCGGTGTCGTCCGCCCCCTCGACCTCCTCGACCTCCGCGCGGGAGATGCCGAGCAGGTAGAGCACGGCGTCGAGGAACGGCACGTTGACGGCGGTGTGCGCGGCCTCGCGGACCACCGGCTTGGCGCAGAACGCCACGCCGAGGCCGGCCGTGTTCAGCATGTCCAGGTCGTTGGCGCCGTCGCCGATCGCGACGGTCTGCTCCAGCGGCACGCCCGCCTCGGCGGCGAAGCGGCGCAGCATCGCGGCCTTGCCGGCCCGGTCCACGATGTCGCCGACGACGCGGCCGGTGAACCGGCCGTCCGCGACCTCGAGCGTGTTGGCGGCGGCGAAGTCCAGCCCGAGGCGCTCGGCCAGGTCGTCGGTGACCTGGGTGAAGCCGCCGGAGACGATGCCGACCTGGTAGCCGAGCCGCTTCAGCGTCCGGATCAGGGTGCGCGCGCCCGGGGTCAGCCGGACCTCGGAGCGGACCTTGTCGACGACGCTCGCGTCCAGTCCCTCCAGCAGCGCGACGCGGGCGCGCAGCGACTCCGCGAAGTCCAGCTCGCCGCGCATCGCGGCCGCGGTCACCTCGGCGACGCGTTCCTCGCAGCCGGCGTGGGCGGCGAAGAGCTCGATCACCTCGTCCTGGATCAGCGTCGAGTCGACGTCCATGACCACCAGGCGCTTGGCCTTGCGCGCCACGCCGGACGCGACCACCGCGACGTCCACCTGCTGTGCGGCCGCCTCCGGCGCGAGCGCTGCGCGCAGGGTCTCCGTCTGCACGCCGGAGACGGTGAGCTCGACGGCCGTGACCGGGTACTTCGCCAGCCGGAAGACACGGTCGATGTTGCCGCCGGTCCCGGTGATGTGGGTGCTCAGCGCGGCGATGGCGCTCGCCGGGAGCGGGTTGCCGAGAATGGTGACGTGGGACCGGCCCTCACCGCGGGGGCGGTTGTCGCCACGGCCCGAGATGACCTCGGCCTGCAGCTTGCTGGCCTCGGCCCACTGGTGCACCTGCGCCCGCAGCTCGCCGTCCTTGGCCGGGGCGGTCACCAGTGCGCACAGCACTATCCGTCCCCGGATCACGACCTGCTCGAAGTCGACGACGTCCACTCCGTACCCGGCGAGGGTCGCGAACAGCCCGGAGGTGAGACCGGGTCGGTCCTTGCCGAACACCTTGACCAGCAGGGTCGGGGTGTCGGGCGCGAGGCTGGCTGCGGTGGCGGCAGGATTGGCGTTCATGGTGTGCCCCACGCTACCGGGTGCCGCCCGCCCCCGAGCAGGCCGTCCCGCCACCCGGACAGGCGGTCCAGCCGGGCCCGAGTGGCTGCTGCCCTAGAGTTGAGCGCGGGAAGACCGTGACTGGAGGAGTCGCTCAGTGCTGGTGCTGTTGCCGCCGTCGGAGGGCAAGGCCGCGACCGGGGAGGGAGCGCCGCTCGATCTCGGGTCGCTCGTGCTGCCCGGCCTGACCGGGACGCGGGAGGCCGTGCTGGACGCGCTGGTCGCGCTCTGCCGCGGGGACCAGGCCGCCGCGTTGGAGGTGCTCGGGCTCAGCGAGGGCCTGCGCGGCGAGGTCGCGCGGAACGCGGAGCTGCGGACGGCGGCGGCGTTGCCCGCCGGCGAGCTGTACACGGGCGTGCTCTACGACAACCTGGGCCTGGCCGACCTGCCGCCGGACGCGCGTGAGCGGGCCGAGCGGAGCCTCGTGGTCTTCTCCGGTCTGTGGGGCGCCGTGCGGATCACCGACCGGATCCCCCCGTACCGCTGCTCGGGCGGGATCAAGCTGCCGCCGCTGGGCGGGCTGGGCGCGCACTGGCGCAAGCCGATGGCCGCCGCGATGCCGGAGCTGGCCGGGGACGGGCTGGTGCTGGACCTGCGCTCGTCCGCGTACGCGGCGCTGTGGAAGCCGGTCGGCGAGGTCGCCTCGCGCACGGCGACGGTCCGCGTGCTGCACGAACGGGTGGTGAACGGCGTGACCAAGCGGTCCGTGGTGAGCCACTTCAACAAGGCCACCAAGGGCCGGCTGCTGCGGCAGCTGCTGGAGTCGGGCGCCGAGCCGGCCACCCCGGCGGAGCTGGCGGACGCGCTGCGCGACGCGAAGTTCACCGTGGAGGCCGCAGCGCCCACGGCGGGCAGGCCGTGGGCGCTGGACGTGGTCGTCACCGAGCTCTGAACAGCGGACGACGTCAGGCGGCGGTGCCGCCGGCGTAGTCGCTGTTGAACGCCGTCTCGATGGTGTTCGCGACACCGCTGTCGGTCTGGATGATGCCGAGCTCGCGGTTGTTGTCGAGCGAGTTGGTGGAGACGTTCATCGAGCCGGCCTCGACCACCTGCGAGGACAGGCCGTAGTCGGCGACGAGCGCCTTGGCGTGGATGTAGAAGCCGGTGCTGGAGGAGTAACCCACCACCGTGCCACCGGCGTTGACGATCTCCTGGACCTGGCTGCCGTAGCTGGCCGGCTTCTCCAGGACCACGCGGACGGTGACGCCTGCAGAGGCACGCGCGGCGATCGCGTCGACGACGGCCTGGTCGCCGAACTCCTCCTCCTCGACGTCGAGCGTCGTGGTCGCGCCGTTGATGACACTGAGCAGGCGGGAGCGCGAGTCGGTGGGCGACCAGAGCAGGTTGTCGCCGTCGCTCGGGGTGACCGAGGTGCCCGCGTAGTCGGCGTTGAAGACGTTCTCGATCGCGTTGACGTCGGCGGAGTCGTTGTCGAAGACCCCGTAGTCGCGGCTGGTCGAGTAGTACTTGGAGGTCAGGTTGCCGGTGAGGATCAGCGAGGTGGCGCCGTCGACCGTGATCGTCTTCTGGTGCGTGTAGACGTAGGCGGAGGAGGACCACACCACGCCGACACCCGCGGCCTGCAGGGCGTTGTAGGCGCTGTCGTTGACCGTGGTCCGGGTTCCGTCGAGGATCACCCGGACCTGGACGCCGGCCTGCTGACGTGCGATCAGGTCGTTGACCGCGGTGGTGTCGCTGAGCTCGTACATCGTCATGTCGAGCGTGGACGTCGCCGAGTTGATGAAGTCGTAGATGTCCGGCTCGGTGCTGCCCAGATTGAAGGCGAAGGCGGTGTAGCTCGCGGCGTGCGCGGGGAGCGCGGTGGCGAACAGAGCGGCGCCGGCGGCGACGGCGACTGTGGCACGGCGGAGGCCCTTGCGAGACATGCGTTTCTCCTAGGGGAGTTGACGGAGAACCAGCTCCCACGAGGAGACCACGCGCGTAGATTGCGAAGGAAGATGTTGACGGTTAAATGTACATGACCACTCCGCTACGCGCGTAGGGAGACCGTGTGCAGATCCCCCGACGGCCGCTGCTCAGCGCAGATGTGACGTGTCGTTGAAGAGCCGCAGCGAGGCGTTGCCGTCCGCGTAGAACTGGACGGCGGAGACGGCCGCGGCGCTCAGCTCCATCCGGTAGAGCGCCTCCGTCGGCGCCCCCAGGGCGAGCCGGACCAGCGTCTTGATCGGCGTCACGTGCGAGACGACCAGCACGGTGCGGCCGGCGTAGCGGGCCAGCAGGCGGTCCCGGGCCGCGGCCACCCGGCGGCTGACCGCGACGAAGCTCTCCCCGCCGGGGGGCGCCGTCCGGGTGGAGGCCAACCAGGCGTCCAGCGCCTCCGGCTGACGCTCCTTCACCTCGGCGAAGGTGAGGCCCTCGAAGGTGCCGAAGTCGGCCTCCCGCAGCCCCTCCTCGATCCGTACCTCCAGCGAGAGGGCGTCGGCGACGGCCTGCGCCGTCTGGCGGCAGCGCCGCAGCGGGGAGCTGACGACCGCCTCGATCGTGCCGCGCGCGGCGAAGGCCGCGGCGGCGCGCTCGGCCTGCCACTGACCCCGCTCGGAGAGCGCCGGGTCGTCGCCGCCACTGCCGGAGAACCGCTTCTGCGGCGTCAGCGCGGTCTCGCCGTGGCGCAGCAGCACGAAGGTGGTCGGCCGGCCCATGTCCGCGGGCGCGGCCCACCCCGCCGGGGCGGTGATCCTGGGCTGCTCCGAAGGCGCAGCGGTCTCAGCCTCCGGCTCGGCCGCGGCCGGAACGGCCGGGGAGGCAGGCGACGCCGGAACGGCCCGGGACGCGGCGGCCCTCGGCGCCCAGGCGCGGCCCGCCTGGCCGGCGTCCATGGCCTCGTTGGCGAGCCGGTCCGCGTGCTTGTTCTCCTTGCGCGGCATCCAGCGGTACTGCACCCGCCCGGCCGGGAAGACCGCGCGGGCCTCGGCGGCCAGCGGCTTCATGTCCGGGTGCTTGACCTGCCAGCGGCCGGACATCTGCTCGACGACGAGCTTGGAGTCCATCCGGACCTCGACGGTCGCGGACGGGTCGATCGCGGCGGCCGCGCGCAGCCCGGCGATCAGGCCGCGGTACTCCGCCACGTTGTTGGTGACGCGGCCGAGGTACTCGGCCGCCTCCGCCAGCAGCTCGCCGGTGTCGCCGTCGCGGACGACCGCGCCGTAGCCGGCCGGGCCGGGGTTGCCCCGCGACCCGCCGTCGGCCTCGACGACGAACCGGCGACCAGCGCCCCCCGGGCTGGTCACAGACCGGACTCCGAGGTGCGGATCAGGATGCGGCCGCAGTTCTCGCAGCGCACGACCTCGTCCGCGGCGGCGGCGCGCACGGCGCCGAGGTCGGTGATGGAGAGCTCGACCCGGCAGCCCTCGCAGCGGCGCTGGTACAGCCGCGCCGCGCCGATGCCGCCGTTCTGCGTGCGCAGGCGGGTGTAGAGCTTCATCAGGTCGGCCGGGACGGCCTCGGCCAGGACCGCGCGGTCGCGGGTGACCTTCTCCACCTCGGCGTCGATCGAGCCGTAGGAGGTGTCGCGGCGGTCCTCCGCGTCCTTGACGGAGAGCTGGGCCTCGTCGCGACGGGCGGTCATCTCGCTGACGCGGGTCTGCGCGGACTCCAGCCGCTCCATGATCTCCAGGACCACGTCCTCTAGGTCGCTCTGGCGCCGGGCCAGGGAGCCGACCTCGTGCTGCAGGTTGGTGAGGTCCTTGGCGGAGCCGACCGAGCCGGAGTCGAGCAGCTTCTGGTTCCGGGCGGCGCGCTGACGCACCTGGTCGACGTCCTGCTCGGCCTTGGTGAGCTCGCGCTGGGTGTCGCTGAGCTGGGTCTCCGCGGCCACGGTGAGCGAGCGCAGCTGGGCGAGGTCGGTGGAACGCTGCTCGATCTCGGCGTGCTCGGGCAGCGTCCGCCGGCGGTGGGCGAGCTGGTCGAGGCGGGAGTCGAGTGCCTGCAGGTCCAGCAGGCGGATCTGGTCGGCGGGCGCGGCGTTCAGGGGGAGCTCCTCAGACAGTGGTCGGTGCGAAAGACATGGGGGCGTGCGCGGTCCAGGGGTCGGTGACGTGGGTGGACACCCGCGTCGTCAGAGCCCAGCCGTGCTTCTCCGAGACGGCCAGCAGCGCGCTCTCGGCGCTGCGCAGCCAGGGCCACTCGGTGGCCCAGTGGGCGGCGTCGACCAGGGCGATGTCCGCGTGCTCGCGGGCCTCGGAGGCTGGGTGGTGGCGCAGGTCGGCGGTGACGTAGGCGTCGACGCCCGCCGCGCGGACCTCGGCGAAGAAGCTGTCGCCGGAGCCGCCGCAGACGGCGACGCGGTGCACGAGGCGGTCCGGGTCGCCGGCGGCGCGCACGCCCTGGGCGGTGGCGGGCAGGCCGGACGCGACGCGGGCGGCGAAGGCCGCGAGCGGCTCGGGCGCGGGCAGCTCGCCGATCCGGCCGGTGCCGCGGCGTCCCGCCGGGTCGGTCGGGTCGGGGATCAGCGGGCCGGTGACGCGCAGGCCGACGGCCTCGGCGAGGGCGTCGGAGACGCCCGGGTCGGCGACGTCGGCGTTGGTGTGCGCGACCAGCAGGCCGATGCCGTGCCGGATCAGCGTGTGCACGACCTTGCCCTTGAAGGTGTCGGCCGCGACGGTGGTGGTGCCGCGCAGGTAGAGCGGGTGGTGCGTGACGACGAGCTGCGCGCCGAAGGCGACGGCCTCGTCGACGACGGCCTGGACCGGGTCGACGGCGAACAATACCCGGGTGACCTCGTCCTCGGGGTCTCCGCAGACCAGGCCGACGGCGTCCCAGGACTCCGCCCAGGCGGGCGGGTAGAGCTCGTGGAGCGCGTGGCGGACGTCGGAGAGTTTGGGCACGTGTCCGAGGGTATCGCGGCGCGGTGGCCGCGTCGGACAACGTGCGAGGTTACGGGCGAACCGGGAGCTCCACCCGTACGAGTGATGAAACCGCGATCCCGTGCGAGCGGCGCAAGTCCGTCAGTAGCTTCGGTGGTGCGGGCGGGCCCCACCGCGGAGGACCCGACCGGTCGAACGACAGTCGAACGACCCAGCAGCCCTCGTGAGCTCTACCGAACGCTGCGTTCCCTCTCCCCTTACTTCCGTTCCGGCGACGTGTGTCGTCCCGACCGAGCTGCGGTGGTGCTTCCATGGCCGCGATCCCCCTCACCGTCCTGCCCCCCACCGGC
>NZ_QKYN01000025.1 GCF_003258295.1 Streptacidiphilus pinicola | reverse complement strand
TCGCCCGGGGCCGGCAGGCGCCTCGGCGATGCCGAAGGGTGCGGGAGCCGGTGCCGGTGCGCCGGGCATGCCCGGAACCGCCGGGCCGTCAGGAGCGCCGAAGGGTGCGGGCGCTGCGGCGTCAGCCGCGGGCGCGGGCGGCTCCTCCGCGGGCTTCGGGCGCGGGGCGAAGGCCGCCAGGCCCGGGTCCTCGCCGGCCGAGGAGCGGATGGACTTGCCGGGTTCCGCCGCGGGCGAGGGGGCGGGGCCGACGGGCATCCCGGGCGGTGTCGGCTGCGCCGGGATGCCGGCGGGGGGAGCGGGAGGCGAGGGGACGCCCAGCGGCGGCGTGGCCGGGGTGGGCGCGGGCGGGAAGCCGGGCGCGGCCATCTGGCCGGGCACGAGCGGCGGGCCGAGCGGCACACCGCTCTGCTGCGGCGGACCGGACGGGGGCGCGAAGCCGGGCTGCTGCGCGCCCGGTTCACCCATGGGCGGGGTCGGTCCACCGGGGTAACCACCCGGTTGAGGGCCGGGCGGACCGCCCCCGGGCCCTACCTGCGGGGCGTTCTGCATGTACCAGGCGGGAGGCGTGTAGTCAGGCGCGTCCGACCACTCCTCGTCCTCGTCCGGCGCCTGGTCGCCGACGTAGACGTCGTCGCGATCGCTGGTCACAGTAACTCGCCTCTCGTTCGCCTCGGGGACTCTCAGACTAGCCGCCCCTCCCGACTGGCCGGGACCCCCGTCCGGCGCAGTCTGCGGCACACACGCCCAGCGTGTGCGGCGCGGGCGTACGACTGAACCCCTGCAGGCTCAGCTGCTTCCGGGCCGTGCTCCGGCCCCAGCTGTCACCCCGTCCGTTCCCCGCGCGGCGGGCCCTCCCGCCGCACGAGGGGCGCGGCTCAGTCCACGCGCCGGGCCTGGCCGAGGACCTGCGCCTCGGACGAGGTCGGGCCGCCCTGGACGAAGGTGCGCGAGCGGCGGTTGGTCCACAGCGTGATGCCGTCACCGAGGTTCGGGAGGGCGGCCGCGTCCTGCGCCGGCAGGTCGAGCACGTGGGCGATCAGCTGCGCCTCCTGCGGGGCGACGCGCTGGACGCCGACGAGGTCGGCCTGGGAGAGCATCCGGTCCGCGCCGTCCGCCAGGTACGGAAGCAGCGTCAGCATCGCCTGCCAGGGCGCCGCCGAGAGGCGGGTCCGCGCGGGGCGCGGGCCCGCGTCGCGGATGACCAGGACGGGACCGGCGACCGAGGCGCCCTGCGGCCCGAGCCGGCCGAGGGGGTGCACGGTCATGCACGGCTGACCGCCGCCCGCCGCCTGGGCCACCGGGCTCCAGGTCTGGCCGCGGCCGGTCTCGACGGCGACCCGGGCGCCGGTGGCCGCCGCGCGCAGCGCGATCAGTTGGGCCGTCCAGACGCCGCCGACCAGCACCACGTGGTAGGGGCGCGGCCGGAACAGGCCGAGCACGGCCGGGCTGCCCTCGCCGTCCACACCGACGACGACGCCGTCGCCACCCACGGGCAGTGCCACGGCGCCGAGCTGGTCGACGGTCAGCACGTGCTGCTCGCGGCGCGGTCCCGGCAGGCCGAAGCCGGCCAGCGCGCGGCCGAGCAGGCCGGTGCCGCCGCCCTGATCGGCGGGCGCGGCGTTGCGGGGCGTGGAGATGGCCATCAGCGAGTCCCCCCGAGCGGAAGCGTCGCAAGGACGCCCGGAACCTGTTCCATGTCCAGACCGACCAGCGAGATGCCGGCGCTGCGCGCCCGGGTCTCCAGCTGGCGGCCGGTCGTGGCCAGTTCGCTCTCACCGCGGACGGTGACACGGACGTGGCCCTGCAGCGCCACCGCGCCCGCCCCGGCCGGACGCAGCGTCAGCGAGAAGCTGCTGCCGAGCGCGGGGGTGCCGGTGAGCAGGTCCACCAGCTGCGCGGTGCTGCGCGTGTCGAGCGAGGGCCAGCGGCCGATCCAGTAGCTGCGGTGCCAGCGGTCGTCGCACTTCCAGGCCTTGGCCGTCTCGGCGCTGCGCCGCGGCGCGCCCTGACCGCCCGTCTGGTTGCCCGCGCCGCCGCGGCCGTGGGTGACCGCGACCGGGTTGGGGCAGGTGGCGGTGCCGATGGCCGAGGTGACCTGGCCGGCGTCCAGCACGGTGGCCCGCAGGCCGGCCGCGGTCAGGCGGGAGGCGAGCTGGTCCACGCCGCGCTGTAGCGCCTTGCGCACGCCCGTCTCGCCGCCGCCGCGCGCGGCCACCGCGGTGCGGCACAGCTCCGGGTCCAGCCGGACGGCGACCCAGGTGAGCCGCAGGCCCGGGGTGGTGGAGCCGGCCGGGAGCTCGCGGTAGGCGCGGGCGGCCAGCGCCGTCTCGGGCAGGTGCGGGGCGGGCGCGGGCTGGGCGTACGTCAGCAGCTGCACCGAGTCGAGCTTGACGTCGTCCGCCTCCAGGCCCTCGGCCAGCAGGCCGAGCGGCAGCGGGAAGGCGGCCGAGTCCGGGCGCAGCGGCTTGTCCGGGGCCTCGACCTGGATCAGCGCGCTGAGGAAGGTGCCGTCGCCGACCATGCCGATCTCACGGCGCTCGCGGCGGCCCGCGCCGCCGTCGGCCTCGACGCTGTGGGCGACCACGCGCAGCGCCGGCTCGCACTCCAGCACGGGCGCCAGCGCCGGGTCCACGTCCTGGCCCTGGGGCGCGAGCGCGGCCCGGCGCGCGCGGCGGCGGAAGGCGGAGCGGGCGCCCATCGCGTCGACCAGGCTGAGGCCGCCGAAGCGGAGCAGCACCGGGACAAGGAGCAGGACGGCGACCGCGCCGCCGACGATGAGCGTCATCCGGCCGTGTGCCCAACCGAGCAGCAACGCGGCGGCGATGGCCTCGATGACGATCACGTGGCTCAACCGGACCGGCCCGAGCCGTCCCGGGCGCGGACGGACCCGCGGCGTGGCCGTGCTCGGCGCGTTCGCGGTGGCGGGCCGTGCGTCGCGCGTGCCGCGCGCGGGACCGGGCTGCGTCGCGGCGGGCTTCCGCTGCGCGCGGCGCGAAGCGGTCTGACTGGGCATCCCCCGAGCACCCCTTCGAGTCGTCAGCTGTGTCGCGATTGTCTGTTTCGCGGGCTTCTGTCGCCGAGTCACGTGAAACGCGCGACCCGTGGCGAATGCAGCTTTCCGGAAAAGACGGCCGAAGCCAAACCTAGGTCCGGTTGGCTGATCGCAACACGGTACCCGTACCGTACGTAGCGCAACGCGGGCGGTACCGGTTCCGGTCGGCGCCCGGAGCAGCCTGAGGACGTCCGAGGACGGGGGAGAGCAAAGGGATGGCTTCACGCCGAGATGAGCTCAGCGCCTACACGTTCGCGCGCAAGCGCACGGTGGCCGCTTTTCTGCGGCCCACAGGTGGCGGCAGCGTGGAGGACGCGCCACGCGCGGTCCGCGCGGTCGTGCCGGGCCTTGTGCTGGGTGCGATCGCGGTCGCGGCCTTCGGCGCGTACGGCATGCTGCGTCCTTCGGCCCCCAAGGGCTGGGACAAGGCCAACGACGTCATCGTCGACAAGCAGACGACGACCCGTTACGTGATGCTGAACGGCGTCCTGCACCCGGTGCTCAACATGTCCTCGGCGCGGCTGCTGATGAGCGCCGGCTCCGGGGTCGAGTACATCGACGATTCGGCGCTCAACTCGCCGTCGGTGGCCCGCGGAGCGACGGTCGGGATCCCGTACGCGCCCGACAGCCTGCCTACCGCCGCCGACGCCGCGAAGGCCAAGACCTGGGCGGCCTGCGACCGTTCGAGCGCGGACGCGACCCAGACCGTGGGGCAGCGGCTGTTCGTGCTGGGCGGCAGCCAGGCGAGCTCGGTCTCCGGCGGCCGCCTCGACGACCAGAAGGCGCTGTACGTGCGGACGTCCGACGGCACCAACTACCTGGTGGACTCGAACGGCTCCTACCACGAGCTCGACGCGGGCAAGTCCGACCCGGGCGGCGCGCTGCTGGCGAAGGCGGCCTTCGGCCCCTCCGACGGGACGCCGCAGGTGGTCACCACGCAGTGGCTGAAGACGCTGTCGCAGGGCAGCCCGATCTCGCTGCCGTACGGCCTGATTCAGGGGTTCGGCGCTCCCTACACCGGCACCGACCTGGGCGGCGGCAACAGCTACCAGGTGGGCGACCTGCTCAAGGTCAGCGACAACGGCACCACGCTGCACTACGTGCTGCTGAAGGACGGGCCGCACCGGATCTCCGACTTCGCCCGCCGCCTGGTCGAGGCGATGCACAGCAGCGTGACCGAGACTCCGGTCAACCAGTTCAAGCTGCTCGACTCGAACACGGTCGCGCCCTTCGCCGCGGACCTCAACTGGCCGCAGGCGCAGGTCAGCCAGGCCAACCTGAACGTCTCCAACGGCCAGATGACCTCCTGTGCGGTCTACGACGGCCAGATGGGTCAGAACGGCCCGCAGCTCGGGGTCTGGCTCGGCCAGGACTACCCGGTGAACGGCGCGCAGGCCTCCGGCACCGCCGGCGTCTACGTGACCCCGGGCACCGGCCTGCTGCTCCAGGCGGTCAGCGGCGCCGCGGCCGGCGGCGGCAAGATGTACCTGCTGACCGACACCGGGCTGCGCTACCCGCTGCAGATGAACAGCGACGGAAACAGCGGCGGCGGCACGAACGGTCAGAGCGGCGGCACGACCGGCGGCTCGGACGGGTCGGGCGGGGCGGCGTCGGGCGGCGCCGGCACCGCGGGCACGACCGGTGCGGCGTCCGGGCAGCAGCAGGACACGCCGGCAGCGCGGTTGGGGTACGGGCAGGTCAACCCGCTTGCGGTGCCACTGAGCTGGGCCCAGCTGGTGCCCACCGGTCCGGAGCTGACCAAGGACGCCGCCGGGCAGCAGCAGGGCTCCTGACCCCGGTTCTGACTTCTTGTCAGTTTGATTGCGCCGCAGGACGCTTGAGGGTGTCCTGCGGCGCTTTCGCAGGTCGTCACGGGCGCCCGGTGACGGGATCGTGACGATGTTCGGACGAATTGTCCACAGGTCGGTGTTGGGCCTGTCGGACGAGAGGACTAGAGTTCTACGGGACATCACCGCTCAGGTGGTGCCGATCGGGGGATCGAAGCAAGACTCCCGATCGCCATCGGTCTGTCTCATGGGGGACGGTGCACATGTCGGGTCAGTTCAGGACTACCGCCGACGAGATGCAGGCATTCTCTGCTCGCATCTCCGAGGTCAGCGCTCAGATCAACCAGGAGCTGAGCCGCCTCAACAACGTGGTCAGTGGCATCACCAGTGGCTGGCAGGGTGCGGCGGCGCAGTCGTACGGCCAGCTCCAGCAGAAGTGGAACGAGGACGCCACCAAGCTCAACCGTGTGCTGGGTGAGATCAAGGACGCGATCGACAACACCTCGAAGCAGTACACGCAGACGGAGCAGGAGCAGCACTCCGGTCTGAGCCGGATCACCTCGGCGCTCGGCTGACGCCGGGCCGCTTCGCCGTCCACGATCCAAGCTGAACTGCCCCAAAGAGGAGATAGAGCATGTCCGGTACTCCCGGCCACATCATGGTCAACTTCGGCACGGTCTCTCAGGCCGCGTCCGACGTCCGCACGACCGCTGCCAACGTCCAGTCCCAGCTCGACGACCTGCGCGCCGGTGTGCAGCGCATCGCCCAGTCCTGGGAGGGTTCCGCGCAGGAGGGCTACCAGGCCCGCCAGCGCGAGTGGGACTCCGCCGCGAACGACCTGCACTCCGTGCTGGTCCAGATCGCCGGCGCCCTCGACAGCGCCGCGCAGAACTACCAGGCCACCGAGAGCCGCAACGCCTCGCTCTGGCACTGATCGCGCCACGTGATCGTCTGACGCTGCGCCGGTCCGCGACACCGCGGATCGGCGCAGCGCTGTCCGTATCGCGCGTCCATCCGCGCAACCGTGTCTCCGAGCTGGGGGAAGTGCAGCAGTGAACAGGCTCCACCGCGGGGCGTTGGTCGTCGCAGCCGGCGCCCTCGCGTGCACCGCCGCGCCCGTGCTGCCCACGGGCGCCGCGACCGCGGCGCTGGCGGCGGACGGGTCGTGCAACTTCCCCGCGGCCTCGATCCCCGGTGAGCCGTGGGCGCTCCAGCGTGTCCTGCTCTCCCAGCTGCACGCCAAGTACGACGGCAGGGGCGTCACCGTCGCCGTGGTCGACTCCGGCGTGGACGACCAGAACCCGCAGCTCAAGGGCGCGGTCAAGGCCGGTCAGGACTTCCTGAAGGGCCAGTCCAACGTCACCGGCGGCTCGACCACCGACCAGGTCGGCCACGGCACGATGGTGGCCGGCGTCATCGCCGCGCGCCCCGACCCGCAGAAGAAGACCGGCTTCGAGGGCATCGCCCCGGGCGCGACGATCCTGTCCATCCGCCAGAACGACGGCCAGGGCAGCGCCACCGAGGACACGCTCGCCGCCGCGATCGACTCCGCGGTGAGCCAGCACGTCGACGTGATCAACATCTCGCAGGACCTGACGGACAAGCAGGGCCAGCCGTTCCAGGGCATCACCTCCTCCAGCAAGCTCTACCAGGCGGTCGAGCGGGCCCTTGCCGCGAACATCGTGGTCGTCGCGGCCGCAGGCAACGAGAACCTGGACAAGCCCACCTACCCCGCCGCCATCCCCGGCGTGATCGGCGTGGGCGCCTCCGACCGCAACGACGAACGCGCCGACGGCTTCTCCGAGACCGGCAAGTCCGTCATGGTCGCCGCCCCCGGCGTGGACATCGTCTCCACGGTCCCCGCCGGCGGTCAGTGCGTCGACAGCGGCACCAGCTTCGCGGCCCCCTACGTGGCCGGCGTCGCGGCGCTGCTGCGCCAGGAGTACCCGAAGTGGACCGAGGCGCAGATCGCGACGCGCATCGAGCAGACGGCGCTCCGCACCGACCCGGGCTGGAACCCGTACATCGGCTGGGGCGTCGTCGACCCGGTCGCCGCGGTGACCGACCAGTCGCCCCCGGCGGACTCCCCGGTCGCCAGCCCCGTGACCGGCTCCTCCGCCGCCCCCGTCCAGGCCCGCCCCTTCGACCTCGGCGAGACCCCCCAGCAGCGCGACGAACGCACCGCCCTCTTCGCCGTCGGCCTCGGCGCGGTCGGCCTCATCGTCATCACGGGCACCGCCACCGTCATCCGCGACACCCGCCGCCGGGCGCGCGCAGCGCGCTGATTCAACTGCGAAGGCCCCCGCGCTCAGGAGCGCGGGGGCCTTCGGGGTTTCGCGAGGGGTCAGGCCACCTCCACGGCGTCCTTCTCGTCCTCGGGGATCGTGATGATCCAGCGGGTGTCCGGGCGGGGGCGGAGGTAGAAGACCCAGTAGAGGGCCGCGGCGGCGGTGATGCCGCCGGTGTACCAGAGGGCGTCCGCCGGCTGCTGGGTGACCACGTAGACCAGGACCGCGATCAGGATGACCGGGACGGCCGGCCACAGCGGCATGCGGTAGGCCTTGGCGTCCTTGTGCTTGCCCCGGCGGCCGCCGAGCGCGGCGACGGCGACGCAGAGGTACAGCAGGGCGACGGAGACGCCGGTGACGGCGGACAGCGTGGTCAGGTCGACGAAGCAGAGGACCGCGCCGGGGACGCCGACCGCGAGGGTCGAGATCCACGGGGAGCCGTAGCGCTTGCTGAGGCTGGTGAACGCCCGGTTGACCGGCTCCGGCCAGGCCTTGTCACGGGCGGAGGAGTACAGCACGCGGGAGTTCTGGATGACCATGACGATCGCCGCGTTGATGATCGCCATCGCGATCGCCAGGCTGACGAAGGTGCCCACGGCCGAGTTGCTCCACTGGGTGACCATGCTGGAGATGTCGCCGCCCGCGAGGTCGTCCAGGCTCTTCGCGCCCAGCGTGATCGCGACGACCGGGATCAGGATGACCGCGGAGCCGATGCCGAGGGTCCACAGGACCGTGCGCGGCACGGTGCGGTGCGGGCGCTCCATCTCCTCGGCCAGGTAGACCGCGGTGGAGAAGCCCTGGGTGATGAAGAGTGCGCCCGCCAGTCCGGCGATGATCGTGCCCATGGTGACCAGGCTGACCCCACCGTGTGTGCCCGGGAGCTCCGGGTGGATCAGCACGGAGGCGGAGCGGTGGGTGTGCACGAAGCCGAGGATGGCGACCAGGCCGGCCGCGATGACCTCCAGCACCAGGAAGATGCCGGTGATCCACGCGTTCGCGCGCAGGTCGAGCAGGCCCATGACGGTGGCGGCGAGCATGACGATCGCGCCCATGATCTTGGGATCGATGTTCACGATCGGCGCCAGGTACTGCGCCGTGCCGAGGGCGATCACCGGCGGCACGATCATGACCACCAGCAGCGCCTGGATGAAGGCGAGCCAGCCGGTGAAGCGGCCGACAGTGTGTCCGGCCATGGCGTACTCGCCGCCCGCGCTGGGGACCAGCGTCCCGAGCTCGGAGTAGCACCAGGCCACGCCGATACAGAGCACGATCGCGATGACGAGCGCGAGAGCGGTGCCCGTGCCCATCAGGGCGAGCGAGGTCGGCACGATCACAAAGAGCGAGGACGCCGGCGTCAGACACGACAGTGTCAGCAGTGTGCCGCCGACGACGCCGATGGAACGCTTGAGCTTCTGCGGCTCCGCGGCCTCGATGGAGGGCGCGGGGGCCGTCGTACCGTCGTCAGGACGGCGAAGGATGTCGGTCATGGGCGTTCCGTTCCGGCTCGCACAACAAGAGGGTTGCTGGGGGAGCGCTATCGCCTCCTGGCGTTTCGCTGCTGCTCGTTTCAGTCGCTCCCGGCTCAGCCATGGAACCCTGCCGTTAACGACGCGTCAAGGTCGGTTTTGCTTCGGATTCCGTTGCGGGAAATGGCTACCACAACTGATCTGAAGCCGTGTCAGTGACTTGCCCTTTATGTCCGCTGTGACAGCATGCCTTTGCTTCGAAGATCGATGCATAGTGAATCCTTCATATCGTTGCCATAAAGCGTCAACGATCATGCCTTCGTCTTTGGTGGGCGGCCCAACGACGACGGGGCCGCCGAGTGACCAAGCACTCGGCGGCCCCGTGGCCTGCTTCGGATCGAGCGGTCCGCGGACGAAACCGTCCGCATAACGATCCGGAATGTGGAATCTATGCCGGCGGAGTCCACCCCGTCTGGACCGTGAACGACCCCCGGCGGCGGGTGACCAGCACGCCTCGGCCCGGCGGAAGGATCTGCGGGCGGACGTTGCCGAGCAGCACGCCCTCGTCGCGGTCGCCGGACAGGACGATGCCCTGCGCGCCCAGCTCCTTGAGCCGCTGCATGACCGGCTCGAACAGGGCACGCCCGGCACCGCCGGAGCGGCGGGCGATGATGATGTGCAGGCCGACGTCCTTGGCGAACGGCAGGACCTCCAGCAGCTGGGAGACCGGGTTGCCGGTGGAGGTCGCGACCAGGTCGTAGTCGTCGACGATCAGGAACAGCTCCGGACCGCTCCACCAGCTGCGGTCGCGCAGCTGCTCCTGGGTCACGTCCTTGCCCGGGATACGCCGCTCCATCGAGCCGCGCACGTCGCCGAGGAAGGCCTGCAGCGCCGGCTGGGCCGCCGCGTACTCCAGCAGGTGCGGCGTGTTGACCACACCCAGCAGCGAGCGGCGGTAGTCACCGATCACGACCAGCGCCTGCTCCGGCGTGTAGCGCTCGGTGATGCCCTTGACGATCAGGCGCAGCAGCGCCGTCTTACCGGTCTCGCCGTCACCGAAGACGATGAAGTGCGGGTCGGTCTCGAAGTTGAGGAACACCGGCGCCAGCGCGTTCTCGTCCACACCGATGGCGATGCCCTGGTCGGACTCGAACGGCTTGGGCAGGTGCTCGGCGGGCAGCATCTCCGGCAGCATGCGAACCTGCGGCGCGCGCGGGCCCTGCCAGTTCTCGCTGGTGGCCTGCACCATCGCGGCGACCGCGTCGGAGAGGTCCTCGATCCCACTGGAGCCGTCCAGCCGCGGCAGGCCCGCCAGGAAGTGCAGCTTGTCCGGGGTGAGACCGCGGCCCGGCGCGCCCGCGGGCACGTTCTGGGCCACCTTGCGGTCGATCTCGGACTCCATCGAGTCACCGAGCTTGAGCTCGACGCGCGTCTGCAGCAGGTCCTTCGTCGCCGGCCGCACCTCGCCGTAGCGGTTGGCGGTGATCAGCACGTGGACGCCGTAGGCGAGACCACGCTGGACGATGTCGGCCACGACCGGCTCCAGCGCCTCGAACTCCTGCCGGAAGCTCAGCCAGCCGTCGACGATCAGGAAGACGTCGCCGTGCGGCTCGTCCGGCAGCAGGCCCTGCTTGCGGCGGTTGCGGAAGGTCGCGATCGAGTCGATCTGCTGGGCCCGGAACAGCTCCTCGCGGCGGTTCAGCACGCCGTTGACCTCGGAGATCATGCGGCGCACCTTGTCGCCGTCCAGACGCCCGGCCACCCCGCCGACGTGCGGCAGACCCTGCATACCGATCAGACCGCCACCACCGAAGTCGAGGCAGTAGAACTGCACCTCGGCGGCGGTGTGGGTGACCGCGAACGAGGTCATCGCGGAGCGCAGCAGCGTCGACTTGCCGGTCAGCGGACCACCGACGATCAGGCCGTGACCGGCGGCACCCGAGAAGTCCAGGTACATCAGGTCGCGACGCTGCTCGAACGGCTTGTCGACCAGACCGACCGGGACGACCATGCGGCCCGGCGCGGTGTAGTCCGGGGCGTGCAGACCGCGCTCGGCGCTGACCGCCAGGCGGCCGAAGAGCTGGTCGACGGAGGGCGCCTCCTTGAGCGGCGGCAGCCACACCTCGTGCGCCGGCGGGCCCTGGCCCTCCAGTCGGTCGACGATCACGTCGAGCACGGTGTCGACGAGCGCGTCGTCCTGCCGGGCCGGCTGGGCGACGACCGGCGTCTCCTCCATCGGCTGCGGCGGCAGCGCCACCGGCGAGCCGGTGAACAGCACCGGCTGCGCGCGGCGCACCCCGCCCGAGGAGACCTGTGCGGCGCCCGCCCGGTAGGGGCCGGACACGTAGGCGGCCTTGAACTGCGCCATCACGTCGGTGCCGAACTTCAGGTAGCCGACACCCGGCACCGGCGGCAGGTGGTAGGCGTCCGGCACACCCAGCGCCGCGCGCGACTCGGCGGCGGAGAAGGTGCGCAGACCGATGCGGTAGGACAGGTAGGTGTCCAGACCGCGCAGCTTGCCCTCTTCCAGACGCTGCGAGGCGAGCAGCAGGTGTACACCCAGCGAACGGCCGATACGGCCGATCTGGATGAACATGTCGATGAAGTCGGGCTTCGCCGTCAGCAGCTCGCTGAACTCGTCGATGATCAGCAGCAGCGAGGGCAGCGGATCCAGCGGCGCACCGGCCGCGCGCGCCCGCTCGTAGTCGTGGATGTTGGCGAAGTTGCCCGCCGCGCGCAGCAGCTCCTGACGGCGGTTCAGCTCACCGGTGATCGAGTCGCGCATGCGGTCGACGAGGGTGAGCTCCTCGGCCAGGTTGGTGATGATCGCGGAGGTGTGCGGCATGTCCGCCATACCGGCGAAGGTCGCACCACCCTTGAAGTCGGCGAGGACGAAGTTGAGCGTCTCCGAGGAGTGCGTGAGCGCCAGGCCCAGCACCAGCGTGCGCAGCAGCTCCGACTTGCCGGAACCGGTGGCGCCGACGCACAGGCCGTGCGGGCCCATGCCCTCCAGCGCCGCTTCCTTCAGGTCCAGGACGACCGGCTCGCCGCCGGCCCCCAGACCGATCGGGACGCGCAGCCGCTCGTGGACCGGGCGCGTGCGCCAGGTGCGGGCGGTGTCGACCGAGGCGGCGTCGCCGACGCCCATCAGGTCGGTGAAGTCCAGGTTCGCCAGCAGCGGCTCGTCGTCGCCGCCCTGCGAGATCCGCAGCGGAGCCAGCTGACGGGCCAGCGCCTCCGCCTGCCAGGCGGAGACGGTGTCGGCGACACCGCTGTAGGCGGCGCCGGACGCCGACCGCAGCGTCATCTCCTTCGGGGTGACGCTGATCGCCAGCTGCCCGCGGACCTCGTCCAGGTCGCCGAGCACGACCTCGATCACGGTGACACCCTGCAGGCCCTCGCCGCTGGCCAGCACCGAGTCGGCGCCGATCTGGGCGCCGTCCAGGATCACCACGATGTGCGGCTGGTCCGGCACGGGCTGCGCGTCACGGTGGAACCGGGCGCGACCGGACAGGTCGTCGTCGAGCAACTCCTCCAGCTCGTCCAGCGAGGTGCAGAGCATGCGCAGCGAGCCCGCGCCGTCCGTCTCGCGCGAGTGCTGGGTGTGCGGGAGCCACTTGGTCCACTCCCACTCCGGCATCGCGCCGGGCGCCGCGGCGACGCCGACGATCAGGTCGTCGGGCGACTGCAGCGTCGTCAGCTGCGACAGCATCGCGCGCAGCTGGCCGTAGACCATGTCCGGGTTGCCGGAGACGGTCAGGTGGTAGAAGGCGCGCAGCGAGACCGCCAGCGGCAGGTCGGGCAGCGTGCTGTGGCTCTTGATGAACGACTTCATCGCGTCGGCCGTCAGCGGCTCCAGCTCGTCCACCGGCGCCGTCTGCGGCGGCACGATGCGCAGCGCCAACTGCTGCGGACCGGTGCCCACGCGCACCTGGACGAAGTCGTTGTCCATCGGCCGCCGCTCCCACAGCCGGCGGCCCTCGGCCACCACGGACCAGAGCTGGTCCGGCTGCGGGTGCGTGTACAGCTGCGAGTCACGCTGGAGCTGCGCCACCCTGCGCACCTGACGGCGCAGCTGGCCCAGGTACTTCAGGTAGTCCGCGCGCTCGTCGTCGACACCGCCGCCGCCCTTGCGCTGCTGGTTGAGCTGCGCGACGGCCATGGCCACCGTCGAGGCGACCATCAGGCCACCCATGACCTTCATCATGGTGGCCATGCCGGGCATGAAGAAGAACGCGGCGGAGCCGGCGGTCGCCAGCATCGGCAGCAAGGACTGCCACCACGAACCCCCGTCGTCGCGGGGCAGCTCCGGCGGGGGCTCCAGGTGGAGCTCCTCGTTCGGCACCGCCGGCGGGTAAGCCCTAGGCGGTCGCTTGACGGTCACCACGCTCAACTCGGCACCAGCCTCGTTCCAAAGTCCCCCGGTGACCGGCGAGGGTTGGCATGGCCGCCCCCGTGGCACCGCTGTCCGCAAGCGCCGATCCTATCGGGAACCGGTCATGGCTCGATCACGGGGAAGAAGAGATCGAACGCGACCAGAAGCTGGAGGAGTTCCCGCAGGTCATTCGCGCCGGCCTCCGGCGCGCTGACCGAGCCGTCCGCCAGCGCCGCGTCCAGCAGTGACGGATCGTCGGCGAGCCGGGCCAGCGTCGCGCGGTCCAGCCGGACGGCCCCCGGCGCATCCTCCCCGGCGGAGTGGTGCAGGGTGCCGTGGGAGAGCTCGACGAGGTGCGTCGAGCCCGCGTCGGTGAGGTGCAGGGCCAGCCGCAGCGACCGGGTGGCCGCGCGCGGGCCGTCGAGGCGCACCGCCAGGAAGTCCAGCAGCATCGCCCCCGGCATGCCGCGCAGCACGTCCGGCTGGACCGGGGTGCGCAGGCCGGGGGCGTTCGGGGTGCCCTGGCGCAGCTCCTGGGCACCCGTCAGGTAGAAGTCCCGCCAGGGGCCCGACTCGGCCTGGTAGCCCAGTTGCTCCAGGGTGTCGGCCTGCAGCAGCCGTGCCTCCTGGTTCGCCGGGTCCGCGAAGACGACGTGGTTCACCACCTCGGCCACCCAGCGGTACGCGCCCGCGGCGAAGTCGGCCCGCGCTCGGGCCAGGACCGCGTCCGCGCCGCCCATGTACGCCACATAGCGCTGGGCCGCCTCGACCTGCGGCAGCGGGTGCAGATGCGCCGGGTTGGCGTCGAACCAGCCCAGGTACTTCTGGTAGACCGCCTTGGCGTTGTGGTTGACCGTCCCGTAGTAGTCCCGCAGGAAGAACTCGTCGGCCAGCCCCGGCGGCAGCTCCAGCTCCTCCGCGATCTCCGCCGCGACCAGCCCCTGGTTGGCCAGCCGCATCGTCTGGTCGTGCAGGTAGCGGTAGGCGTCGCGCTGCTTGGTCAGGTAGGCGGTGATCTCCTGCGCGCCCCAGCGCGGCCAGTGGTGCGAGGCGAACACCACGTCCGCCGCGGGCGCGTAGGCGCGCAGCGCCTCGTCGATGTAGCCGGACCAGGCCAGCGCGTCGCGGACCTCGGCGCCGCGCGGCGTGTAGAGGTTGTGCTGCACGGCGGTGCAGTTCTCGGCCAGGCACAGCGCCCGCTGGTCCGGCAGCAGGAAGTTCATCTCGGCCGGCGCCTCGGTGCCCGGCGTCACCTGGAACACCATCCGCACGCCGTCGACCAGCAGCTCCGTGCCGGTCTCGGAGACGGTCTCGGTCGGTGGCACCAGCCCCCACGTCCCGCCCGCGACGCCCCGCCCCAGCCCGGTGTCGACGTGCCCGCGCTCGCCCTTCGGCAGCATCAGCCCGTACATGTACAGCGCCCGGCGGCTCATCGCGGTCCCCGCGATGACGTTCTCCGAGACGGCGTGCTCCAGGAACCCCTCCGGTCCGATGATCCGCACCTCGCCGGAGGCCACCTGCTCGTCCGTCACCACGCCGCGGATCCCCGCGAAGTGGTCCACGTGGCAGTGCGTGTAGACCACCGCGGTCACCGGACGCCCGTCCGCGAAGTGCTCGCGCAGCGTGCGCAGCGCGGCCGCCGCCGTCTCCGCGGCGGTCAGTGGGTCCACGACGATCCAGCCACGCGCCCCGCGGACGAAGGTGACGTTGGCCAGGTCGTAGCCGCGCACCTGGTAGACGCCCTCGGTCACCTCGAACAGCCCGGCCAGCGCGTTGAGCCGCGCCTGCCGCCACAGCGAGGGGTTGACCGTCCCGGGCGCCGCCGTCGGCAGCACCTCCGCCTCGACGCCGCGCCGCAGCAGACCGCGCTCCGCGCGGGCGAAGTCGGCGTCGTCGTCGAGCGGGAGCCGCGCGGCGAGGGCGGCGTGCGCCTTCCGGGTGGCCTCGGTGGCGGGCTTGGGAGCGCGCGCGTCAGCGGCGGGGTCTCTCGTCATGGGCATCAGTAACGCCGCAGGCTCACCTCGCCGTCCAATACGCAGTGCGCACGGGACCCATAGGCTGCACCTATGGATGCCCGGCAACTGTCCTACTTCCTGGCCGTGGTCGAACACGGCGGCTTCACCCGCGCGGCGGACGCCCTGCACCTGGCCCAGCCCTCCCTCTGCCAGGCGATCCGCGCGCTGGAGCGCGAGCTGGGCGCGAGGCTGTTCCAGCGAGCGGGCCGCGGCGTGGTCCTCACCTCGGCGGGCGAGGCGCTGGTCGCCCCGGCGCGACGGGTGGCGCTGGAACTGGTCGCCGCGCGCGAGGCGGTGGCGTCCGTGGTGGGTTTGGTCGCGGGACGTGTGGATCTCGTGGTGCAGCCCGCCGCGGCCGACGCGGCGGGGGAGCTGACGGCGCGCTTCCGCCAACGGCACCCGGCCGTCACCGTCCGCATCGTCGAGCCGCGCCGTCCGCCGTACCTGACGCGCGACCTGCGCGAGGGCGACGCCCAGCTGGGCCTGTCCTACCTGCCGGTGACGGAGACCCAGGGGCTGGTCGTGGAACCGCTGCGGGAGGTGGAGATGGTCGCCGTCCTGCCGCCGGGGACTCCGGCCGGAGAGACCGTGAGCCTGGCCGATCTGGCGCAGCTTCCCCTGGTCGTCGGCGCACCGGGCACCGCCTGGCGCCATCTGACGGACGGTCTCTTCGCCGACGCCGGCGTAGCCCCGCACGTCGCCGTGGAATCAGCCTTCCGCGAGGCCGTCGGCCCGCTCATCACCGCCGGCGGCCTCGCCGCGATGATGCCCGCCGCCCTGGCCCCACCTGGCGCGGTCGCCACCCCGCTGAACCCTCCGGTCCGCCGCACTCTGGCGCTGCTGCGCCGCCCCGGCGCGTTGCCGCCCGCGGCGGAAGCCTTCCTGAGGTCGGCCAAGTTGCAGTCCCCTCAGGGGCGCGAGGAACTGCGCGACCAACCCCCATCCGGGTAGCGCGCCGAACGAGCCGTGCCATCTGCATGCCAGTTGTGGTCGCCGGCAGGACTCCCCGCGGCCCTGACAACTCCCCGCACCGTATAAGGTGAACCGCTGTCAGCCACGGTATGGGGGAGGCCACCACGTGAGCACCAGCGCCACGACCGGGTTCTGCCGGGTCACCGTCGTCGCGCCGGACAGTCGGATCGACGTCGCTCTGCCCGAGGACGTCCCGCTCGCAGACATCTATCCGGAGGTGCTCCGGCTCTCCGGTCAGACCCAGGCCGAGGGTGCGCCCACCGGGTTCCACCTCGTCCGACGCGACGGCACCGTCCTCGACAGCAGTCTGCCGCTGCAGGCCCAGCAGGTTCGCGACGGCGAACTGCTCAGCCTGCGGCCCTTCGCCGAGTCGCTCGCCCCCGCCGTCTTCGACGACGTCGCGGACGCGATCGCCTCCGGCGTCAAGGAGGACCGCAGCCAGTGGGGGCCCGCGCTGATGCGCGGAGCCGGACTCATCGGCGGCGCCGTCGTCCTGCTCCTGCTCGGCTTCGCACTGTGGTTCTCCGACCTGCAGCACGACATGCACTCGCTGCCGGGCCTGATCGCCGGCCTCGGCGCGATCGTGCTGATCGCGCTCGCCGGCGTGCGGGCCCGCGTCTACGACGACCGCGGCGCCGCGCTCGCGCTCGGCATGGCCGCGCTGCCGCTGGCCATGCTCGGCGGTACGGGCGTCGTCGCGCCCGCCCAGGGCGACGGTCCGGGCCGGATCCAGTTCCTGGTCGGCTGCATCACCGTGCTGCTGGCCGCGACCCTGCTCGCGGCCCTGCTGCCCAACGGCGACGCGCCGTTCGTCGCCGCCGCGCTGGTCTCCGGCGTCGGGACCGTGGCCACGCTCGTCGGAGTGATCACCAACGCCTCGGCCCGTGAGGTCGCGGCGGGTGCCGCGGTCGTCGCGGTCGGCCTGGTGGGCTTCCTGCCGTCGCTCTCCTCGCGCTTCGCGCGGCTGCCGGTCGGCTTCCACGCCCCGCAGCAGCAGCGCTCGTCGGCGCGCGCCTCGGAGATCGAGAACCGTCCCGCGCTGGACCTGACCCGCATCGCGACGCAGGCCCGCCGCGGCCACGAGCTGCTCGTCGGCATGGTCGGCGGCTGCGCCGCCGTCGTGCTGGGCAGCAGCGTGGTGCTGGCGTTCACCTACAACACCTGGACCGAGCTGCTCGCGCTCACCCTCGGCGTCTCGACGATGATGCGGGCGCGCCTGTTCACCAACACCGCGCAGGTGATGTGCCTGCTCGTGGCGGGCCTCGGCAGCCTGGCGCTGCTGGTCGTCGGCCTGGCGCTGCACATGCCGCTGTTCATCTTCACGAACATGCGGAACACCTCCGCCGTCGACATCCGCACCCTGGTGATGGCGGTCGGCATCGCGGCCGGCGCGGCGGTCCTGGTGTCCATCGCACTGGTGGTGCCGAACAAGGGCGTCTCCCCGTTCTGGGGCCGCCTGCTCGACCTGGTCGACGGCCTCACCCTCGCCGCCCTCGTCCCGCTGGCCCTCGCGGTCCTGGACGTCTACGGCACGGTCCGGGGCTTGACGTCCTGACTGGTAGGCTTGACCGCTGGATCGCACATGCATCGTGCATGCCGCGTTCCGACGCCGAGTACATCAGACCCTGTGAAGCAGACCAGGGGCGCTCGGCACCATGACGTGAAGGAGTGGGCATGGCCCTCGACCAGAGCATCAAGAAGCAGATCATCGCCGAGTACGGCCAGAAGGAGGGCGACACCGGCTCTCCCGAGGTTCAGATCGCGATGCTCAGCCGCCGTATCTCGGACCTGACCGAGCACCTCAAGTTCCACAAGCACGACCACCACTCGCGTCGTGGCCTGCTGCTCCTGGTCGGCCAGCGTCGCCGCCTGCTGCAGTACCTGGCCAAGACGGACATCGAGCGCTTCCGTACGCTGGTGGACCGCCTCGGCATCCGCCGCGGCGCCGCGGGCTCCGCTCGCTAGTCGACCCACTCGGGGGCGGCTCTCCCAGGGGATCTGGGGGAGCCGCCCTTCGGTGTATCGCCACCACCCCTCGAATGGGCGTGGTTGAGCCTTGCGCACGCGTGGGAATGAGACCGTGCGTAAGGTGTGAAGGACAAAGGGTGTCCTCCCTACGATGGGGACGACACCGGACGCGGAGCGTCCACACGCATCCGAGCCAGCGCCAGGCAGGCCGCCGGTCCTCGGTAGTGGCCGCCGGAGAAGCACGAGAGCTTCGACCGGCAGCTTCGATCGAAGACCGGCCAGGTCCAGGCCGCACGCTCAGGACAAGCGCGGGGGCGCTCCACCTAGAGGACAAAAGAAGGAGATCTTCCGGGTGGAAGACAACACCATGCACGAGGCCGTGGCCGTCATCGACAACGGCAGCTTCGGCACCCGCACCATCCGCTTCGAGACCGGCCGCCTCGCCAAGCAGGCCGCCGGCTCCGCGGTCGCCTACCTCGACGACGACACCATGGTCCTCTCCGCGACCAGCGCGTCGAAGCAGCCGAAGGAGCACTTCGACTTCTTCCCGCTGACCGTCGACGTCGAGGAGCGCATGTACGCCGCCGGGCGGATCCCCGGCAGCTTCTTCCGTCGTGAGGGCCGCCCCTCCGAGGACGCCATCCTCACCTGCCGTCTGATCGACCGCCCGCTGCGCCCGTCCTTCGTCAAGGGCCTGCGCAACGAGATCCAGGTCGTCGTGACGGTCATGGCGCTCAACCCCGACCACCTCTACGACGTGGTCGCCATCAACGCCGCCTCCGCCTCCACGCAGCTGGCGGGCCTGCCCTTCTCCGGCCCGATCGGCGGCGTCCGCGTCGCGCTGATCCGTGGCCAGTGGGTCGCCTTCCCGACGCACAGCGAGCTGGAGGAGGCCGTGTTCGACATGGTCGTCGCCGGCCGCGCGCTGCCGGACGGCGACGTCGCGATCATGATGGTCGAGGCCGAGGCCACGACCAAGACGATCGAGCTGGTCAAGGGCGGCGCCGTCGCCCCGACCGAGGAGGTCGTGGCCGAGGGCCTCGAGGCCTCCAAGCCGTTCATCAAGGAGCTGTGCCGGGCGCAGGCCGAGCTGGCCGCGCACTCCGCCAAGGCGACCGCCGAGTTCCCGGTCTTCCTCGACTACCAGGACGACGTCCTGGAGGCGCTCACCGCCGCGGTCAAGGACGAGCTGGCCCAGGCCCTGACCATCGCGGGCAAGCAGGCCCGCGAGGCCGAGCTGGACCGCGTGAAGGACCTCGCCGTCGAGAAGCTCCTGCCGGAGTTCGAGGGCCGCGAGAAGGAGATCTCCGCCGCGTACCGCGCGCTGACGAAGAAGCTGGTCCGCCAGCGCATCGTCAAGGAGAAGGTCCGCATCGACGGCCGTGGCATCACGGACATCCGCACCCTGGCCGCCGAGGTCGAGGTCGTCCCGCGCGTCCACGGCTCGGCGCTGTTCGAGCGCGGCGAGACCCAGATCCTGGGTGTCACCACGCTGAACATGCTCCGCATGGAGCAGCAGCTGGACACGCTGGCGCCGGAGACGCGCAAGCGCTACATGCACAACTACAACTTCCCGCCGTACTCCGTCGGTGAGACGGGCCGCGTCGGCTCCCCGAAGCGCCGCGAGATCGGTCACGGCGCGCTCGCCGAGCGTGCGCTGCTGCCGGTCCTGCCGACGCGCGAGGAGTTCCCCTACGCGATCCGCCAGGTCTCCGAGGCGCTGGGCTCCAACGGCTCGACGTCCATGGGTTCCGTGTGTGCCTCGACGATGTCGCTGCTGAACGCGGGTGTCCCGCTGAAGGCCGCCGTCGCCGGTGTCGCCATGGGTCTGATCTCCCAGGAGGTCGACGGCGAGACGCACTACGTCGCGCTGACCGACATCCTCGGCGCCGAGGACGCCTTCGGCGACATGGACTTCAAGGTCGCCGGTACCAAGACCTTCGTCACGGCCCTCCAGCTGGACACGAAGCTCGACGGCATCCCGGCCTCCGTCCTGGGCGCCGCCCTGAAGCAGGCGCACGACGCGCGTCTGCACATCCTCGACGTGATGAACGAGGCGATCGACGTTCCGGACGAGATGTCCCCGAACGCGCCGCGCATCATCACGATCAAGATCCCGGTGGACAAGATCGGTGAGGTCATCGGCCCCAAGGGCAAGATGATCAACCAGATCCAGGAGGACACCGGCGCCGAGATCACCATCGAGGACGACGGCACGATCTACATCGGCGCCTCCGACGGCCCGGCGGCCGAGGCGGCCCGGAACACGATCAACCAGATCGCCAACCCGACCATGCCGGAGGTCGGCGAGCGCTACCTGGGCACCGTGGTGAAGACCACGACCTTCGGCGCGTTCGTCTCCCTCATGCCCGGCAAGGACGGCCTGCTGCACATCTCGCAGATCCGCAAGCTCGCCGGTGGCAAGCGCGTGGAGAACGTCGAGGACGTGCTGCCGGTCGGCACCAAGGTCCAGGTCGAGATCGCGGAGATCGACCCGCGCGGCAAGCTCTCGCTGATCCCGGTCATCGAGGGCGAGGAGGCGGCCGAGGCCGCCGCCGACGCCGAGAAGTAAGCAGTAGCCTGCACACTGCGGCCCGGCCCCACCGTCACGGTGGGGCCGGGCCGCAGGCCCGTTAGCGCAACAATCCCAAGGACTTGCTCAGTGCCGCAGACGACCGCCCAGGACCAGCGCCCCGGGACCACGAAGACCCTGCTCAAGGGCGTCGACGGCGCCGGCACGGTGCGCCGCACCGTCCTCCCTGGCGGTCTCCGGGTCGTCACCGAGACGCTGCCGACCGTCCGCTCCGCCGCCTTCGGCATCTGGGTCGGCGTCGGCTCCCGGGACGAGACGCCCGTGCTGAACGGCGCCACGCACTACCTCGAGCACCTGCTCTTCAAGGGGACGAAGCAGCGCTCCGCGCTCGACATCTCCTCCGCGCTCGACGCGGTCGGCGGGGAGATGAACGCGTTCACCGCCAAGGAGTACACCTGCTACTACGCGCGGGTGCTCGACCGCGACCTGCCGCTGGCCGTCGACGTCGTCAGCGACATGCTGACCAGTTCGCTGGTCCGTCAGGAGGACATCGACACCGAGCGCGACGTCGTGCTCGAAGAGATCGCGATGACCGAGGACGACCCGAGCGACGTCGTGCACGACCTCTTCGCCAAGACGCTCTACGGCGAGTCCCCGCTCGGCCGGCCCGTACTGGGCACCGTCGACACCATCAACGCGCTGACGCGTGATCAGGTCTACGGCTTCTACCGCCGCCGCTACCGGCCCGAGCACCTCGTCGTCGCCGCGGCCGGCAACGTGGACCACGCCAAGGTCGTCCGCCAGGTGCAGCGCTGCTTCGAGCAGGCCGGCGCGCTGGGCCGCGAGGACGTGCTCCCCGCCGCGCCCCGCAACGGCAGCCGGGCGCTGAGGACGGCCGGCAAGGTCGACATCCTCGACCGCCCGACCGAGCAGGCGCACCTCGTGCTCGGCATGCCCGCGCTCGCCCGCTCCGACGACCGGCGCTGGGCGCTCGGCGTGCTGAACTCCGCCCTCGGCGGCGGCATGAGCTCGCGGCTCTTCCAGGAGGTCCGCGAGAAGCGCGGGCTGGCCTACTCGGTGTACTCCTACACCTCCTCCTACGCCGACTCCGGACTCTTCGGCATCTACGCCGGCTGCCAGCCCAAGCGGGTCGAGGAGGTCCTCAAGATCTGCCGCGAGGAGCTGGAGAAGGTCGCCACGGGCGGCATCACCGAGGAGGAGCTGAAGCGGGCCATCGGGCAGATGTCCGGGTCGACCGTGCTCGGCATGGAGGACACCGGTTCGCTGATGTCCCGCGTCGGCAAGGCGGAGCTCGCCTACGGCACCCACCTCTCCGTCGACGAGCTGCTCGGCAAGATCGCCGCCGTGACGCTCGACGACGTCCGGGCCGTGGCCGCCGAGGTACTCGGCGCGCTGCGTCCCTCCCTCGCTGTGATAGGACCGGTGGCAGGCAAGCGCGCGGAGCGTCTCGCCGTGGCCATGAACTGAGCCGGCCTTTCTCTTACTGCTAGGAGCCACTGCAATGAGCACGCCGCTGCGGGTCGCCGTCATCGGGGCCAAGGGCCGGATCGGCTCGGAGGCCGTCCGCGCCGTCGAGGCCGCCGAGGACATGGAGCTGGTCGCCGCCGTCGGCCGCGACGACCGCCTGGAGACGCTGGTCGAGTCAGGCGCCCAGGTCGCCGTCGAGCTGACCCACCCCGACGCGGTGATGCGCAACCTGGAGTTCTGCACCGCGCACGGGATCCACTCCGTGGTGGGCACCACCGGCTGGAACGAGGAGCGTCTCGCGCAGCTGGAGGAGTGGCTGAAGGCCTCGCCCGGCACCGGCGTGCTGATCGCCCCGAACTTCTCCATCGGCGCGATCCTCACCATGCGCTTCGCCCAGCAGGCGGCGCGCTTCTTCGAGTCGGTCGAGGTCATCGAGCTCCACCACACGAAGAAGGCCGACGCTCCGAGCGGCACCGCGACGCGCACGGCGCAGCTGATCGCCGCGGCCCGCGCCGAGGCCGGGCTGCCGGCGCAGGACGACCCGACCACCCACGGCCTGCCGGGCGCGCGCGGCGCGGACGTGGACGGCGTGCCGGTCCACTCGGTCCGCCTGCGGGGTCTGCTGGCCCACCAGGAGGTGCTCTTCGGCGGCGTCGGTGAGACCTTGACCATCCGTCACGACTCGCTGCACCACAGCTCGTTCATGCCCGGCATCCTGCTGGGCGCGCGCCGGGTCGTGGACGTTCCCGGGCTCACCTTCGGGCTCGAGAACTTCCTTTTTACCGAAGGCGAGTGAGGTCGTCGTGGTGGCCAGGGTGATGTACTTCGTCGTCACGATCGCGCTGCTGCTCGGTCTGGCCGTGGTGGCCGCGACCGGCGGTCAGCTGATGGCGAGCGGCAACGGCGCCGGCATCGGCATCGGCATCTGCGCCGAGGCGCTGGTCGGCATCGCGCTCTGGTTCGTCTGGAAGACGTACCGCTTCGGCCGGGACAGCCAGCGGCTCTCCCGGATGCTGGAGGCCGAGGGCGGGCTGCCGGTCGACGAGCTCAAGCACACCGCGGGCGGCCGCATCGACCGCGACTCCGCCGACGCGGTCTTCGCCAAGCGCAAGGCCGAGACCGAGTCCGCACCGGAGGACTGGCGCAGCTGGTTCCGGCTCGCCGTCGCCTACGCGGACGCCCGGGACACCCCGCGGGCCCGCAAGGCGATGGAGCGCGCGATCAAACTGCAGCGCGAGCGCCACGAGCACGCGGCAGCTCACTGAGCCGCCGCGCGGGGCGGGTGTAGCGCAGCTCCTGCAGCAGGGCCCCGCCCAGCAGCAGCTCGTCCCGGGCGCCGTCCGGCCGCCAGCCGTGGCGCTCGTAGAAGCGACGGGCCTGCTCGTTGCGCTCCAGCACCCACAGGCTCAGCGTGTGGTGGCCGGCGTCGGCCAGGGCGTCGGTGGCGGTGCGCAGCAGCGTGGCGCCGGTGCCGGTGAACCAGGCGTCCGGGTGAACGTAGAGCGCGTGCACCTCGCCGAAGCCGCGGCGCTCGCCGCGCGCGGACTCGATGCTCGGGCGCTCCGTGCCGGCGATGACGAAGCCAGTGACCAGGCCGCCCTGCTCGGCGACCAGGTAGCGTCGGCCGTCGGGTCGGCAGCGCAGGTACTCGGCCAGGCGGGCCGGAGCTGCCGTCGCGTCCAGCTCGTCGAGGTAGGCCGGGGGGATCACCCCCGCGTACGCGGCACGCCACGCGTCTGTCCGTACCCGGACCACCTGCGCGGCGTCCGCCGCAACGGCCTCACGGACCGTCAGCTGCATCGTGCGTCTCCCTTCGCTGGATAGGCTACTGGGCGGTCGTCCGGGTACCGCCAGTACCAGCATCGGCAGGCTCTCCACACCGACGTCGGAGCCGCGCCAGAGTCGACCCATGATCGAAAGGAACCTCCCCTTGTCCGACGAGACCCCGACCCCCGAGCCGACCTTCCGTGACGACGTCACGGTGGAGCTGGTGCGCAGCAGCGCTCAGGACGCCGACGTGCTCTTCGCCGCGCGGGTCTCGACAGCAGGTGAGCAGTCGCTGGAGGAGCTGCAGAAGGACCCGGAGCGCTCCAAGGGCCTGATCAACTTCCTGATGCGGGACCGTCACGGCACGCCCTTCGAGCACAACTCGATGACCTTCTTCATCAGCGCGCCGATCTTCGTCTTCCGCGAGTTCCACCGGCACCGTGCCGGCTGGTCCTACAACGAGGAGAGCGGTCGCTACCGCGAGCTGCAGCCGGTCTTCTACGTTCCCTCCGCCGAGCGCAAGCTGGTCCAGCAGGGCCGTCCGGGCAAGTACGAGTTCTTCCAGGGCACGCCCGAGCAGCACAAGGCGGTCACCGAGGCGATGGAGGACTCCTACCGGCAGTCCTACGACCGCTACCAGGAGATGCTGGCGGCGGGCGTGGCCCGTGAGGTCGCCCGGGCGGTGCTGCCGGTCGGCCTGTTCTCCTCGATGTACGCCACCTGCAACGCGCGCTCGCTGATGCACTTCCTCTCGCTGCGCACCAAGGACGAACGCGCCAAGGTGCCGAGCTTCCCGCAGCGGGAGATCGAGATGGTCGCGGAGAAGATGGAGCGCCAGTGGGCGGAGCTCATGCCCCTCACCCACGAGGCCTTCAACACGCACGGACGCGTCGCGCCGTAGCGCGTCGCCCGGCAACGGCCGTGTTCTGACGGGTCGTTCGCCTGTTCGGCAGGATTTCCCGTATGTCCCATTTGCGGGATATCTCACGGTTACCTAGTCTCAAAGACACGAGCCCCGGTGCCGCTTGAACCCCCGAGCAGGCGGCGCCGGGCTCCTTGCCTGCACGGACGGTACGGTGTCCCGTAGCTGGACCGTCCGTGCTTGCCCCTGCCCGCAACGAGTAGCGTTGGACTCATGGCTCCGACCTCCACCCCCGAGACCCCCTTCGGCCGTGCGCTGACCGCGATGGTGACCCCGTTCACCGCCGACGGCGCCCTCGACCTCGAAGGCGCCCAGCGGCTGGCCGTGCACCTGGTCGACGCAGGCAACGACGGCCTCGTCGTCAACGGCACCACCGGTGAGTCCCCGACCACCACCGACGCCGAGAAAGAGGCCCTGGTCCGGGCGGTCCTGGAGGCGGTGGGCGATCGCGCACACGTCGTCGCCGGCGTCGGCACCAACGACACCCACCACACGCTGGAGCTCGCCCGCCAGGCCGAGCGCGCCGGCGCCCACGGCCTGCTGGTCGTCACGCCGTACTACAACAAGCCCCCGCAGGAGGGCCTGTACCGGCACTTCACCGCCGTCGCCGACGCGACCGGCCTGCCGGTCATGCTCTACGACATCCCCGGCCGCTCCGGCGTGCCCATCGCGACCGAGACCATCGTCCGTCTGGGCGAGCACCCGCGCATCGTCGCCAACAAGGACGCCAAGGGCGACCTGGCCGCCGCGAGCTGGGGCATCGCCCGCTCCGGCCTGGCCTGGTACTCCGGCGACGACATGCTGAACCTGCCGCTGCTCTCGGTCGGCGCCGTCGGCTTCGTCAGCGTCGTCGCCCACGTCGTGACCCCCGAGCTGCGCGCCATGGTCGACGCCTACGTCGCGGGTGACGCCGCCAAGGCCACCGAGATACACCAGCGGCTGCTGCCGGTCTTCACCGGCATGTTCCGCACCCAGGGCGTCATCACCACCAAGGCCGCCCTGAACCTCCAGGGCCTCCCGGCCGGGCCGCTGCGCCTGCCACTGGTCGAGGCCACGGAGGCGGAGATCGACCAACTGAGGAGGGATCTCGCCGACGGCGGGGTACACCTCTGACAACACAGACGTCCACGTCCCAGGATCGGGCCCCACACCTCGGAACCCTGAGCCCGGTGACGTGATGCAGGACCTGTAACACCCATCACCACAAGTGACGACGCCGTGCGTACCAGAGCCAGGAAGCTCCGACGGGTGCGCGCGGAAAGGAGAACCTTTGAGTCATCCGCACCCTGACCTGGGCGCCCCGCCGCCGCTCGCCCCGAACGCGCTGCGCATCACGCCGCTCGGTGGCCTCGGAGAGATCGGTCGCAACATGACCGTCTTCGAGTTCGGCGGCCGCCTGCTGATCGTCGACTGCGGCGTGCTCTTCCCCGAGGAGGAGCAGCCCGGCGTCGACCTGATCCTGCCGGACTTCTCGTCCATTCGGGACCGCCTCGACGACGTCGACGGCATCATCCTCACCCACGGTCACGAGGACCACATCGGCGCGGTGCCGTACCTGCTCCGCGAGAAGCCCGACCTTCCGCTGATCGGCTCCAAGCTGACCCTGGCCCTGGTCGAGGCGAAGCTCGCCGAGCACCGGATCCGGCCGTACACGCTGGAGGTCAAGGAGGGCCGGCGCGAGCGCATCGGCTCCTTCGACTGCGAGTTCATCGCCGTCAACCACTCCATCCCGGACGCGCTGGCGGTCGCCATCCGCACACCCGCCGGGCTGGTCGTCGCCACCGGCGACTTCAAGATGGACCAGGTCCCGCTGGACCGTCGCCTCACGGACCTGCCGGCCTTCGCCCGTCTGGGCGAGGAGGGCATCGACCTGCTCCTGGTCGACTCCACCAACGCCGAGGTCCCCGGCTTCATCGCACCCGAGCGCGAGATCGGCCCCGTCCTGCAGCAGGTCTTCGACCGCGCCGACAAGCGCATCATCGTCGCCAGCTTCGCCTCCCACGTCCACCGCATCCAGCAGGTGCTGGACACGGCGCACGAGTTCGGGCGCAAGGTGGCCTTCGTCGGCCGCTCGATGGTCCGCAACATGGGCATCGCCCGTGACCTCGGCTACCTGAAGGTGCCGGGCGGCCTGGTCGTCGACGTGAAGACGCTGGACGACCTGCCGGACGAGGACGTCGTCCTCATCTGCACGGGTTCGCAGGGCGAGCCGATGGCGGCGCTCTCGCGCATGGCCAACCGCGACCACCAGATCCGCATCGTCGAGGGCGACACGGTCATCCTCGCGTCGTCGCTGATCCCGGGCAACGAGAACGCGGTCTACCGCGTGATCAACGGCCTGACCCGGTGGGGCGCCAACGTCGTGCACAAGGGCAACGCCAAGGTGCACGTCTCCGGCCACGCCTCGGCCGGCGAGCTGCTCTACTTCTTCAACATCTGCAAGCCGCGGAACCTGATGCCGGTCCACGGCGAGTGGCGCCACCTGCGGGCGGTCTCCGACCTCGGTCAGAAGACGGGCATCCGCAAGGACCGCATCGTCATCGCCGAGGACGGCGTGGCCGTCGACCTGGTCGACGGCGTCGCGCGCATCGTCGGCAAGGTGCAGGCGGGCTACGTCTACGTCGACGGCCTGTCGGTCGGCGAGGTGGGCGAGGGCTCGCTGAAGGACCGCCGCATTCTCGGGGACGAGGGCATCATCACCACGTTCATGGTCGTGGACTCCGCGACCGGCAAGGTGCTGAGCGGCCCGAACATCCAGGCCCGCGGCTCCGGCATCGAGGACGACGCCTTCGGTCCCGCGATCGCGAAGATCCAGGAGGCCCTCTCGCGCTCCGCGCAGGACGGCGTCCTGGAGACCCGCCAGATCCAGCAGCTGGTGCGCCGCACCCTCGGCAAGTGGGTTTCGGAGACGTACCGTCGCCGGCCGATGATCCTTCCGATGGTCGTCGAGGTCTGACGCCTCGTCTGATCGTTCACCCGAACGGGTGAGGGGCCCTGTAGGTCGATTTGACTCGACCTACAGGGCCCCGTACTGTTTACCAAGTTGCCCCGGTGACCGGCCCGAAGAGGCCGGAACGGGAAGACGAAATCCACTGGAAATCGGAACTGAAAAGCTCTGATAGAGTGGATAACGAAGGAAGCGCCCGGAGGGCCCCGATAAAAAGGGAACCGAAGGAAGCGTCCGTTCCTTGAGAACTCAACAGCGTGCCAAAAGTCAACGCCAGTTACTTTTGAGAAACAAATTTCAGCGAGGACGCTGTGCACGGGTCCGCTCATTCCAGCGGATGCTGTGCCGCTCTGCGCGAATACTGTGCCTTATTTAAAGGCCAAAGCATTCACGGAGAGTTTGATCCTGGCTCAGGACGAACGCTGGCGGCGTGCTTAACACATGCAAGTCGAACGGTGAAGCCCTTCGGGGTGGATCAGTGGCGAACGGGTGAGTAACACGTGGGCAATCTGCCCTGCACTCTGGGACAAGCCTTGGAAACGAGGTCTAATACCGGATATTACCCTTGACCGCATGGTCTTGGGTGGAAAGCTCCGGCGGTGCAGGATGAGCCCGCGGCCTATCAGCTTGTTGGTGGG
>NZ_QKYN01000181.1:13652-13953 GCF_003258295.1 Streptacidiphilus pinicola | reverse complement strand
CCGTCCTCGCCTGACCCGTTCGCGTCAGTTCACCGCTCGTCTCACCGTGACCCCCACCCGCCCCGCTCATGCAGGAGAACCGCCCATGGACTTCCGCTACACCCCCGAGCAGGCCGACCTCAAGCGCCGCGCCGCCGAGTACGCACGGCTGCTGATGCGGTACGAGGACCAGTCCGAGCAGGCCGGTGGCCCGCTGCCCGCCGAGACGGTCCGCGAACTGACCCGCGCCGCGATGGACGCCGGCGTCTACGCCATCAACATGCCGGTCGAGTTCGGCGGCCCCGGCCTGTCGCTGCTGGAC
>NZ_QKYN01000181.1:0-13513 GCF_003258295.1 Streptacidiphilus pinicola | reverse complement strand
CGGCGAGAAGTGGTTCGTCACCTGTGGTGACATCGCCGACTTCCTCGTCGTCCAGGCCGACGCCGGCCCGGAGCGTGCCGCCACCCTCTTCTTCGTCGACAAGCAGGCGCCGGGCGTGACGATGTCCCGGGTTCCGCGCTTCATGCACACTGCCGTCAACGGGCACCCCGAGTTCACCTTCACCGACGTCTTCGTCACCGACGCGGACGTCCTCGGCGAGGTCGGCCAGGGTTACGAGCTGACCAAGGAGTGGTTCACCGACGAGCGGCTGATGATTGCCGCGCGGACGGTCGGCGCGGCCGAGCGCGCGCTGGAGCTGGCCCGGGACTGGGCGGTGCGCCGGGAGCAGTTCGGGCAGCCGATCTCCTCGTTCCAGCTGGTCCAGGGCATGCTCGCGGACTGCGCCGCCGAGATCGCCGTCCATCGCGCCTACACGCACCAGGTGGCGTGGGAGGCCGACCAGCCCGACACCGATCGCAAGACCCTGCACGCGAAGGCGTCCACGGCCAAGCTCGCCGCCAGCGAGGCCGCCGGACGCGTCGTCGACCGCTGCGTGCAGATCTTCGGCGGGCGCGGCTACGACCGCGGCTACCCCGTCGAGCGGATGTACCGGGAGCTGCGGGTGGACCGGATCTGGGAGGGCACCTCCGAGATCCAGCGCCTGATCATCGCCAACGAGCTGATCAAGCGCGGCACGGGCGCCCTCCAGATGCCCACGCACTGACCGACGCCCCCCGCATGGGGCCCTTGCATGGGAGCCCCTGCACGCGCGCCCCGCGACCTCTCACTCCCGCACTGACATCCCGCCACCCACCCCGTTTCGCCGAGGAGCATCATGGACTTCCGCCTCACCCCCCGTCAGGCCGGCCTCAAGGCCCAGGCCCGGGAGCTGATGGACTTCATCGCTAAGTACGAGCTGGACTGCGAGGAGAACAACGGCCTCCCGCGCGAGGCGCACGACGCCGTCCGCAGCGCCGTCCTCGACGCCGGCCTGCAGGCCGTCAACATGCCCGCCGAGTGGGGCGGCGCCGGGCTCACCATCCTGGAGCAGGCCGTTGTCCAGGAGGAGCTGGGCCGGCTGACCGGCGCCCTGTGGGACATGGTCTGGCGGCCCGCCAACGCCCTGCGGTTCTGCACCCCCGAGCAGCGCGAGCGCTACCTCGTGCCCGTCATCAAGGGCGAGCGGCGCGACTGCTACGCCGTCACAGAGCCAGGTGCGGGCTCCGACCCGCAGAACCTGGCCACCACCGCGACCCGCACCGACGGCGGCTGGCTGATCAACGGCGAGAAGTGGTTCGTCACCGTGGGCGACCACGCCGACTTCCTGATCCTGCTGGCCGCGGCCGGCGAGGAGCAGGCGCCGACACTCTTCCTGATCGACAAGGACACGCCGGGCATCGAGATGACCCGGGTGCCGCGCTTCATGCACACCTTCGTCTACGAGCACCCCGAGTTCACCTTCACCGACGTGTTCGTCCCCGAGGACGCCGTCCTCGGCGGGCTCGGCAACGGCTACGACATCACCCGGTCCTGGTTCACCGAGGAGCGGCTGATGATCGCTGCCCGGACCATCGGCGCGGCCGAGCGCGGACTGGAGCTCGCGCGGGACTGGGCGGTGCGGCGCGAGCAGTTCGGGCAGCCGATCTCCTCGTTCCAGCTGGTCCAGGGCATGCTCGCGGACAGTGCGGCGGACATCGCGGTGCACCGCGCGTACACCCACCAGGTGGCCTGGGAGGCCGACCAGCCCGACACCGACCGCAAGACCCTGCACGCCAAGGCCGCCATCGCCAAGCTCTCCGCCAGCGAGGCGTCCGGGCGGGTCATCGACCGCTGCGTGCAGATCTTCGGCGGGCGCGGCTACGACCGCGGCTACCCCGTCGAGCGCCTCTACCGCGAGCTGCGCGTGGACCGGATCTGGGAGGGCACCTCCGAGATCCAGCGCCTGATCATCGCCGGTGAGCTGGTCAAGCGGGGCACCGGCGTACTCCAGCTGCCCGTCGCTCCGGATGCCGAAGCCGACAGCCGGGGTTAGCTTCGGCTGTAGTCGCTCCGCGACGCACAGTGATCGAGCTCACGAAGGAGTAGGGGCATGCCCGGCAAGTTCGAAGTGCACATGGACAAGCCGCAGGAGTTCCGGTTCACGCTGAAGACGGCCACGGGCGAGGTCATCGCCATGAGTGAGGTCTTCGACTCGCGTGAGGCCTGCGAGCGCAGCATCGAGGCCGTGCGCAAGCACGCCCCCTACGCCAAGCTGGTCGAGTCCGGCGCGGCGGTCGGCTGACACCGGACGTGCTCATGCGGATCCTGTGCAGCGTGCGGGTCGACGGATCGTCAGTTCGGGCGGGTGTCAGTGCCGCTGGCTAGATTCGCCGCATGACTACGGTGACCGAACGCGACGTCGTCCTCGCCGACGGCCGCACCCTGCACGTCTACGACACCGGTGACACCACCGGCGCCGACGGCCGCCCGGGCGCCGACGGACGCCCGGGCTCCGACAGCCGCACGGGCGCCGGTGACCGCACGGGCGCAGACGACCACACGGGCGAGGCCGCCGACGGCGCGCCTCGCCCAGTGGTGTTCTGGCACCACGGCACGCCAGCGCGCCCACGCTCGTCGTGCACGGCACGGAGGACCGGATGGTCCCGGTCGCCCACGGCGCGTGGCTGGCCGCGCGCTGCCCGGCGGCGGAGTGGTGGGAGCGCGAGGGTGAGGGCCACGTCTCCGTCCTGTCGGCCGCCGAGGCCGCGCTGGAGTGGCTCGCCGCCCGAATCTGACAGGTCCGGATCCAGCACTGCCGAATCTGACAGGCCGGATCCGGCGGAGCCTGATCCGATAGGAGAGTGAGAGTGGAGGATCTGTTGAGCGGTCGACTACTGCGCGTGTCGGGCTGGCGCTTGCGCGTGCGCGGACGGATAATTGGATCATGACGGGACAATCCGGGACATCGGTTCGAGTCTGGGTCAAGACCGAGATCGGGCCCCGCCACGTCGTCGCGCAGGCACTCGACGCGCTCAACAACCCCCTCGGTGAGGAGGTCGTGGTGACGGAGTCCCACGACCTCTACGAGATGGCGAGGCGCTTCGGGGTGACGCTCGACCACTTCGACTTCGAGGGCGACAGCGCCGACATCATCGAAGCCGCGACCCCGCAGGCCGACGCCTGACGCTCGGTGAGGCACGCCGGATGCGGGAGACGCCTTGTTGATCGTCACGTAGAGTGCGGTCCGAGGGGGGTGCGTGTCTGCGGTCGTCCACGGACGCGGGCTGTCCTCTGCCCGCTCCGGAGGCCGCGCGGCACGCCGCGTGGTCATGGCTGAATCGAGGTCGGCATCCACGTGGAGGCCGCAGCGAAGTCCCCCGACACGGCGTGTGACACCAGGCCCAGTACGGCGCGCGACCTGGCGCGCGACATGGCGCTCCCGGCCCGGCTGACCGCCCACGGTGCCGTCTCCACCGCACTGGCCCTGCACAGCGACCACGCCCTGCGCGCGCTCGTGGACGCGGCCGAGCCGATCGGCGCGGGTATCGGCGGGAAGGCGGCCCTGCTGGAGGTCGCGGGCGTCCCGGTCTTCGTAAAACGAGTGCCCCTCACCGATCTGGAGCGGCAGGCGGAGCACGTCCGGTCCACGGCCAACCTGCTCGACCTGCCGCTCTTCTGCCAGTACGGCGTCGGACTCATCGGCGGGCCCGGCTTCGGGGCCTGGCGAGAGCTCGCCGTGCACACCATGACGACCAACTGGGTGCTCGCGGCGGAACACGAGGGCTTCCCGCTGATGTACCACTGGCGGGTGCTGCCGGACACCACACCGCTGCCGGAGGAGCTCGCCGACATCGAGCGTGCCGTCGACTACTGGGAAGGCCGCCCGCAGGTCGGCCACCGGATCGAGGCCCTCCGGGAGTCCTCGGCCAGCATCGCGCTGTTCCTGGAGTACATCCCGCAGAACCTGCACCAGTGGCTAGGCACCCAGATCGAGGCGGGCGACGAGGCCGCCGACCGGGCCTGCGCCATGGTGGAGCGGGAACTGGCCGCCGGCACCTCGTTCATGAACAGCCGTGGGCTGCTGCACTTCGACGCCCACTTCGAGAACATCCTGACCGACGGGGAACGCCTCTACTTCGGGGACTACGGCCTCGCAGTCCACCCCGGGTTCGAGCTTTCCCCGCAAGAGACGGCGTTCGTCGACCGCAGCCAGAGCTACGACCGCGCCTACACCGCCACCTACCTGGTGAACTGGCTGGTCACCGCCCTGTACGGCTTCCGGCGCGAGGACCGGGAGGCCCGCGCCGAACTGGTCCGCGCCATCGCGCAGGGCAGGACCCCGACGGACATCCCGCAGCAGGCCGCCGCGATCCTCACCCGACACGCGCCGGTCGCCGCGGTGATGTCCCAGTTCATGCGCACCTTCCAGCAGAGCAGCCGGGACACCCCCTACCCTGCCGAGCAGCTCGAGCGGCTCTTGGGGCTGGGCGGGGGCCGGGCTGCCCCCGTGCTCGCTCAGCCGGTGTGACGGACCCGCAGGCGGGCGGGCGCGGCGGGATCCCGGTCGACGACCTGGACCGGCGGCCACGCCCACTGCCAGACGGCGATCCCCGGGACGCGGGAGAACCGGATCCGTCCGCGGGTGCCCTCGACGTCCACCTGAGGCCAGGACGCGGCAAGCCGCGCCCGGTCAGGGCCATGGGTGTGCAACAGCTCGGCGAGGACCGTGACCGCGTCGTAGCCCTCGAAGGCGACGAACGACGGCGCCGCGCCGAGCTGCTCGCGCAGGGCCGCCTCGACCCGGGTGCCCAGCGGGTTCAGCCGCTCGGGCAGGTAGCGAAGGAAGGGGACCGCGGCCCCGTCATCGCCCAGCAGTGACGCCCACTCACCGAGCTCCGGCTGCCCGGCCGGGGCGCCGAGCATCAGCCCGGCGAGGCGCGGGTCGCGGCGCACGGACCTGACGAGCGGCACCGCCGGATCGGGGAAGCCGACCAGCAGCAGGAGCGCCGTCGCGCCGGCCTCGGCGACCGCGTCGCACACGGCGTCAGGGGTGAGGGCGCGCACGTCCAGTTCGACGACCGTTCCGCCGCGTGGCGCGAGGTGCTCGCGCAGGATGCCCGTGCCGGCGGCCCAGTAGACACTCGGGTCGGCCGCCACCGCGATGCGGCGATGGCCCGCGTCGACCAGGAAGTCCGCGTAGCACCGCCAGCCGTGCGACTGCGCGGGGGGAAGACGGGCGACCCAGTCGGTCGGCTCGTCGGTGAGCGCGTCCAGCACGGCGGACGAGCAGAGGAACGGCAAGGCCAGCGCGTCCGCAGCGGTGGCAGCGGCGCGCGCCACCACGCTGTGGAACTCCCCGGTCACGGCGGCCACGCCCAGTCCGGCCAGCTCCTCGACGGCCGCCGTGGCGCGTTGCGGATCGGCCGCGGTGTCCCGGACCAGGAGTTCCAGAGGCCCGTGACCCGCGATCCCACCTGCCTCGTTGACCTCGCGAACCGCCAGCTCGAGCCCCGCGAGCAGGTGTTGCCCCGCCTCGACCCAACCGGGCCGCGTCAGCGGTACGAGCGCGCCGATACGTACGGAGGATGCGTCATTGATCATGCCGACATTCCAACCAGCACCCTCCGCATCAGGCAAGGGATATCCGCCTGACGGGACGCCAGGGGGATGGCAGAGGGATCGCAGAGGAGGGGGCAGGTGCGGCTGCTCGGGGGCGAAAGCGGACGATGGGCCGTCAAATCGTTATCTGACGGGGCATTGTGGCCCTTGGGCGACCGCACCATGGTTGACGCATGTTCGCCGATTTGGTGCCCCAACCCCGTACTCTCGCCAGGGCTGCGCTGACCGTCGCCTACCTGGGCCTGATGCTCGTCATGACCGTCGTCGCCTGGGAGGGCGGCAAGGTCGACCTCTCCTCGGTCGGCCAGGTCTTCGGCGCGCTAGGGGCCGGGCTGGTCGGCGCGGTCATCAACCCCAGTAGCGCGAAGAAGCCCGCGCCGCCCAGCGGTTCAGGGAACGGTTCAGGGAACGGGGAGCGCGAGACCGACGCGTTCTGGGCGATCCAGACGGTCGTCGGCGCGGGCGCCCTGCTGCTCACCGCGCTCGCCCTCGCGGTCAACGGCACCGGGCACGCCAATGCCCCGGACGCCTTCGTCGCCGTCGCCGCCGCCTTCGGCGCCCTCTTCGTCGACACCAGTGGCGTCACCCACCCGCTGAACGACGCGCCCACCACCGCCTCCCACGCGACGGAGACGGCGGGAACGGGTGACGGGGGTGGCGCGCGCGACGCAGCCAGCAGCGACGTTGCGGGCGACAGCGCCACGGACCAGGCCGCCCCAACGGCGGCGGGAACGGAGGCTGCCGCCACCGCAGACGCGGGCGGCGCCGCGCCGACCGCCAGTGCTGCGCCGACCGCCAGTGACGGGCCGACCGGGAAGGCACACATCCCTGCGCAGTCCACCGGCAGTGCCGACGACGCCGAGTCGCCCAACAGCTAAGGCCTCCAGGGTTTCCAGGGCCTCGCTGACGGATCCAGTGGTGGATCAGGGAAGCATGCCCAAGCCGCCGACCGCACCCGGGACCATGCCCAACGCCCCGGGGACCATGCCGATCCCGCCCGTCAGCGCGTTCGCACCCGTCATCGCGCCGGTGGTGACCGCCTGAGTCGGCCCGATCTTCTGGAGGTTCTGTGCGGCGCTGAGCGTGTCGGCCGATGCGGGAGCAACGGCACCGACAGCGGCGGTACCGGCAAGGGCGGCGGTGCAGAGGAGGCGACTCCGGAGGCTGGTCATACCCGGGGAACGGTCCAAGGCCACCGTCGGCAACGGCTCGAGCGCCGATGTCACTCGTTCGGAAGGAACGCGAAGCGGCGCCGCTGTGCCTGATGCCCGAAGGCCATCCCGGCCTTTCCCGGTCGTCCGGGGATCAGTCCCCGAACGCCGGCGCATAGCGGATGGAGCCCGCCGGGACCGGGCGGCCGGGATCCAGGGCCAGGGCGAGCATCGCCTCGTCCGGGACCTCGAAGGGTGGCTTGATGCCGTAGCCGGAGGCCGGGACGAATCCGAAGCGCGGGTAGTAGGCAGGGTGGCCGAGGACCAGCACCAGCTGCTCGTCGGCCGCCTGTGCGGCGTCCAGGAGGGCGTGGATCATCGCGGTGCCGACGCCGTGCCGCTGCCAGGCCGGGAGCACCGCGACCGGGGCGAGGGCGAGAGCCGGTGAGCCGTCCACGTGGCACCGGGTCAGCAGGGCGTGGCCGACGACCTCGCCGTCGGGAGCCGTCGCGACGACCGAGAGGCCCGGCAGCCAGGCGTCCCGGTCCTGGCGCAGCGCCTCGACCAGATCCGCCTCGTTCGCCGTCGGGAACGCCGCGTTGATGACCCGGCGGACCGCCGTGATCTCGGAGCCGTCCGGGGCCTCGGACCGGACGGTCCAGGCGAGCGAGGCGGAACCGCCCGCGGTTCCCGCGGCCTCGTTCGGACGGTACGGCTGGTCGGCGCCCTGCGCGGAGATCATTTCTGCCATGCCTCACCCTACGCCGGGCGTGGCGCCCGGACGGTCACCCGGCCGCCCGCGGCCGTGGCGCGGCGCGCTTGCCCAGCCCCTGGCGGGTCTTGACCTCCGCCCAGATCACCTTGCCGCCACCACTGGTGAAGCGCGTGCCCCAGCGCTCGGCGAGCTGGGCCACCAGGAAGAGACCCCGTCCGCCCTCGTCCTCGGAGCGGGCCCGGCGCAGCCGTGGCGAGACGCTGCTGCCGTCCGCGACCTCGCAGATCAGACCCCGGTCGCGGAGCAGCCGCAGCTCCACCGGACCGGTGGCGTGCCGGATCGCGTTCGTCACCAGCTCGCTGACCAGCAGTTCGACCGTCCCGGTCAACTCACCCAGCCCCCAGGCAGCCAGACGCGCACCCACCTCGGTGCGCACCCGGGAGACGGCCGCCGCCTCCAGCGGCACCGGCCACCGCGCGACCATCGCGCCGCTCACACCCCGAGTCCGGGCGATCAGCAACGCGACGTCGTCACGCGGCCGTTCGGGTAACAGGGCGGAGACAACTGCCGTGCACAGCGCCTCCGGCGTACGGTCCCGCGCGCTGCGCGCGGTCGCGAGCGCGTCGGCGAGCCGGGCCAGACCCACGTCGATGTCCTGACCTCGGTCCTCGATCAGGCCGTCCGTGTAGAGGACGATCTCGCTGCCCTCCGGCAGCGCGAACTCGACGGCCTCGAACGGCGTGCTGCCCAGCCCGAGGGGCGGGCCCGGGGGCACCTCGGGAAAGCCGACGGAACCGTCCGGCAGCAGCAGTGCGGGGGAGGGGTGACCCGCGCTGGCCAGTGTGCAGTGATTCGCGACTGGGTCGTAGACAACATAGAGGCAGGTCGCCCCGATGATGCCGATGCCGCCCAGCTCGCCCTCCTCCTGGTCCATCGCGTCCACCAGCGCGTCGAGATGGCCGAGCAGTTCCTCCGGCGGCAGGTCGAGTGCGGAGAAGTTGCGCACCGCTGTGCGGAGCCGGCCCATCGTTGCCGCGGCGTGCAGACCGTGCCCGACGACGTCGCCGACGACCAGGGCCACCCGCGCCCCCGAGAGCGGGATGACGTCGAACCAGTCCCCGCCCACGCCCTCCTGGGCCGGGAGGTAGCGGTGCGCCACCTCGACCGCGGGCAGTTCGGGCAGTGCCCTCGGCAGCAGGCTGCGCTGCAGCGTGAGCGCCAGCGTGTGCTCCCGCTGGTAGCGGCGCGCGTTGTCGAGGCAGACGGCCGCCCGGTGCGCAAGCTCCTCCGCCAGCGTCAGATCGTCCGCCCGGAACGGCCCGGCGTCGAGGGAGCGGTAGAACGACGCCACGCCGAGCACCGTGCCGCGCGCGGAGAGCGGGACCGCGAGGACCGAGCCCATCCGGTAGTCCTCCAGGCCCGGTTCGGTCCCGACGACGCTCGACGGCAGCTCGTCGAGCACGGCCCGCCCGGCCGACAGCGCCCGTTCCTGCGCCGACCCGGGCGCGTAGTCGACGGGCTCGCCGCTCAAGGGCAGCGGCCCGCGGACACGTGTCGTGCGGGTCGCCGCCCTCTGCAGCGGCCCCGTGTCCTCACTGGCCGACCTCTCGGCGCCCTCCGGCACCCACTGCGCGAGGTCGACGGCCGCGTACTGGGCGAACTCCGGCAGCGCCACCTCGGCCAACTCGTCGGCGGTCTGGCCGACATCGAGCGTGGTGCCGATCCTGACACCGGCCTCCCACAGCAGCGCGAGCCGGTGCCGGGCGGCCAGAGCCATGCGCCCGACCCGCGCCTCCCGCTCCCGCAACGAGCGCCCCGAGAGTTCCGGGCGCTCGGGGCGTTCGGGCCGTTCGGGGCCTACGGTGGGCTCACCGAACGCGAAGGCGTGGTCCACCGACCTCCGGCCGAACACTCCCCGGTCCAACCTGTGCTCCCGGCCCGACGCGCCACTCAGGGAGAGGACCGCGCGTGAGGCGATGTCACCCCGTAGGCCACCGAGCACGTCTGGCAGTTCGGCGGCGAGCGCGTTGGGTTCAGGCGGCCGGAATGCTCCGCCTGGAGCCGGGAGCTGCGATGTTGGCGGCGGCGCCGACGTGCGGGCCGGCGTCCGCCCGGCCTCCGGGCGTCGTGGCGACCCTGGGATGCCCGACGGCACCTCCGCTTCCAGCGGCGGCTGCACCGACGGCCGGACCGCCAGCAGGGCGTGGACGGGGAATGCCGGCTCGCCTTCCCATGAGCGGGCGGACTTGCGCCCGCGCGGCGGGAGGGGCCGGGACCGTCCGCCCCGGGTGGCTGCTCGCAGCGCCCGGTCGTGCTGGGCGCGTTCGTGGAGCGTGCACTGCTCCAGCAGCCGCTGTTCGACCGCCAATGCGGCCTCGCGGGCGAGTGCGGCCATGAGCGGGTGCGCGTCGCGGCGTCGACTCGTCAGATCGACGACGCCGCGGATCGCGCCCGTCAGCGGGTCGCGAATCGGTGCGCCCGCGCAGGCGAAGGCGCGGTGGGCCTCGGTGAAGTGCTCACTGCCGAGGACGAACGTGGGACGACCCTGGGCCAGCACCGTGCCGATGCCGTTCGTCCCCGCGTCGTGCTCGGCCCAGCCGAAGCCCGGGGCGAGCTGGATCGCGTCCAGGTGGCGGTCCAGGCCCGGCTCGCCCGCCCGGCGCTGCACCACGCGCGCCGTGGCGTCGGTCAGCAGCACGCTGACCCCGGTGCCGAGCAGCTGCTCGTGCAACCGATCCAGGACCGGGAGGGAGGCCCGCAGCAGACGCTCCTCCCCGTCGAGGTCCGGGTCGTAGGGGAGCGCGGGCTGGTCCGCCGTCAGCCCCGTGGCCCGGCAGCGCTCCCAGGAGGCCAGCACCCCGGCCCGGACGAACCCGCGTAGCGTGTCGCCGCCCAGGAACCACTCCCGAGCCTGGGCCGAGCGCCGGTCGCCTTCCCAGTCGGGAAAGGCCAAGTCCGCCGCGACCCAGCCCGCGGAGCCCCAGCCAGAAGAGCCCCACCCCACGGACGGCCACCCGGCTGACGACAATCCCGCGGGTGCCAATCCCGCGGGCGCCAACGACGCCGAGGTCGACCCCGTCGAAGCCGACCCGGCCGACGCCCAAGGTCCTGTTGACCCGGGCGTCCCTGCCGTCGTCCGGGGCGCTCCCGCCGCCACGCCCGGTGCGGGGCCCCAGAGCGGGCCCGATGCCGGGCCCCAAGTCGAGTTCGTCAGTTCTGTGTCCGTCATGTTCGGCGCACCTGTGCCGGCCGAACTCCCCATGGCGGCAACCTCCCCGCCCGGTCCCACCGGGCCGGGCCCCTCCTGCCCTTCTGGCGAGCCGTTGCCGACTCCAGTTGCCGACGCTAGTCCGCTGATCCCGGATCGGAAGGTTTTCCCCGCCCGACCACTCGAAGGAGTGAGATGCGGACGTTTCCGCGCGCCGGAACGTCCGGGGGCGAATACTGGCTGCGACTCGCCGGGCCTACTGCGGGGCCTCTTGTCGGTGGCGGCCCGGGCGAGGTAAATGGAGACGTGAGGACGACGGACGCGGGCGGGCTGCCCGCCGGGGCGGAGCCCGGCGGAGCGGCCGGGCTGCCCAACGCGTCGCAACTGCGACGGCTCCGACAGGAGTTGGAGCGCGCCTGGGTGCGCTGGGGCGAGACCGCCGGTGGGAGCGTCGGCGGTCACGGGGACGGCACCGCAGGCGTCAGATCCCCAGGCGCGGACACGGCGGAGACCGTGGACGCCGGGAATGCCGGGCTTACCGGAACGCGGCGGGCCGGTGGCGGGCGCCGGCGCACAGGGCCCTGGCGCCCCAAGCCCGGGTCCAGGACCGGGCTCGGGGCCGGGCCGGGCAGCGGGCCCGCAGCCGGGACGCTCCGCGCCGAGGTCGTCGAGTCGTGGGCGCGCAGCGGCGCGAGTGTGGACCGCGCCTGTGCCGAGGCCCCGGTCAGCGATGCGGACGCGGCCCGCTCACGCTGGGCGGACTCCCAACTGCGCCGCCCGATCGGGGCGGTGGCGGAGGAGCTGCGCCGCATCACCGAGGACGCGGGCTTCGTGGCGGCCGTGACGGACGAGACCGGCACGATCCTGTGGACCTGCGGCGGCCGGCACATGCGCCACGCGGCCGAGCGGATCAACTTCGCTCCGGGCGGCCGCTGGGACGAGCAGGCCATGGGCACCAACGCCCTCTCCCTGGCGCTGCTGCGCGGGCAGGCGGCGACGGTCTTCTCCGCGGAGCACTACCTCTCCGCGCTGCACGGATGGGTGTGCTACTGCGCGCCGATCCGCCACCCCGACGGCCGGGTGCTGGGGGTGCTGGACCTGTCGACGACGTGGGAACGCTCGCATCCGCTGGCCCTGTCCACGGTGCGCCTGCTCGCGGCCGGCATCGAGGAGCGGCTCCGGGAGGACGCCGCGCCCCAGGCGCCGGGTCGCCGGGCGCGGTCCCACGTCGCACCGCACGGCCGGTCGCGGGCCTCGTCCCAAGGGCCGGAGATGGACGCCCAACTCCGCCTGGCCGTGCTCGGCGACAGCCCGCGCCTAGACCGCGGCTCCGACGAGATCCCGCTGCGCCCACGGCAATTGGAGATCCTGACGCTGCTGGCGCTGGAACCCGAGGGGTTCACGCCCGAGCGGCTGCACGACGCCCTCTACGGCGAGCGTCCGGTCTCCGCCTCGACCTTCAAGGCCGAGGTCTCGCACCTGCGCAGCGCGCTGGGCGGCGGCATCGCGACGCGCCGCTACGCCCTGACCCGGCCGGTCGACTGCGACGCCGCGCGCGTGGCCGCGGCGGTCGAACGCGGTGACACGGCGGCGGCGGTCACCGCCTACGCCGGCCCGCTGCTCGAGCGCTCGGAGGCGCCGGGCATCGTCGAATGGCGCGACCACCTCCACGTCGCCCTTCGCGAGGCCGTCCTCGCCTCCCCGGACGCCGCGCTCGCGCTCGCCTTCGGCCACCACGCCCGCTACGACATCGCCCTCCACCGTCACGCCCTCGCCCTGCTCGCTCCCGATGACGCCCGTCGCGGCCTCGCCACCGCCCGCCTCCGCGCGTCGCTGTCCTGAGCGGAGCCAGCCGGAGAGAGTTGGGGAGTGAGGCCGACGCCCGGCTTCGCGAACGCGCCCCTGTAGGGGCACCTGAGGGCTTGGCCGCTCGCCCGCCCCCACCGACGGGCCCGTCGTCGACGCCGCCTGCGGACCGGCGGCTACTCGGCGGGCCAGAGCTGGATGAGATGGTGTTCTCCGCGGGCGCCGACTCCGAACTCGGTGGAGTCCGCGCGCCCGTACAGCCGGATGTGGAATCGGCAAGGCTTGCCGGGAGAGGCGGTCGGAAGGGCCAGGGGTGGCTCGGTGGGCTGCTCGCTGAGGTCGCCCTGGCAAGGGATGACGAGCAGCAGGTTCTCGGACGCGGCCTGGAGGAGCGCGTCCTCGGGGCCGAACTGCCACGCGCGGCTGTCGTCGGGGCCGGAGGCCTGGTCGTGAAACTCGATGCGGAGGGCGAGGTCACCCGTGTCGGTCACGCAGGAGACCTGGACGGCGGACTCGCCATTGACCTGGACGCTGCGGTCGTCGTGCTGCCACTCGCCGGGGTAGTCGTATGCGTCGCCGAGGGTGATGACGTAACCCTCGCCGAGCGGCCGCAGGGTCACTTCGGTATGACGGAGCAACAGGGCCCCCCTTGTTGTTGAAGCGTCACCGCGAGCGCAGCCCTGGTGCGGGGGGATCCCCCGCACCAGGGCGTCCTATGCGCCTCGGCATGGGGGCGGGGGCTGGTGCGCGGTGGTACACCCGCTGGAGGCGGCCGGTGTCCCGATCTGCGCTGTCGATGTCGACGCGGTCGTCGAGGACGGCGCGGTGGTGGAGGTGGAAAGTCACGAGCTCGAAGACGGTCACGAGTCCGGAGATCTTGAACCCGCAGGGGACCGTCGCCTTCTGGCGGGACTTCCTGCGACAGGACTGCAGCAGATCTCGAACGCGGTTTGAGCGCGGTGCGTGACCTGAGTCCGTTTCGTGGCCGCGGCATCCCTTCCGTGACGGGGAGCAGGCTCACTCGTTTCATTAGTC
>NZ_QKYN01000180.1 GCF_003258295.1 Streptacidiphilus pinicola | reverse complement strand
CCGGACAAGCTCGGCGGCCCCCAGCCGCGCTGAGCCTCACCCCGCGGCGACCCCGCCCGCGTCCCCGCCCGCGTCCACCGCCGCGCTCGCCCGCCTGTCGGCGGGGGGTTCGGCATGGGCGTCGGCATGGGCGCCGGCGGCCTCCAGCAGCAACATGGCCACCAACACCAGCGTCAGCCCGAGGAACTGGGCCACCGGCGTCCACCGCCCCAGCGGAACCGTCGCCGCCGAGGCGACGACCGCCCCGACGCGGAAGCGCAGCGGCGCGATCCGCAGCGCCGCGCGGAAGGCGACGTTGCCGGCCAGGAACAACGCGACACCGCCCGCCAAGGCGACCGCCGGCGCGAACGGCAGCGGGTGCGCGAGATGCCCGATCGCCTTCTTCACCCCGGCGGCCAGCAGCGCCACCCCGAGCAGCATCGGGATGAAGCTGTAGTAGTAGGCCGCCATCGCCAGCCGGAACCGGGGCAGCCCCGACACCCGGTGCAGCGCCGCCTCCGCCGCCGCCTCGTCCCCGACGAAGTACGTCCACCACAGCGCGGCGGCGAGCGCCAGCGCCAGGCCCACCGCCAACAGCAGCGGACCGTCGATGCGCGCCCCGGTCGCGCCCACGCCGATGGCCACCACCGACTCACCGAACGCGATGATCAGCAACAGGCCGTGGCGCTCCACGAAGTGCGCCGGATCCAGCCCGCCGACCGCCTCCGTCACGATCGCCGTTCCGCCCTCGTAACGGCCCGTCACCCGACTGGACAGCGCCGGCGTCACCTGGTGCAGCAGCACCGCCGCCACCCACAGCCCGTCCGCCGCCCACCCGTGTCCCCGCCCGTGCCCCATCCCGTGCACGACCCCGGCCGCCGTGACGCAGCCGGCCGCCGCGAGGTTCGTCACCGCGAAGCTCAGCACGTACTGACGGTGGATCAGCGCGTACAGCGCGCTGTGCACCGCCGTCACCAGCACGAACCCCAGCCCGAACGCGACCCCGTCCGAGCCGAACACCTGCGGCAACGCCAGCGCGCAGGTCAGGAACCCGAACATGCCGACCACCAGCAGCAGTCGGCGCCCGGTCGTCTCCGGCGGCACCTGGTTCGTCAGGTACGCGTACGCCCCGTACATCCAGTACAGCACCGCGAAGATCAGCAGCACCCGTCCGGCCTGCGGAAACGACAGGTCATCGACCAGCAGCACGGTCAACTGCGTGATGGTGAAGACGAAGACGAGGTCGAAGAAGAGCTCCAGCGTGGACACCCGCCGCGCCTCGGCGGCCCCCGCCCGCGTCGCCTCGCCCTCCAGGACGGCTTCGGTCATGACTCCCCCCGGTAGATCACGCGAAGGAGTCTACGAGGCGCGGGCCCGGCCCCCTTGGACGTAGCCTCGTCCTGTGCCCAGCTCCGAGTACGGCCCGTACGCCGAGCGACCCTCGCGGTTCCCGGGCGCCGTCGTCTGGACCCACGGCGCGACTCTCGCGGCGGACGCGAGTGCGGTCTCCACCGAGTCGGTGCTGCCCGACGGCTGCATGGACCTGTTGTGGACCGAGGGCCGACTGCTCGTGGCCGGCCCCGACACCCACGCCTACACACCCGGCCCCGGACTGTCCGGCCCCTGGGCCGGAATCCGCTTCCACCCCGGCACGGCACCCGCCCTGCTGGGCGTCCCCGCCCACGAACTGCGCGACCTCCGCGTCGACCTCGCGGACCTGCCGCTGCTGCCCACGGCCGACGTGCGCCGCCTCACCGCGCGGATCGACGCCGCGCCCGATCCGGCCGCCGCCCTCGAGGCACTCGCGCTGCGCCTCGCCGCCACCGGGCCGGCCCCCGATCCGCTGCTGCGCGCCGTCGTCGCCTCACTGACCTCGGGCCACTCCGTCACCACGACCGCCGACCACGTCGGCCTCGGCCCCCGCCAGCTCCACCGCCGGTCCCTCGACGCCTTCGGCTACGGCCCGAAGACCCTCGCCCGGATCCTGCGCCTCCAGCGCGCCCTCACCCTGGCTCGCGCCGGCACGCCCCTCGCCGACACCGCCGCCCGCGCCGGCTACGCCGACCAGGCCCACTTCGCCCGCGACGTCCGCGAGTTCACCGGCTCCTCAGTCACCGCCCTGCTCACCGGCTGAACGCCGCGCCGGACGCCAACGGCGCCAACAGGTCCACACCGTTCCCGTCCGGGTCGCGCACCGTCGCGTACCGCTGACCCCAGAACGCGTCCCACGGCTTCAACTCCCCGTGGTACCCGGCCCCGACCAACTCCTCGTACACGGCGTCCACCTGCTCCGGCCCGGCACACCGGAACGCGATCCCCACCCGTCCCCCGGCCTCGGGCGCCCGCCACTCGGGGTGGAACGACCGCACCGTCTCCTCACTGTCCAGCACCAACAGCAGCCCGCCGGGCAACGCCGCCTCGGCATGCCCCTGCGCCTCCGCTCCTTCGGCGAACCCCAGACCCAACCGCCGGTAGAACCCCACCGACGCGGCCATGTCCGAGACGACCAACCCGACGAACGCGAACTGCGGCGCTGCCGCGGAATCTGCCCTGATGTTCTCCATGACCACGAGCCTAGGCAGCCGCCCGCCCCCCGGTCTTGAACGAATCGGTCACCCGCCGGCGCACTCAGCTCTGCGCCATGTCCACGAACCTCGAATAGTGGCCCTGGAACGCCACGGTGATCGTCGCCGTCGGGCCGTTACGGTGCTTGGCCACGATCAGGTCGGCCTCGCCCGCGCGGGGGGACTCCTTCTCGTAGGCGTCCTCGCGGTGCAGCAGGATGACCATGTCAGCGTCCTGCTCGATCGAGCCCGACTCGCGGAGGTCCGACACCATCGGCCGCTTGTCGGTGCGCTGTTCGGGGCCACGGTTCAGCTGCGAGAGCGCGATGACCGGCAGCTCCAGCTCCTTGGCCAGCAGCTTGAGGTTTCGGGACATCTCCGAGACCTCCTGCTGCCGGCTCTCGGCCCGGCGGGAGCCGCCGTTCTGCATCAGCTGGAGGTAGTCGATGACGACCAGACGCAGGTCGTTGCGCTGCTTGAGCCGACGGCACTTGGCGCGGATCTCCATCATCGACAGGTTCGGGGAGTCGTCGATGTAGAGCGGGGAGTCGTTCAAGTCCTGCATGCGGCGCGCGAGTCGGGTCCAGTCCTCGTCCGTCATCGCACCGGTGCGCATGTGGTGCAGCGCGACGCGGGCCTCCGCCGACAGCAGACGCATCGCGATCTCGTTGCGCCCCATCTCGAGGGAGAAGAAGACGCTCGGGATCTTGTGCTTGATGGAACAGGAACGCGCGAAGTCCAGCGCCAGCGTCGAGTTGTGGACGATAAAGTCGTCCGCCACGAAATTGTGGGTCCCGTCGATCGTCAGGTCGTAGACGTCCCCCTCACCGGCCGGGACGATGGACTCGACGCGGTCCCACTGCACGTCCGACGTGGCGATGTCGAGCAGAGCACGGGAGTCCAGCGCCTTGGCCAGCTCCAGCAGGCGGTGGCGGCTGACCTGCTGGCCCACGTGCCAGTTGTGGTTGCGCGGGCGGCCCGTTCGGGCGCTGATCTCCGCCCAACTGCGGTCGCCCTTCTCGGCCTTGATCAACTCCCAGACCTCGCCCGGGATCAGGTCGAGGTTCGGCTGACCGACGCGCCCGCCACAGGCGGCGAGCACCTCCTCGACCTGGCGCTCCTTGGAGAAGATGCCGACCCGCGCCGCGAACGTGCGGATCTGGTCGACGTCGTGGATCAGCACCTGGAAGGCGCGCCGCCGCTCACCCCGGTAGCCGACGGTCCGCTCGACGACCTTGGCGACGATGCCCAGCCGCAGCAGCAAATGCGCGACGTCGCGCGCGAGCCGCTCGCTGACCGAGCAGTACCCGATCTGCGGCTGGTTGGCGGGCTTGGAGACGGACGCCCAGCCGTCCGTGGCGTAGAGACGCGACAGGAAGAGGGCGATCTGCGCCTCGGGGAGGCGGAAGAAGTCGTCCGGGACGAACTTGGTGTGGCTGTTCGTCCCCCAAAGATCCCAGGCGTCCAGGTGCTCTTCGAGAACGGTGAGCATGCCCTGGGGAGCGCAGAAGGCAAGCTCGGTCGCATGCTGATGCTCCCCCTCCTGCCCGCACCGCTCACCGAGCGTGCACGGCTTGGGCTGACGGGAGCGAACATCGAGACCGAGCTCGCGGCCCAGCCTGATGGCCTCCTCGCGGATCATCGGGTCAAGAACACGCAGCCGAGGCGCGTTGTGCGTGCCGGTGATGCATCCGTCGCCCAGCAGGTAACCAGTCAGGGCGACCAGGGGGCCGGACAGCTCCTTGGACGCCGCCGCCGGGAGGGTACGGGCTACGGCGATCCGGTCGCCGGGACGCAGGTCCTCCAGGTTCGCCCAGCCGCGCAGGGTGCGGAACGGGTGGTTGGGCGTCGCGGTGATGGATCGACCGAGCTGCGTTGTCAGGCGGAGCACCGTACGGCGGCCGTTCGGAATGAAATCGGAAGGCCGAACGCTGCGGAGCCGCCAGTCCTCCCCAAGGGTGTGGACCTCCAAGGCCTCACCGGCTCGGCCCCGGGCGACGAAGTCCGCAACGGTGATTCGCTGGCCGCTCGTGACCTCGACCAATTTAGTTGAACCTTCAATGCACTTGCCCATCGCGGGCCTTGCCGCGACGACGATCATCTGGCCCGGATGGAGACCGTTGGTCAGGGAGTCGAGGTCGGCGAACCCGGTCGGGACTCCGGACATCTGGCCGCTGCGCGAGCCAATGGACTCGATCTCGTCGAGCGCGCCCTCCATGATGTCGGCCAGGGGGGCGTAGTCCTCGTTCGTGCGCTGCTCGGTGACGGCATAGATCTCCGCCTGGGCGCGGTTGACGATCTCGTCGACGTCGCCCTCGGCGGCGTAGCCGAGGCCGGCGATGCGGGTGCCCGCCTCCACGAGGCGGCGCAGGACCGCGCGTTCGTGGACGATCTCGGCGTAGTACTCGGCGTTGGCCGCCGTGGGGACCGAGTTGACCAGGGTGTGCAGGTAGGAGGGCCCGCCGACGCGGGTGATCTCGCCACGCTTGACGAGCTCGCTGGCGACGGTGATCGGGTCGGCCGGCTCGCCGCGGGCGTAGAGGTCGAGGATGGCGCTGTAGATCAGCTCGTGGGCCGGGCGGTAGTAGTCGCCGGGCTTGAGGATCTCGACGACGTCCGCGATGGCGTCCTTGGACAGCAGCATGCCGCCGAGGACGGACTGCTCGGCGGCGAGGTCCTGCGGGGGGACGCGCTCGAAGCCCGCGTCGGAACGGGAGGAGTCCGGTCCGGACCCCGACCCGGGCCCGGATCCCGAGCCCGAACCGCCGCCGCGGCCGGAGCCGTCGGCGGAACCGTTCCCCCGGCGCTCGCCGCCGCCCTCGCGGCGGCGGGAGAAGGGCAGCCGGTCGCCCGGACCGTCGTCGGTGGGAACGCCGGGCGGGGGCCACTCGTCCTCCGGCGGCGGGGGGACGTCCTCGAACCCGCCGTCGTCGTACGGTGCCCCGCTCATCGGTGCCGCCTTCCACTGCCGTGCTGCCCTACCGTGCCGTAGCGCTCCATTCAACGGCACGGGTCCGACAATGGCCAAGATGGTTATCCACAGGGGGTGTGGATGACCGCTCGCTACCTGTGGAGAACTGCCTCCAGGCTGTGCACGACGCGGGGGACAACCTGTGGACAAGCCGGCCCGGCCGCCCACATCACCGACCTGACCTGCGAGAATGTCGACCTCGACAACCCCTGCGGAAAAACTTCGCCAGAGGGTCGAAGATCATGACAAACGGTGCACGAGTGACTCCGGCGCGCAGCAGTAGGTAATGACCAACAATCAGTTGCGCCCATTACCTGTGGATGACTACGGTAGGACCATGAGACTGCGCCAGCGCCCCCTCGACCGCGAGATCCTCGCGCTCGCCCTCCCGGCCTTCGGCGCACTCATCGCCGAGCCGCTGTTCCTCCTGGCGGACTCCGCCATCATCGGGCACCTCGGCACCGCGCAGCTCGCCGGGCTCGGCGTCTCCGCCGCGCTGCTGGCGACCCTGGTCAACGTCTTCGTCTTCCTCGCCTACGCCACCACCGCCGCCGTCGCCCGGCGGGTCGGCTCCGGCGACATGCAGGCCGCGCTCAAGCAGGGCGTCGACGGCATCTGGCTGGCGCTGCTGATCTCCGTCGTGGTGGTGGCCGTCGCGATCCCCGTCGCCCCGGACGTGGTCCGGGCCTTCGGCGCCTCGCCGACCGCCGCGCCCTACGCGGTCGACTACCTGCGGATCAGCATCGCCGGCATCCCGGCGATGCTGATGGTGCTCGCCGCCACCGGCGTGCTGCGCGGTCTGCAGGACACCCGTACCCCCCTTGTCGTCGCCGTCGCCGGCTTCTCCTCGAACCTGCTGCTCAACCTGACCCTCGTCTACGGCGCCGGCCTCGGCATCTCCGGCTCGGCGCTCGGCACGGTGATCTCGCAGTGGGGCATGGCCGCCGCCTACCTCACGGTCGTCGTTCGCGCCGTTCTTGTAAATAGGCCGAGTCGCGCCGACCACTCCGGCGAGGGCAGTTGGTGGGCGGCGCTGCGCCCCGACGTCTCCGGCATCGGCGCGGGCGCGACCGCGGGCGCCCCGCTGCTGGTCCGCACGCTGAGCCTGCGGGCGATCCTGCTGATCGCGACGGCGGTCGCGGCGCGCCTCGGCAACACCTCGATCGCCTCGCACCAGATCGCGATGTCGCTGTGGAGCTTCCTCGCGTTCGCGCTCGACGCCATCGCCATCGCCGGGCAGGCGCTGATCGGCCGGGCGCTGGGCGCGGGCGACGCGGCGGGCGCGCGGGCCGCGACGCGGCGGATGGTGGAGTGGGGCGTCGGCGCGGGCGTGGTGCTGGGCGCACTGCTGATCGTGGCGCAGCCGCTGTACCTGCCGCTGTTCACCAACGACCCGGCAGTGCAACGGCAGTTGCTGCCGGTGCTGGTGGTGGCCGGGGCGATGCAGCCGGTCTGCGGCGTGGTGTTCGTCCTCGACGGCGTCCTGATGGGCGCGGGCGACGGCCCCTATCTGGCCTGGGCGATGCTGGCGACGCTGCTGCTGTACGCGCCGGTGGCACTGCTGCTGGGGGCGCAGAGCCTGACGAGCCTGTGGATCGCCATCGGCTTCGCCATGGTGGTCCGCGCCGTCTCCATGGCCCTGCGCGCCCGCACCGGCGCCTGGCTGGTCACGGGCGCCGTCCGCGCCTGAGCAGAGAAGAAGGGGCGCGGGCAGAAGCCCGCGCCCCTTCTCGGCTCGAATGAGCTCAGCTCAGTTGAGCGATCGTCAGGCGGCGACGACGTTGACGCTGATGGCAGCGGCAACCTCGGGGTGCAGCTTGACGGTGACCTGGTGCGCACCGGTGGTCTTGATCGGGGAGCCGATCTCGACGCGGCGCTTGTCGACCAGCGGGCCGTCGACGGCCTTGATGGCGTCGACGACGTCGCTCGGGGTCACCGAGCCGAACAGACGACCGGAGTCGCCCGCGCGGACGGCCAGCTTGACGGCGAGGCCCTCAAGCTTGGCCTTGACCTCGTTGGCCTGCTCCAGGGTCTGGATCTCGTGGATCTTGCGGGCGCGACGGATCGCGTCCACGTCCTTCTGACCGCCCTTGGTCCAGCGGATGGCGAAGCCACGCGGGACCAGGTAGTTGCGGGCGTACCCGTCCTTGACCTCGACGATGTCGCCGGCGGTGCCGAGGCCGGAGACCTCGTTCGTGAGGATGATCTTCATGATGTGGTCACCCTCCTATTCAGCGAGCGGTCGAGGTGTAGGGCAGCAGGGCGACCTCGCGGCTGTTCTTCACAGCCGTGGCCACGTCGCGCTGGTGCTGGGTGCAGTTGCCGGTGACCCGGCGGGCGCGGATCTTCCCACGGTCGGAGATGAACTTGCGAAGCAGGTTCGTGTCCTTGTAGTCGACGTAGGTGATCTTGTCCTTGCAGAAGACGCAAACCTTCTTCTTAGGCTTGCGCACGGGCGGCTTCGCCATCGTGTACTCCAGTGTTCGTGATCAAGTTTTGGGTTGACCGCTCAGTGCGGTCGGACCGCTGAGCGCGGTCGCCGAGCCCCGTCCGGCCAAAAGGCCTAGAACGGAGGCTCGTCCGAGTAGCCGCCACCGCCGCCGGCCGGGGCACCCCAGCCGCCGCCACCGCCGCCCTGCTGGCCACCGCCGGCCGGGGCGCTGGACGCCCACGGGTCGTCGGACGGGCCGGACTGGGAGCCACCGCCCCAGCCACCGCCCTGCTGGCCACCACCGCCGCCGAAGCCGCCGCCCTGCTGGCCGCCACCGCCGAAGCCGCCGCCGGGACCACCGGAGCGCTGCGCGCGGGTGACCTTGGCGGTCGCCGAGCGCAGGCTCGGACCGACCTCGTCGACCTCGACCTCGAAGACGGTCCGCTTCTCGCCTTCCTTGGTCTCGTAGGAGCGCTGGCGCAGACGGCCCTGCACGATGACGCGCATGCCGCGCTGCAGCGACTCGGCCACGTTCTCCGCGGGCTGCCGCCAGACGTTGCACGTGAGGAAGAGGCTCTCGCCGTCCTTCCACTCGTTGGTCTGGCGGTCGAAGGTGCGGGGAGTCGACGCGATGCGGAACTTCGCGACGGCCGCACCCGACGGGGTGAACCGCAGCTCCGGGTCGTCGACAAGGTTGCCGACAAGGGTGATGACGGTCTCGCCTGCCATGTTCGACCTCTCGGGAGAAGACGTGCGGGGTTAGCTGTGGTGAGTGGTTACTCGGATGCTCCGCCCGAAGGCGGGAGCAGCAATGCTCAGTGGGTGTCCGGGCGCAGGACCTTGGTGCGCAGCACCTGCTCGCTCAGGTTGAGCTGACGGTCCAGCTCCTTGACGACAGCAGGCTCAGCCTTGATGTCGAGCACGGAGTAGATGCCCTCGGACTGCTTCTTGATCTCGTACGCAAGGCGACGACGACCCCAGGTGTCGATCTTCTCGACCGAACCGCCGCCAGTCTTGACGACGTTCGCGAAGTTCTCGATCAGCGGGGCGACAGCGCGCTCCTCGACGGACGGGTCGAGGATCACCATGACCTCGTAGTGACGCATTGTGGAACCCACCTCCTCTGGACTCAGGCGGCCACGGTCTTTCCGTGGCAGGAGGGTCTTCAATACACGTCGGCAACGGTAGCGACCGCCACTGACAACGTCGGGAACGACAATGCCGGACGGCGCACACCGGTGCAGACGGTCCAGCCTACAGGCACCCGAACGGGGGCTTGAAATCCACCCTCGTAACCCCGCAATCTGTACACATCGGGTAGGAGGCGCACTACTGTGCGTCATCGCCCGACCTCCCTACGGAGCTAAGGAGGCGGTCCCATGGCTCAGTCAGCCCCGCCGGTCCGTGCCGCCGGCCAAGCCGTCCGCCAGAACCCGTTGGCGGCCCTGTTCAACACCGACGGCAAACCCCACCCCCTGGAGAACACGCTCACCGCCGTGACCGCGGTGCTCGGCGTCATCGCCATCGCCACCTGCGCCTTCCACGGCCTGCACATGCTGGCCTCGTGGTCCGGCCTGGCCGGAGTGGTGACGGCGGCGTTCGCACAGTACCGGTCCGCGACGACGGCGGAACGCTTCGTCATCGTGGTGGCCGGCGGCGCGGCCGCGGTCGGTCTCGGCATAGGCCTCGCGCACGGCGGGCTGATCTAGCCCCCAGAAGGAACCGCCCCCAGCAGCGGCCAGTCACCTCTATGGGGTGCTCCGCCAGGGCAGTAGGCTGCGCACTTGACGCGATCCACGCCCGAGGAGCACCCCCACATGAGCCTGCGCCTGAGGACCATCAGCCGCGAGGAGCACCTGGCCTTCATCCGGAGCCTGCCGTCCGCGAGCCACATGCAGGTGCCCTCCTGGGCCGACGTCAAGGCCGAGTGGCGCAACGAGTCGATCGGCTGGTTCGACGAGCGCGACCAGATCGTGGGCGCCGGCCTGGTGCTGTACCGGCAGCTGCCCAAGGTCAAGCGGTACCTGGCCTACCTGCCCGAGGGCCCGGTGATCGACTGGTTCGACCCGAACCTCGAGGGCTGGCTCCGCCCGATGCTCGACCACCTCAAGAGCCAGGGCGCCTTCACGGTGAAGATGGGCCCGCCGGTGATCATCCGGCGCTGGCAGGCGGAGACCATCAAGGGCGCCATCGCCGGCGGCCAGGCCAAGCGCCTGCGCGACATCGAGGCGGACTGGTACGAGCCCCGCGCCATCGACACCGCCGACCGGCTGCGCCGCATGGGCTGGCAGCAGGGCGAGGACGGCGGCGCCGGCTTCGGCGACGTGCAGCCGCGCTACGTCTTCCAGGTGCCGCTGGCCAACCGCTCCCTTGACGACATCCTCAAGGGCTTCAACCAGCTGTGGCGCCGCAACATCAAGAAGGCCGAAAAGTCCGGCGTCGAGATCGTCCAGGGCGGCTACGACGACCTGCCCGTCTTCCACCAGCTCTACCTGGAGACGGCGGAGCGCGACCAGTTCATCCCACGCCCCCTGTCCTACTTCCAGCGCCAGTGGCGCGCGCTGACCGCCGAGGACCCCAACCGGATGCGCCTCTACCTGGCGTACCACGAGGGCGACCCGCTGGCCGGCACCACCATGATCACCGTGGGCCAGCACGTCTGGTACTCGTACGGCGCCTCCACCGTGCACAAGCGCGAGGTGCAGCCGAACAACGCCATCCAGTGGCGGATGATGCGCGACGCGTACGCGCTCGGCGCGACCGTCTACGACCTGCGCGGCATCAGCGACACCCTGGACGAGACCGACCACCTCTTCGGCCTGATCCGGTTCAAGGTGGGCACCGGCGGCCAGGCGGCCGAGTACCTGGGCGAGTGGGACTTCCCGCTCAACAAGCTGCTGCACAAGGCCCTCGACATGTACATGCAGCGTCGCTGACCCGACGGACGCTGGTTACGCCCACGCCTCGTGCGCGTACGCTTCAACGACCGACTTTGGAACGTGGAAGGCCTCCCATGGCGCTCAGTATGTATGTGGACACCCCCCGCTGGCGTGACCACCAGCGCAAGGTGCTGGGGGCCTTCCCCGGCCTGGTGCCGGTCGCCAAGGGCAACGGCTACGGCTTCCGCAACGCGCGGCTGGCCGAGGAGGCCACCCGCCTCGGCGCCGACATGCTCGCCGTCGGCACCGCCTACGAGGCCGCCGAGCTGAAGGACTACTTCGGCCGCGACCTGATCGTGCTCACCCCGTACCGCATCGGCGAGGACCCGGTCCCGCTGCCGCACCGGGTGATCCGCACGGTCGGCTCCGTCGACGGCGTGCGCGCGCTGGTCGGCGGCCGGGTCATCGTGGAGTGCATGACCAGCATGCGCCGCCACGGGGTCAACCCCGAGGACCTGCCGAAGCTGCGCATGGCCGTCGACGACGTCCGGCTGGAGGGCTTCGCGGTCCACCTGCCGATGGACCGCCCCGACGGCGTCGACCCGGTCGGCGAGACCGCCCGCTGGGTCGACCAGCTGCGCACGGCGGGCCTGCCGGTCCGCACGATGTTCGTCAGCCACCTCTCCGCCTCGGAGATGGAGCAGCTCCAGGGCTTCTACCCGGAGGTCCGCTTCCGCGCGCGCATCGGCACGCAGCTGTGGCTCGGCGACCACGAGGCGATCGAGTCCCGCGGCACGGTCATGGACGTGCACCGCATGGCCAAGGGCGACCGTTTCGGCTACCGCCAGCACCGCGTCTCCGGCGACGGCCACCTGATCGTCGTCGCCGGCGGCACGGCCCACGGCGTGGGCCTGGAGGCGCCCAAGAACATGTCGGGTCTGACGCCCCGCGCCAAGAACCTCGCCCGCGCCGGCCTGGCCACGATCGGCCGCAACACCAGCCCCTTCAGCTGGAACGGCACCAAGCTCGGCTTCGCCGAGCCCCCGCACATGCAGGTCTCCCTGCTCTGGGTCCCCGGCGAGGTCGCCCCGCCCACGGTGGGCGAGGAGCTCCGCGCCACGCTGCGCCACACAACGACCCTCTTCGACCGGATCGTCGACCGGCACTGAGAAGTCGCACCGACCAGGGGCGCAGGGCTCTGCGCCCCTTGGCGTAGGTGCGGCTACCTGTCAGCGTCCATGTGCGCGCTGCCCATGGCGAAGCTCGTCGCGCCGGTCGGACGGGAAGCCGTCGGCGCAGCCTGGACCTTGGTGCCGGTGAGGGTGAAGACGTCCGGGGCGCCGTCGAGGACGCCGCCGGAGGGGTCGTCGCTTCCGTCGGCGCGGACCGGGTCGGTGGCGGGGGAGAGGGCGTCACGGACGATCAGCACGACCAGGTAGAGCGTCCCCAGTACGTGCACCGCGATCGCCGCGTGGTACCAGTCCGGCGGCAGGCCCTTCTGGTTGCTGGACGCGCCGTAGGCCAGGTAGTACCAGACGCCGAGGAAGTACAGCACCTCGCAGGCCTGCCAGACCAGGAAGTCCCGCCAGCGCGGCCGCGCCAGCACCGCCAGCGGCAGCAGCCACAGCACGTACTGCGGCGAGTAGACCTTGTTGGTCAGCGTGAACGCCGCCACCACCAGGAAGGCCAGCTGCGCGAAGCGCGGGCGCCGGCGCGCGGCCAGGGCCAGCCAGCCGATGCCCAGGCAGAACAGGATCAGCAGGATCGCGACGAGCGTGTTGACCGTGGAGGTCTGCACGTTCAGCCAGCCGTTCTGGCTGAGGATCAGCCAGAACGAGCCGAAGTCCACGCCGCGCGTCTCGCTGAACGAGTAGAAGGTCGCCCAGCCCGAGAAGTTGGCGATCATGAACGGGATGTCGACGATCAGCCAGGCGACCGCCGCACCGGCGAAGGCCTGACCGAACTCGCGCATCCGGCCCGCCCGCAGGCACAGCACCAGCAACGGACCCAGCAGGAAGACCGGATAGAGCTTGGCCGCCGTCGCCAGACCGATCAGCACGCCCGCCCAGACGGGGTAGCGCCGCGCCCACAGGGCCATGCCGACCGCGGCGAGCGCGACCGCCAGCATGTCCCAGTTGATCGTTCCGTCCAGGGCCAGCACCGGCGCGAGCGCGAACAGCAGCGCGTCCCACGGGCGGCGGCGGTGGGTGCGCGACACGGCGACCACGGCCACGACCGCGCAGATCAGCAGCATCCCGGCGTTGACCAGGTAGAAGATCTGCTCCCGGTAGACGTCCCCGCCGCCCGTCGGCGTCAGCTGCGCCGCGCCCCACACGAAGAGCCCGGTGATCACCGGGTACTCCAGGTACTGCATGGTCGGGTCGGTGGAACCGGGGATCTTGTCGACGTAGGGGATGTTGCCGGGCAGGTTGAAGCCGCGCAGCGTGAACAGGTGCGGGATGTCGCTGTAGCAGGCGTGGTCGTACTGCGCCGACGCGCCGTAGAACCAGCCGCTGTCGTAGCAGGGCAGCTTCTGCACCATGCCGAGCGCCCAGACCACCACCGTGATCACCGCGAGTATGCGGGCGGCCGTCCACCAGCTCACCCCGAGCAGCGCGTGCCGGCCGGGCGCGCCGCCCATCAGCTCGCTGGCCGCGGCGGAGACGGGGTCCTCGTCCGCGGGCACGACGACGGTGTCCTCCGGCGGCGGCACGGGCAGCACGGGCTGCGGCCTCGGCGCGGACTCCGCGTCCGTCCCGGGCTCCGCCCAGTCGTGCGGCGGCTCGTCTCCGCGGCCGGTGTCGCCGGCCTGCTGGTCACTCGACGTCATACCGCTCATCCTGCCGCACGATCCTTTCCAGGGGTTGTGGACAACGCGATGCACCGCGGCACCGATACGCACCACGCGGCCCCCACCCTTCCGGGTCGGGGCCGCGTGGTGCTCACTTCACTTCGTTCACGAGCCGGCGCGAGTGCTTCGCTACCCGCCCGCGGTGGTGCCGGGCAGCCCGGTCGTGCCGCCGTTGGTTCCAGGAGTCCCACCGGTCGTACCGGTGCTGGTGCCGGTGTTGGTACCACCACCGTTGCCGCCGTGCTTCTTGGTCGGCGACGACGAGGGGCAGGAGGGCTGGAGGAACCCGCCACAGTTGCCGCCGTTCGTCCCCCCGCTGTTGTCGGTCGAGCTCGGGCTCGCCGACGCGGAGGCCGAACTCGACGCGCTCGCGCTGGCACTCGCCGAGGCCGAGGCGGAGGCCGAGGCGCTCGGGCTCGGGCTCGGCATGCCCGGCTCGTTGCCGCCCATGGGAAGCGGAGTCGGCGCCGTGAAGTCCTTCGTGGGCAGGCCCTGGAGCGCATTGGTCATGTAGTCGACCCAGACCTGGGTCGGCATCACGGCACCGAAGACCTTCGGGAAACCGCCGACGCCCTTCATCGACTGCAGACCCTGGTTCTTGGGGTCTTCCTTGAACATGACTACCGAGGTGGACAGCTGCGGCGTGTAGCCGATGAACCACGCCGACTTGTAGTCGTCAGTGGTACCGGTCTTACCCGCCGCCGGACGGTTCAGCGCCTGCGCGTTGGTGCCCGTACCGTTCTGGACGACGCCCTGGAGCACGTTGGTCACGGTGTTGGCGATGTTCTGGTCCAACGCCGGCTTCGTCTGCGGCGTGAGGCCCGAGGACCACTGCGTGGGCTGGCCGTCATAGCTGACCTTGGAGACCGAGTAGGGGTCGTGGTAGTTCCCCTGGTTGGCGAAGGTCGCGTAGACGTCGGCCATGCGGATGGCACTTGGCGTCGAGGTACCGATGTAGAAGCCGGCGGTGTCGTACTGCAGCGACTTGTTGTCGAGACCGAGGCTTTCGGCCGTCTTCTGGACGTTGCCGTAGCCGACGTCCTCACCGAGCTGCACGTACGGCGTATTGATGGAGTTCTCCATCGCGAAGCGCAGCGTCTTGTACCCGTACATGGTCGTGCTGTCGTTGGCCTGGTGCAGCAGACCGTCGGGCTCCTTGCAGGCCGAGGTGCCCGACTTGTCCTGCAGGAAGTTGCCCTTCTGGTCATGGATCTTCAGACAGTCGTCCGCGTTGTACTTGCTGTCTGGCGTGATGGGCGTCACGGCAGCGCCCGGAGAGGTGACCGCACCGTTCTGCATGGCGGACGCCAGCACGATCGGTTTGAACGTCGAACCGACCGGCACACCCAAGGTGTTCGCGTTGTCGACGTAGTGACCCTTGTCCTCGCCGTCGCCACCGTAGATCGCGACGATCGCACCGGTCCCCGGGTTGATCGAGGCGGCACCGACCTGGACGTCCTTGTCGGCCGTCCGCTTCTTCGGGTCGATGTTCTTCGCCTTCATCTTGGCGACGGAGGCGACGAGCTCGTTGACCTTCTTCTGGTTGAAGGTCGTGTAGATGCTGTAGCCGCCCTGAGCCAGCTTCTCGTCGGTCAGGTTGCCGCCGGAGTGCTGCTCCGCGTAGTTCTGCGCGAGCTCGACCAAGTAACCGGTCTGGCCCGTCAACGACTGGTTCGGCGTCCACGGCTTGGGCTTCGGGAAGCCCGCCTTGAATGCCGCATCGTGGTCGGCCTGCGTCATCCACTTGTTGACGACCATGCGGTTCAGCACGTACTGCCAACGGCCCGTCGCACGCTGCAGGGCAGACGAGTCGGCGTCCACGTTCTGCATGGTGCTGGGCTCGTTGACCGTGGCCGCGATGAACGCGCCCTGCGTGACCGTCAGTTGCGAGGCGTGCTCGCCGTAGTAGGCCTCGGCCGCCGCCTCGATGCCGTAGGCGCCGCGACCGTAGTAGTTGGTGTTCAGATACCCCTGGAGCACGTCCTGCTTGGACATGCCGCCCTTGGCGATCTTTATCGAGATGAGGATCTCGCTCAACTTACGTGTGGCCGTCTGAGCGCTGTTCAGATAGACGTTCTTGACGAACTGCTGCGTGATGGTCGAACCGGACTGGACGCTGCCGCCGGTCGCCATGTTCTTGACGGCACGCAGGATGGACATCGGGTCCACACCGCTGTTCGTCTGGAACGTCTCGTCCTCGGCCGCGAAGAAGTCGTGCTGGACGTCCTGCGGGACTTCGCCGATCTGCACGTTCTGCCGGTTGAAACCGGTCCGGGCCATGACGGTCTTGCCGTCGTCCCAGTAGAAGATGTTGCCCTGCTTCAGGCTCTGCGCGTTCGGGTCGGGAATGCCGACGTGCGCGTAGGCGTACCCGAGGCCCGCCGTCAGGCAGGCGAACACGAAGAGGAAGCAGCTCGTCACGAGCTTCCACGAGGGCAGCCAGCGGCGGACGCCGGACTTGCCCCAGCGCGGGTAGTCGATGAAACGCTTCGGCTTCGGGCCCCGTGGGGGCTGTTGGCCGCCGGCGCGGCGGCCTCCGCCGCCGCCACCGCCTCCACCACCGCCGGCGCGGCGCATCTCCGCGCGGGTCAGCCGCGGCTGGGCCGCGGTGCCGCCGGTGGGAGAGCCCATGCCGTGGGAGGCGGTGCCCCCGCCCGGCTGCGGGCGGGCCGTGCGGCGCGGTGGCAGGCCGTCGTTCGGGCGGGCGCCACCACTGGGGCCGCGCCCCGAAGGGGTCGGGCCCACAGGTCGGCGGCCGCCGTTCTGCGGCTGCTGCGACTGCGGCGTTCTACGCCGGTGTTCGCTCATGCTGCTTCCAGCTATTCCTCGGACTGAAGGCTGCGCTGCGGCTGCCTGAAGGCGGTGGTCCTGATCCCCCATGGCGACGCGGGCCGAAGAGGCCAGAGTCCGCCAAGGACGGGGACGCCACTGGGGCTCCTGTGGTTCCCGTTGGTCCCGGCGGCATTCTGCATAGGCGACAGAGTACGCAGCCTGGGAAGGGCCCTAATCGGGCGTCAATTCCTATTTGGGACATATCGACCACAGATCCTTATCAAAGGTCGCCCAAACTCCCGTTCGGGCGACACAGAACCGTCACTTCCCCGGGCCTCCACGGTCTCTCCTTATGCGAAACCAACAACTGTGAGGCCTGCCACCACGCGCCACCTGGAGGCCCTCTTGCCGCCGCCACACTGGCGGCATATCGTCTCGATGTATCGGTTCGATACATCGCAGTGGCATACTCGTGATGACGACAGCGGGACCGGGTCGTACACCGCGGACAGACGGAGAAGGAGGCGAAGCCGGAACATGAGCAGGCGCTCGGGCATTCTGGAGTTCGCCGTCCTCGGTCTGCTGCACGACTCACCCATGCACGGTTACGAGCTGCGCAAGCGGCTCAACGTGCTGCTCGGCTCGTTCCGTGCCTTCTCCTACGGCACGCTCTACCCCTGCCTGAAGGGCCTCGTGGCCCAGGGCTACCTGGTCGAGGACAACCCCGACGCCGAGTACATCCCCGCAACCGCCCTGAACGGCAAGCGATCGAAGATCGTCTACCGGCTGACCGGCGAGGGCAAGCAGCGCTTCGAGGAGCTGCTGGCCGACTCCGGTCCCGATGCCTGGGAGGACGAGCACTTCGGCGTGCACTTCGCCTTCTTCGGCCAGACCGACCGTGCCGTGCGCATGCGCGTGCTCGAAGGTCGCCGGAACCGGCTGGAGGAACGCCTGGAGAGGATGCGGGCCTCACTGGCCCGCACCCGCGAGCGCTTGGACGCTTACACCCTCGAACTGCAGCGCCACGGCCTGGAGTCGGTCGAGCGCGAGGTCCGTTGGCTCAACGAGCTGATCGAGACCGAGCGCGCGAACCGCGGCGGCCGCGTCCCGGCTCCACCGGGCGGCGGCGACCAGCAGTAGCAGCATGCGGGCGGCCGGGGGAGCGCCGGCGATCGGCAGCGACCTACCGCATGACCTAAGACGTACCGCATTGACGAAGGCAGAGATTCCCGCCGTAGCGCGAGTCTCACGAGCAACAAGGAGCAACCGGAATGAGTTCGGTTCGCGTAGCCATCGTGGGAGTCGGCAACTGCGCCGCTTCCCTGGTGCAGGGTGTCGAGTACTACAAGGACGCCGACCCGAACAGCCGCGTGCCGGGCCTCATGCACGTGCAGTTCGGTGACTACCACGTCAAGGACGTGGAGTTCGTGGCCGCGTTCGACGTGGACGCCAAGAAGGTCGGCCTCGACCTGGCGGACGCGATCGGCGCCTCCGAGAACAACACCATCAAGATCTGCGACGTGCCGACCACCGGTGTCCAGGTCCAGCGTGGCCACACCCTCGACGGCCTCGGCAAGTACTACCTGGAGACCATCCAGGAGTCGACCGACGAGCCCGTCGACGTGGTCCAGGTCCTCAAGGACCGCCAGGTCGACGTCCTGGTGTGCTACCTGCCCGTCGGCTCCGAGGACGCGGCGAAGTTCTACGCGCAGTGCGCGATCGACGCCAAGGTCGCCTTCGTCAACGCCCTCCCGGTCTTCATCGCCGGCACCAAGGAGTGGGCGGACAAGTTCACCGAGGCCGGCGTGCCGATCGTCGGTGACGACATCAAGTCCCAGGTCGGCGCGACCATCACGCACCGCGTGATGGCGAAGCTCTTCGAGGACCGCGGTGTCATCCTCGAGCGCACCATGCAGCTGAACGTCGGCGGCAACATGGACTTCAAGAACATGCTCGAGCGCGAGCGCCTGGAGTCCAAGAAGATCTCCAAGACGCAGGCCGTCACCTCGCAGATCCGCGACCGTGAGCTGGGCGCCAAGAACGTCCACATCGGCCCGTCCGACTACGTCGCGTGGCTCGACGACCGCAAGTGGGCCTACGTCCGCCTCGAGGGTCGCGCCTTCGGTGACGTTCCGCTGAACCTGGAGTACAAGCTCGAGGTCTGGGACTCCCCGAACTCCGCCGGTGTCATCATCGACGCCGTGCGCGCGGCGAAGATCGCCAAGGACCGCGGCATCGGTGGCCCGATCCTGTCGGCGTCCTCGTACTTCATGAAGTCCCCGCCGGTCCAGTACTTCGACGACGAGGCCAAGGAGAACGTCGAGAAGTTCATCCGCGGCGAGGTCGAGCGCTGACGCGCCACCCCTGTTGCACCGCTGACGCCCCCGCCCGCCATCCGGCTGGCGGGGGCGCTCGCTTTCGGGCTTCCCGCTGTGGAGCGCGCGCTTCCCAAGATCGTGAACTGCTGCACGTGAAACAGTTGGCGATCTTGCTGAAGGTTGCGTGCAAGCGCTCCCCGCGCGTGCCACGCTTGGCCGGTGGCGACGACCCCCTTTCCGCGTGCGCTGCTGCGGCTGCGTGGCTTCCGGCGGCTGCTGGCCACCCGTCTGCTGTCGCAGCTGGCCGACGGAGCGTTCCAGGCCGCGCTCGCCGCGTACGTGGTGTTCTCGCCCGAGCGGCAGCCCAGTCCGGCCGCCATCGCGTCCGCCTTCGCGGTGCTGCTGCTGCCCTTCTGCCTGATCGGCCCCTTCGCCGGAGTCTTCCTGGACCGCTGGCGCCGCCGACAGGTGCTGGTGAAGGGGAACATGCTGCGGCTGTGCCTCTGCCTCGCCACCGCCGCGCTCGTGGCCGCGCACGCGCCCACCTGGGTCTTCTTCACCGCCGCACTGCTGGTCACCGGCATCAACCGGTTCGTGCTCGCCGGCCTCTCGGCCGCGCTGCCGCACGTGGTCACCGACGAGCTGCTGATCGCCGCCAACTCCCTTGCGCCCACGGCCGGGACGCTGGCCGCCACGGTCGGCGGCGGCGGCGCCTTCCTGGTCCGCCTCGCGCTACCCGCGGGCGCGGCCAGCAACGCGCTGCTGGTGGCCCTCGCCGGCTTCGGCTACGCCGCCTCGGCGCTGGTCGCGGGAACGCTCGGCAGGGACTCCCTCGGGCCTGACAGCAAGCAGCGGGAGGCCGCCGTCGAGGCGGGGCTCGGCAGCGCCGTCGCCTCGACGGCCCACGGGCTGATCGACGGGTTCCGGCACCTGGTCCACGACTGCCGCCCGGCCGCCCGGGCGCTGGGCGCGGTAACGGTTCTCAGGTTCTGCTACGGGCTGCTGCTGGTGGTGCTGCTGATGCTCTGCCGCAACACCTTCGCCGCGCCCAGCGACCAGTCCGGCGGCCTGCGTTGGCTGGGGACCGCGCTCGGCGCGTCCGCCGCCGGCTACTTCACTGCCGCCGCGCTCACCCCGCTCGCCGGCCGCCGGCTCACCGTGCCGGGCTGGCTCACCGTCTGCTCCGCGCTCGGCGCGCTGGTGACCGC